>NZ_JBHUUV010000001.1:0-557859 GCF_042670885.1 Streptomyces sp. NPDC057136
GGCTGCCAGGTGTAGGTGTCCCCGGCGACCGAGTCCTTGTTGTACAGGTAGTCCAGGTTCGTGGCGTACTGGGTGTACGCGGTGTTCCCCGACGCGGGCCAGGCACCCACCGCCGCGGTACGCCCGGCGTCACCGTCATCCACGAGGACGGAAGTCCCGGAGAGTTCACCGGTGAAGGTGTTGGCGTTGTTCCACGTCGCACCGTCCTCGGTCCACGCCTGCGTGGCCCGGTGCGCCTCCAGCTGCACCTCGGTGTCACCCGCGGTGTGCGTCTGGTCGTAGTACAGCTTGAGGTCGGCCGAGTCCAGCTTGGTGCCTGCCGGGACGATGCCGAGGGGGAAGCGCAGCAGGGCACGCGAGGAGCCCGTGCTCGTGTTTCCGACCGACAGACGCCAGTTGTCGTCGTAGTTCGACGCGGGGCCGTCCGAGGAGATCATCACGTCCTGGGCGGTCGTCGGCGTCGGCGCGATCGTGATCGTCGGGTCGACCGTGACCGGGTACTGCCGCTCCTTCGCGGCCAGCCACTTCGCATCCGGTGTAACGGTCAGCTTCCAGCCCTTGCCCGCCTTGGTGAGCTTTTGCTCGACAGCAGGGCTGTAGCCGGCACCGTACGGGGCGGCGGCATCCTTCTTCGCGTCCGTCATGAACGCGGCGGGGATCACGAGCACCGGGTTGGGTGCCTCGCCGTAGAACTTGACCGAGCCGTCCTTGCCCGCCTTCGGCGTCAGACCCCCGGCGTCCAGGGTGAACGTGAACGACACCGGGCCGGTGGGACGTTGGGCCAGGACGATGTTCTCCTTCACCCGCCCCGGGCCCACCACATAGGACAGATCTGCGCCGCCCACCGCGTTCTTGTACGTCACGGTGTTGCCCTTGGCCACGGGGGCGAGCTTGCCCGCGCCCTCCAGGCCCAGGGTCACCGTGTGGCCGTCGGCCTCGAACCGCAGCAGCCTGTCCGCGTCCGTACCGAACCAACTACGCGCCGCGTTCGTCGTGTTCGCCAGGGCGAAGCCCTTGGCATCGGTCTTGGTGACCGTCGGGTCGATGTCCTTGAACGACTTGCCCGGTCGGTGTCACCGACACCTCGGCCTGGACCCGGCCGTCCGACAGCTGCCAGAACCGTTCGTTCGCCGTGCGCCTGCCCGTCAGCTCGGCAATACGCTTCGCCTTCGGAGCCGCCTTTCCGGCCGGCAATTTCTCCCGGCTCGTCGGCGCAGGATTCCCGCCGGTCGACGCCCCCTCCGGCTTATTCCCGTCACCCTCGTCGTCGGAGAACCAGCCCGTGAAGGCATCAATAATTCCCTCGCCGTCATCACCCGAAACCTCAGCCGCATAAGCAACCTGCGGCAGGAGAGTGGAAGCGACCGCCGAAACCACGAGGCAGGCCACAGCCCGCCCGAATCTGACTTTCACGCCATTCCCTTCATCGGCACGCCGGCGAGGGCCCCCTTGCCGGTCGCACTGAATACCGACCCGACCGCCCCGACTCCGGGCATGACGACCGGACCACCCTCCCATCGCATGGGAAAAGGCGGCCTCGCCGGTCACGTATCGATCAAGGTCGGACGCTGTCTAACGGATTCCTCGAACCCCAGTCAAGGGAATTCATAATTCGGATATTTGACTCCCCAGACGAGAAACCCGAAGAGAAACGGAAGGGAACGAGTGTCCCAATTCACCCGTTTCTTCCGCACCCTGGCAGGCGCCGATTCGGATGGTGTATAACCCAGGCAACTCGCTTCGACCGAAAGCGCGGCCATGCCCACAACGCAGGAACCAACCGACCCGGAACAGCCCGAACAGCCGGACGAGTCTGAAGTCGTCGGGAAGATGTCCCGGAGTCCCGACCGCCGGGGCATCGCCGTCGCCGCGGCACTGCTGCTCGCCTGCGGCGCACTCATCACCTACGGAATCCTCGACACCGGCAACGAACAGGCCGACAAGGAGTCCGCGGTGCCCACCGCTGCCGTGACCTACGAGGTACTCGGCGACGGCGCGGCCGACATCTCCTACCGCGGGGACGGCAAGGGCGACCGGGCCACCGTCGTAAAGAACGCCGAACTGCCCTGGAAGAAGACGGTGAACGTGCCACTCGGCACCTCCCCCGTCGTCAACATCACCCTCGGCGAAAAGGGCGGCGAGGCCAGCTGCACACTCGCCATCGGCGGCAAACACGTCCAACGCGCCACCGCATCAGGGGCCTTCGGACGCAGCACCTGCACCAGCGAACTGCCCACCCCCGAAGCGTCTACATCTCCTGAAAGAGCCCAGTGATCCCGGACTCCTCCTTCGTGGTCAGCCACTCTCTCGCGACCCTCGACCTCACCTCCCCGGGATCGCCCAAGCCCTTCGTCGGGGCGGTGATGCCGGGGCGTCGTCCCATTTCGGACACGTGGCCTTTTCTTGCGGGCTCCGGCAGCGTGCTGATGGGCCCGGCGGGACGTCGAGTCGACGCTCACCAAGCTCCAGTCAATCCGTCCGCACAGATCGGCGTCCGCCTGGACAGCCCGCAGGATCCGCTCCCACGTGCCGTCCGCCGACCAGCGTCGGTGCCGTTCGTAAACAGTCTTCCAACAGCCGAACGCTCAGGAAGGTCTCGCCACGGTATGCCGGTTCCAACGCGGAACAGGATCCCGTTGATCACCATCCGGTGATCGTTCCACCGTCCACCACGTGCCCTGCCGTCGGCAGGTGCGGCTCCAGCCGGACCCACTCTGCATTCGCCGGATCGCCCCGCCTCATGCCGGGTACAACGAACCATCAGTCAGAGCTGGCGGGGAGCGTGATTCCATCTGCGCGGTTGCCGCTGCCCGCGCGGGAGCGTGCTTCCGAGTGCTGTTGTTGCTGCGGTGATGGAGAGTGCGGCGAGGAAGAGGAAGAGCACTGGGTAACCGCCCAGCGGTCCGGCAAGTGCGGCGCCGGCGAAGGGGGCTAGGGCGGCGGTGCTGTGGGTGGGTGCGCCGACCAGGCCGGAGAGCCGACCGTAGTGGGTGGTGCCCCAGCGGTTGGTGATGGCCCTGTGCTCGGGGCCGTTGCGGTGGGTCGGCGGCTCAGGGAGCCGGGGAGTTCGCTGGGTGCCTGCGTCGGCCAGCTGCTAGCAGAGCTGCGATGGCCGCCAGGGTCAGGACAGTGAGGGCCCACACGCCGGCCCGGAAGCTGCTCGTACCACCGGAGCCCAGCGCCGCCAGGCCGGGCCGAGGGTGGTGCCCAGGGTACGGGCAAGGTTGGTGATTCCGTCGGCGGTTTCGGTGTGGCCCTCGGGGGTGGCGTCCAGGATCGCCGTCCCGTCTACATCTGGGACGCCAAGCATGCCGGAGGTTCCGCGGAAGCGGGCGGCAAGAAGGACGTCCAGAACAAGGTCGACGCCCTTCAGAAGCATTTGAAGGGCAATGGGGACAACCGCACCGTTAAGGCCGGATTCGCATTCCCTGAACAGTCCGGTGTGAACTGGAAGAAGGGGGCGGAATGGGTGACGGCGTGGCCGTCCGCGAGGTCATCCTCCGTGATCGCCTATTCGATGAAGAAGATCGAGACCAAGAAACTCCCTGAGACGGAGCCGGCCGAGGAGCCTGCCACCAGGCCCAGCTGGCTGACCGGCACCCTGATGATCGGCGCAGGGATTGTAGTCGGAGCCGTAGCAGCCGCGGACGATGTCACCGGGATCGGCGTCGCCGACGACCCGATTCTGTTCCCGGTGGCCGGAGGGCTGATAGCAGGAGGCGCCATGGCCTTCTAAGAAGGTAGGAAAGTTGGCCGGGCGGCCTGCAAGGCCGCCCGGCCAACACGTCCTAATGGGACGGCATTTCAGCGAGGCGGCATGCTACGGCCGGTTGTTGATCGGGTGGCAAGGTTTCAGCGAGGCAGGAGTCCGTTGTGGGTACGTCATTGAGAATGCGTCGGGTTGGGCCCGATGAGGTCGTGAAGGGCACGGAGTATCTGGAGAGTCGGTTCACGGAGACTCTGGAGAACGATACATTCCTTCAGGAATTGGAGGCCGGGGTTCTGTGTAATCTGGGTGAGGACTGGCAAAAGGTCAATGTGCTACTCACCGGAGAAGACTTCCCGGCAACGGGACCCGAGTGTCTGCCCGTCCTCGGTGGGGAGCACGCGGCGACCCTGGGGAGCCCTTTCGATGTGCTGCTGATACTGAAACCCGAGCTGGTCCGGGTCGCGTCCGAGTTCCTTCAGGGAGTGGACACCGACGCTCTACTTGAGCAGAACAAGGGAAAAATGCGTGTCGTGGGTGGCGCTCCGGACTGGATGGTCATCCAGCTAGTGGGGCATATCGACGCGATGAAAAAGTTCTATCTCGACGCGTCGGCCGCGGGGCAAGCGGTGACGAAGCGCGTATACGGCTGACCGTCCGACGGCCCGCCCACGGCCGCCGCCGTTCAGGGGGAACACATGAATCATCCTGGCGTCGTCCGGCTGCTCCGCCTCAACGCCCCCGGAGCAGCCGGACGACGCGCGGGCAGGTCGTCCTCGAGGACTTCGAGCTTGCTCCACCCACAGCCCTCCGGCATGGTCTCCTGGTTGCAGCGCCGATGACGGCGCGCTGCTGTGGGAATCCAGCAAACCGGGCGACCGTCCTCACGGATTCCGACTTCCAGCTGTCGCTGAACCCTCCCTTCTCCGCGTCAGCATTCGTCGCGCGGCTCTTCTGGGACACCCTGATGGAGTTCCGCGTTCGGGTCTCCAGCGTGGCATCATCAGCGCGGAACTCGACGACTTGTGTGCTACCGGTTACTGGGCCGCGTCTGCGCCGTCGTCGTGACCGAAGCCGTCCTGAAGCTCCGCGAAGGCATCGTCGTCCTGCCTGCATCGCGGCGTCGAGATCAACCTCGATGGCGAGTGCGGACATCCTGGAGATGTGGGTCGATTCCTGGCCGCCAAGAGACCCTGGACGGGGTGCCCTGCGTGGAACCAAACGTCCGCCGGTCCGGCGAGTGCCAACCGCCGAAGTGACGTACGAGTCCCAGTCCACGGCAAGGCCACGGCTGAGATCTCCTATTGCTGGATCACTGCCCGAGGTGTCCCAGCACGATCGGGAACTACCGCACCGTGCTCAAGAACATCGACGCCGACGGCCCGGCCCAGGCGGCGCTTGAGCGGGCGGCGGGGATGACCGCCGACGCGGTCAAGGCCCTGGACGGGCTGGACGAGGCGGCACCGGTGGAGGAGCTCGCCCGCCGGCTGGGCGGGGACGTCTCCCTGGCCGTGCTCACCCTGGTGCAGGCCCAGCTGGTGCAGGCCGGGGGCCTGGGAGCGGTCACCAAGGCGGTGGAGGGCTTCGGTGGGTTCGCCGGGCAATACGAGCAGATCGAGAAGGTCTCCGCGCATCACGGCAACTTCTGGGAGGTACTGCTGTACGGGCAGCTCGGCCGGGACCGGTCGGTGATGTTCGACCTCGCGGAGAAGCTGAAGTTCACCGCGACATCCGAGGACGGACGGGTGCGGTCCGCGCTCGCGCACGCGATGCGGCACGAGAGCGCCCGCGGCGAGTACATCAGCGCGCTCGGCGAGGACGGCAAGACGGTCGACATATCCTTCGCCACGCAGAACTGGCGCAAGGCCGTGCTCGACAAGACACGGCCGGGGCGGTTCGTCCGCAAGCACTTCGAGGCGATGGTCTTCACCCACCTCGCCGAGGAGCTGCGCACCGGGGACGTCGCGGTGGTCGGCTCGGAGGAGTACGCGGACTGGTCCGAGCAGTTGCTCGCGTGGGAGGACGTGCAGGACAAGCTCGCCGACTACCTGGTGGAAATCGGGCTGTGCGAGAAGGGCGAGACCGGCGGCTTCGATGCCGCGTCCTTCCGCCGGCAGCTGGAGGACAACCTGCGGTCCGCCGCGGCGGCGGACGCCGGGTATCCCGACAACGAGGGCCTGGTCATCGACCCGGAAACCGGCATCCCCTCACTCAAGGCACACCGCTCCGAGGGGCAGCGGCCCTCCGTGAAGCGGCTGGAGCAGGAGGTCAAGGCCCGGATGCCGGAGCGCACCCTGATGGGGATCGTGGCCCGCACCGCGTACTGGGTGGAATGGTGGCGACGCGTCGGCCCACCCTCGGGCAACGACCCGAAACTTGACGATCCGTTCGGCAGCTACGTGCTCACCACCTTCGTCAAGGGCACCAACATGGGCCCGTACGAGGCGGCCAAGCACATCCCCGGGGTGTCCGGGCATGAGCTGTCGTACGTGGCGAACCGGCACTTCTCCATCGCGCTGCTGAACGAGGCCGTCGCCGACCTGGTCAACGCGCACGCCCGCCTCGACATCTCCCAGGCATGGGGCGACGGCACCGCCGTGGCGGCGGACGGCACCCACATGGACACCTACCTCAACAACCTGCTCGCCGAGACCTCGGTGCGGCACGGCAAGCCGGGCGGCATCGCCTACCACCACATCTCGGACACCTACATCGCGCTGTTCACACACTTCATCCCGTGCGGGGTATGGGAGGCCGTCTACATCATCGAGGGCATGCTCAAGAAGGCCTCCGAGGTCAAGCCCACCACCGTGCATGCGGACACCCAGGGCCAGTCACTGCCTGTCTTCACCCTGGCACACCTGCTGGGCTTCGACCTCATGCCCAGGATCAGGAACTGGAAGGGCCTGACCTTCTACCGGCCCAGCAAGACCACCGAGTACGTGCACATCGACGCCCTGTTCGGCGAGGCGGGCACGCACGAACTCGGCATCGAACCCTACTCGTACGACCCGAAGCTCGACGTCGACTTCGCCCTGCTGCGCGAAGGGGATCTGAACGTCGTCGGCTTGGACCAGGCCGCGTGATGCCGGGTGCGGCCACGAGCGGTGAGGCGGCGAGCAGCCCCGTGCGCGCGGGCCGGTGTCTGTACCGCGCCGGGTGCGCCCGCGGCGACGACGCGGGCGCCGAGTCGTCAGGCGGGCTGGACGGTGATTGTGCAGAGGCGCTTGGTGGCCCGGGTCAGGGCTACGTACAAGTCCCTTTCCCCACCGGGGCGGGCCGTGATGATTTCCTCGGGGTTCATGACGACGACCCCGTCGAATTCCAGGCCGCGTGCTTCGGACGCCGGCACTATGCGTGCGTGGTGAGCGATGCCTTGGGCCGTCAGCTCGCTCACCCTGGTGTCCGCGCAGATCACTCCCAGAAGCTCGCCCGGGTGCGCGGTGCTCTGGGCGCGGAGTTCCTGAACGACGGCGGTGACCAACCCGTCCGGAGGTGTGGTCACGGTGCGAGGGCTCTCACCGCTTCGCAGTGACCGTGTGGGCTTCTGGTCCGGGGCGATCCGCGTGAGCAGGTCCCGGACGCTCTCCAGGATCTCCTGCGTGGTGCGGTAGCTGACGGTCAGGTTGTGCAGTTTGAACCGCGGTCCGACGTGGGAGCTCAGTGCTTCCTTCCAGTCGCGTGCTGTCGCGACCGGGCCTGCCTGGGCGAAGTCACCCACCAGCGTCATCGCCCTTGCCGGGCAGCGGCGGACGATCATCCGCCACTGCATGGCGGTCAGTTCCTGCGCCTCGTCGACGACGACGTGCCCGTACGTCTGCTCGGGGGGGCCGTCGACCAGGCTCGCCGCCTCGTCCAGCAACGGCACATCGGCATCGGTCCACGGGTCGTCCGGACCACGCAGCAGAAGGGACCGCTCCTGCGCGGTCAGGCGGGGCAGGCGCTCGGCGAGAGCGCCGGCGTTCGTCAGGAGCGCCTTCACGAGGTCACCGGGTACCAGCCGCGGCCACAACACCTCGACCGCTCGGTCGACGTCGGCGTCGTCGAGGAGATCGGCTCGGATGGCGTCCAGGTCCAGCTCGTGGACCGGACCCGAGTCGGCCGCACCTTCGGCACGGCGCTGGGCGGCTCCCGTGAACCGGTCGAGGTCCATGCCCGTCATCCTGGCGGCATCGGCGTCGATCTGCTCCAGGAGGTCGCCCATGTCTCGTTGCATCGCGTCGGTGACGGCGTCGACCAAGAGCTCCCTGAACACCTGGCGCGCGGGATTGTGCCCCGGTGCGGCTGCCACGGCGGCGTCGCGTGCCGTGGCGACTTCCTCGCCGGACAGGTGAACCAGTTCCTGTCCGACCCGCACGGTGAAGTCACCGGCGGGGGCTTGGTGGACGCGCAGCAGGCCGGCCAAGGCGTCGGCGAGGTCGGAGCTGCCCTTGAGACGCGCCGTATCGAACGGGTCCACCGTGTCCGTGGACACTCCGGCCAGTTCCCGGCAGGTCGCCAGAACGACGTCGTTCTCTCCGAGCGAGGGAAGCACCTGGGAGATGTAGTCGAGGAACCGGGCGTTCGGGCCCACCACCAGGACACCCTCCTCCGCGGCGCGCGGGAACGCGTACAGGACATAGGCCGCCCGGTGCAGGGCGACCACCGTCTTGCCGGTGCCGGGCCCGCCCTGCACCGCGGTCACCCCGCGGTGGGCGGAGCGGACGATCTCGTCCTGCTCGGCCTGCAGCGTCGCGACGGCCGCGTGCATCCTGCCCGTACGCCGTGCCGACAGAGCCTCGGTCAACGGGCCGTCCCCCACGACGTCCTCGTCGGTCGGGGTGGTCCCGTCCAGCAGTTCGTCGCTCACCGAGATGACCGTGCGCTCCTCGAGGCGCAGGTGCCGGCGCCGCCGCAGGTCCATCGGGTGGACCGGTGTCGCCTCGTAGAAGGGCCGCGCCGCGTTCGCGCGCCAGTCCACGAGCAGAGGCAGGTCATCCTCCTCCGTATGCAGTCCGATCCGCCCGATGCGCAGGGCCGTGCCATCCGTCCAGTCGATGCGCCCGAAGACCAGCCCCTTTTCGGCGCCCTCCAGCCGGCCGATTTCCTTGGCCAGACGCTCGGCGGCGATTTCTCTCTCGTATGCCTCACCGGCGCTTTCCGCCGGGGCCTTCAGCACACTCGCTCGGTGTACTCGCGCCTCGGAAAGCCGCTCGGTGAGCAACTCATATAAGGAGGACACATAATCCCGCTCCGATTCAACCGCACGCACAGCGGGATCATTCATTTTCGACAACAGGGGGCTCCTTCGATTCGAGCCACACCATACGGTCAAAGTTCCCTAAAGATAAGTCTTGACTTACTTGGTAAGCCATGGCCCTACGAATCCATGACGGCTGCCCGTATGGCGTATCATGCATTCCGCCGTTCCGTATATCGCTAATTGCGCTCCCGATGCCCGCCTGCCTTATGGCGAGCCCGCCCTTGGATGCCGGCGATGTTTGCCGCGCTCGGGAAAAGGGGGAAGATCCGGCGAGGCGACCGGCGCCATCGAGCTCACTGCCAGGCGGCATCTGGTCGCTTCGTCTGGCGACCCGACCGAGGAGACGAGCACAGAATGGGTTAAGCCCTCGACCGGTCCACCACTGCCCGACCCGTGCCGACGGCCCCATCTCAGGACCGCAGCACCACGCCGCCGTCGGTCGCGGCCGACCCAGAGAACGGATCGGTGAACTCTCACCCCGTTCGCCGCCGCGACGCCCGGCGGCAGGCCCGTCCGTGCCCGGACCATCCGACCCGGCCCCGCCCAACCTGGATCCGCTGGCCTTATTCACGAGTTGTGGGTTCTGGCACACATTCCGTGAACGATCTTCCTGGCCCGTGCGTCAAGTGAGGAGCGAGGCGCGCTACCAGCGCGGATCGAAGACCGCACGGGCCCGATGGAGCCGGAATCGGGATCGTTCGCGGAATGTGTGCCGACCCAAGAGTGGACAGCACCCGTCGACTGACTCCCCGTCCCGGGCGGGGGACAGGCAAGGCAGACCGGCCGGGTCCTCGGTCCCTGGGTATCGGTGGGCCTTTCGCCTCGCCTGCGGCGCACGTCCGTGGTGCGATGAAACAGGGGGGTCGGGAAGGAGAGAGCGATGATGCCACCGGCAGGGGAGCACAAGAGTGGCACGGGCCCAGTGTCGGTCCGCCCGCTGGGTGAGGCGGACCTGGATCGGGCCGACGAGATCTTCAGGGTCGCCTTCGGGACGTTCCTCGGGGCTCCCGAGCCGAAGACGTTTTTCGGGACCGCCGACTACGTCCGCACTCGATGGACGGCCGATCCACAGGCGGCCTTCGTAGCGACGGTCGATGGCGAAGTCGTTGCATCGAACTTCGCCGTCAACTGGGGCAGCGTCGGGTACTTCGGCCCGCTGACCGTACGTCCGGACCTGTGGGACCAGGGCATCGGCAGGCGCCTCATGAAGCCGGTCATGGACTGCTTCGACACCTGGGAGAACCGCCACCTGGGCCTGTTCACCTTCTCGCACAGTCCGAAGCACCTTGAGCTCTACCGCCGGTACGGTTTCTGGCCCCGATTCCTCACAGCCATCATGAAGAAGCAGGTCGCAGGCAGTGCTGCGGTCCCCGGCCGAGTGCTGTACGGCGAGCTTCCCGCCGCCGAGCGGCTCGACGCCCTCAGCCTCTGTCGCACACTGACCGGTTCCGTGTTCGAGGGTCTGAGCGTGGAACGCGAGATCGTGGCCACGCACGCGCAGGGACTCGGTGACACCATCCTGCTCCAGGGGGCCGGCTCCGAGCTCGATGGCCTGGCCGTCTGCCACTGCGGAGCCGGGTCGGAGGCCGGAGAGGACGTGTGCTTCGTCAAATTCGGCGCTGTGCGCCCTGGCCGGGAGGCGGCCGACCGGTTCGAACAACTTCTCACCGCGTGCGAGCGGCTCGCCGCCGAGCGCGGCCTGGGGCAACTGGACGCCGGAATGAACCTGGCCCGCCAGGATGCCTACCGGCGAATGGTCGACCGCGGTTTCCGCACCTGGTTGCAGGGCGTGGCCATGCACAGGCCCAACGAACCCGGCTACAGCCACCCCGACGCGTACGTGATCGACGACTGGCGCTGAGACCCCGCCGCACTCGGCCCGCGAAGAAGGCCCGGAGCTGCCCGAACTCGGGTTCTGGCTCAAGTTCTGTGACGCGGCCACGCTGGGTGATATTTGGCTCGGTCTGTGATCGAGCCATCTTGTGTGTCAGCCGTGGTCTTCCCACTCCGCTTTGCAGAACCGGGCACCAGGAGCGGTTCGATGCCGCCGGCGTGACCGCCCACTACTCCTGCGGCTTCAGCACGCCGCCCACCCTGGGCGCCGTCACCGTGCACGGCCGCACCGGCCACAGGTCGAGTACGAGGGCATCCGGCTGATCGGCATGCCTGTCTCCGCTGTTGACGCGGCCCTGATCCAGCACACCGAAGAGCACGAGACGGGCCTGGTCTTCGGCTGCGGCGGAGATCTGGGGCCGGACGGTCTCAACATGTACGTACGGGCCACCAGAGCCGGCGACTCGGTAATCAGCGAGGCAGCATCCACGCTCCGATGCCTTCCCATGACTGTCCAAAGGGGTACCGGCCGTGACGGGCAGCTGGTACTTCGTTCAGCGTGGCCGCAACCTGCTGCGGGTTCATGCCGAACCGGAGCGGACCGATGCTCTCCAGAGGTGTCCAGCCCAAACGGAGCCGGTCCTGTTCGGCCTTCATCGGCCATATCCCGGCATTCGGCTCTTCCTCGCGGACATCTCGCCACTGAAGGACCGGCTTGGCCCCATAAGGGTCATCGGCCAGCTCGGCGCTGACGAACAGAGCATCGGTAATCATCGTGTCCTGGCGCTGCCAGTACCCCTCAACCTCGGGCGACAAGCCCAGCTCCAGCGCCGCACCCATGGATACCCCCCCCATGCCGCGACTTCCGGATCGCCGCTCCAGTTCACCCGCACCGAAGCCCTCTCCCGGCGTGCGAGGTCGTGGATATCCGAGTGCACCTCAGACGGCACTCGGGCGATCAACTCAACGCTTCGGGGTCTGCTTCGACGAGATGCTCACCCCGGAGGTTCGCTCCACTGTGCGCTGCGAGTTGGAGCCGGGCACGAGGACGCTCACGCGTCGGCGATCGGAATCAGCGACGACGGCATGTGCGATCTGGACATGTGGATGTTCTAGGGTCCCGGTGCCCGCGAGATCCGCCAACCGGGGACCTGCGGCTGGGGACTTGGGGAACTCGGCACCAACCCGTGTGTCCTCTTCCTGCGCCATGGCGGGAAGCACCTCGCGCAGGGCCTGGGCTTCGTAGACGACCAGGGCCTGAATCGCTTGGGCGAACGCCCCGTTGACGACACCTACGCGGCCCGCATTTCGTTGACGTTGGAGCATGCGGCGGACCCCGGGGATGTCATGGCTGATCCCCGGGGGCCGTGCTGTGTCCGGACCTGCCTCAGCCTTGCCCGCGCGGTACGAGGGTCAGGTGGGCTGGGTGGGCTGGGTGGTGCTTCGGGCTGCGGGGCGCGGGGCCAGCCGTGGGCGTGCATGGTCTCGTCCCAGTCCTCGAAGAGCTTCGGCAGCGCCTTCGGATCGCGGTCTGGGTCTCGGTACCACTGGATGAACGCGCGGGCGGCGAGACGGCGGGTGTCGCAGGCCGGGCAGAGTTCCATCCAGATGCCGGTCATCAGCGGGCCGTACCAGTGCAGGAGGAGGTCGGTGCCGCAGCGGGAGCAGGGCCGGGCCGGCTGTTGGTCTTCGTCCCGGTCGGGGTACAGCCGGGCGAGTTGTTCGGCGCTGACGGTCTCGATGCTGCCGTCATGGTTGCCGACGCGGATGACGCAGCCTCCCGTGCGCAGGTCATCGACGACTGCCGCCCGGCCATCCTCACCTCCTGCGAGGCAGCTCTCGCAGCCGTCACCGACACACAGTTCTATGAGCAGAAGGCACTGCTCGAAGAGTGCGTGCGCATGGCTGAGCACGGCATGTTCAGCGGAGCCCAGGCCCTGGCTGCCAACGCGTGGGACACCCTCATCCGCGGCCTGGCCTTCGCGAACTCCGGCTGGCTCAAGCCCAACGGCCAGTGGCCGGGCTACGCCAAGGTCCTGGAGAACATCCCGGCCGTGGCCGACGACGACCCCACGATCCGCCGGTTCCGCGATTCGGTGCGCACTGGTTCCTGCGGAAACGTACGAGTCCGTGCTCAAGGCGCACTCGCAGTGTCGGCTCAATGTGAGCAATTGTGGGACTCAGGTCCGTAGGTTCATGACGTTCTGTAGTGGGGGCTCAGAGCTGGCCGGTCGGCCGTCCCTCTCGAGATCCCGAACAGCGGGGCGCAAGTGGCGGGTCGCAGGATCGGGGTCAAAGCTCCGCGTCGTGTATGAGGATCGCGATCTGGACCCGGTTGTTGAGGTCGAGCTTTGTGAGGATGCTGGAGACGTGCGCCTTCACCGTTGCGATGCTGATGAACAGCTCGGCGGCGATCTCGGCGTTGGCTCGCCCCTCCGCGACTTCTGCGGCCACCTGACGCTCACGGACCCCGAGGAGGGCGAGACGCGCGCGGGCCGACTGCCGTTTGACGCCCGTGTCTGCGGTCACCGCCGTGATCAGCTGCTGGATCACTGTGGGGGAGAGCACAGGGTCCCCCGCTGCGACCCTGCGCACGGCTTCGACGATCTCGCGTGGTGGGGTGTCCTTGAGCAGGAATCCGGCCGCCCCGGCGCGCAGGGCCCGTAGGACGTTGTCGTCGGAGTGGAAGGTCGTCAGCATCACGATCTCCGGCGAGGGCGTGCGGCTGCGCAGCATCTGTGTGGCGGCGAGCCCGTCCATGGTCGGCATGCGGATGTCCATCAGCACGAGGTCGGGGGCCAGCTCGCGAACCAGTGACATGACCTCGCTGCCGTCGGCTGCCTCGGCGACGACAGAGATGTCGGGAGCACCGGCGAAGAGCAGACGCAGACCGGATCGGACCAGGGGATCGTCGTCGACGAGCAGCAGGCGAATCATGCGGCCCACGGTAGCCAGGCCCGCAGGTGGTAGTCGCCGCCGGTGCGGCCGTGCTCCAGCCGGCCGCCGGCCAGCGCGGCACGCTCCGCCAGGCCGATCAGCCCCTGACCGCTCCCCGGAATCACGGCCCGCGGATTGTTCTGCGGGGCGCGGTTACGGAGTTCGACCGTGAGCCCCTCCAACGGACTGCCGGTGACCGCGATCCGAACCACTGCTCCGGGGGCGTGCTTGCGGGCGTTGGTCAGACCTTCCTGGGCGATCCGGTAGACCGTACGACCGGTCAGCGCGGGGACGGAGTCAGGCTCCAGGATCAGCTCATCGGCCCGGACACGCATTCCCGCCTCACGGGACTCCCGCACCAACCGCTCGAGATCCCCGAGCGAAGGCGTGGGACCGGTTGCGCCGTACTCCTCGAGTGTGGGCGCCCTTAGGACACCAATGACGGTCCGCAGCTCCTGGAGAGCCCGGTGCGCGCTCTCCCGGATCACCCCCGCGGCGTGCTCGACCTGGTCGGCGGGGGCGCCTGGGTTGAACTCCAGCGCCCCGGCATGCACGCTCAGCAGCGACAGCCGGTGCGCCAGCACATCGTGCATCTCCCGGGCGATCTCCTCCCGCACCGCCCTTTGCGCCTGCTCGGCCCGCAGAGCCGCCTCCGCCTCGGCGCGTTCCGCACGCTCGTGCAGGGACCGCACGAACAGCCCCCAGCCCACCGCGACGGCGACGAGTGCCAGTCCGGCCAGCCCGGGAACCAGGGACTCGACCGTCAGGGAATAGTGCGCCCGCAGGCCGTAGTACAGGGGTACGGGGGCGACGGCCACCCCAGACGCCCACACCGTCGTCCGCAGGGGCCGGTACACGGCTACGGAGAACACAGCCACCGTCGCCGGAATTACCAGGGGCAGGACCAGACCGGCAGCGGTCAGCCCGACCGCCAGCGCCGTCGGGCATCGGCGCCGCCACCACAGCGTCCCGCAGGCGAGGACGCAGATCATCCAGGGCTCGGACAGTCCGATGAGCCGCAGTGTGTACAGCAGCGGCCAGAACGAGAACTGCGGAATCAGCGCCGGACCGTCGCCCGTCGCAGAGATCAATGCGAGGGACAGACCAGCAGCCAACAGGACGACCAGCAGGTCGAGAGCTCTCGAACGGAGTGGGGGACGCATTCCCCACACGCTATGCGAGCCGGTTCCGTTCAGTGCGGGTCGGGACGCGGAATCAAACTTTGGTAGGTGCCGGCCCGGAGCGAGATACGACTTCCGGCTACAGCCGCCTGATCCTTCTCCCGATGGCCTGCCCGGCCGGCATGCATAGCGTCGAGGCCGTGCACAGCGCACTCGTTCGGATCTCCCGCCAGGCTTCCACCGCCGCAGCCTCCTGACGAGCTCCCACCGATCGCGCGTCCCCTCTCCTTCCACGCCTTTCCCTTGATGAGAGTGAGATCTTCCATGCCTGCGAACAGGTCCCGGGATGAGTCGGGCGACCGGCCCGAGAACCCCCGCAGCGGATCGCGGAAGCGGAGAGCCATCTGGCTGAGCGCCGCTGCGGCCGGCCTCGTGCTGGTCTCCCTGGGCATCACCAGCCTCTGGCCGGAGCGCATTTCTCCGAGCGAGGCCCGGAACGCGGCGGTGTCCCAGGGCAGGACCGCGACCGGCCCGGTCGACTGCCGCAACACACGATGTATCGCCCTGACGTTCGACGCGGGCCCCGGCAAGGACACTCCCCGCCTGCTGAACCTGCTGAAGAGAGAAGAGGTGCCCGCGACCTTCTTCCTGCTCGGGAAGAAACACGTCGACCGCTACCCGGACACCGCGCAGCGGATCGCAGCCGAAGGCCACGAGGTCGCCAACCACACGTGGTCGCACAGAATCCTCACCGACCTGGACGCGGACGGCATACGCACGGAACTGTCCCGGACCCAGAACGCCATCGAAAGGCTCACCGGACGCACGCCCTCCCTGATGCGCCCCCCTCAAGGGCATACGAACGAGGAAGTCTCGCGCATCAGCCGGGAGCTGGGGCTCGCGCAGGTACTGTGGAGCGCCACCGCGAAGGATTACTCCACGACTGACTCGGCCCTCATCACACGTAGGATCCTCGACGCCGCAGACCGCGACGGCATCATCCTGCTGCACGACATCTACGACGGAACCGTGCCGGCCGTGCCGGGCATCATCACGGAGCTCAAGGCGCGCAGCTACACGTTTGTGACCGTGTCCCAGCTTCTCGCTCCGGCTGTCCCGGAACCGGGCAAGGTGTACAAACCCTGAGATCGTCCCGGCCCCGTCCCCCGCCTGTGTTGCCAGTCTCTGCCGGTGCCGGGCTAGGCACAATGCCGCTGACTTTACGGTCTTCCAGAGCCTGCCAGTGGCAGCATCGTTGCAGGTCAACGGCGCGGATGCTGCTAAATGATCAGCATCACTCAACACTACGCGCCCGGAGCGGAACGTGGCCTCGGGATGCCGTTCATCAAAACGGCGTTACCGCTTTGGTGCGCCACACCGCAGCGCGCGAGTGGCTTCCACCAGAGACATTCAAAGGGCTTATTCCTTTCTTCCTTTGCTCGTACACGGCCGATGACGGAGGTATCCATGGCCACCAAGAAGAATCTCACCGCGAACCGCACCAGCCTCACCCACAAAGTCAGTTACGCAATGTGCAATCCAGCCCGTATCGCCCCGTACGTGAAGCGCACCGCACGTGACAGCTGGCTCCGCCTCAAGCACCCCAACCACGTCGACTACTACCGCGCCGTTATGGCCTCCGATACCAGCCGCAGCCCCGAGGCCGCTGTCGGCAGCCAGACCCACGACCGCTGGCTCGCCCTCGGCAAGATGCAGTTCGACTACCTCAAGGAGCACGGGCTGACGCCGCAGCACCGCATGCTCGACGTCGGCTGCGGCAACCTGCGCGCCGGCTGGCGCTTCATCGAATACCTCGATACCGGCAACTACTACGGCATCGACATCTCGCCGGAAATCCTCATGTCCGCCAAGGAGACGCTGACGAAGTACGGGCTCCAGGGCAAGCTCCCGCACCTCACCATCACCCAGGACCTGAAGCTGGACTTCCTCCCGGACCGCCACTTCGACGTGGTCCACGCGCACAGCGTCTTCTCGCACTCGCCCATCGAGGTCATCGACGAATGCTTCGCGCACGTCGGCCGCGTGCTGGCGCCCTGCGGCTTCTTCGACTTCACCTTCGACCGTACCGTGGGCACCGAACACCAGGTGCTGCGCGAGGACTTCTACTACCGCACGGAGACACTGATCGCCCTCGCCGCGAAGCACGGCCTGTGCGCCCGCCTCATGGACGACTGGGAGAAGCGCAGGCACGGCCAGTCCAAGATCCGCGTCAGCAGCCCGGAATGACAGGCTGCTGAGGCTTCCCCAGTCAGGAGTGCGCTCGGGCGGTACTGAAGGTCTTTGCGCTCCCTGACGGCCAGGGTCTGTTCGTGTCGACTCGACCGGGCAGGTCGTCGACGCCGTCCGCCCGATCCGCGACGGGATCGAGTCGCGCATCCGCGGCCTGCTCGCCGAGATCCAATCTCGTTCGTGAAGGGCCGGTTGTGATGACGGTCGGTAACGCCGAGGAGGTTGGGGCGAGGGGCTGCTCTCCGTGGCGGATGGGGCCGGGCCTGCCCGGGGTGCCCTCGTGGAGGGTGCCCCGGGGCCCTGCTTCTCGTGGCTCGGCTTGCCCGCGGTTCTGCCTGCCTTCGGACAGGTCAGCCGATCGCCGAGCGCGCGAAGGCGACCGTGGCACCGAAAGCGGCTCTGCCGGCGAGCGCGGCGTATGCGCAGCGCCCAGATCAGCAGTGGTCCCATCGTGGCGGGGAGATGGGCTGCTCCTTGGCGTTGACGGGGATCAGCGATTTCCCTCAGGGCTACTCGGGTTCCTCACTTGGTTGAGCGGTGGAGGAAGTGGGGCAGGTGAGGATCGCGGAGCCCGCGTGAGGGCCCGCCCGTGCGCGTGAGTGTGCTGTACCGCAGATCTGGACCGGCTCGGCCTGTCCAGTACTCGGACGCCTGGAATTCCCAGTCTCATCAGCCGCGCGGGGCCGGGTTGGCGCTCCTTTCGCTCCGGACCTGCCCCTCCGGACCCTGACCGGGCTTCGCGAGTGGGTGGTTCACCAACCCCGTGTCGGGTGCGGATGTCGGCGTACAATCGCGCCCTGACGAGCTGACGCCGAACAAGTGCTTCTGCATTTCTCGCGGGCCCAGCATCCCGCCCTTCCTGCGAGCCAGAGGGTGAACCGCTGCCAGCGCAGCACGGTGTCGTGGGTTCCGTGCGGGCCCAGGCGGGAGTGCCAGGCCTGTCTGGGGCTGCTGGTGGTACCAGTAACCGCCAGAGCCCGGGGTCACGTGGTGGGTGGCGAGCCATACCTGTGTCTGGTGACCGGCGGGTAGGTCGCCCGGTGCGAGGGATCGACGACCCGGAGGCCGGGCGGTTCGCGTGGATCGGCCTGTACGAGCCGACCGCGGAGCAGTTGCAGGAGATCGCCGAGGTCTTTGGCCTGCACCCCCTGGCGGTCGAGGACGCCGTCCACGCCCATCAGCGGCCCAAGCTGGAACGCTACGGCGACATGCTGTTCCTCGTCCTGAAGACGATCGTCTACGTCGACCACGAGAAGGTCACCGCGACCAGCGAGATCGTCGACACCGGCGAGATCATGGTGTTCGCCGGGCCCGGCTACGCGATCACCGTCCGTCAGTCCGCCACCGCGGACACGCCACCGTCGAGGACCACATCCGGTGCGGCAAGAACACTGGCTTCGGCCGCTTCCCCTCCCGCCATTCGACGTCAACGCCACCTGGCTTGAACTCAGCCTCACGGCGATCGATCTCCTCGCCTGGGCCCGCGTCCTCCTGCTGGATGGCGAACTCGCCGCCACCGAACCCAAGAAACTTCGCCACCGGCTGCTACACGTTGCCGCCCGCCTCACCCGCGGTGGACGCCGCCTCCGCCTGCGGATCTCGGCGACCTGGCCCTGGAGACACGAACTGGCCACGGCTTTCCACCGCCTTGCCGCACTGCCCCGACCGGTTGACTGACCTGCGGCCCCCCGCCCACCCACGATCCGAAGGACCCGGAGAACCCGACCATTGCGCCGGGACTCCACCATGCCCAGGCAACAGAATCGCCTCGACCACCCAACAGTTGATGATCAACGCAGCCGCCTCAGCCCAACCGAAACGGCGAGGTTAAACGAATCCGCCGCATGCCATGAGCTGTCGAGAGGCCGCGCAGGTTATAGGCGGATGACGACGAGGGCAATGTCGTCGGCGGCGCCCTCCGCGACGTCGAGGCGGGCCAGTAGCGCGTCGGCCAGCTGGTCAGGGGTGAGGGTGCTGCCCTGGGCCAGGGCTGCGGTCAAGCGTGCCAGGCTGGCGTCGATGTCCTCGTCGCGGCGCTCGATGAGGCCGTCGGTGTACATCACAAGGGTGTCCCCACGGGTATAGGGCAGGCCGGCCTGGGGGCGGGGGACATGGTGGAGACGGGCGCCGAGCGGCGGATCGGTCGCCTGGTCCAGCAGCTCACACGTCCCGTCGGAGTGGAGCAGGACGGGCGGCGGGTGTCCGGCGCTGCTGTAAATGATCAGTCTGCTGCGGGTGTCGATGAGGACCTTGACCGCGGTTGCGGCCGTCGCGCCGTCCAGGGAGCGGGCGTACAGACCGAGGACTTCCAGGGCCTGGGCGGGACTGGGAATGGCACGGATGACTGCGCTCAGGGCGCTGCGGAGCATGCCCATGACGGCGGCGGCGTGCAGGCCGTGGCCGACAACGTCTCCGACCGCCGCGGCGTAGCGGTCGGGTGCCAGGTCAACGACGTCGTACCAGTCGCCGCACACGTTCAGTGATGTGGTCGCCGGCAGGTAGCGCACGGCGATGTTGTCGGTGTGGTGGTCCAGGTCGGGGACGGAGAGCATGGCCTCCTGCAGGGTGACGGCGACCTGCCGTTCGCGGGCGTGGGCCTGGCTCAGTTCCTGGTTCAGCCGGTGCAGCTCGCCGGCCCGCGCGTACAGCCCGGCTGCCATGCCCTTCTCCCGCTCGGTGAACTCCTCGGTGAGCTGGCGTGCCAGGCGTGAGTGGACGAAGGCGGTGACGTCCTCGGCCCGTTGGACGATCCACTTCACCTTGCCGTCAGGCCCGGGAATCGGGGTATGGATCTTGGACCACCATCGCTCCTCGAACCCGCCTGGCTGGTCGAGGGCGGGGATGTCGTACCGCTGCAGCACCAAGGTGTCCGGTTTCCCGGTGTCCAGGACCAGGTGCAGTGACGCCTTCAGGTTCTGTTGTGTGTGGTCGGGGGTGCCGAGACGTTCCGGCAGGGCGTCGAAGAAGTACTTCCCGATCAACTGGTCTCTGGTCCGGCCAGTGGTCTGCAGGTATGCCGTGTTGACGTAGCGGATCACCAGGTCCGTGTCCAGCACGAGGTACGGGCTTGGTGTGGCGTCGAAGAACGCCGTGAAATCAATGTCCGCTGTCATCACGCGCTCTCCGTGGCCTGTGAGCGCCATTGCCTGCACTTCCAATCTACGCGCGATCCAGCGGCCGGGCTCGAGAGAGGATCAAGACGCCTGGGCACCCCATCGAGGACGCGCAGCAGGAGATCGAACGCATCCGGGCACGGGCCTTCGAGGCCGCCGCCCGGCTCGCCGACGCCACGGGCGACAACGCGGCCGTTCGGGCCCACCTCGGGCTTCCCGAGGCCGACATCGACAGCCCCGACGTGCCTCTCGTTGAGCGGAGCGACCATGCAGCCTGAGGCGGCTGCCCGGGCTCAGTGCTGAGCCTCTTCTTCCTGGTACTCAATGACGGGCACTTGAGTAGCCGCGTGACGGACATGCCGGAGCAGCACACGCGGCTCTTGGCGGATGTGATCGCGCTCGGCTCCCCGTATCCCCTGGTTCTCACCGGCGGGTATGCCGTGCGGGCGCACCGCCTCGTGAACCGCACCAGCCAGGACCTCGATGTCGCCACGGCGAACCCGGCGCCCATGGCCGATATCGCGGCCGCGCTCCGTAGCGGTCTCGAAGCGCTGGGGTGGCAGGTGCAGGCGCTGGAGACCGCCCCGCTGTCCGCCCGCTTCACCGTGTCCGACCCGGCGGCAGGGCAGGAATG
Organism: Streptomyces sp. NPDC057136; assembly: GCF_042670885.1. Lineage (NCBI taxonomy): Bacteria > Bacillati > Actinomycetota > Actinomycetes > Kitasatosporales > Streptomycetaceae > Streptomyces > Streptomyces sp. NPDC057136. Next base: position 20,837 of record NZ_JBHUUV010000001.1, read on the forward strand.
CGAGGTCGCCGGGGGCACAGGCGGGACTGACTGTCCCGTCGCGGGAGGCGGTGTGCTGGGACAGGCAAAAGGATCACCGCGGTCCGTGAGGTACCGACCGCTGTGCCGACTTGCGCCTTGGTCGCGGTACGGCGTTGGTCCACCTCGCTTCCGAGTTCCCTGAGCCGTCGTTCGCGTTCGGCCCCCGCCGCTTCCCGGTCGCGCCGCACCTGGTCGTCGGCAAGGCTCAGATGTACGGCCGGACGGCCCTTCTCGGCCTGGTCGCACGCTGCTGCTCAGGCGAGTGCCACGTCGCGGCGGCTGCCCGGGACCCGGTCGGCGATCGACCGGCCGACACCGGATGTACGTGTCAGAGCGCTCGACGGCGCACACGGGCCGCGCGCTCAGCCCTGACTCGTCCAAAAGGAGGCGTCCCAGGCGCTTGGCCGTCAACGCTCCGAGGTGGATACGGCCCAGAGCGGCGAGCACCTTCAGGGTCTCCAGGACGATGGACTGGGTCGTCCCATCCGGCTCGTCCCGCCCCTGCTTCCGGCCCCTCTGTGCCAGCTCCTTGATCACGGCCGTGGCGACGTGTCCTCCGTGGAGGAGTCGCCACACGCGGTGGCGGTGAAGGCGAGGGCCGCGGTGACAGTACACGCAGCAGCAAACACCACAGTCGGCACGCGCACTCCGAGCCGCTGTGAATTGACGTCAAGCAGATACATGACTCCACACGAGCCCAAGAGCCACTCAAGAATGCGTGGAGGAGCGAAGAGAATTCTGGACAAGCAGGACGCTTGATCGCCCCGCCCTTTCGGGGATGACTCCGCAGACGTGTTCACGTCGGCTCCCTTCCGGATTCAGGAGCCGGGATCTGTTGCGTCATCGCACGGACTGAACGGCGTAGAGGGCCCCGAAGGCTGCGGCAAGGGTGCCGAGCAGCAGGCGCAGGGCGGTCTCGGGTAGACGGGGCTGCAGGTGTGCCCCAAGGTATCCACCAATCAGCCCGCCCAAGCCGCAGGCCAGCCCGAGGTACCAGTCGGGGGCGACGTCCCCGGAGCCGGTCAGGGACAGCAGTGCGAAGGTCGCGGCCCCGGCCACGGAGGTGGCGAAGGTGGAGGCGAGGGCTGCCGGGGCGACCTGGCTCACGGGCATGCCCCGGCCGACCAGGACGGGGCCGAGGATGGAGCCGCCGCCGATTCCGTAGATCCCTCCGACGATGCCGACGGCCAGGGCCAGGCCGGTGATGGTGCGGGGGGAGGGCTCCGCCGCCGGGGCGGGCGGGGCGGGCCGGAGGGTGCGGGCGATCAGCCATAGGCCCAGTGGCATCAGCAATCCGGCGACGAGTGGGCGGAAGGCGGTGGGGCCGGGGACGGCGAAGGCCCTTACCACTGCTCCGATGACAACGCCGGGCAGGGTGCCGATCACCAAGCGGCGGGTCAGCGGGCTGTTCAGCAGGCCCGCTCGGCGATAGCGCAGCAGGGCGCCAGGCCCGGCCACCACGTTGAACAACAGGTTGGTGGGGGTGACCGCCGGACTGGGCACGCCGAACACGCTCAGCTGCACGGGCAGAAGGAACACCGCACCCGAGACCCCCACGGGCGCAGTCACCACCGCGATCATCAGACCGACGGCCAGCCCGTACAGTTCCGCCGACCCTGCCACTTCAGCCTCCGGTCGTTCGAACGTGCGCCCCGTATCGCCATCTCGCACCGGCGCCTCGTCAAAGGGTTTCCTACTACCGAGCGGGAGCAGGGTGCCGCGGTGGTGATGGATGGGAGGCGCAGTCGATCTGCTTCCTGTGCGTCAGCACTTCGACGGTGTCGACGGCCGCCCGGGAAGGTGTCGTAGACCGGGCTGGCGGGACTTTGCGTGCCTACCCGGGACGGCCGGGGGGAGGCACACGGGCGGGACTGCCGCACGGCGTAGGAGCGCGAGTGTGTCGTCGACCTGCTCGCCGTAGTCCTGGGGGCGCGCGCCCGGCTGGTGCAACAGTTGCTGCTGGAGCAGGAAACGCGGCGAACCGATCAGGTGTTCAGGAGAGAACCGTGGCGGGATCTTCAGACCGTTGGGGGCGCGCCCGTCGACGACGGGGGTCGTGGTCGGCCGGGGCCCTGCCGTCTGTCCGGGGGCACGTCCGCCCGAGCGGCCGAGGCCCAGGTCGAGTCGCCCGGGGTGCAGGGCGTCGATCAGTCCGAACTCCTCGACGGTGGACAGGGCGGTGCGGTGACCGAGCTGTACGGCCCGGGAGCCGATCCTGATCGTGGAGGTCGCGGAGGCGGTCAGGGCCAGCACGACGGCGGGAGAGGTCCCGGCCACGCCCGGGTTGAGGTGGTGCTCGGCGAACCAGTAACGGGTGTAGCCGAACCGCTCGGTCTGCTGGGCCAGATCGATGGTGTTGCGCAGCGCCTCTGCAGCGGTGGAGCCGGACGAGATGGGGACGAGATCGAGGACTCCGAGACGGATGCCGGACATGATCTGGTGTTGCTCCTCAGCGGTCAGTGGGCCCGGATGCGGGTGTGGACGCGGGCTCGGGCTCGGGCTCGGGCTCGGGCTCGGCAAGGACCGGAGTCCAGGGGAACGGCGGGTCGGGGATGTCGCGTCGCAGAACGGGGGCGATGTCGGACTGGAAGAGTTCGAGCGAGGCCCGGTGCTGGGCGTGGGTGAGCCCGCCCGCGTCGGCGTGCAGGTGGAGCACGCTGTGTCCGAACTGCTCGTGGTAGCGGTGCACTTTGTCGATCACTTGCTGCGGGCTGCCGATCAGCGCCGAGCTGCGTTCGACGAAGTCCTCCAGGGTGGTGAACACCGGCTCGACGCCCAGGCGTTTCTGGAACGCGAGATAGCCCTCGAACACCGGCCGGTATGCGGCGATCGCTTCCTGTGAGGTGCGGGCCGCGTAGTAGCCGGCCGTTCCCGCGCCGACGACGGCCCATGCCGGGTCGTGGCCGTAGTGCTCCCACCGCTCCCGGTAGTAGCGGATGAGTTCGGCGTACGGCTCGATCGGGTGGGTGACGTTGGCCGAGAAGAGCGGATCTCCGAAGCGGGCGGCAAGATCGACCGACTCCCGGCTGGTCGCGCTGCCGTGCCAGACCCGGATGGGCTGCTGGAGCGGTCTCGGCCAAACCTCGGCGTCGGCCAGCTCGGGGCGGAAACGCGGGGAGGCGCTCACCTTGTCCTGCCGCCAGATCCGGCGGAACAGCTCGTAGCTCTCGGCGTTGCGGTCCCACTGGTCCTCGGGTGTGACGTGGAACAGCTCGCGTTGGGCGGTGCCGTTGCCCTTGCCGATGATCAGGTCGAGACGGCCCGCGGACAGGTGATCCAGGGTCGCGTAGTCCTCGTACGCGCGTACCGGGTCGAGCAAGCTGAGGGTGGTGACGGCGGTGAACAGCCGGATCCGGGAGGTGAGCGCGGCGATGTGGCTCAGTACGACCGGTGGTGAGGAGGAGATGAACGGCCGCTCGTGGCGTTCGCCGACGCCGAAGCCGTCGAATCCGAGTTCCTCGGCCAGCAGCGCGTTGTCGATCACCTCGCGGAAGCGCTCGTTGGTGGACTTCTGGACGCCGGTCACCGGATCCGGGGCGTGCACGATGAGGGTGATGGCCAGGAACTTCACGACTCCGCCCGCCGGGTCTCCGGCTCCGCGCGTGCGTCGGGGTGTGCCAGGCCGAGGTGGTCGCGGAGCGTGGTGCCTGTGTAGTCGTGGCGAAACACACCGCGTTCCTGGAGCAGCGGGACGACGATGTCGGCGAACTCGTCCAGGCCGCCTGGGGTGATGTGCGGGACCAGGATGAAGCCGTCGGCGGCGTCCGCCTGGACGAAGGCGTTGATGGTCTCGGCGACAGTGGCCGGGGAGCCGATGAACGACTGGCGGCCGGTGGTCTCGATGACCAGTTCGCGGATCGACAGGTTCTCCGCGGCGGCGCACTCGCGCCATAGTTGCCCGGGTGTACCCGTGAACACCTTGGCGTCGCTGGTGTAGGCGTAGCCCGCAAGGCCGTCCAGGCGGGCCTTGCGGTCCTCCGCCGCCGCGGGATCGTCGTCCAGGAACACGACCAGGTCACCGAAGATGTGCAGTGGCTCCTCCGCCCGCCCTGCCTCAGCCTGGGCGGCACGGATTTCGGCGATGACGGCGCGGGCCTGGTCGGTGTCGTGCGGGGTGACGTAACCGATGTCGGCCGAACGGCCCACCAGTTGATACGGCACGCTCTGGTGCGCGAGCGCGCTGACGATGGGCTGTCCCTGCGGCGGCCGAGGGGTGATGGAGGGTCCCTTGACGCTGAAGTGCCTGCCCCCGAAGTCGATGTAGTGCAGCTTGTCGCGGTCGATGAACTGCCCGGTGGCGACATCGCGGATCTCCGCGTCCTCCTCCCAGCTGTCCCACAGGCGGCGCACCACCTCGATGTAGTCGGCGGCCTCCTCGAAGAGATCAGCGATCAGTTCGCGGCCGTCCGGGGTGTCCCTGTCGTCGAAGCGGAGACGTGGGAAGGTACGGCGGCCAAAGTGCGCAGCCTCGTTCTGCCGTGCCGACACCTGGACGCGCAGGCCCGCGCGACCGGCGCTGACGTAGTCCAGGGTGGCGATCGCCTTGGACATGTGGAACGGCTCGGTGTGGGTGGCGACCACGGTCGGCACCAGCCCGATGTGCCGGGTCAGCGGTGCGACCCGGGCGGCGACCAGCACGGCGTCCAGCCGGCCCCGCACCTGGTCGGTGCGCTCGTCCGGCTCCGTGAGGTGCGAGGACTGCAGCCCGAGCGCGTCCTCGAATGTCACGAAGTCGAGCAGGCCGCGTTCGGCCTCGTTCACGAGGTCGGCCCAGTAACGGGCGGTGAACAGGTCGTGGGGCCGGGCGCCCGGCTCACGCCATGCAGCCGGGTGCCAGCCGGTGCCGTCCAGCGCCACGGCAAGGTGAAGAGGGGGAGGCGTGGACACGAAAAGGGTGCCTTCCTGGTCGACCGTATGTGATCACCAGCCCTCGTGCAGAGGGCTCGATGGCGGGGAACAGGTCAGGAACAACAGAGGGCGCCGGCAACCCGCTGCAGATCGATGTGGGGCCGGGAGGACAGGCGGACGCAGCCGCGCGCGACGAGAACCCCGACAGCCGGGACGAGTACGCGGGAAACGGGGGACAACACCGTCGCCTCCCCTCTTCCGGCTGCTTGTCCTGCTCGGAATGGGGCCTGCGGATGCTCCGGCATGGCGGGCCCCCATGTCGTCGCAGGCTAGGCGGAGCTGGACGGACGAAGGTGGAGAGCGTGTTGCGGTTCCATGAAACCGTCCAGAGGCTCCTGGCAGGGCTGGGCGGCGGCCCCGTCCGCGATGTGAACCGCCCAGTCCAGGATCTGCACGGCCGCCCCTGCGGCCTCCAGCCCTCGGCAGTGGGCATGGTGCCTGCGGGCGATGCCGTCCAGGTCGAGGTGTCGGCCGAAGGCGGGGTGGGCGGCCAGTCGCCGCGCGTAGGTCCACAGGTGCGGATGCTCGGCGATGCGGTGCACCGCGGCGGCGTCCAGGTGCAGTCGGTGCACGGTGTCGAGCTGCACCAGGGTCACCCACAACTGCACGTCGGCGCCGGCCATTTCGTCGCCCAGGATGAAGTCCTGGTGGGCGAGCCGCCACTCCAGCGAGCCCAGGACGCGGAGCAGGGAAGTGAGGGCGGTGTCGCGCGCCCCGGCGTGGGTGTCGGCCTGCCCGGCGCGCTGGGCGGTTTCGCTGATGCGGTACTCGCAGAGGTGCTCGATGGCCTCGATCTCCGCCTCCGTGCCGTTCTGGCACAGCGCCGGCCGGTCGGGGTCGTCACCGCCGAAGCGCCGGGCCAGGTCGCTCAGGATGTCCGGGGTGTGCGTGCTGACGATCCGTCCCGTCCAGGTGTCGCTCAGCACCGGCGCGACGGCCGGTCCGGGATGCCGGTGCGAACTGGCCTCGTACAACGGGCGCAGAGCGGAGTGTCCGCCGTCGGGCCTGTCGGGGACTGCCGGGAGCAGCACCACCGGGAGGGTCTGCTCCAACCCGAGCAGGCTGTGGGTGATGGCGATCCTCAGACAGTCGGGGCAGGACAGCGAGAGGTGGAGGCGGTAGCGGCGCGACGCGGCGTAGTAGCCGCTGCTCGCGTCACAGCCGATCCTGCCTCGGAACGACGGCGGGGACGGGAGGGACGGCACGGTGGTCGTGGGTGCGGCGGGCATGTGTCTCCCTGGGTCCGGGTCCGGCTTCTGGTTCTCAGAGGTGCGGCGGGCGGCGCACGTGGGGTGAGGGGCGCGCGGCGTCGGCGCCTACCCGTACGCGGCGGGGATGCGGTGCGGGTGGGCACCGCCGGTTCAGCGCAGAGGGCTCGCCGCGCTGCAGACACGCAGGAGATCGATGTGGCGGCGGGACGTCAGGAGGAGAGACGACCGGCCCGCGCGCATGGCGCGGTTGGCGGGCGACTCCAGACGCTCCATGATTTCCTACCGATTCACTAGGGATCTCTGCTCTGGAGTGTCAGGCGGCCCTGGTGCCACGTCAAGAGGGCCTTGCCATGTCTCGCCCGCCGTCTCACATGATGGGAGGGCGCTACGCCGCCCGGTCCGTCTCGCGGGAGGCGAGCAGGGCGCGCACGGCCTCGACGGCGGCACCGGTCAGGGAGAGGCCGGAGCCCCGTCGCGCGAGGGCGCTGAGCCGGACTGGCGGAACCGCGGGAAGTCCCGGCGCGGGGTGAGCCGTCGGGGTCCTGCCCGCCGGGGACGGCGAGCAGCGCGGCGCCGAGCCCGGCCCGGGCCGCGTCCAGGACACTCCCGAGGTATCCGGCCTCGGCGACCACGGTGTCCGGGGTTCGACGGGCAGCCAGTTCGGTGAGGGCGCGACAGCGGATGACGCACGGCGCGTTGACGGCGACCAGCGGCAGCGGGCCGGTGACGGGCGGCTTCCAGCCTGGGGCGGCGTACCAGCGCAGCAGGAGGTCACCCGCAGGAACGCCCTCGGTGGCAGTCTCCTCGGTGACGTAGACGGCGAGTTCGAGCTCACCGCGTTCGACCGCCTCGGGTCAGCCGCGCCGAGCGGTCGATCCGCACCCGTATCCTGGCGTCCGGCCGGACCTCTCGCGGACGGCTTCGGTAAGCGCCGGGAGGATCTGCGGCGCCGTGTTCGGTGGCACCGATGACGACGGTTGCGACTGTTGCCCCCCTTCTTCGCCCAGGAGGCGTCGGACAGCGGCGTCGTGCGCACCGACGATCAGCCGTGCTTCTTCCAGCAATTGGGCGCCGTGGGCGGTGAACCGGGTCTTGCGGCCGGGCTGCACGGTGGGCGGGTTGATCCGCGACGTCTCGATCGCGGAGGGGGAGGTACCCCACTTGAGGATCCGGGCGTACGTGCCGTCCTTGATCAGCTCGTTGACGGCGGCCTGGAACGCCTTGGTGAGCGGGGAGCCCTTCCTGAAGGCGAAGCCGACGTCGAGGCGGTGGTACTCACCGAGGAAGGCGGTCTGCTACGCGGGCTATGACGCCTGGTAGCTCAGGCCGTTGATGCTCGAAGGTGGTGCCGACTCCGGTGCCGATGGTCAGCCCGCACAGCTGGGTGAGGTCCGTGACCTTCGTCTTGAGTATGGTGTTGCCCTTCTTCACCGCGAAGCCCTGGCCGTCGTTGCGAGGACCTTGACCACCGCGTCCGCGATGTCGATGTCCTGGCCGGCGGGCGCCTTGTCCTGCCCGTTCGGGTAGTACGCCCCGGGCGGGAATCCGATCGAGCTGCCGACCCGCAGCGTGCCCGCCTTGCGGGCGTCGGCGAGCAGCAGGGCGGCGATGCGCAGACGTGTTCTGATGCCACGGACACTCACAGGTTTGCTGCCTTTCCCTGGTTTGGTGCGGCCGGCAGGTGCTTTTGGAAAGGCAGGGGGCCGATGGTTTCCGGGTCGGCCTCGGTGTCGAAGAGCGGAGTGTAGCCAGTCGTCAGGTACAGGCCGCGGGCCTCGGGCTGGCGCGGGCCGGTGGTCAGGTAGATCCGCCGGTAGCCGCGGGCGCTCGCCTCGTGCTCCAAGTCGGCGACGACGCGTCGGGCCAGTCCGCGCCGCCGGTGGGCGGAGTGCGTCCAGATCCGCTTCAGCTCGGCCGTGGTCTCGTCGTACCGGCGGAAGGCGCCGCCCGCGACAGGCTCGCCGTGTTCGAGGAGCAGGAGCAGCGCCCCGCCGTGCGGGGCGGTGAACTCCTCGTCGGGATAGCGGGCGAGTTCGGCGTGGGCGTCCTTGCCGTAGCGCGTCGAGTACTCGTCGCCGAGTTCGCGCAGCAGCGGTCTCACCCGCGGGTCGGACACGGTCACTTGAATGACCGCCAGCTCGGCTGCGGCTGAGGGAGGTTGTTCGAGGGAGGTCATCCGTTCACCGCCGCGAGGGTTTGCGTGCCGCGGGCCGCCCGCTCGGCGTCGCGCTTGGCGACCTCCTCGCGGACGATCGGGATCACGTACCGGCCGAAGTCGATCGCGTCGCCCAGCAGGTCGTAGCCACGGGCGGAGAGGGTGTCCACTCCGAGGTCGTAGTAGTCCAGGAGGGCTTGGGCGACCGTCTCGGGGGTGCCGACCAAGGCGTTGGAGTTGCCCGCGCCACCGGTGGCGGCGGCCGTCGGGGTCCACAGGGCCCGGTCGTAGCGCTCCCCCGCCTCGGCGATGGCCAGCAGTCGCTGCGAGCCGGTGTTCTGCGGTTGTGTATGCCCGTTGTGGCGCTTGGTGATCGCCTCGCCCTTCGCCTTGCGGGCCTTGATCGCGCCGACCGTGTGGTGGGCCTTCTCCCAGGCCAGTTCCTCGGTCGGGGGATGATCGGGCGGAACGCCACCTGGATGCGCGGTACGTCGGTGCGGCCCGCGGCCTTGGCTGCGGCCTTCACGTTCTCGATCTGCTCAGCGGTCTTGGCCAGGGGCTCGCCCCACAGGCAGTAGATGTCGGCCTCGGCGCCCCCCGCGGCGTACGCGGCAGGCGACGAGCCACCGAACGACACGTTCGGGCGGGGCTGTTGGGCCGGGAAGACGTCGCTTACGAAGTCGTGGAAGCGGTAGTGCTCGCCCTCGTGGTCGAAGGACTCGTGGCTGGTCCAGATCTTCTTGACGATCCGGATGTACTCGCGGGTGCGGGCGTAGCGCTCGTCCTTGGTGAGGGTGTCGCCCTCGCGGCCCTGCTCGCGGTCGTTGCCGCCGGTGATGAAGTGCACGGTCAGCCTGCCATCGCTGATCTGGTCGAGGGTGGCGAAGGTCTTCGCGGCGAACGTCGGGTAGGAGACGTTCGGCCGGTGGGCCAGCAGGATCTGGAGGCGGTCCAGCCTGCTCGCGATGTACGCGGCGGCGAGCGCAGGGTCCGGCGATCCGGAACCGTACGCGAACAACACGCGGTCCCAGCCGTGGTCCTCATGCGCCCGGGCGAGCCGGAGTGTGAACTCCTTGTCGAAGGCGGCGCCAGAGCGCGGGATCGTTTCGGAGCCGTCGTTGGTGGCGGCGATGCCAAGGAATTCCACTGGCATGGGAGATGGCCTTTCCTCAAGTCCTCTGGGGCCGGGCCGTTCCGTGGGCAGCAGGCGGGCACGGCGGAGCAGCCCTCGGTGCGGCCGGGTGTGACTGCGCTTCAAGGTGCTGGGAGCCAGGTGGTGAGCAGGTGTGATGACGCCGGGGCATGGGCCTCGGGCGAGGTAGGGCGGCGGCAGCGCGTGTCAGGTCTCGCAGGACCGTCCATACGCGGATTCAGCGTGTGTTCAGCGCATGCGTACGACGGTGCTGCGAAGGGAGGAACTCAGCCCGCGACGGGGTCACCGAGGGAGGGAAGGGCCGGTCAGACTGCCCGCTGCCGCGTCAGGCGCAACACGCGGCGGACCACACCCGACCGAAGTCGATGTGGTCACGGGTGACCAGGCGCTGCTCGGCATTCATGCGATTAATTGAGCAGTACATCTCGCTTCTCGTCAACTACGGCCCGGATGCCGGACTGGCGTTGAGCAGTTCCTGTGCGTGGTTGACACGTGCGCGTGGTGCGCCCAAACGATCGAGGACGGACCGGCTACGCCGCGCGCGGCAGCCGTACCGGCCGCGTTGAGGGACGCGGCGAGCGCGATGACGCCGAAACCCGGCCCCACCACCCCGTGCCCGCACTGTGCCTGCTCGGAGTCCACGAGCGTGCGCCGCCGGTGGTCACCGACGCCCGCGCCTCCCTCCCCTGGAGATCCTTCTGATGGTCTCGCCATCCGGCATCACAGATCCCTCCCGCGTCACCGAATCCGTCCCACCCGAAAGACACCTCAAAGCCTCCGGCTACGCCCCGGGCCCCCAGGCCCCGACGACGATCAAGACGGTCAACCTGCTCGGCCCCACCCGCACCGCCGTCATCGGCCTGACCCTGCACGAAGCCGCCTACGCCGCCGAGGTGGTGCGCGGCGGCATCCTCTCGGTGGACGCCGGCCAGACAGAGGCCGCCCAGGCCCTCGGCATCGGCAGACGGCGCACCCTGCGCCGGATCGTCATCCCGCAGGCGATGCGCTCCATCGTCCCGACCGCGGGGAACATGCTGATCGGCACCTTGAAGGGCACCAGCATCGTCAGCGTGCTGGCCGTGCACGACCTGCTGCACTCGGTGCAACTGGTCTACAACCAGACCTACCAGGCCATCCCGCTGCTGATGGTCGCCACCCTCTGGTACATCGCTGTCACGACCGTACTCATCGCGGGACAGTTCTACGTCGAGCGCCACTACGCGCGTGGCTCCGCCCGCGCGCTGCCGCCCACTCCTCTGCAGAGGCTCAGGGTCCGTCTGGCCGCGCTGCGTTGCCCGGCTGGACAGGGCGACGGTGCCCGACGCCCGCCCGGCAGTCGACGGTGATCGGTGTGCCCACCCGCGGCGTTGCCTTCCCTGCATTTCCTATTGATTTACTAGGAAAGCATTGACGTTCCGCCCAGCGGGTGCGCAGGATGATGCACATGTCCCACACGCAGCAGCGACTCGTTCGTCGTCGGCATGTCGACTTTGGTCACGTCGTCAGCGCCGCCTGCTGTCGCGTGTAGGCACGCGGCTCACACGTTGCGCGTGCCACTCCGCTCCTTCTCTCTCATCCCAGGTGGTCAGGCGCACCCACCCACTGCGCCTGATGACCCGACGCACTTCTGAAGGACGACCGCCATGACCACGGCACTTCCGGCCCAGGCCACTGCATCGGATTCGCCACTCCCCGACATTCCCCATCTCCGCCTCGTGGGCGACACCGCGCAGATCGGCGACGAGGGAAACGGTTCCGCACCCCTCGTCGGCTACCTCGTGCTCGTCCCCGAGGGCACTGATCCCGCCCAGCTCTTCGCCAAGGACGTGACACGGCCGGAGATCCGACCGGTCGCCTACACGGACTCGCCGCCCGTGCAGCAGGCGGAAGCGGGAGGCAGTGTCGTGCGCATCGATCCCGCGCGACATGTCGCAGAGGTAGACGGACGCGAACTCGACCTCACCTACCTGGAGTTCGGGCTGCTGGCCCATCTCGTACTGCGTCCCCACCATGCGCATTCGCGCGAGCAGTTGATGGCCGGCATCTGGGGCTACGACCACATCGGCGACGGCCGAACCGTGGATGTCCACATCGCGCGGCTGCGCCGCAAGTTGGGCACGGATCACCGGCACCGGATCGTCACCGTACGGCGCGTGGGCTACAAGTACGTGCCCGACCAGCAAGAGGGCCCCAACACCGCACCTTGCCGCCGAGCTTGAGGAGACCACCGCCATGGGCGTTGCCACTGCGCCGTCCGGACCCACCTCGGATTCCGACCGGATCGGGCCCGGCCGTGCGCACTGGCTACGCGTGTCTCGCGAGACGGCGGATGACCTGGCCACGGACGCGGCGGGCAGGGAGCAGGCAGGGAAGGCCCCGTTCGACGAGGTGTCCCGACTGCGTGAGGCGGGACTGCTGACGCTCCTCATACCGGCCGAGCTCGGGGGAGGCGGCGCGGACTGGCCCACGGCCTATGCCGTCGTCCGGGAGATCGCCGCCGCCGACGGCGCGATCGGTCAACTGCTCGGCTGTCACTACTTCCTGTCGTGGAGCGCCCGGTTGTTCGCCGAGCCCGCCCTCGCCGCTCAGGTCGAGCGGAAGTCCGCGGCGGAGCAGTGGTGCTGGGGTGGTGGTTTCGCCCGTCAGGAACTGCCTCTGACGCTGGCCAGGAAAGCCAGTGGCTATGTGCTCGACGGTCGGCAGAGCTACTTCACCGGGGTCCTGGTCGCCGACCGCCTCGCCGTGCGGGCCGAGCGGGCCGACACCGGCGAACCACTCGCCGTCGTCGTCGACTCCGCCCATCACGGCGTGGGAATCGACGGCGACGCCGACACCTTCGGCCAGCGGCTCGCGGCCGGTGGGAGCGTGGAGTTCGACGCCGTACCGGTCGCTGCGGACGACGTACTCGGCTCCCTGTCCGCGGACGAGGACGTTCTGTCACCCCTGGCCGCTCTGGCATCGCCGGTCGGGCGTCTTCTCTCGGTCCAGCTCCTTCTCGGCATGGCTGAGGGAGTGCTCGCCGAAGCCCGTGAGTACAGCAGGGCGGGCCACTCACCCTGGCACCCGGACTGGCCGCTCGGCTCTCCCCAGGACCCTCAGGTGCTGACCGCCTACGGAGAACTCACCGTCCTCGCCCGCTCCGCGTCCGCACTCGCCGATCAAGCACTACAAGCCGTGCACGGCGGGCTGGCACACGGCGAAGACCTCACCTACGACGAGTACGCGGACATCTCTGTCCTCGTGACAATGGCCGAAGCCGCCGCTTCCAGGGCTGCGCAGGAATCCACCACCCGCGCCCTCGACATCATCGGCTCCCGCTCCGCGTCCTCGCGGCTGGGCTTCGACCGCTTCTGGCGCAATGCCAGGACCCACAGCTTGTACGAGCCCGTCGCTCACCGGCTCCGCGATGTCGGGGACTATTTCCTCAACGGTGCGCACCCTCCGTTCGTCCTGCCTGTCTGACCCTGCGATGCCCGCTCGTCTTTTTCCCGGCGGACTCGTCATGATCGGTATTCGCCACGCAACCCGGCATCCAGACAATTGTGAACGCTGCACTTCACTCACATGTCGGGCGGTTGAGAATACGAGACGCTCGAGCAGGCGACATTGACTTGGCCGAATTTCGCTGCAACTCTCTTGGCTGTGAGCAAGTCCGAGAACCTCGCCGCGCGCCTGCACGTCGATCTGCGACGTCAGGCCAGCGCCATCTGTGCCGTCGGCCGCTGAACGCGCTGACGGGCGCCACTCTCCCGCTCCATTTTCACAGTCGGCCACCACGACCGTTGTCGGCGTAGACGGCTGATTCCTAGAAGGCATTGCTAGTGGGTCTCATTCCCCTTTCGGTGTCCGCCTTGCTTGCGCCCAATTGCCAAGCACCCCTCTCGCTTATGGCTTCTTCACGCCATCGATCCCCATTCGTGTGAACAGGACCTTTCCATGGCCACTACGGCATCGACCCGACGCCAGTTCCTTTCCCTGCTCGGTCTTTCGGCGGTGGCCGTGAGCTGCGGCACGACCGCCGGAGCCACTTCCGGCAAGGGCCAGATCAAGACGCTCCGGTACCAGGGCTGGGCGGGTCAGGTGACCTTGCCGGAGTTGGCCGAGGATCTCGGCCATCTGGAGGACGTGAAACTGAAGTGGGTCGGCAACACCATCAGCGGACCGCAGGACATCCAGTCCGCGGCCACGGGCCAGGTCGATTTCGGCGGCGCGTTCAACGGCGCGGTCGTCAAACTGGCCGCGAACAACGCCCCCATCAAGGCCGTCATCAGCTACTACGGAGCCGACAAGTACGCCTACAACGGCTTCTACGTCCTTAAGGACAGCCCGATCCGCTCGGCCAGGGATCTGAACGGCAAGAAGGTCGGGATGAACACACTCGGAGCCCACTCCGAAGCCATGCTCGACATCTATCTGGAGCGAGGCGGCCTGTCCCGGGCGGAGATCGGCAAAGTCGAGCCACTCGTGGTTCCACCGGTCAACACCGAGCAGACGCTGCGGCAGAAGCAGATCGACGTGGCCGTACTCGGCGGCATTCTGCGCGACAAGGCACTGGCGACCGGGGGCATCCGCCCGCTGTTCACCGACTATGAACTGCTCGGCGCATTCAGCGCAGGCAGCTACGTGATGACGGACCGCTTCCTGAAGCAGAACCCCGACACGGCCCGGATCTTCGTCACCGCCGTGGGGCGGGCCATCGAGTGGTCCCGTTCCACTCCACACGAAGAGGTCATCGCCCGGATGACGGACATCGTGAAGAAGCGCGGCCGCACCGAGGACACCGCAGCCCTGAAGTACTGGCGCTCCTACGGCGTCGCCGAGCAGGCGGGCCTGATCACCGGCAAGGAACTCCAGCTGTGGATCGACTGGCTGGCCGACCGCGGTGACATCAAGAAGGGTCAGGTCACGTTGTCGGACCTCTACACCAATGAGTTCAACGGCAACCGGGAGTCCTCCTCCGCTACGAAGAGCGGGAGCTGATCCCATGCCGGAATCCACCACGCAATTCACGACGCCCAAGATCGTGTTTGAGGACGTACGGAAGGACTTCACTGTCAAGAACCGCAGGGGGGATCGGCAAACCACCCGTTTCACCGCTCTCGACGGCATCGATCTGGAGATAGCGGCCGGCGAGTTCATCGTCCTGGTCGGTCCCAGCGGTTGCGGAAAGTCGACGCTGCTGGAGCTGCTCGGCGGCCTCGCCCAACCCACCACCGGACGGATCCTGCTGGACGGCCAACCCGTCACCGGCCCGGGCCTGGACCGGGGCATCGTGTTCCAGCAGTACGCGCTGCTGCCGTGGCGCACGGCGCAGGGCAATGTCGAGTTCGGCCTGGAGGCCACCGGCGTCCCACGGCATCAACGGGCCGCACGTGCCCGGGAGTTCCTGGATCTGGTCGGCCTGACCGGGTTCGAGAACCGCCATCCGCATGAGCTGTCCGGCGGGATGCGGCAGCGGGTGGCGATCGCCCGCAGCCTCGCCTACGACCCCGATGTACTCCTGATGGACGAGCCGTTCGCCGCGCTGGACGCCCAGACCCGGGAGTCGTTGCAGGACGAACTGCTGCGCATCTGGCAGCGCACCGGCAAGACCGTGGTCTTCATCACGCACGGCATCGAGGAGGCCGTCTACCTGGGACAGCGCGTCGCCGTCATGACGTCCCGGCCGGGCCGCATCAAACAGATCGTGCCGGTCGCCTTCGACTCCCGTACGGCGACGGACGACCTCCGCTCCAGTCCCGAGTTCGCACGACACCGGCACGAGATCTGGTCGCTGCTGCACGACGAGGTGGCCAGGGCCCAGCAGTTGGAGAAGGAGGAGGCTTCCGTATGAGCCCCATAACCGGCACGGCCACCGAGAAGACCACGGCGCCGGACTCGGTGAGCGCCGCCGAGCCCGTCCCGGCCCCTTCCTCTGCTACGTCCGCCGCGTCCCCGCCACATGACGCATCGCCGTCGAGAGTGCGCCAAGTCCCCTCCACGGCGGCCCGGGTCCGCCGGGCGGTCCGCCGACTGCCGCACCTGCTGGTCAAGGGGGCGACCAAGTCCGCGGCGATCGTAGCGCTGCTGCTGCTGTGGGAGACCGCACCGCGACTCGGCCTGGTCGACCGGATCTTCCTGCCGCCGTTCAGCGAGGTCGCCCGTGCCTGGTGGGGGCTGGCCGTCGACGGTCAACTCGCCGACAACGCGGGCGCCAGCCTGGTCCGCTCGTTCAGCGGATTCGGACTCGCGGTGGCCGTCGCCGTGCCGCTCGGCCTGCTGATCGGCTGGTACCGGCCGGTCGCCGACCTCCTCGGACCGCTCCTTGAGGTGTTCCGCAACACCGCAGCGCTGGCCCTGCTGCCGGTGTTCGTACTGCTGCTGGGGATCGGCGAGACCTCGAAGATCTCCATCGTCGTGTACGCGTGCACCTGGCCGATCCTGCTCAACACCATCAGCGCGGTCCGCAACGTCGACCCGACCCTGCTGAAGCTGGCGAAGTCGATGGACCTGTCCGCGCCCCGGCTGTTCCAGAAGGTCATCCTGCCCTCCTCGGTGCCGGTGATGTTCACCGGCATCCGGCTGGCGGGAGCGGTGTCCATCCTGGTGCTGGTCGCCGCCGAGATGATCGGCGCCAAGGCCGGCCTCGGCTATCTGATCAACGCCTCGCAGTACAACTTCGCGATCCCGCAGATGTACGCGGGCATCATCACGATCTCCGCCATCGGCGTGACCTTCAACCAGATCCTGGTGGCCGTCGAGCGGCGGCTCAGCTCCTGGCGCCTACCAGTCGGCGGCTGACTCCCGGCCGCCCTCTCGTTCCACTGTCTTCCCCGAGTTCTTCCTTCTCCCGATCGTCTCGCTGCCCCCCGATCCGAGGAACCTCATGACCGCGACCAGCCCCCGTCGGCTCCACCTCAACGCCTTCCTCATGAACGCCGGGCACCACGACGCCGCCTGGCGCCACCCCCGCACCCAGCCCGATCGCGTCACCGATCTGCGCTACTTCCAGCAGCTCGCGCAGACCGCCGAGCGCGGCCTGCTCGACTCGGTCTTCCTCGCCGACGGCCTCGCCCTGTGGGGCAAGGTCCGCCACAACGCGCTCGGCGGCTTTGAACCACTCACCCTGCTGTCCGCCCTCGCGGCGGTCACCGAGCACGTGGGCCTGATCGCCACCGTCTCCACCACCTTCAACGAGCCCTTCCACACCGCTCGTAAGTTCGCCTCCCTGGACCACATCAGTGGCGGCCGGGCCGGCTGGAACATCGTCACCTCCAGCACCGTGAACGAGGCCCGCAACTTCAGGCAGGACGAGCAACTGGAGCACCGACTGCGCTACGAGCGGGCACGGGAGTTCGTCGATGTCACCACCAAGCTGTGGGACAGCTGGGAGGACAACGCGATCCTGCTCGACCGTGAACGCGGCGTCTACGCCGACACCGACAAGGTGCGGGAGATCAACCACCGCGGAGAGTACTTCGGGGTGCAGGGACCCCTGAACGTACCGCGCACCCCCCAGGGATACCCGCTGCTGGTGCAGGCCGGTTCTTCGGAGGACGGCAAAAAGTTCGCCGCCCAGTACGCCGAGGCCGTCTTCACCGCCCAGCAGACCCTCGCCGACGGCCAAGCCTTCTACAAGGACCTCAAGTCACGGCTCGCCCGCTACGGCCGCGCCGAGGATGAGTTGCTGGTACTGCCCGGCATCGCCCCCGTCATCGGGTCGACCGCGGCCGAGGCCCGCGCGCTGGAGCAGGAGTTGACGGACCTCCAGGTACCCGAGTATGGGCTCGCCCAGCTCTCCGGGATGCTCGGCACCGACCTGACCGGGCTGCCACTGGACGGGCCACTGCCCGAACTGCCCGAGGAGCGGGACATCAACGGCAACAAGAGCCGCTTCACGCTTGTCGCCGACCTCGCCCGCCGCGACGGCCTCACCCTGCGCGAGCTCATCGCCCGCCTCGGGGCCGGCCGCGGCCACCGGGTGTTCGCCGGCACCCCCGAGCAGATAGCCGACCAGCTCGAGGAGTGGTTCACCCAGGGTGCCGCCGACGGCTTCAACATCATGCCGCCCCATCTGCCGGGCGGCCTGGAGGACTTCGTCGACCACGTCGTTCCGATCCTGCAACGGCGCGGCCTCTTCCGCACCGAGTACACCGGCCGCACCCTGCGCGAGAACTACGGCCTGGCCCGCCCCGCCAACCGGCTGGCCCCGGCGGGCGCAGTAGCGGGAGGGCCCGCGTGACCGGGCTGGAACTCACCGCGGACGTCCTGGTGGTCGGCGGCGGCCCCGCCGCCACATGGGCCGCGCTCAAGGCGGCCCAGGACGGAGCGGACGTGGTCCTCGCCGACAAGGGGTACTGCGGCACCAGCGGCGCCACCGCCTCCGCCGGCACCGGCGTCTGGTACGTCCCCCCGGAGGCCCGCCGCGCGGGAGGCCGCCATGGCGAGCCGGGAGGCACTGGGCGGTTTCCTGGCCGACCGGCGCTGGATGACCCGGGTGCTGGACCAGACGTACGCGGGCATGAACGAGCTGGCGGCGGCCGGACGCTACCCCTTCCCCACAGGGCCGGACGGAAAGCAGCTCAGGAACGGCCTGCAGGGACCGGAGTACATGCGCAGGATGCGGATCCGCGTCCAGCGGGCAGGGGTACGCATCCTCGACCACAGTCCGGTCACCGAACTGCTCACCGCCCCCTCCGGAGCGGTCGCCGGGGCCAGAGGCCACCGGCGGCAAGCCGGTCAGTCGTACCGGGTGCGCGCCGGGGCGGTCGTCCTGGCCACCGGCGGCTGCGCGTTCCTCAGCGGCGCGCTCGGCTGCAACGTCAACACCGGCGACGGTGCGCTGTTCGCCGCCGAGGTGGGCGCGGAGCTGTCCGGGATGGAGTTCTCCAACGCGTACGGCATCGCACCCGAGGGCACCTCCGTCACCAAGACCGCGTTCTATTCCTTCGCGACCTTCTACCGCGAGGACGGCACGGTCCTTGAGGGAGCGGCCAGCCAGGGCGGCCGGTCCGTCATCGCTCGTACGCTGCTCAACGAGAAGGTGTACTGCCGCCTGGACCGGGCGGGCTCTGCTGCCCGGCAGGCCATGCGGCTGGCCCAGCCCAACTTCTTCCTCACCTTCGACCGGCTCGGCATCAACCCCTTCACCCAGCGCTTCGCCGTCACGCTCCTCGCCGAGGGCACCGTGCGCGGCACCGGCGGCATCCGCATCACTGGCGACGACTGCTCCACCACCGTCCCCGGGCTGTACGCGGCCGGGGACGCGGCAACCCGTGAGCTGATCTGCGGCGGCTTCACCGGCGGGGGCAGCCACAACGCCGCCTGGGCCATCTCGTCCGGCACCTGGGCGGGCGGGGGCGCGGTCCGCCACGCCCGCTCACTCGGCGCCCGCGCCGCTACGAGGCGCCTGACGGCAGCGGGCGGCGCCGGGCTCCGGCCCACCGGGACACCCGGTCCGGCCGACGGCTTTCGCGAAGTCGTCGCCGCGGTCCAGGGCGAGGTGCTGCCGTACGAGAAGAACTATCTGCGCCACGGCGACCGGCTCGCCGCAGCGCTGGAGGTGCTCGACAGCCTCTGGAAGGAGTCGCGCGCCTCACTGCACGGAGGGGGAAACACCGAACGGGCCCGGCAGGCTGTGGCGATGACGGCGCACGCCCGCTGGATGTACACCTCAGCTCTCGCGCGCACCGAGACCCGAGGCATGGCCAAACGACTCGACTTCCCGGCGCAGGATCCCGGGCAGCACCACCGCATCGTGACGGGCGGCCTCGACCAGGTGTGGACCCGCACCGAGCCCCTGACGACCGCGCCAACCGCATCGACGGCACCGGCCGCACCACTGGAGGTGGCTTCGTGATCGAAATTGTCTCGGCGGAACGCTGCATCACCTGCGACAAGTGCATCAAGGTCTGCCCGACCAACGTCTTCGACCGCGGCGAGGACGGCATCCCGGTGCTCGCCCGCCGCGACGACTGCCAGACCTGCTTCCAGTGCGAGGCGAACTGCCCAGCCGACGCGCTCTACGTCGCACCCCTCACCCGCCCACTGCCCGACGACCCCACCGCCCGGGACGAGGAGCATCTGGACCTCACCGGCCTGCTCGGCAGTTACCGCCGGCACATCGGCTGGGGACGAGGCCGCACACCTGGCGCACTGCGGGCCGTCGGCCCTCCCCTCGGACCACCAGGGTCCAAGGGAACCTCCCTGCCCATCACCTCCTGATGACCCGACTGATCACCTCCCCGCTGATCACCTCTTGAAGGGAACACCCGCACATGAGCACCAGCACCGGCTTCGACATCCGCAGGATCGGCGGCCGTATCGGCGCCGAGATCCTCGGCGTGGACTTGTCCACCGAACTCGACCCCGCCGTCGTCACGGAGATCAACTCTGCGCTCCTGGAACACAAGGCGCTCGTCTTCCGCGACCAGAACCTCGACGACGCGAGCCAGCTCCGTTTCGCCTCCCTCTTCGGCGAGCTCACCACCGCTCACCCCACCGTGGCGTCCGTCGACGGCCAGTCCCACATCCTGCCTGTCGACGGCGACGAGGGCATCCGCGCCAACCACTGGCACACCGACGTCACCTTCGTCCGTACTCCCCCGAAGGCGTCCACGCTGCGCAGCATCGTGGTCCCGCCGTACGGCGGAAACACCCTCATCGCCAACTCGGCCGCCGCCTACCGGGACCTTCCCGAGCCGCTGCGCGAGCTGGCCGACAAGCTCTGGGCCGTACACACCAACGACTACGACTACGCCGCCCCGAAGAACGAGAAGGCGGCCGAGCACCGCAAGCGGTTCGTCTCCCGCAAGTACCGCACCGCCCACCCGGTCGTCCGCGTCCACCCCGAGACCGGGGAGCGCGGGCTGTTCATCGGCGGCTTCGCCCAGAGCATCGTCGGCCTCAGCCCCTCCGACTCCCGGGACCTGCTGCGCATCTTCCAGTCCTACGTCACCCGCCCCGAGAACATCGTGCGCGTGGCCTGGACACCGGGCGACCTCGTCCTCTTCGACAACCGCATCACCCAGCACTACGCCCCAGACGACTACGGCGACCTGCCGCGCCTGCTCCACCGGGTTACCGTCGCGGGCGACGCCCCCGCCGGTGTCGACGGCACCCTCAGCCACGTCATCGAGGGCGACGACGCCGCCCACTACACCCCCGCCGCGGCCTGAGCCCCGGGGCCGCAGGGCAGGAGCACCCTGCCCTGCGGCCCCCGCCCCGGACACCGACCGAGCTACGCGGGATAATGGGCACATGAGGATCTCAGCCAGGGCGGACTACGCGGTACGTGCCGCGCTGCAGCTCGCCGCGTCACGGGATGACGGGCCACTGAAGGCCGAGGCCATCGCCGACGCCCAGGACATCCCGCACAAATTCCTCGAAAGCATCCTGAACGACATGCGCCGGGGTGGTCTCGTGCTCAGCCAGCGCGGCGGCAACGGCGGCTACCGGCTGGCCAAGCCCGCCGGGTCCATCAGCATCGCCGACGTCATCCGCGTCGTGGACGGACCACTGGTCTCGGTACGCGGGGTACGCCCCCCAGAGCTGTCCTACACCGGCCCCGCCGAGTCGCTGCTCCCCCTGTGGGTCGCACTGCGGTCCAATGTCCGCGAGATCCTGGATGGCGTGTCGCTCGCCGACGTCGCGTCGGCCCAACTGCCCGCCGCCGTGTCCGCGTTGACCGACGTCCCGGGCGCCTGGGTAAACCCCTGACACGCTGGGCCACTCGCCGCACGTCTCAAAAAGCGAGATAGCGGCATCCAGAATGCGAACAACCCCTTGGGGTGGACGCCACCTTCTGCCACGATCCCTAGCAACCAGGTAGGAAAACTAGGGATCTGTGGGGGTGGCCATGAGAGCGCTCGACCGCGCAGACCAGTTGCTGCTCCTTCTGACCTCGCGTCGTCACATCGACCTCGGCCGTACGTCCAGTGCCATCTGTCGACCCCTCTGACGCCACAGAACCTGACTCTCGCCGAACCAACGCTGTCTCCCACCGCCCTACCTCTGCCGGCGGATCGGACATCCCTCGGCTGACTACGCCCCCAGATTCCCCTTCTCGGCCCGCGACGGCGTGCCCGCCGTCGACGGCCGAGGAGTGGAGTGTTGGTGCGTGCCGAGAAGCAGTACGCCTCCGCATTTTCGTACCTCCCTGATCGCCCATCCCCGGAAAGGACACCTCCGTGTCTGCCGCAAGACCGCTCAGCGCCCTGCGCACCCTCGCCGTCATAGCCGCGCTTCCTCTCGTACTCACCGCCTGCGGCTACGGTTCCGATTCCGCTGACGACGACAAGCAGACCGAGGTCGCGGCGGACGCCAAGAAGCTCTCCGCCGACGAAGTGAAGATCGGCTACTTCCCCAACCTCACGCACGCCACCGCTCTGGTGGGAGTCCAGGAGGGTCTGCTCCAGAAGGAGCTCGGCGGCACCAAGATCAAGCCCTCGACCTTCAACGCCGGCCCCTCCGAGATCGAGGCGCTGAACGCCGGCTCCATCGACATCGGCTGGATCGGCCCCTCCCCTGCCATCAACGGCTACACCAAGTCCGAGGGCAAGAACCTGCGCATCATCAGCGGTTCCGCCTCCGGCGGCGTGAAGCTCGTCGTCAATCCGGACAAGATCAAGTCCCTGGACGACCTCAAGGGCAAGAAGATCGCCACACCGCAGCTCGGCAACACCCAGGACGTCGCGTTCCTCAACTGGATCGCGGAGAAGGGCTGGAAGGTCGACGCACAGAGCGGCAAGGGCGATGTCTCGGTCGTCCGCACGGACAACAAGATCACCCCGGACGCCTACAAATCCGGCTCCATCGACGGCGCCTGGGTGCCGGAGCCGACCGCGTCCAAGCTGGTGGCGGGGGGCGGCAAGGTGCTGCTGGACGAGGCCGATCTGTGGCCGGACAAGAAGTTCGTGATCACGAACATCATCGTGTCGCAGTCGTTCCTGAAGGAGCACCCGGACGTCGTCGAGGCCGTACTGCGCGGCTCGGTGAAGACCAACGAGTGGATCAACGCCAACCCGGAGAAGGCCAAGGCGTCCGCCAACGAGGCGCTGAAGGAGGAGTCCGGCAAGGCCCTGCCCGCCGAGGTCATCGACCCGGCCTGGAAGTCCATCACCTTCCTCGACGACCCGCTGGCCGCCACCCTCAGCACGGAGGCGGAGCACGCGGTGAAGGCCGGTCTGGTGGAGGAGCCCGATCTGAAGGGCATCTACGACCTCGCGCCGCTCAACAAGGTCCTCAAGGCCGCGGGCAAGGACGAGGTCGACGACGCCGGTCTCGGCGCCGAGTAACCACAACCGGACACGATGAGTTCCCAGGAGGTGACGACCATGGCCACCACGATCGCCAAGGCTGCCGAGGACGCCACGGCGGTGACGCACGCCGCCCGTATCGAGCACGTCTCGAAGTCCTTCCCCGCGATGTCGCGCCGGGTGAGTTCGTCACCCTCCTGGGGGCCTCGGGCTGCGGCAAGTCCACCCTGCTCAACCTGGTCGCGGGACTGGACCGGCCGTCCGCCGGCTCGATCGCGACGGCCGGCCCGCCCTGATGTTCCAGGAACACGCGCTGTTCCCGTGGCTGACCGTGGGCAAGAACATCGAGCTCGCGCTGAAGCTGCGCGGGGTCGCCAAGCAGGAGCGCAGGCAGGAGGCGGAACGGCTGCTGGAACTCGTACGGCTGCAAGGCGCATACCGCAAGCGGGTGCGGCGACGACGCGGCCAGTCTCGGGGCGTAACCCCCGTTGCGGATGGCCACGATCCGCGGATCGTGGCCCGTGGCCTGCGGGACACGGTGGGAGCACTGTGGGTCCAGCCGCCACTCTCACCGGGTGCATCCTCCACCGGCGGTCGCCCTCTTCGGTCAGCTCCAGGGACTTTCACCCCTCGGAGGGAGGCGCACCACGAGTGCGTTCTCCGTCAGTTCGCACGCCACCGTGGTGAAGCGCGCCGATCGACCGAGCGTGGTCGTGTGTGCCGGTGCCGGGCGGGCAGCGAAGAGCCATGCCTCACTGCAACCCCGGGGTTCATGAGCACAGCGCGGTATGCGCCAGGGCAACCGCTTCCAGAGCGTGTCGGCGGGCGAGTCGGTCCGGCGCGGACTCCACCTGCGGTGTGCGAGGCGAGGGCACCGCTGCATCGTGGACACGTGGAGTCCACGATATGGGCGACAGAGTGGCGGATCTCGGCGCTCTGCTGATGAAACCGCAGCTCAGATGGGTGTGCAGGGGGCGTCAGGTGGCGCAATACTGCGGCAACACCACCGGAGCGCATCTCCTTGTACGTTCCCTGTCATGCCAGCCGAACCCGCCCCCGCCGCCCTCCCGGTAGCCGCCGCGCGCCGCCGACGGCTGCGTGCGGACCGGGCCCGGCACATCGCAGACCTGCTGCGGCACCAGATCCTGGCGGGGGGGCTTCCCCGGCGGGATCCTGCCCCTCGAGGACGTCATCGCCGCCGACTACCGGGCCAACCGCAACACCGTCCGGCAGGCCCTGGACCTGCTGCGCGACGAGCAGCTCGTCAACCGGCAACCGGGTGTCGGCACCGTGGTGGTCTGCGAGAAGTACCCGCACGGACTGGACCGCCTCCAGGGCCTGGCCGAGACCCTGCACGAGCACGGCCGGGTCACCAACGAGGTCCGTACCGTCGGGCCGGTCACCTCCCCTGGCCCGGTGGCGCATCGACTGGGCCTGCCCGAGCACACCGACGTGCTCTGCATCGAGCGGCCGCGCCCAGCCCTGCCCTCCTCCGCCTCCTCTCCCTCACCGAGGAGACCCCCGACCTGGAGGCGCTCCGCCCCTACCTCGTGGATGCCGACCCGGCGGTGCGGGCAGCCGCCGTGGCCGCCCTCGGCGAGACGGTGCCGGCCGGCGCCGGGCCCGCGCTCGCCGAGCGCCTGCGGGACAGCGCACCGCAGGTCCGGGCCGCCGCCGCGGCCGCCCTGCGTGAGCTGGTCGAAGTGCTGCCCGCCGAGGCCGATTTGGGGGCGGGGCTGCGGGAGGCGCTGGGCGGCCCCGACCCGGCCGTCCGGGCCGCCGTACTCGACGTGCTCCGCGCCCTGCGGCTGGGCGACGCCGGGGTGTACGCCGCCGCACTCGCCGACACCGACATGGAAGTCCGCATCACCGCCGTCCGGTCCCTGGTCTCGGTGGACTCAGTCACGGAACTGGCGGTGGCCGCCACCGACCCGGCCGGCGAGGTCCGGGTCGCGGTGGCCCGCGGCCTTGCGGCTGTGCATGCCCCGGCCCCGGCACCGCTCGACCCGCTGCTGGACGACGCCGACTCGCTCGTCCGAGGCGCCGCGCTGGCCGCGCTGGCCGCCACCGGGTGCCCGCCCCACTACGCCGCGCTGGCCGCGGCCGCCCTCGACCATTCCGCCTGGCAGGTCCGAGCCGGCGCCGCGACCGCCCAGGCCGTCCCCGCTCTCGCCAAAGCCCTGGCCGACCCCAACGCGGACGTCCGCAAGGCCGCTGTCCTCTCCCTCATCCCCCACCGCGCCGACGCCGAAGCCCGCACCGCCCTCGCAACGCTCACCACCGATCCCGACGCCGACATCCGCGCCTACGCGTCCCGCGCGGTCTCCTGACCACCGCGGTTCCGACGGCGAGGACCGACGCCATTTCCACCACGCAGGTCAGGGCATGGGGCGCCCCGGCCCGGCGGCCAGGACCCCGAAGCGCGCGTTCGCACCGCGATCCCGCTCAACCCCCGAAGGACGGCCCTGACGCACTATCAGGACGAGCGTCGGATGAGCGTCACGAAACCGTCGAGAGCATCATCCCAGCATCAAGAAGTCACTCTTGGCGCACACGATGCGTACCTATCAAACCGCAGATCAGCGGCCTATATCGACAGGCTCCCGAATCGCCGCGCACTCCACGTGCGAGGTCACGCGAATCATGTGTATCGAAAACACGTGAGAGGAAACCGCAGGTCCTACGCCTGCTCGACACGAACCGGGCACAAGGCCGATGTGCGTTACGTGCGGAGTGGGCGCTACGTGCGAAGTGTCGACACTCAGCTGTTTGCTGCACCCGCCTCAGTCGCGACCGCAGTGCCTCAGGCGTGGCCGAGCGCGGCGAGCCGGTCCGGAGGCCGTCCGAACGACCGCACCTCCCACGCGGTGTCGGTGCCGTGACGAGCCGGTACCGCCAGCTCGGACAGAGCGCTGGGCGCGTCTTGCCGCGGCCCCTGCCCCCGGCCGCCGGTCCACCTCTCCCAGCGTCTCTCCCCGTGTCTCAGCGTTACAGCTTTCCGGTCCGACTCAATGGCGAGACATGAGGCGCGCAGCACATGTACACGAACCTCAAAGCACTAAAACCGTCGTCACCCCCTGACGTCCCTGCCCCGGCTGGATCGTCCGCGCGCCCCGCTGCCACCGCGCGGAGCGGCACGGCACGCCTCTCAGTGGCTGACAGGCACCCCGGTACCCGGGGACTCCGGTACGCCGAGGCGCAAGGCATCCTTTTCCGGCCGCATGAACAGGGCCGCCAGGATGCCGGTGACCAGCAACAGGGCAGCAGTGACGAGCCAGCCCTTCTCGTAGCCGGACGTCGCCGACTCCGCGCTGTCCACGACCCAGCCGAGGAACAGAGGCGACACGATGCCGCCCAGGGAGAAGACCGCCACGAGGGCGCCGAGTACGACGCCGCGCTGGGAGGGCGGTGTGATCCGGTCGATGGCCGTCTGCGCGACAGTGATCATCACCAGGGCGACCGCCATCGGACCGAACATCATCAGGACCTTGATCCATAGTGCGTCGACGGTGGCGAACACAGTCACCGCGCCCGCCGAGGCCACCAGCAGCAGACCGGCACCGGCAGACAGCCTTCCTCCAGTGCCGCGCAGAGCGGCCCTGCGCGCCAGCAGCCCGTGCGCCAGCAGGACCACACCGTTGGCCACAGCACCCCCGCCGACCGCAGCACTGGCCTGCCCGAGGTCCCAGCCCACCACCGTCTGGAGATAGTCCGGCAGCCAGGTGAGCTTTGCGCTCATCACCCAGTAGGCCGCGAACGCGCCCAGTGCCGCCGTGATGAACGTGCCGGAAAGGAAGACGGCACGCATTGGTACCTCTGGGGCCCCGCCTCCGCCGTCCGCGATGCGTGCGCTACGGCCCACGGGCGGGGCCAGCGGCCCCTCTCTGCCTTTCACCGTCCACACCGCTGCCCACAGCAGTCCCGCGATACCCGCCACCCCGAAGGCCCAGCGCCAACCGAAGTGGGAGATCACCGCCCCGAGGGCGGGCGCCGCCACCGCGACCCCCGCCGCCGCGCCCACCATGAGGATTGCCGTGGGCAGGGTGCGCTCCCGCTGCTCGAACCAGCCGTGCACATGGTGGACCGCCACGGGCGCCGCGGGCCCCTCGGCGATGCCGAGCAGCACCCTCGTCGCGATCAGTGTCCCGAAGCCCGCCGCACCCCAGAGCATCGGCAGCTGGGTGGCCGACCACAGCAGGCCCATCACCAGGAGCAGCACCGATGTGCGCACCTTGCGGGTCAGGAACGACACGCCCAGTGCGGACAGTGAGAAGAGACTGAAGAACGCGGCCTGGGCCGTGCCGAACTCCTGGCGGCTGAGACCGAATTCCTTCATGATCTCCGGCCCGGCGAGTCCCAGGACGGCCTTGTCGGCGAAGTTCACCAGCATGAAGGCCAGCAAGAGCCAGGTGGTCGTCCATGCCTGTCGGCCGCCGGCCGGTGGGCCTGTCGGCCCTGTGCGCCCCGTTGCGGCAGTCACTGTTCCCACGGGCGCACCCCTTGCTGTGCGCTGTCGTCCATGGGTGCGCCGCATCCGCAGCTGTCTTCGTCGACGATGCCCACGCTGATGGCTCCTGAGGCCCGCCGCCGCCCCTCGTCACTGCGCGTCAGTTCGGTGGCAACGTCCGTGCCCGCCGCCACGGCTGCGGATTCCGCGGCCGCCCAGTTGAAGACGCCGCGCGCCATCGTCGAGGTCTCGCGCTCGGCCCGGCGGGCGAAGACCTCGGCCCGGATCCGGGCCACGTCGCGGTCGGCCGGCGCAGCCAGCGCGGCGTTCTCGGCCAGGTGCGCCGCCAGGCGCAGTTCCCCGCGGCCGAGCAACTGCTCCGCCCGGCCCGCCAGCGCCCGCGCGCCGCCCGCCGCCTCGGCGAGTTCGGCGGCCAGCGCGGTTTCGGGGGCAGGCTTGAGGTTCGCCGGGTTCTGGTCGTACCAGCCGCCCCACAGCCGCCAGAGGTTCCGTACAACGAACTCGGGCTCGTCGTACGCCGGGTGGAGATACGGCTTCTCCAGGAGTCCCGGCGGGACCTTTACACCGTGCAGCACCTCGTCGAGGCGCGCGCCCGCGTTCATCAGGTCGCGCGTCTGGTTGCACAGGGACTCGAGGAGCTCCGCCGTGTCGCCGAGGGCCTGACGGATGCGGCCGTTGCCCAGGATCGGCACGCCGTGACCGGGGAGCAGCACCTCGGCTCCGAGGTCCTGCATGTCACGCAGCGCGTGCGCCCACTCCACCGGGTAGCGCTGCACTTTCTGCGGGTTGCCTGCGTTGGGCGAGTTCCAGATGAACAGATCGCCCGTGCACAGGGTCCGTAGCTCCGGGATCCACACATAGGTGTGGTCGTCCGTCTCGCCGCGGGCGTGCACCAGCTCGAAGGTCAGCTCTCCCCTGCGCACGGTCAGCCGGTCGCGGTAGGTTGTGTCCGGGTAGCGGTACTCCGTCGGCCACTCCAGGGCGGGCACGCCGAACTGCCGCCGGTTGATCCACGTGTTGTAACCGGCCGTCTCCCGGTAGCGGTCGAAGCGCGCAGCCACCGCCTCGTGCGCAACGACCTCGGGGCGCCCCGTCCCGGCGTCGGCGGCCTCCCTGTCGAAGGGCCCCACGCCGAAGACGTGATCCACATGGCCATGGGTGTACACAATCGCGCTCACCGGAGCCGACGAGTAGCTGCGCACCGACTCGTGCAGCTGGGACGCGGTACGGAAGTCGCCCGAGTCGACCAGCACCAAGCCGTCCCCGGTGTCGAACACCGCCACATTCGCGAAGGCCGGGAAGAACCCGGTCCGATCGCCGACGTGGACAAGACCGCCGTCGGCGAACTGCCCGGTGAAATGGGCCAGCAGCGACTCCTCGCCGGACCAGACCCGGTCCGCGTACCCCATGTAACCGCTGGAATTGTCTTCCGTCATAACGTCCGGCTCCTCGTGCGTCACGCTGGGGACCACCCCTCTGCCCGCTGCGGTGGCCCGCTGATGTCCGTAGAGTCTGCGTCGGAGCCCGGCCGGGAGACACCCTCCGCCCTCACAGTCGAAGCCGACGTACTCTGTGATGTGTCACAACCTCAGGGAGGGGCCCCCGGTGCCGAACAACCTGCCGCCCGAACGCCACGGCGCGCATCCGGCACTGTCACCCGCCGCTCAGGCGCTCGCCGCCCGGTGCGAGAGCCGCGTCAACGAGCTCGCCCGCCACATGGCCCGCGAGACCTTCGAACGGCTGCCCGGATACACCGAGCTCCCCGCCGATGTGAAGGACGTGGAGATCGCCGCGACGGTCCGCAACGGGCTACGCCTCTTCCTGCGCCGTGTGCGCGACACCCAGGGCCGCGCGGGGGACTACAGCCTCTTCCGCGAACGCGCCGCCCAGCGCGCCGACGAAGGCATGCCCCTGCACACGCTGCTGCGCAGCCACTCCACGGGCGTCTATGTCCTGTGGCAAGCCCTCAGGGACGAGGCCGCCGACGGGGAGGAAGGCGCACTCATCGAACTCGTCGACTTCCTCCTGCGCGGCCACGAAGCCATCATCGGCGCCGTGGCCGAGACCTACCTCGATGAGCAGGCCGCACTTTTCGCCGAACGCCGCGAGCACCACCGCTCCCTGGTACGCGGGCTGCTGGACGGCTCTCTGCCTCCCGCCCGTGCCTTCGAGGAGCTGGGCCTCGAAGGCCACTCCCTCGTTGTTCACCTGCATGTCGCGCAGGAGCAGGGCCTGGCGACCTCGGACGTCGCGGACCGCCGCCAGGTCCGCCGCGTCCAGACCGTTCTCGACCGCTCACTCGGCACCGAGGCGGTGTCGCTGCTCGGCGTCGGCGGAGGTCACGTGATCGCTCCGCAGCCGGCCGACGACACTGACGGCGTCCGTACCTGCGAGGAGTTGTCCACCCGGCTCCGGCAGGTCTGCGGGGACAACGTCCGGCTGGCCGCGGTCACCGCTGCCACTCCCCAGGACGTACCGGCTGCCGCCCGCACCGCCACCGACATCGTCCGGGTCGCCCGCGCCTGCGGACGACCCGCCGGCCTGCACCGCATGGACGACGTCCTGCTGGAATACCACCTCTCCCGCCACGACGAGAGCAGCGACCGCATCGCCGCCCTCCTCGACCCTGTCGGCGACCGGCCCGAACTCATCGAGACCCTGCGCGTCCACCTCGAACACCGGCACGACCGGCGCAGCACCGCACGCCACCTCGGGCTGCACCCCAACACCGTGGACAACCGACTGGCCAGAATCACCGAGCTCACCGGCCTCGACATCGCCTCCGCGCGCGGAAGCGCCTTGGCACTGGCCGCCCTGCTGCTGCGTGGCAACGTGCCCGGGGGGACCGGGGGCTCTCATCCGGATCATGCCGGGCAAACAGACGATGGCGCACGGCGGAGGCCGTAGCGGCCTCGGTCTCACCAGCCCCTGCTACCGACGCTCCTGTCCGCCTTCCGCGCCGACTGCCGGTGGTTGCCCCTCGAATCCGTTCGCCCAGTACCGCCCCCTCAGCGACAGGTCGAGAAGCATCTCGGTGACCGCCTCGGGCGACAGCGGGCGCGGATCGGTCTCCAGCCACCACTGGAGTACGGAGATCTGCTCGCCGACCCAGGCGCGGGCGAGGACCTCGACGTCGATGCGGGGTGTCACTCCGAAGTGCTCGGCGCGGGCACTGAACACCGCGGCCGCCGCCTGTGTCCGTGCCTCCACGAGCCGGCGCAGCGCCCGCCCGTCGCCTTCACCGCGTAGCACGACCCGGTAGGCGTCTCGTTCTTCGTCGGCGTGGCGGAACATCTCCAGGACCGGTTTGCCGGTGAAGCCCTGCGCGTCGGTGGGCACGAGTGGCCGGAGCCGGCGGTCCAGCTCCTCCTGGAGATCGGCCACGACTTGGCCGAGCAGGTCGTCCTTGTCCGTGTAGTGGCTGTAGAACGTCGCGCGTCCCAGGTCGGCGCGCTCGGTGATGTCCTCGACCTTGACGTCCGCGTAGCCCCGTTCCAACACCAGTGACACCAGCGCGTCTCTGAGCAGACGTCGGCTGCGTCGTACGCGGCGATCCCCCACCTCTGGCGACATCGGCCCTCCTCACAGTCTTGATCGGATTGCAGACTACACCCCCATTGACACCCAGACAGTTTCTGGACACGCTGTCCAGCATTGGCCGTCAAGGCAAATAGCTGCCAGGTCATATGAGTGCACCGAGTGCAGAGTAGGGATGTGATTCGCCAGTGAATCTGGGCAGTTACCTCAGCCGCAGCAGTACGTTCTGGCCCGAGCATGAGGCTCTGGTCTGCGAGGAACAGCGATGGACCTACCGGGAGTTGGAGGACTCCACCAACCGGCTCGCGTCCGCTCTGCTCGTACGTGGCATCCGGCCGGGGCAGGCCGTCGCGACCTTCGCGGGCAACTGCGGGCAGCTCGTCGAGACGGAGATGGCCCTGTGCAAGGGCGGCTTCCTGCGCGTGCCGATCAATTCGCGCCTCGCCGCCGAGGAGGTCGAGCACATCCTCGACTACGCCGCCGTACGTGTCCTGTTCACCGACAGCGCGCACGCCGAGACCGCTCGTCGTGCCGTCGCCCGCGCAGGCGCCGACTGCCTGGTCGTCGACTACGACAACGGCGTCGAAGGTGTCACGCACTACAGCGCCCTGCTGGCCGAGGGCACTGCCTCCGAGCCTGTCGCCGTCGACGTGCGCGAGGACGATCCCGCCGTACTGAACTTCACCTCGGGCTCGACCGGCAAGCTCAAGGCCGCCGTGCAGACCCAGGGCAACCGGCTCGCCAACATGCGCAAGCTCCTGATGACCCCGGGCGGCGGTCCCTCCACGGCCGAGCGCTATCTCGCCGCCGGACCCATCACACACGCCACCGGCATGGGGCTGCTCGCGTCCCTGTCCCGGGGCTCCACCGTCGTCGTCCTGCCCAAGTGGGACGCGGAGCTGTTCCTGCGCACCATCGAGGCCGAACGGATCACGACGACCTTCCTGGTGCCCACCATGCTGAACATGGTCCTGGCCCACCCGCATCTCGCCGGGCACGACCTGTCGTCCCTGACCTCTGTGCGCGTCGGGGGCGCTCCGGTGTCACCACAGCGGCTGCGTCAGGCGGTCGACGCGTTCGGGCCAGTGCTCATGCAGGGGTACGGACTCGGGGAGACCACCAGCGGCATCACCGTGCTGACCCCCGAGGACGTGGCGGCCGGTATCACCACCGACCCCGACCTGCTGATGTCGTGCGGGCGTCCCGTCTTCGACACGGAGGTGCGAGTCGTCGACGACAGCGGCGAGCCCGTACCGGCCGGGAGCCACGGCGAGATCGTCGCGCGCGGACCGGACTGCGTGCGCGCGTACTGGAAAGAGCCGGAGCTGTCCGCCGAGACCTTCCGCGACGGCTGGGTGCACACCGGCGACATCGGCTACCTGCGCGAAGACGGCTACCTGTTCATCGTCGACCGCAAGAAAGACATGATCATTTCCGGCGGTTTCAACATCTACTGCAGCGAGGTCGAAGCCGCGCTCTACGAGCACCCAGCCGTAGCCGAGGCATGCGTGGTGGGTGTGCCCGACGAGGAGTGGGGCGAGGCCGTCAAGGCGGTCGTCGTACGGAGCGAGGGCGCGGCGCTGTCCGAGGGTGAACTCATCGAGTTCTGCGTCGAGCGACTGGCCCGTATCAAAAAGCCCAAGTCGGTCGACTTCGTGGGCTCCCTCCCCGTCAACCGCAACGGCAAGACCGACCGCCGCGCCGTACGCGACCGCTACTGGTCCGGCAGTGCCCGCAACGTCCACTGACCTACCACCGGAGCCGATCACTCATGCCCTTCTCTCTGACCCCCGCCTACGACGACAATCCCCGTCTGGCCGATCTCGTCGGCCGCCTGCGCGAGTACCTCGACGGTGAACTCGCCGCCTACGAATCCGACCTGGGCCTGACCCACGAGTCCGTCTACACCCGCTCGGTGCTCGAACCCGTCTGGAAGCGCAGCCGCGAGCTCGGTTTCTACGGCATCCATCTGCCCGCGGAGCAAGGCGGCCAGGGCCTGACCTTCACCGAACTTGCCGCCCTGAAGGAGGAGGTGGGTGCCTCCGGGCGGGTGCTTCAGCACAGCGTGCTCGGCGACATGGGCGGGCCGCTGCGGGCCGGCTCCATCCTTCAGTACGCCACCGACGAGCAGTTGGGGAGGTACCTGCTGCCGGTCATCCGTGGCGAGCGAGCCTGCTGTTTCTCGCTCACCGAGACCGATGCGGGCTCCGACGTACGCGCCATGCGCACCACCGCAACCCCGGACGGCGAGGGCTGGCGCATCACCGGCCACAAGGTGTTTTCCTCCGCAGGGCCCTTCGCCGACTTCTCCGTCCTCATCGCGCGCATGGCCGAGGCGGCGGCCGAGGACGGCACCCCGCCGGGCAAGCCGAGGTTCTCCGCGTTCCTCGTCGACCTCGACGCGCCCGGCGTCACCGTCGAAGCGGGCGAGACCCCGATGTCCGGCGAGCACATCGAGAGCGACATCATCCTCGACGACTGCTACGTCGGCCCCGGACAGCTCCTCGGCAACGTCGGTGACGGCCTGCGCATCGGTCTGGGCCGCGTCACCACCAACCGCCTCCTGCACTGCCCGACCGCCCTCGGTGGCGCCCGCCGTGCCCTCGCGCTCAGCGTCGATTTCGCCCGTACCCGGCAGGTCTTCGGCGCCCCGCTCG
Source organism: Streptomyces sp. NPDC057136 (assembly GCF_042670885.1). Lineage (NCBI taxonomy): Bacteria > Bacillati > Actinomycetota > Actinomycetes > Kitasatosporales > Streptomycetaceae > Streptomyces > Streptomyces sp. NPDC057136. The sequence continues at coordinate 54,182 of NZ_JBHUUV010000001.1, forward strand.
GCGCCCTGCAGTCCATCCAGCACAAGCTCGCTGACATGGCCACCGCCTACTACGCGGCGCGCTCCATGACGTACGACGCGCTGGCCGCCCTGGATGCCGGCGCCGAGCCGCAGACGGAGGCGTTCATGTGCAAGCTCCAGGTCGCCGAGAGCGCATTCCGGATCGCGGACGAGGCCGTACAGATCCACGGCAAGGCCGGGCTCGTACGCGGCTCCGAAGTGGAGCTGCTGTTCCGGCAGTTGCGGATGTTCCGGATCCTCACCGGGTCCTCCGAGATCCAGCGGAACGCCATCGCGGGCTCGCTGCTTCTCGGCGACCGGCCACGCGGCTGACCCTCCACGTCCCGACCGGCCCGGCTCCGGTACATGAAAGGCCCGATCCACCCAGCTCCGTCCTCACACCACCCCGCCCCCGCCGCACCGGAGGTCAGCACACCGTGGACAGTGTCGTCCCCGCCCTCAGCGTGGGAGACCGGCTCGACCGGCTCCCTCTCACCTCGTTCCACCGCAGACTCGTCGTCGCGCTGGCCGGAATGATCCTCTTCGAGTGGATCGAAACCCACTCCTTCGCATTCGCCGCACCGATTCTGCGCGAACAGTGGGACCTGCCGATCTCCGGGCTCGCGGCAGTCGTCGCGGTCAGCTCACTCGGCGCGTTCACCGGCGGCGTCCTGGGCGGCTGGCTGGCCGACCGGGTCGGGCGACGGCGCACGCTCCTCGCCTTCGCCGTCGTCTACTGCCTGGCCGCCCTGTCGGCCACGCTGGTGCAGTCGCCGGAACAGCTTCTGGTGGCACGCACCGCCGTGCAGTTCGGCGCGCAGGGCACGGCCGTGGTCGCCATCGTCGTCCTCTCCGAGTTCGTGCCCGCCACCGCTCGCGGACGCATGCAGACGTACAAGGTGGCTCTCGGGTCACTCGGCATCCCGATCGCCGCCTGGTCGGGGTATTTCCTGCTGCCCCAGTGGAGTTGGGGATGGCGCGTGCTGTTCGGGCTGGGAGCGTGCGGGGCCGTCTTCGCCGTGCTCGTGTGGCGATGGGTGCCTGAGAGCCCGCGCTGGCTGGCCGCTCAAGGACAGACGGAGCGCGCCCATGAGATCGTCTGCGACATCGAACGCGCCTGTGGGGTGAGACCGTCGGACCCGGCACCCTCACTGCCTCCGGAGGGCGCCCGGTCCGCTGCCGGAGCAAGGCCCCGCGTCCGCGCGGGCGACCTGATCACCGGCGCGTACCGGCGCAGGTTCCTCATCGTGACGACCCTGTGGACCACCGGCCTTCTCGCGTACTCCTCCTTCAACACCTGGACCCCCACCCTCCTCACGGACAACGGCCTCACACTCGACGACACCCTGCTGCTGTCCGCCGTCCTCGCCACGGCGGCCCCCATCGGCGCGCTCGTCGCCGCACCGCTCATCGACCGCTGGGACCGACGCACGACGCAACTGGTCCTCGGCGCCCTGAGCGCGACGGTGCTGCTGCTGTTCAGCGTGGCCCGATCCCACGCGACGATCCTCGTCTTCGGATTCGCCGTCAGCATGCTGTTCCAGATGGCCGTGCCCTTCATGCAGGTCTACTCCGCCGAGGTGTTCCCCACCCGGATCCGCGCCGTCGGCTCCGGCACCGCCAACGCACTCTCCCGGATCGTCAACTTCGCAAGCCCCGTCCTGGTGACCGCCGTCTACGCAGGTCTCGGCTACACGGCCGTCTTCGTTCTCCTCGCCGCCCTGGCCGCGACGGGCGGATGCGCCGTGTACCTCTTCGGGCCGCGCTCCACGGGCGTCAGCCTGGAGGACGCCGCCTCCGGCGGGAACACGACACCAGCCCCGGCCACATGCCCTACTCGTACCGACACCACAATGGAGAACGTATGACCGCCTCGGCCAGTGCCAACGCCTGGAAGCACGTCGGTCCCGCCGGCCTCTTCGACCTCGGCGAGCTGTACGACACCAAGAGCCTCGACGTAGTGATCGAGAAGGACGCGGTCGAGAAGAGCACCGCCCGGCCCGGCGCCCACGTGCGCAAGATCGTCCTCGCCTTCACCAGCCAGCGATGGCACGGCATGACCTGGCGTCACCCTGTCCACGTCTACGCCCCTGCCCACACCCTTGAGTACCCCCCGGACCACGGAATCGCGGGCATCATCGGTACCGAGGCCGACTTCTGGAACGCTCCCGGCCACGAGCGCCGCGTCATCCCCGAGACCGGCCAGGAGACGGAGAGGGAGTACGCGGAAGGTGTCGCCGTCGATCTCGGCATCCCAGTCATGATCTTCGCAACCCCTCCCGAACTCCCCATCGACATGAACGAGTCGGACCTCAACGGCTACAGCAACCGAAAGTTCTTCGAGACGGGCGACTTCACCTGGTACGGCTACTACCCCGTCGCCACGTCCTATCTGCGCGCCATCACCCTCCTGACGACCCTCCCGGGACTCGGCGTCCGCAAGGCCGTACTGTTCGGCCACTCCAAACGCGGCATCGGCTCGAGCATCGCAACAGGCGTGGACCCCGACCGCCTCGCAGGCATCGTGACGACGGGCACCAACGGGATGAACATGCTGGAGGCCACCGCCCGCAAGATCGGCCAGCTCGGCATGGACATCGCCGGCCCCTCGACGCGCAGGGAGGGCCTCGGATTCCTCCCCGCCGACGCACAGTTGAGAATGTTCAACACCCCGCTCGGCTTCGAGGCGCTCAAGCGATTCGACCCGTACTTCTGGCGCGACTCCATCACGACGCCATGGCTCGTCGTCAACGGCACGAACGACCCGTTCTTCGCCGTGGACGTCGCACAGAGCATGCGGCACGCGAAGGGACCGACCACCCTCCTCGCCGTCGAAAACCTCGCCCACACCTGGGTTTCGCAGAAGATCCTCGCTGCCTGGCGGATGTGGCTGGACCACCTCGCCCACGGACACCCCCTCCCCACCCTCGACGACCTGCCAGTCGACCGTTCCGCCGAGCACCTCACCGTGACCACACGCACAGACATTCCGATCACGGCAGCCCACCTCGCCACTGCCCGCATCCCAGGTACGGACTGGCGCCAGGCCAAGTGGTCCCTGACCGCCATGACACCGACAGCCGACGGGACATACCGCGTCAGCGTCCCCTTCCCTGCGGACACGAGCATGGCCTGGTACGTGGAGCTGCGGCACGGAACCCCGTCGGGCCCCGGGTTCGTCACCTCAGCGGTCAAGGTCGAAGGGCCTGGGGTCTGAACTGGAAACTCCCAGGCACAGAGCGTGCCGGCGCTTTCGTTGAGCTGAGGTTGCGATGTGCCCTTAGGCTGCGGGGGTGAGGGTGACGTCGTGCATCCTGAGACGGCCCCGCCCCCCGGGTGGTGGCCCGGGTTGCCTGCCTCCTCCTCCTTGAGCAAAAGGCGTCCAGGGCTCTGCGATGCGACATCACCGGCCCCGAGTTGATCCAGGCCCCCGTTGCCGAGCACCGTCGCTCCGCGGCAGTGCTCACAAGACGGTGAGCAGTCGGTCGCCGCGGAGGTCGCGCCTCATGGCCACGAAGCCCGATCATCTGTACCCGCGCACCCAGCCTGACGTCGGAAACCCGTCAAATTCGAGGACAGGGGTTCGGACTGTCGGCCTCGGTGATCTCCCATGTACCTCCCCGTGACATATTGCAGGGTTTCGGCGTTCGTCTCACTCACCCGCTCACGTCCCCACATCTCACATCTCTTCAGGGGCGGGGGGTGGGGCCACTCGCCAGACCTCCCCACGTATTCGCCGCCGGACGGAGATCTCCACACCTGGCTTCACATACCAGCGCTTCGTGGTCGTGACGTTGGTGCGCCTGGCCCACCGGGCAAGGAGGTGGTCTGGCACCGCACCGTTCGCGAGGTGCGTGAAGCAACTCGCGCGGGCATCGTACAAGCGGACCCGCCGCAGCGCGTTCTCGGCCATGACCTTGTACGCCCACACGCGCAGATGACGCCCGTTGAGTGCCCTCCCAAGTTCGTCCACGAGCATGTCCCCGCGATCCCGACCCAGCCCGCAGAGCCGGAAACGGGCGGCACCGACCCGGCGAACCGGTTCGCGGTCCCCCTTGCTGATCCGCACCGTGTCCCCGTCCCCGCCGCCCGCGAGGACCTCGATGCGGGTGCCCGTCTCCTGCACGGGGAAAGGTGGTTGGCGAATTCCGAGGCGCGTATGACGGTGTTCTCCCGGCTGGCCTGGTGCAATGACCGGCGCCGCCATTCCGCACTCGGTCACATCAGCCCGGTCGAGTTCGAACGACGCTCGATCAACTCAGGTAGGTACGCGGCTGTACGCGAAGTGAGGACGCCGCGCCTGCCGAGAAACGGGCGGCCGCCACCCCGTGCGACTCACCCCTTGCTGATCCGCACCGTGCTCCCCGCTCTGTCCTCCGCGAGGACATCGATGCGGGTACCTGTGCCGGGGTCGGTGAAGGTCTGGCCCGGCTTGTACGCGGCCATGTCCAGTTGGGTGCAGCCTGTCGGCGGGACGGCGGCCGGGTCTGGGTTCATGATCCTCACCGGCCCCTCGCCGGTCTGGGCCGCCGAGTCGACTTTGTAGATCAGGACGCCCGTGGAACAGGCGGCCTCGTCGTTGCCCTCGGCTCGGCGTGACTCGGCGACGTACGCGGTCGTCTCACCGGTGCGCAGTACGGCGATCTTGGTGCCGCCCGGTCGTTCCACCGGAGTCAGCCGGACCGTGCGTTGGCCCCGTACGGGCAGACAGGCGACCTGCGCGTCGTGGGTCCAGCCGAGCTTCCAGGAGTGCCAGCCGAGGTACTGCGGGGCGTGTCCTGCGATGTCGCCCATGACGTCCCAGCCGCCCGCGTGCTGGTGGGTGTCCCCGGCGAAGGAGTACAGGTCGGGCAGTCCGAAGGTGTGGGCGGTCTCGTGGGCGACGACCTTGGGACCCCAGCGCCATATGTCCTGGCCGAAGGTGACCGCCCATTTCAGGCGGGTGCCGTCTGCGGTGATGCCGGGAGTCGCCGGGTCGTGGAGGTAGGTCGGGGAGAAGGAGACGGCCCTTGCCGCCTTGGTGGGGACGACGTGGACCATGTCATAGCGGGAGAGGTCCGCGTACGGGTCGGCGGCCGTGATCGCGTCGCGCACGTACTCCTCGTGGGTCTCGAAGGTGAGGCCGCGCTGGAAACCGTACGAGGTGGAGTCGGCGGGCATCCGGATCCAGCGGTGCAGCGGGGTGACGGCGAGGCGGGACCGTCCGTAGCTGGCCCGGCTCATCCAGTCTGCGGCGGGGGCGAGTTGGGCGGCGTAGGGACGGGTGGATTCGGTGGCCCGGGCGTCGGGGAAGTCCACGAACAGGGTCAGGACCCGGCGTACCCCGGTGGCCCGCTGGAACTGAACCCGGTCGGTGTCATGGCCCTCGTCGGTCCAACCCGTCCTGCCGGGGAGGGCGCACCCGGCGGCCGGAGCGGTGCTGCCGGCCGGGGCACTCCCTGTCGCCGTGGGGGGTGTGGTGAGGCCCGAGGCGAGGGTGATCGCGGCGGCGAGCGGCCCCAGACAGGTCGATGCAATACACATGGAACTCCCAACAGGATTCTGGGCGAGGGGATTTGGTTACGCGCGGCCTGCGGCCAGGTCCATCAGGCGCGACAGCACGCGGCCGCCGGAAGCGGTGACGCCGTCGTGCTCCCATTCGTTGGTGACCCACACCCGGGCCGTACCGACTGCGCGCGCGGTACTCAGGGAGAGCCCGGCGTCGACGTACATGTCGTCGTGGTAGACGACCGCGGCGAGCGGGACTTGGTTGGCGGCCAGGCGGCGAAGGTCGTACAGCGGGGGCCAGTCCGTGCGCCGGGCGAGCAGGTCGGCGGCGTCGGCGAACGGGCGCAGGCCCTCGATCTCGCGGAACATCCAGGGGTAGATCATTTCGCCGGTGAGAAGGAGGGGGTCCGCGTCCTCGGCGAACTCGGGGAAGCCGGCCATGGCCCGGGACGCCGCCCAGCCGGTGGGTCCCGCCCCCTGTCCGAACAGCGACTCCTGCAGGACGGCGAAGAGCGGGTTGTCGGTGAAGCCGGTCAGGACCGCCACCTGGTGGAGGAAGGTGTCGGTCGGCTCTCCTTCCACGTCCAGGGCTTCGTCGAGCAGCCAGTGGATCCGCTCGAAGCCGTCGCCCATGCCGAGTGCGAGGCCGAGGGTGCGCAGGCGGCGGGGGGTGAGGCGGTCGCCGTCGGGCAGCAGTACCTCGTCCTTGGCGAGCCGGTCCGCCAGGGTGCGCAGCCGGCCGGCGTCGTGCGGGTAGTGGGCGTAGAAGTCGCGGACGCGGTCGCGGACCCGGGGGTAGGTTCGGGCGTAGACGTCGTCGGCGGTCGCGGCGAGGCCGGGCAGCCCGCCGGTGACGTAGCACGACCGCAGCCCCTCGGGGGCCTGCGAGAGATAGGTGAGGGTGATGAAGCCGCCGTAGCTCTGTCCGAGGGTCTCCCAGGGTTTGTCGCCGCACAGTTGACGGCGTATCAGCTCGGCGTCGGCGACGATCGCGTCCGCGCGGAAGTGGCCGAGGTACGCGGCGAGCCGGGCGGGGTCGGCGAAGCGGGAGGCCGAGCGGGCGGTGACGGGGGTGGAGCGGCCGGTGCCGCGCTGGTCGAGGAGGAGAACCCGGTGGGTCTTGAGCGCCTGGGGCAGCCAGCCGGGCGAACCGGCCGTCGGGCGAGGTGACTTGCCGCCTGGCCCGCCCTGCAGATAGAGCAGCCAGGGCAGTTGGTCATGCGCCCGCCCGGGATCGGCGACCTCGCGGGCGAAGACCTGGACCGTCGGGCCGCCGGGGGCCGCGTGGTCCAGGGGGACGGTGAAGGTGTGATCGACGGTCGCGTACGCGGGGTGCATGGGTCTCTTTCCGGGCCGCATGGCACATGGTGGTGTGTGACATTGCATAAGCGAGTGTGGTGCGGCCTCTCGTGGCAGGAAAGCCCCCGGGGGCGCATAACTCCGCGTTATGGGCCCACCGGGTCAGTCCTTGAGGGCGCGCCTCGCCTTGCCCTGCCCAGAATGCCGCCCGCCGGATCCTTCGGCGCCTTCGCCCCTGGCCCAGAGAGAACGGACGTGCCCCAGGTGCCGGGCCATGCACTTCTCTGCCGCCTTCGCGTCGCCCGCCAGCATCAGGTCCAGCAGTTCGATGTGCTCCTCGGCGGACGGGATGAGCTCGCCGCGCTCGTCCAGCGCGGTCAGGCCGTAGAGGCGGGAGCGCTTGCGGAGGTCGCCGACCGTCTCGACGAGCCGGTCGTTGCCTGAGAGCGCGAGCAGGGAGAGGTGAAAGCAGCGGTCGGCTTCCAGATAGCCGATGAGATCGTGATCCCGGGCGGCGCGCACGATCTCGTCCGCCACCGGGCGCAGCGCCTGGAGCTCTTCGCGGGAGGCGCTGCAGGTAACCCGGCCGACCGTGGGGACCTCGATGAGCGCCCGGATCTCCGTGTACTGGTCGAGGTCCCGCTCGTCCACCTCGGTGACGCGGAACCCCTTGTTGCGGACGGGCTCGACCAGGCCTTCACGGGCCAGGTCGAGCATCGCCTCGCGGACGGGCGTGGCCGAGATCCCGAAGTCCTCGGCGAGTGCAGGTGCTGAGTACACCTGGCCCGGGTGCAGCTCCCCCGAGATCAGGGCGGCCCGCAGGGCATGGGCGACCTGGTCGCGCAGCCGTTCACGGGTGGCGCCGAGGTTGCGCTGCTTCAGGTGCCCCATGGTGTTCCCTTCGTGCCGACCGAGATCACCAGAGTACAATGTCACGTTGCTTTCGCAGGTGACAGGGTGTACGTGCGGCTGGAGGAGTAGAACTCCAGGGCCGCGCGGCCCTGTTCGCGCGGGCCGTGGCTGGATGCCTTGGCGCCACCGAACGGGAGGTGGAAGTCGACACCTGTGGACGGTGCGTTGATCCGGATCATCCCGGTGTCGATCCGGTCCAGGCCGCCGATGGCCGCGTCCCAGTCGGTGGTGTGGACCGAGGTGACCAAGCCGTACGGAACGGAGTTGGTGGTCCGCACCGCGTGGGCGAGGTCGTCGGCGGACAGCAGGGCCGCCACGGGGCCGAAGACCTCTTCGCGCAGCAGCCGGTGCCCGGGGGGCACCTTCTCCACGAGGGTTGGGGCGGCGTACCAGCCTGGCCCGTCGGGCACCGTGCCGCCGACGAGCGCGGCCAGGCCGTGCCAGGCCTCGGCGACCTGGTCGCGGGCGTATGCGCTGATGAGGGGCCCGCATACGGTCGCGGGGTCAGCCGGGTCGCCCACCACAAGGGACTTCAGCGCCTCGGAGAGCGCATCGCGCAAGGGGTCGAGGGCCGCTCCGACGGCGATCACTCGGCTGGTGGCGGTGCACTTCTGTCCCGCGTACCCGGCGATCGAGGCGGCGATGTGAGCGGCCGCCTGCTCGATGTCCGCGTCCGGCAGGACGATCGCGGCGTTGAGGCCGCCCATCTCTGCCTGGACGGGAATGCCCCGCGCGGTGGCCGAGCGCGCCACCGCCTGACCGACTGCGGTCGAGCCGGTGAAGGAGACGACGTCCGCCGCGTGGACCAGAGCGTTTCCTTCGGTGGCGCCTCCGGGGACGACCGTGAACACCCCCGTGGGCAGCGCCCGTTGGATGATCTCGTCGAGCCGCTGGGCGCAGGCCGTCGCGTCGGGGGCGGGCTTGAGCACCACCGCGTTGCCGGCCGCGAGGGCGGGCGCCGCCTTCCAGCTGGGGATCGCGTAGGGGAAGTTCCACGGCGTGATGAGGCCCGCTACGCCGTGCGGGCGGCGGCGGCTGAGCAGCAGACCCGCCCCTGCGGCGGGTTCGTGGACGGCGCCGACGGGCTCGTACGGAGCCTGGGCGTAGTACCGCCAGATCGCGGCGGTCCGCGCGACTTCGGCCCGGGCCTCGGCGAGCGGCTTGCCGACCTCGCGCACGGCGAGTGCGGCCAGCTCGTCCGCTGCTACGTCGATGGCGGCGGCGACCGCGCCGAGCGCCGTCGACCGGGCGGCCGCGCCGCCTGCCAGCCAGCCCGGCTGAGCGGCGCGCGCCCGCTCGACGGCATCGGCCGTGGCGAACGCCCCGGGGGAGGCGATCTGTACGAGGACGTCGTCGGGGTCGGCTGGGTTGCGGGAGATGAGCGAGAGGCTTGCGAGGGCGGTCACAGGAGGAAACCTCCGGGGAAGGGGTCGTCCGGGTCGAGGAAGTACTGGGCGGTGCCGGTGATCCAGGCGCGTCCGGTGATGGCGGGCACGACGGCGGGGCGCCCGCCGACCTCTGTCTCGGCCAGGAGGCGGCCGGTGAAGCGCGTGCCGATGAAGGACTCGTTGACGAATTCGCGGCCGAGCGGCAGTGCGCCGCGCGCGTGCAGCTGGGCCATCCGGGCCGAGGTGCCCGTACCGCACGGTGAGCGGTCGAACCAGCCGGGGTGGATCGCCATCGCGTGCCGCGAATGGTGGGCGTCGGAGCCGGGGGCTGCGAGGTAGACGTGCTTGACCCCGGCGATCTCCGGCTTCTCCGGATGGACGGGCCGGTCGGGCGATGCGTTGATCGCGTCCATGATGGCGAGGCCCGCCGTGCGCAGGTCGTCCTTGCGGGCGAGGTCGAAGGGCAGCCCCAGGTCGTCCAGGTGGACGAAGGCGTAGAAGTTGCCGCCGAACGCGAGGTCGTAGGTCACCGTCCCGAATCCGGGGACGTCCGCCTTGAGGTCCAGGCCGACACTGAAGGCGGGCACGTTGGTGAAGGTGACCGACTTCGCTGCGCCGTCCTCGACCCGTACGTCGACGGAGACGAGGCCTGCGGGGGTGTCGAGCCGCACCGTCGTGACCGGTTCGGTCACAGGCACCATCCCGGTCTCGACGAGGACCGTGGCGACTCCGATGGTGCCGTGGCCGCACATGGGCAGCAACCCGGACACCTCGATGTACAGGACGCCGTAGTCGGCGTCGGGCCGGGTGGGCGGCTGGAGGATCGCTCCGCTCATGGCGGCGTGGCCGCGCGGCTCGTACATCAGGAGCGTACGGAGATGGTCAAGGTGCTCGATGAAGTGTAGCCGCCGCTCGGCCATGGTGGCGCCCGGGATCACCCCGACGCCACCGGTGATCACTCGGGTGGGCATGCCCTCGGTGTGCGAGTCGACGGCGTGGAAGACATGACGTGTACGCACGAACTCTCCTTGTCTGACGACTGTGTTGGCGATCAGTGGTGGCCCTCGGCGATGGCCTTCTCCGTCGCTTCCCGTACACCGGCCTCGATGGCTCCGGTGAGCTGGGTGCGCGGCGGGCGGACCGGTCCTCCGTGGTGTCCCGCGATGTCCATGGACAGCTTGATGGACTGGACGAACTCGGTCTTGGAGTCCCAGCGAAGCAGCGAGTGCAGCGACTTGTAGAGGGGCGTCGCCGCGCGCAGGTCACCGGAGACGGCTGCGTGGTACAGCGCCGCGCAGGTGGCAGGGAAGGCGTTGGGGTAGCCCGCGACCCAGCCGACCGCACCGGCCACGGCGAGTTCGAGCAGGACGTCGTCCGCACCGATCAACAGGTCGAGCTCCGGGGCGAGTTCGGCGATCTCGTACGCCCTGCGGACGTCGCCGGTGAATTCCTTGACAGCGACGATGTGACCGTCCTGGTGCAGCCGGGCGAGCAGTGCGGGGGTGAGGTCGACCTTGGTGTCGATGGGGTTGTTGTACGCCACGACCGGCAGCCCCGCCTTGGTGACTTCGGCGTAGTGCGCACGGACGGCCTCCTCGTCGGCGCGGTAGGCGTTGGGCGGCAGGAGGAGCACGGAGCCCGCGCCCGCCTCGGCGGCCTGGTCCGCCCAGCGACGGGACTCGGCGCTGCCGTAGGCGGCGACGCCGGGCATCACCCTTGCCCCGTCACCCGCGGCCTCGACGGCGACCTCGACGACGCGGGCCCGCTCTTCGTCGGTGAGGGTCTGGTACTCGCCGAGCGAGCCGTTGGGGACGACGCCGTCGCAGCCGTTGTCGATGAGCCGGCGGACGTGCTCGGCGTAGGCGTCGTAGTCGACGGAGAGGTCGTCGCGCAGGGGAAGCGTGGTGGCGACCATGATGCCGCGCCACGGACGGGAGGTGTTCCAGGAGTTGGCGGTCATAGCTGTCAGCCTTCTGTAGTGTGTGACATTTTATTGTGGTACGGCGCCCCGCGAGGGGCGCGTCTCTCGGTGGTCTTCGGTTCTCGGCGGCATGCGGTTCTCGGCGGCATTCGATTCTCAGTGGTCTTCGGTCGGCTCGTCGAGCGAGCCGAGCACCGCAAGCGGCACGGGGACGGCCAGGAGGCGGCGCTCGTCCGACGGAGGAACGCCGCCGCCCGCCGCGAGGCAGGCCACGGCCGCACCGCACATCCGGCCCTGGCACCACCCCATGCCCGCGCGGGTGAGGAGCTTGGCGGTCCGCGCGTCGTGGGCGCCGAGCTCGTCGACCGCCTCGCGGATCCGCCCGGCGGTCACCTCCTCGCAGCGGCACACGTCGGTGTCGTCGGAAAGCCAGGACGGCCAGCCCGTTCCCGGGGCGTGGGACGCGGCCATGACGTCGGCGAAGACACGCATCCGGGCACGACGGCGGCGCAGTCGCCGGGCGCGGCGCAGCTGGCCGGGAGCGCTCTGCCCACCTTGGGCGCTCTGCCTGCGCAGCCGCGCAGCGACGGCAAGTGCCGCCAACTCACCCTCGGCGATGGCCAGCTGTGCGCCTCCCACGCCACCGGTCTCGCCCGCCGACCACACACCGGCCACCGAGGTCTCCTGGAGGTCGTCCAGGACGAGGGCGGTCGTCGCGTCGGCGGTACGGCGGGTGGCGCAGCCCAGCCCCGTGGCGAGTTCGATCTGGGGTGCGAGGCCATGGCCCACGGCGAGTGCGTCGCACTCGATGCGGCGCCCCGTCCCCGGCAAGGGCCGCCAGTCCCGGTCGAGCCGGGAGACGGTGACGGCCTCCACCCGCTGGGCCCCGTGCACTTCGGTGACCGCGCTGTGCAGCAGCGGCCGTACGCGGTGGCGCAGCAGCGCGGACCCGTGCACCACCGCCTCCGTCATCTTCTGCGGGTTCGCGGCGAGCGCCAGCGGGCGGCGGGCGTACCGGAGGTAGCCGGACGCCTCCACCACTGCGGGAACCCGCGCCCCGGCCGCGGCGAGCGAGGAGGCGACCGCGAGCAACAGGGGGCCGCTGCCCGCCACGACGATCCGGCTGCCCGGCAGGACGAGCCCCGACTTGAGCATCGCCTGCGCGCCTCCCGCCCCTACGACCCCGGGCAACGTCCAGCCAGGGAAAGGTAGTTGGCGCTCGTATGAACCGGTCGCAAGGAGCAGGGCGCGGGCCCGTACACGCACGGGCCGCTCCCCCTCGCCGTCGGCCCCGGTCACGGCGTGCACCGCCCAGTCGCCGTCCTGCCCGGTCACCGTCCAGACGTGGTGACCCGCGAGGTGGGCGACGCCGCTCGCCTCCTGTCTTCTGCGCAGTTCGACGAAAGCGGACCAGCCGTGGTGCAGGGCCTCGGGGCGCGCGACCCCGGCTGCCGGGTCCGGATGCCGGTAGAACTGGCCGCCGACCTGGCCGGATGCGTCCAACAGGGCGACGGAAAGGCCGAGTTCCGATGCGGTGGCGGCGCCGGAGAGCCCTGCGGGCCCGGCACCGATGACCGCGAGGTCGTACGGTTCAGACGCTGAGCTCGGCACGGCCGTCTCCCTCCTGGGTGGTGATCGTGTCGCCGGGGCGGGCCGGGACCAGACAGGCCCGGCGGTTGGGCTCCGCGTTGATGGTGGCGAGGCAGTCGTAGCACTGCCCGATGCCGCAGAAGGCGCCGCGCGGCCGGCCGCCGACGCGGGTGGTCCGCCAGGCGAGGATGCCCGCCGACCAGAGCGCGGCGGCGACTGACTGACCGGAGAGCGCGGGCACGGGGCGCCCGTCCAGAGTGATCTCGAACTGTGACTCGGGCTGCGCCCCGACCAGTCCTGCGGGGGTACGGGCCACTGGGGGCCTCCTCTCGTGTGCGGGCAGAGCACATGGCTCCGCGCAGGGGGTGGGGCGGGACGGGCAGCGGTCCCGGAGCTCGCCGGCTCAGATCGCTGCCCCGAAGCGGTCCGGCCTGAACGGCGCCATGTCCAGGGGCTGTTCGCCACCGGTCAGGCAGGCCGCGATGGCGAGTCCGGTGGCCGGGGCGAGGCCGATCCCTGCACCTTCGTGGCCGCAGGCGTGCAGCAGTCCCGAGGCGCGCGGGTCGGGGCCGATCGCGGGCAGGTGGTCCGGCAGGTACGGGCGGAAGCCCGCGTACGTCCGCATCACCCGCACCCCGGCGAGGACCGGGAAGAGGGCTGAGGCCCCCGTCGCGAGGCGTCGCAGCACCTCGGTGGACAGGGAACGGTCGAAGCCCACCCGTTCGCGACTCGCTCCGATCAGGACCGGCCCCGCAGGGGTGCCCTCGACCACGGCTGAGGTCTGGAGGGCGGCGGATCCGCTGGCCACGTCGGCAACGTAGTCGGCCGCGTACACCTTGTGCCGCACCACGCGCGGCAGCGGCTCGGTTACCAGGACGAATCCCCTGCGGGGCAGCACGGGCAGTTCCACGCCGGCGAGCCGGGCGAGTTCGCCGCCCCAGGTGCCGGCGGCGTTGACCACATGGGCGGCGTGGTGTTCGCCGCCCGCGGTCCGCACCCCGCGGACCTTCCCGCCCTCTCCAGTGAGGAGGCCGGTGACTTCCTCGCCGAGCCGCACCCGCACCCGCTCCCCCGCCGCCTTCAGCAGGTGGGCGGCGGCGAGGGCGGGCTGCACCTGGGCGTCCTGCGGGTAGTGGTAGCCACCCGCGAGGTCCGGGGCCAGATGCGGTTCCAGGTCGTGGAGCCGGTCGGCCGGGATCTCCTGCGCCTCGACCCCCGCCTTCCGCTGTTTGGCCGCGAAGTCGCGCAGGGCGCGCAGCCCCGCGTCGCCCGAGGCGACGACCAGGCCCCCTTTCGCCTCGTACTCGATGGCGGGCGGGAGCGAGACGGCCAGCTCCCGCCAGAGTTCGGCGGAGAGCAGGGCGAGTTCGAGTTCGGGTCCTGGTTCCTTGTCGGAGAGCAGGAGGTTTCCTTCTCCTGCGCCGGTCGTGCCGCCCGCAACGGGGCCGCGGTCGATGACGGTGACAGTGAGGCCGGTCCGGGCGGCGTAGTAGGCGCAGGCCGCGCCGACCACGCCCGCCCCAACAACGATGACGTCCGAGGAGTTTCTCGTGAGCACCTCAGTAATATTTCACATTGCACTCCCGCTGCCAAGGTCCCCGCCGGAAAGCCGTCGGGTTGGACACGGGTACGTAACGGAGTCGCGGGCATCTTGCCAGTACCATTTCACATTACTATGTTACAGGTCACATTCCAGCCGCCTCAGGCTTCCGACTGTTCACGGAGTGACCACTGATGAACAAGCGCACCCTGCACGCCGTCGCCACCGCCCTGGCGGCGACCGTCGCCCTCACCGCCGTCGGCTGTACCGACGGCAAGAGCGGCGGCGGCCAGGGCAAGAACGCCGGGAAGAACCCGGCAACTTCCAACGAGGGCAAGGTAGTTGGCGGCACCCCGCAGAAAGGCGGCACGCTGACCGTGCTGTCCGACCAGGACTTCACGCACCTCGATCCGGCCCGCAACTGGGTGGTGCGCGACATGGACTTCGGCACCCGACTGCTCTACCGCACCCTGGTGACGTACAAGGCCGAACCGGGCGCCAAGGGCGGGGAGCTGACCCCCGACCTCGCCGAAGACCTCGGTGTCTCCTCCAACAGGGCCAAGACCTGGACCTTCAAACTCAAGAAGGGCCTCAAGTACGAGGACGGGACGCCGATCACCGCCGCGGACGTCAAGTACAACGTGGAGCGGTCCTTCTCCCCCGACCTGCCCGGCGGCCCCGACTACGCGGCCCGCTACCTCGTCGGCGCCGACGGCTACCAGGGCCCGGCCAAGGGCAAGCACCTCGCCTCGATCAAGACCCCCGACGACCACACGATCGTCTTCGAACTCCGCAAGCCCTTCGCCGAGTTCCCCTACGCCACGGTGCTCCCCACCTTCTCCCCGGTTCCCAAGGACCAGGACAAGGGCCCCCGGTACGACAACCGCCCGTTTTCCTCGGGGCCGTACAAGATCGAGAGGTACGACCGGGACAAGCAGATGGTCCTGGTCCGCAACCCTCACTGGGACCCGGCGAGCGACACGGTGCGCAAGGCGTACCCGGACAGGATGGTCGTGGTGATGGGGCTCAAGGCCAACCAGATCGACGACCGGCTCATCGCCTCCCAGGGCCCGGACGCCTCCGCCGTCTCCTGGGGCCAGATGCGCCCCGCGAGCGCCCCCAAGGTGCTCACCAAGACCGACGTCAAGGCGCGGCTGCTCGCCGAGTCCACCAACTGCACCGAGATGGTGCAGATGCACACGGGGCGCGCACCGTTCGACAACGTCAAGGTCCGCCAGGCCGTGCAGTACGCCCTGGACCGTGAGGCCGTGATGACGGCGACCGGCGGGCCCGCGCTCAACGACACCGCGACGGCCCTGATGCCCGGCTCGCTCTTCGGCGGCAAGCAGCCCGACACCCTGTCCATCCCCGTCACCGGCGATGTGGAGAAGGCCAAGCAGCTGCTGAAGGAGGCGGGCAAGCCGGACGGGTTCAGCACCAGCATCACCGTTTCCAACGGCGACAAGGGGATCGGCGAGGCGGTGCAGCAGTCCCTCGGCCGGGCCGGGATCAAGGTCACCGTCGAGACCGTCGACCCGTCCGCCTTCTACGACTCCATCGGCGACACCAAGAGCCGCACCGACCTGATCTACACCGGCTGGTGCCCCGACTACCCCTCGGGCTCCACCTTCCTTCCGTTCGTCTTCGACGGCCGCTACATCAAGGAGAAGGGGAACTCCGGCAACCACTCGCTCTTCCGCGACAAGCCGACCATGCAGCGGATGGACGAGATCGCCGCCATGACGGATACCGCACAGGCCAACAAGGCATGGCAGGAACTCGACGGACAGATCCTCGCCAAGGCCCCGACGATGCCCGCCGTCATCGAGCGGTATCCGCTGCTGCTCGGCACCAACGTCGCCGGCGCCTTCGGGCACACCTCCTTCGGCGGGCAGGTCGACTACGCCACGGTCGGCCTCAAGGAACCCGCAAAGAGCAAGAACTGATGGCACGTCAGATCATGGCCACCACCTCCCCAGCGGCATCCGAAGCCGCGGGCAGCGGCCCCTGGCAGCTCGCCCTCGCGGAGCTCCGCCGCCGCACCTCCGTGAAGATCTCCCTCATCGTGGTCGCGCTGTTCGCGGTCATGGCGATCGCCGCCCCGCTGATCAGCTCGCTGGGCGGCTGGTCGCCCGATGAGTTCGACAAGACCGCCATCGACCCCTATCTGGGCGGCCAGCCGATCGGCCCGCTCGGCGGCATATCGGCCGATCACTGGCTCGGCGTCGAACCCGTCACCGGCCGCGACCTTTTCGCCCGCGTGGTGCACGGCGCCCAGGTCTCCCTGCTCATCGCCTTCTCCGCGACCGCGATCGTCGTGGTCGCAGGGACGGCGGCCGGGATCACGGCCGGCTACTTCGGCGGCCGCACCGACGCTGCGCTCTCCCGGCTGATGGACCTCACCATGTCATTCCCCTCCCTCATCTTCATGATCGCGATGATGTCGGTGGCCAGGGACGTCAACCGGGTCGTGCTGATGACCGCCGTCATCGGTCTCTTCGGCTGGCCCGGCATCGCCCGGGTCGTGCGCGGCCAGACCCTCTCCCTCAAGCACCGGGAATACGTCGACGCCGCGCGGGTGGGCGGTTCGGGACCCTGGCGAATCCTCACCCGCGAGGTGCTGCCCGGGGTCGCGGGGCCCGTCGTCGCGTACACCACCCTGATCATCCCCGGCATGATCGCCACCGAGGCGGCCCTCAGCTACCTCGGGGTCGGCGTCCGCCCGCCCACCCCTTCCTGGGGCCAGATGATCGCCGAGAGCGTCAACTTCTACGACACGGACCCCATGTACTTCGTCCTCCCGAGCATCTGCCTCTTCCTCACCGTGCTCGCCTTCACTCTGCTCGGCGACGCGCTGCGGGACGTCCTCGACCCCAGGGGCAGCCGCTCATGATCCTCTACCTCGGCCGGCGGCTGCTCGGCGTACTCGGCGTACTCATCGCTATCGCCGCCGTCACCTTCACCATCTTCTACGTCCTGCCGTCCGACCCCGCAGCCGCTGCCTGCGGGAAGTCGTGCAGCGCCGAACGACTGGAGGCGATCCGCGCGAACATGGGCCTCGACCAGCCGATCTGGCAGCAGTTCGTGGACTTCGCCACCGGAATCTTCACCGGCCGCACCATGGGCAGCGGCCAGTACGCCCTGCACTGCGGCTTCCCGTGCCTGGGCTACTCGTACGAGAACAGCCAGGAGGTGTGGGACCTGCTCCTCGACCGGCTGCCGGTCTCCGCATCGCTCGCGTTCGGCGCCGCGGTGATCTGGCTGCTGCTCGGACTGACGGCGGGTGTCGTCGCCGCCCTGCACAAGGACAGCCTCACCGACCGCGCCCTGATGGTCGGCGCGGTCGCCGCCGCCTCGCTGCCCGTCTACTTCACCTCGATGATGCTGATCTACGGGCTGATCCGATTGGCCGGGCTGCTCCCCTATCCGAGTTACGTCTCCCTCACCTCCAGCCCGCTGGAGTGGGCGTCCAACCTGCTGCTGCCGTGGCTGGCCCTGGCAGTCCTGTACGCGGCCATGTACGCCCGCCAGAGCCGCAGTTCGATGATCGAGACGATGGCGGAGCCGTACATCCGCACGGCCCGTGCCAAGGGTTTGCCGCGCCGCACGGTCGTCGTCAAGCACGGGCTGCGGGCAGGCATGACCCCCATCCTGACCATCTTCGGCATGGACCTGGGCGGGCTCCTCGCAGGCGCCGTAATCACAGAGTCGATCTTCGGACTGCCGGGCATCGGACGGCTCTTCTACGGCGCCCTGTCCACGGGGGACCAGCCGGTGATTCTCGGCGTCACCCTGCTCGCCGCCACCTTCATCGTCGTCGCCAACCTGGTCGTCGACCTGCTGTACGCGGTCGTCGACCCACGAGTGAGGTACTGATGGGCGACATCCAACCCCTGCTGTCGGTACGTGACTTGACGGTCACGTTCACCACCAAGCACGGTCCGGTACGGGCCGTGGATTCGCTCGCCTTCGATGTGGAGCGGGGCCGGACGCTGGGCATCGTCGGCGAGTCCGGCTCCGGCAAGTCCGTCACCTCCATGGCCGTGCTCGGACTGCACACCGGTGCCGAGGTCACCGGCTCCATCCGCCTCGACGGGCAGGAGCTGGTGGGGCTCGCCGAGCGGGAACTGAACCGGCTGCGCGGCCGGAAGGTGGCGATGATCTTCCAGGACCCGCTCTCCAGCCTCCACCCCTACTACACCGTCGGCGAGCAGATCGCCGAGCACCACCGGGTGCACTTCGGCAGCGGCCGCAGGGCCGCCAGGGAGCGGGCCATCGAGGCGCTCGCCGAGGTCGGCATCCCAGATCCCAGGCGCCGGACCGGTGAGTACCCGCACCAGTTCTCCGGTGGCATGCGCCAGCGCGTGATGATCGCGATGGCGCTGGCCTGCGAGCCCGAGCTGCTCATCGCGGACGAGCCGACCACCGCTCTCGACGTCACGGTCCAGGCCCAGATCCTGGAGCTGATCGCCCGGCTCCAGGAGGAGCGGGGCCTCGCCGTCGTATTGATTACCCACGATCTGGGTGTGGTGGCCCGGGTCGCGCACGACGTCCTGGTGATGTACGGCGGCCGGGCCGCCGAACAGGCAGGCGTGAACGAGCTGTTCGCGACCCCGGCCCATCCCTACACCCAGGGCCTGCTCGACTCGCTCCCCCGGCTCGACGACAGCGACGAGGAACCGCTGCGGGCGATCCCCGGCAGCCCTCCGTCCCTGCTCACCCCCGCCCCCGGCTGCGCCTTCGCCCCTCGCTGCCCCCGGGCGGACCGGGCCCCGGCCGCCGATCGGTCTCGCTGCGAGACCGAACTGCCGGCGCTCGGCGGTCCGACCGGGCACCCGGTGGCCTGCCACTTCCCCGCGTACGCACCCTCCGCCCCAGAAGGCGTCGCCCCATGACCACACGCTCCCAACCCAAGCTCGCCGCAGGCCACCGGACGCGGCCCGAACCCCTGCTCTCCGTACGCGACCTGACGATGCACTTCCCCGGCAGGCGCCGCTCGTCGCCGCCGGTCCGGGCGGTCGACGGCGTCGGCTTCGACGTAGCGGCGGGCGAGACGCTCGGCCTGGTCGGCGAGTCCGGCTGCGGCAAGTCGACCACCGGCCGCATGATCGTCCGTCTGCTTGAGCCCACCTCGGGCTCCGTCTCCTACGACGGCCGCGACATCAGCCATCTGTCCCAGCGCGAGCTGAAGCCGCTCCGCAAGGACGTGCAGATGGTGTTCCAGGACCCGCACTCCTCGCTCAACCCGCGCCAGACCGTGGCCCGGATCATCTCCGATCCGTTGCTGGTGCAAGGAAGTTCGGCGGCCGACGCCCGCAGGCGGGCTGTCGAGCTGATGGAGCTGGTCGGCCTGATCCCCGAGCACATCGACCGCTATCCGCACGAGTTCTCCGGCGGCCAGGCCCAGCGCATCGGCATCGCCCGCTCGCTGGCCACCGGCCCCCGCCTCTTGGTCGCCGACGAGCCGGTCTCCGCGCTCGACGTCTCCGTACAGGCCCAGATCGTCAACCTGATGGAGCGGCTCCAGGGCGAACTCGGCCTCGCCTACCTGTTCATCGCCCACGACCTGTCGGTCGTCAAGCGGGTCTGCGACCGGGTCGCGGTGATGTACCTGGGCCGGATCGTCGAGATCGGCACCAAGGAACGGGTATACGCGGCCCCCGCCCACCCGTACACCCGGGCGCTGCTGTCCGCCGTGCCGCTGCCCGATCCGG
The DNA here is from genome assembly GCF_042670885.1 of Streptomyces sp. NPDC057136. Classification (NCBI taxonomy): domain Bacteria; kingdom Bacillati; phylum Actinomycetota; class Actinomycetes; order Kitasatosporales; family Streptomycetaceae; genus Streptomyces; species Streptomyces sp. NPDC057136. The sequence continues at coordinate 74,032 of NZ_JBHUUV010000001.1, forward strand.
CGGCCGAGCGGTCCCGCGAGCGGATCACCCTGCTCGGCGACCCGCCGAGCCCCGCCGCTCCACCGCCCGGCTGCACCTTCCACCCGCGCTGCCCCAAGGCGCAGGAGATCTGCCGGACCGAGGCGCCGCTGCTGCGGATCGCCTCCCCGGGCGAGGCCAGACAGGTCGCCTGCCACTTCCCCGAGGGGGCCTGACCCCATGGTTGCGCCCCCGGCTCCGCGAGCGAGCCGGGGGCGCAACTGTTGTGTGCGGCTTATGACTTGGAGATGCGTACCGTCTCTCCGTAGCCGTCCGCGCCGAGCACCTCGATGCGGACACCGGCCGCCGCGTCGGTGAACGACTCGCCGCTCCAGTAGGGGGCGTCGTCCAACGGGCGGCAGCCGCTCGCCGGGGTGGTGGCCGGCTTGGCGTCCATGACCCGGACCGGGCCGTGGCCCGTCTCCGCGGCGGTGTCGACCCGGTAGACCAGCGCGCCGGTAGAGCAGACGCCTGTGTCGGCGTGGACGGCGCGCCGCGACTCGACGACGTACGCGGTCGTGGCACTGGTGCGGATCACCGCCATCTTGGTCCCGCCGCCGTACTCCACGGCGGTGAGGTACACGGTGTCGCTGCCCACCGATGCCCGGCACACGACCTGGCCGTCGTCGGTCCAGCCGAGCTTCCAGGAGTGCCAGGCGAAGAACTGCGACCCCGGGCCGCCGATCAGGCCCATCACGTCCCAGCCGCCGACGAAGCGGTGGGCGTCGCTCGCCGCGTCGAAGGCGTACAGGTCGGGCAGCCCGAAGGTGTGGGCGGTCTCGTGGCCGACCAGTTTGGCGCCCCAGTGCCACATGTCCTGGCCGAAGGTGACCGCCCACTTCACGGTGGTGCCGTCGGCGACGACTCCGGCCGTGTCCGGCTCGTACACATAGGTGGGGGTGAAGGAGATCGCCTTCGCGTTGCGCGTCGGCACGACGTACACCGTCGAGTAACGCGAGAAGTCCACGAAGGGATCGGCCGCGGTGACCGCGTCCCTGAGGTACGCCTCGTGCGTCTCGTGGGTCAGGCCGCGCTCAAAGCCGTAGTCCGTGGAGGGGTGCGGCATGCGAACCCACCGCTGGTGCTGCTCGATCGCCAGCCAGGTCCTGCCGTACGAGGCGTTCCACAGCCAGTCGGCGCCGGGGGTGATCTGCGCCGCGTCATCGGCCGGGGTCTCGGTGGCGGGTGCGTCGGGGAAGTCCACGAAGACCATGGCGACTTGGAGGGTGCCCGCGGGGCGCTGGAACACGGAGTAGTCCGTGTCGTGCCCCTCGTCCGTCCAGCCGGTGGTGCCGCGCAGAGCGCAGGCCGAAGGCGTGTCCGCCGCGTGGGCGGACGGGGCGGTGAGGAGGGCGAGCAGGAGCAGCAGGGCGGCGACGAGGGCGGCCAGCAGGCTTCTCGTGGACTCGCCGGGGGACTGTCTCATGGTTCACGGCCTTTCCATGAATGACGTGTGACATTTCACATAAGACTGAGGGCGCCAATCCTCTGTCCGAAAGCTGTCGCCGGTCCATAACATCCGCGCCATGGATCTGGAGGTACGGCATCTGCGCGTGCTGCGCGCGATCGCCGAGGCCGGCAGCCTCACCCGGGCCGCCGCCTCGCTGTCGATGACACAGCCCGGGCTCAGCGCCCAGTTGCGCCGCATCGAGTCCATGCTGGGCGGAGCGCTCTTCGACCGGCGGCAGGACGGCGCCCGGCCCACGCCCTTCGGCGAGCTGGTGCTGGCCCGGGCCCACGCCATCCTGCCGGGCATCGACGCGCTGCTCTCCGACACCGCCCGCGCCGCTCGCCGGTTGGCGTCCCCGCACCGGGTCCGAATCGGTTCGGTCGGGGCACCCCTGCTCGGCCATCTCGTCATGGCCGTACGGGAGTCACTGCCCGGAGCGGAGGTGACGGCCCGGTGCCAGTACTCGCCGGGTGTACTGCTCGGCGACCTCGCCGCCGGTCGGCTGGAAGCGGCAGCCCTCGGCGACCACCCCGACCAGGAGCTGCCCCCGCACGACGGGATCGTCCTCGCCCCACTGGTCACCGAGCCGGTCTTCGCCCTGCTGCCCTCGGCCCACCCGCTGGCCGCCGAGGAGTCCGTGTCCCTGGCCCAACTCGCCGACCACGACTGGGCGGTGCCCCGGCCCGACGGCGACCGCACCCGCGAGTACTGGGACTCCGTGTGTGCGCTGACCGGCCACAGGCCCGCCACTCCGTACGAGGCCGAAGGCCGCCAGTTGACCGAGCTGGTCCGCGTCGGTCTGGCCGTCAGCCTCTGCCAGGCCACCTTCTTGGAGTCCCCGGGCGTCACCGTCCGCCCCTTGGCCGGAAATCCCCTCTGGTACCGCCATGTTCTGGCCTGGCACCGGGACGGCCCCCTCGCCGCACATGGCGAAGCACTGCTGCGCACGGTCTCGGCGGGCTACCTCACGTCCTGCTCCGCCGCCCCGGTGTACGCACGCTGGCGTCGGCGGCATCCGCATGCGGCGCGGCTACCGGACTGCGCTGCGGCGGTGCCCTGCGGCGAGGAGGGCGACGGGACTCCCTCAGCATGCCGGTGAGGCCACGCCACCTTCATCGAGGTCCCCGGTGATCCTGCGCAGAGTCCGCGACGGCTGTCCGGGCGCCTGCGCCGGAAGTCCCGCGTACGCTCGCCGGCGGAAGCGGTTCCCACACCTGGCCCAGGTCCCGGAGGAGCCTCCACGTTTTCAGAGGATTGACAGATTAACCGGGGCAGTTGAGAAGCCTGGTGTCCCGCGCACGAACGGTGCGCGGGACACCAGGCTCTCCTGGCTCAGTTCTTGCCGGTGACCGGGGTCTCGGTCACCGTCCGCTCCGGGTCGGCAGTTGGCCGCAGTCGCCGCCGGCGCACTTGCTCAGCCAGTCGGCGAAGTCGGCGTCGTACTTGGTGCCGATGGTGTCGCGGAGCAGGGTGTAGGCCGCGTCGTACTCGCCTGCGCGGTAGTGGCCGAGCAGGGTGGCCACGTCCTCGGGGTGCGACTGGAGCATGTAACGGACGCCCAGATAGCCCCACTGGTAGATACGGGTGGTGTCGGCGTTGTCGTAGGTGGTCCCGAAGAGCTGGCTGAGCTTGTAGGTGTTCTTGCCCGCCTCCTCGATCGCCCTGTCGTAGGTGATGCCGCGGTACGAGTAGGAGACGTACTCGGCGAGGCCCTCGATCCACATCACGGTCGGGGTGGTCTGCCCGGCTGCGAAGTCGCCGTACATGTCGTAGCGGCCGTCGAGGTTGTGGGTGTACTCGTGGTTGAGGTTCCAGATCTGGAAGGCGCCGTCCTGGGTCGGCTGCTCGTAGGCGATGAAGCGCGGCTGGTTGCCCTCAGCGGCCGGGTCGCCCTCCAGGTACATGCCGCCGTTGTTGGTGTCGATACCGAAGACGACACCGGCGTAGGTCTTGTAGTCGGTACTGGAGTTGAAGGCGACGATCTCGATGCTGGTGTTGTTGTCGTCCTTGACCGGACCGTTGTCCTTGACGATGTCGTGGAAGACCGGGTCCTGCTTGAGGACGCTGTCGCACGTGGCCGACAATTCGGACGCGGTGAGCTCCTGTGCGAGGATCTTCGCGCTCGGACCGCATGCGTGCTTGACCGTCAGCACGGCATCACGCACGCGGTTCTGCAGTTCACAGGTGTCGTACTCGGCGCAGTTCTCCTTGTCGTACTCGTCCGTCATCTCGGCAAGGCCGACCCAGAGCGCGGCGGTGCGTCCAGTGATCTCGCTGCGGCCGAGCAGCTCCTTGGCCAACGGTTTGACGGCGCCCTTGAGGTCGGCGTGCCGCAGGAAGCGGCCGAGTTCGCGTCCGGCGTTGCTGGCCAGGTAGGACTTGTCGGTGCCGAGCAGATCGTCGTGGGCGACGACGAAGTCACGCAGTCCGGTGAGGACGCTCGGGTCCGCCTTCACGGCTTCCACGAACTCCGGCAGCTGGTGGCCGCGGAAGAGCACGGTGTAGGTGTTGTTGACCGCCGTGAGCATCCAGTAGAACTGGTCGTACGACGAGTTGTAGTCCTTCTGCAAGCGCTTGATCACGTCGAGGTAGCGGGCGTTCTCTCCGGAGCTGTCGATCAGCGTGACCGTCTCGGCCAGGGTCTCTCCGTTGGCCTCGGTGACGTCGAAGGCGTGGGACGAGCCGAAGAAGGCATCCAGGGCGCCCTGAATGGCGCTCTTCAGCGTCGGGCCGTATTCGCCGACGTTCTCCGGCTGGTTGTACTGGATGTAGTAGCCGGCGCGCAGGTACAGCACCACCTGGGCTGCGAAAGTGCTGTTGTCCCCCGGGTAGTTGGTCGCGACATCCTTGAGTGCGTTCGCCACCGTGACCATCTGTTCCTCACGGAAGAGGGCTTTGGAGTCCTCACCTGCCACGCCGAACAGCGTGTTGATACAGGTGGTTTCCGACTGCTTGATCTGCTCGACCAGGGCAGCGCCGGTCTTCGAGGTGAAGTCGCTGACGTTGCAGTCCGCCGCGGCCTTCGCCGCAGAGCGGACCTGCTTGCGCTCTGCGGCGTTCTGGGCCGCGGGGAGCGGAGGGCGTTGCGCGGAATTCGAGGCCTTCGTGGCCGACCGCGCGGGGTCGGCTGCGTGCCCGGGTGCGAGGTCGGCGGCAAGCACGGTGGCGGAGGCGGGCTGTGGGGCGGGGGCCGACCTCGGTGCGGGCTTGGGTGCCCCGGCGCCGACCGGAGCCGCCCCGCCATTGGGGGCGAGCATGGTGAGCCCCAGGCCAGCGGCCAAGGTAGGTATCAGCAGTCGGGCGAGTTTCCTGAGGGTGGGGGGTGTGCGCATAGCGATGGCCTCCAGGCCAGTCGGCAGCCGTGCATGGGGCACGGCGGTGGGGGGTGCGGACCGTGATGGCAACGGGAGTTGAGCACTCCCGGAGCTGTCATGCCACCAAAAGTGTGACCGTACAATTTCACAGTTCACATGTCAGTGAAAGAGGGCTGCAAGCAACAGAAGAAAACTGATGAGACATCAGAGAAGGATCCTGTCGGGGATCTTGAGATTCCCGGACGGAACTACATGAGCGCCATCGGCAGCTCGGCGGACAACGCGCTCGCGGAGAGCTGGAACGCGACCTGCAAGAGGGAGACCCTCAAGAGCTGCCGGGCCTGGGGCGACGAGCGCGAGGCCCAGCTCGACCATTTCCTGTGGCCGCATCACTACAACCCTGCGGAGATGACAATGTGTTGGGTGGGACTGGGGATCCTGGCACCACGTCCACGGCTTCACCACCCTCGACGGGCACTACATCGAGTTCGAGGAAGACGCCCTGCTGCCGGCCCAAGGCATCCTCATCACCGGGTGCTTCACACTGCTGGGGCTCCTATTCGTGTGGCTGAGCTTCGACCAATAGGAGCCGCGACTCTCCTCCGACAATCAGGCCAGGCCTCAGCCAGAGCGCCAGCGGCAGGTCCGCCCCACCCGTCAGACCATCGCGTCGATCCTGCCCCGACACGCTGCTTGCGGAGCTTTTTCTGGTTCCCCTTCACGATCACGATGCAGTGCGCGTCCCGGCCCCGGAGGTAGTAGGCGTGCTCGCGCTGGGTGTGCATCGCGCCGCTGGTCATGGCGGTGTCCGCCAGATCGGCCACCGTTTCCAACAGCTGGTGGAAACAGGTGATTTCGTTGGTCTTCTCGCCCACATCGAGCTGGGCGAGGACCAGGCCGGTGGTGTGCTCGCACGCGGCGAGCAGGTGGATCTTGCGGCCGTGTGCGCGGGCCGCACCCCGCAGGCTCTTGCTGTCGACGGCCAGCGCGCGAGGCTGCCTCTGAGGCGCGCGAGGCTGCCTCTGAGGCGCGCGACGCCGGTCGGCGAGCCAGCCGCCGACCGCCCGGTCCAGCGCGTCACCGTCCAGGCGGGCCAACAGCAATCGCACCGTCGCCTCCACCGGCGGGCACCGTTTCGGGAACCGCGGATCGATCCGTACACCGAGGCGATCGAGGACGGGCCGCGGGGCGTCGGCGATCCACTCCCCGACCGCGAGCAGGTAGGTCGCCCGGCCAGCTCCGCACACGCGGTCAACGCGAGCACGACGACCAGTGCGTGCCGCACCCCGCGCGGATCACGCGGGGTACCTCGGCCAACCGTTCCAAGAGGCCGGGGACCTCGCCGGGGGCGGCCTGGGGATGCTCGCGCAGCTGGTCAAGCGCGGGCGGGATCGGCGATGATGCGTCGGCAGGCAGGGTCTTCCATCGAGGTCACGGGGCGTGGAGAACTCCATGATCTTGGAAGTCCGCGCCTGTCATGTTCCCGGCGCCCACACCGCCTTGACGGATCATCACGAACCGGCCTTGGACGACTACGCCGAAGCCCTGGTCAGCGGGCCCTATCGGTTCGTGGCAGCGCCAGGGCCGCAGGGAGCCTCAGGCGGGGTACCAGAGGGAAGAATCTTGCGCTCGGTTGCAGTGAAGGGGCGTTCCACACTCGTGCACAGATGGGTGAACCAGGCATCGGCCCGGAGGTCGAAGGTGTTGCGCCTGCCTTCGCTTTCCACCATGAGTTCGGAACCTCGCAGGACAGCCGTGGACTCACGGCTCGGGATGGTGCCGATGCGATCACCGTTGCCTCTCCACAGTTTGTAGCCGATGCCGCCTATCTCCTGCGTGACTACTAGTCCGCTGCTCGTGACTCCTTTGACGCTGTCACCGGTCGCCATGGACATGGGCTTGCCGACCACCAACTGCTTGCCGATGTCCCAGCGGTGCAGCCTGGCGTCATTGTTCTCCACCAGGAGGTACCGGCCATCCGGGGAGAATGCCAGCTGGCTGGGGTCGCTCTCGTCGAAACGGGTACTGATCTCATCTCCTTGCAACACCTTCGCCTGCTTGCGAGCCAGGATGTCCCAGATCTGAATCCTGCCCAGCTTCGTGTCATTGCGTGTTACCACGGCGACCTGGTGCGGGTTGTCCGGGCGGCCGCGGAGCTGGCCCAGGGATCCGGGGAAGGTCTGGATGACCGGGGAGCGATCGACGTACAGGGGCTTCCCCGTTTGCACAGCGAGCTCCGGGTCCACCCGGAGCAGGGCTCCGCCTGCTGTCAGAACGGCGACGTCGCCGCTGGGCAGGGGCTCAACCGCGTCGATCGTGCTCTCCAACTCGCCGCTCTCAGCACCAGTGTCCAGCGGTATGTCCCTGCGGTGGGACAAGGCGTCGCCCTGGTAGACGAACAGACGAGGACGCTTCTCCCAGAGCACCAGACGCTTCGAATCCGCCGTCCAGGCGACGTCCCATTTCCCTTTCTCGGCGCGGCCGTCCGAGTCTGGCAGCTTGATGTCTGTCCTGCTGCCGCGTGCGAGGTCGACCACCCGAACCTGATGATCAGTCAGTCCCGCGACTCGCCGTCCGTCCGGCGACATAACAGACCGTATGGTCTCGGCTGTGTCATCGGGTCGGCCAACGGGCCGCACATAGGCTGCCACCAGTGTGTCTCCGACTGGGGACAGTACTATCAGCCCGTCGTCCTTGTGGTCTGCCATTGCGATCACCGGGTCCTCGTAGCCCGGTTCGTCATCCATGGGCAGCCGTGTCACATAGGTGTCGTCCGTGCCCTTCCTGCCGAGTGTGATGTCGGCGTAGCCATCGTGTTCGTCGGTGTCAAAACCGTACGCACCCGTGACATCGGATGACACCCAGTCATTCTCGTCGGCCACGATCTTGTGCAGGATGTCGCCGGTGCGCAGGTCCCGCAGCACTCCCCCGTCGGGAGTTCTGGCATCTGTGGAACCCTTGGTGGTGACGACCACGGTGTCGGGGGTCTTTCCGAAGCCCACGCTCTGGTATCCGGCTGTGGACACCACCGCGTCCGACACCGGCAGTTCTTTGAGAGTCGTCAGATCCCATACGTCGAGGAAGGCTTGCGGTTCGGCCCCCTCGGCGCCTGGAGTATGGATGTCCAGCATCCTCAGGAGACGGCTTCCGTCCGCGCTGAAGTCCAGCCCCGCGCTGACCCCATCAAGCTCGCCCGTGAGGCTGCGTCCCAGCCGGGTCGGGGCACTGCTTTTCCCATCCAGTCGCCAGAGCCACACTGTGCCGCCCGGCATGGCCACCGCGTAATGCCGCCCGTCCGGGCTCACCTGGCCGCGCTGATCTGTGTCGGGCACATCGGGAAGCGTGTAGTGGCGCGGCTTGTCCTCCATCGCGCCGGTCACGACAGACACCTGATACGGGTCGCTTCCCCCCGGCTTGGACCGCACTACTACGGTGCGCCCGTCCGGAGTCGAGTCCAGGTCTCGTACGCGACCGCGCCATAAGCCCGTGTGGGCATTACGCACAGACTGAGCCCGCACGTACTGATTGAGCAATGCTTCCTGGGCCTGCAACGTCTGTCCCGCGTGCCAGGCAGCTAGCGCGAACTGCACAGCCGTCCCCGGAGCCTCGGCCTGCCGCCTACCGGACTCCTCAGCCAGGGCGCGCGACGCGAGGGTGCGCAGCTGAATCCTGAGTTCCTGACTGGTATCGAAAGCGATCTTGCCCAGCGTCCCCACTACGAGGAGCAGCGCAATGAGTACTGCCCCGGCCGCCAGCAGCCGACGGACTGTCCGCTCCTCGTACCGTCTGCCGGCGTCGATGTAGGAGCGTTCGTCGTCGGCCACATCCTCAGGCCGCTGCCTCGACCATTCCCTGCTCTCGGCGAGGGTCCTTCCCCGCTGCAGGGCCTTCGTCTCTCGGCCCTTCTCATGCCAGCGCCCCATTTCCGTGCGCAGCTGCTCCTGCCATAGCCGGAAATGCCTGCTGTCGTCCAACCAGTCGCGCAGGGTGGGCCAAAGCCGGGTCAGAGCCTCGTGCGTGAGGTCGACAATCTCCGTGCCGGACGCGGTGCGGCCGATGACGACAAGCTTGCCCCGGGCCAGGCGGCGGGCCAGAGCCACCGCTGCGGGGTCGAGCTGGGTGACCGGCGTGGTGCGGCGAACATAGCCACCGCGGTCGTCGGGGCGGGCCAGTTGCACGAACAGCCGGCGCGCGACAGGCTCTTCGGATGCGGGAACGTGCGCGTGGTAGGTCTCGTCCGCATAGCCCACCAGGGCTCCGGCCACACCGCCGAGTTCCTCGTACACAGCATGGCTGAGCAGGGAGCCTTCGCGCCCCTCCCAGAGCCGGGTGAGAGTGAACTCCACCAGCGGCATCCGCCCGGGCTGATCCACCGCGTCTTCGATGATGCGATTGGCAAGCCCCGGCTCCAGCCACAGCCCCGGCACCGCAGCGACAGGGGCCGTGATGGCTCGGTACAAGTCATCGGCGTCGAGCGCGGCAAGGAAGAGAACGGCGTCGCTCAGCGCTCCGGACGTCCGGGACGTAACCAGGATGTCCATGGACTCCTGGCGTGCGGTGGCCACGACCCGCAGTCCGTACCCGGTTGTCGGCCGCGGTGGTCCTGTCAGCGCGACGAGCAGGCTGAGCAGGGTGCGAGCGGCGGCCGGCTCGGCAGCGGCGTACTCCTCCAGCTGGTCGACGAAGATCAGGTGGCCGCTATTACCGGCCCGCTTCTCAAGTGCGTCCCGCAGGCCGGCCACAGCCGCAGGCAGGCGGTCAGTGGGTCCCGGCGGAACCTCGCCGGGCCCCGTCCCACCGATGCCGTTGCGGCTCGTCTCGTCCACCGATCCGTCCCGGAGCAGCCGCGCCAGCCCATCAGCCTTGCTGAGCCGATTGATCTCCCCTGTCCCCGGCTCCAGAACAGCCACGAGCGCATGCGCCAGCACTGCCTCCGGCTCGTCCCCCGGCACCGGGCGCAGGATGGAAATGTCCATGCCGTCTGCCCGAAGCCGCGGCAGGAGACCGGCGCGGATCAGGGAAGACTTGCCGCATCCGGAAGGTCCGACCACCACCGTGAAGGGCCGCTGGGCGATCGACTCAGCCAGCCGCCCGGTCTCGTCCTCGCGGCCATGAAAGAACTGGGCGTCCCCCTCGTCGAACGCCTCAAGGCCGCGGAACGGGCAGGTCGGTCGCAGGACCTCCTCGTCCACCAGCGACTCGGACGGTATGAGGAACGAGGTCCCCGCCAACTCGCCCCGACCGGCAGCGACGGCCAGTCCTACGACTCCGCGCTGTACCTCGTCCCACACTGCTGCGCCGCTGTAGCCCTTGGTGATCGGCCTGCTGTCGGCGTCGGTGTCCATCTGGACCCAACCCGCTCCCTGTACGCTCCGAAGCTTGCCGGTCGCCCACATTCCGTGGTTACCACCGCCCGGGAATCCATACGCCCGGAAAGCGTGCCCCCACACGGACGTGCCGTCCACCAGGGCCACCGGGTGCGCGTTGGGTACGAGCTGATCCAAGCGCAGCAGTGCCACGTCTCCGCTGTCGTCCTCCATGACAGGCTTCCAGGAGACAACGCCGGCCAGCGCTGCAGGGACGGCCCCGTCCGCGTCACGGAGCAGCGGAAAGTCGACTCGTATGGCCTCGGCGGGCGCGGTCTCGAGATCCCGCGAGAGGCCCAGCGCATCCGCGACCACATGTGCGCAGGTGCATATGACGTCGGGCGCCACGAGAAAGCCCGCTCCCGCGACATCACTGACGCCGTGGATCCGGACGAGCGATGACTCCAGCGGCCTCCCCCCACGTAAAGCCGCCGGGCTCGTCATTGCGGCTCGCTCGTGTTCCACTCCAGACGCACAGCGAAGTTGGCTTCGCTCGCCGCCTTCGCCACCACGACTCCTGCTTCCGCAGATAGCTTGATCCCGAACTCGACGCTCACCGTGTCAGGCGCGCTCGTCAGACCCCTGACGCAGTCAGCGACCGCCTCGACCGCCGGCCTGATGTGCGCCAGCGCATCCTGAAGGGTCTCGGCGGAGCCGCGGACCACATCGGAAGGCGACCCCCGGCCCACCCGATCAATTCCGCTGTCCTGCAGGCCGTCGACCTCGACTCGCAACGCGGTCCCATCACTGAGCCGCATCTCCCCGATCCGTGTCATGCCGTCCGCCCCTTCGGTCACCGAGACAGCCAACCTACTTACTGAGCGTCAATTCGCCTAGTACTCCAATGACTTCGTGATCCAGATGCCGGCGCCGCAGGTGCGGTGTCGCCGACAGGCGGCAGCGCCTGGCCTGAGCTCGGTGGATTCTGCGTCAGGTTGACCAAGGCCGGAAGGCTGTGCGGAGATGCGGTCGGCCGGCTGAAACTCGGCGTACAGGCCCATCACGACAGATGTCGTACCAGCCGCCGAGCTGGAACGTCGGCAGGTCGACCTCGTCGTGCCGGCCCGCGACGCGACAGGACCGCGCCCAGTCGGGCTCCCGCCGGGAAGGCTCATAGCCCAGCTCGGGCAGGCCGTGCCGGGCGAACGCGGGAAGCCGCCCTGCGGGCAGCTCCCCGATACCGCCGCTCGCCAGGCCGTCGAGATCCTGCACGAGCCCGGTGACGCTGCTCACGAGCCCGTCGAGGTCGGTGCGGTGCCGGCGCATCAGGGTGTCGGCGCCCTGCATGAGGGACCAGGGCACGGTGATGCCGAGCTCGATGGCGCCGCCCCGCGTCCACAGGCCGTCGTCCGGATCGGACCGCGTGATCAGCGGCGCGATCGCCTTGAGACCATCAAGCCGCGCCTGACCGCCGCCAAGGGATCGAGCCCGATGGCCGCCACGGGCGTGTTCTTGCCGTACGGCGGCCGACTCAGCAGTACCGGCCACGGTCCCGTACCGCCAGGCCGGTAGACACCCGCGCGCAGCACCGTGCCGTCACGCATCTCCGCCGGAACATCGAACTCGGTCTGGATCTCCGTCATGTGCTGCTCCTTTGTGCGCCAAGACGCCGGGCGGTCACGCCACCGTGTTCAACAGGTCGCCCAGCACGTCGGGCCGTTCCAGAGCGATGAAGTGGCCTGCTCCCGGCACCTGCATGAAATCGGCGGCAGGCAGCAGCTCCTTGTCGGCTTCCCGGTCCGACCGCCGGGACCAGTCCTTCTCTCCGTAGACGAGGTGGATGGGGGCCTTGACTTCGGTGTAGCGCGAGCGGGCCGCGATGAGGCTGGGCAGGTTCTGGTAGACGGCCCGGGCGACGGTCGGGTAGCCGGGGCGGCTGCCCACCTGGAGGAGCTCGTCCACGTAGTCCGCCCGCAAAGCGGTCTTGTCACCCAGCCCGCCCTGCAGGATCCCGCGAAGTACGGTCTTGTTCTCCAGCCGGGCGACCACGGGGCCCACTCCCGGAGTGAGAACACCGCCGATCACCATGCGGGCGAGTGGGCTGGACCGGGCGATTCCGTCGCGGAAGTCATACGTGTTCACCGCGACGACGCGCCGTACCCGCTCCGGCAGATCGGCCGCGGCGGTCAGGGCGAGCACCGCCCCCAGGGACTCCCCGACCAACGTCACGTCATAGAGGTCGAGTTCGGTGAGGAGCCGCTCGACGCCCGCGCGCATCTCCGGTTCCTGGTAGGACGCACCAGGCACGATCTCGGAGTAGCCCATCCCCGGGAGATCGAGGGCGTACACGGTGTAGTGATCCGAGATCAACGGAATGAGGGAGCGGAAATGCTCGGCTTGCGTGCGCACGGTGTGCAGCAGGACCACGGGAGCACCAGTGCCCGCTTTGAGGTAGCGCAGCGTTCCCTCACGGAGGTGGCATCCCCTGCGCGGAGCGATGGTGTGGCTGGTGGTCCCCGGGATGTGAATCGTGGGACGTGACTCCTGGTTGACCATCTCGCCGACTCCCTGTGTGTGAACTGCGGATGGGTGACCTGGGTACGGTCCGGCAGGGAGGGCGGTGACGCCGATGGCGCGCGACCACGGCCCTCGCTGCGGTCCGCGCCCTACCTCGCCAGCTGCGCATACAGTTCTGCCAGGTCCCCGGCAAGGCCCGCCTTGACCTGCCGTGAGATGTCGTCGGCGAGAACCTCGTACGCTCCCGCCTCGACGCCGTCGAGGGCGAGTACTGCGACGTCACGAGGGTCGGACTTGGGTGCGTCGACGCCAACCGCCAGCTCCGTGTCCACGTATCCCACGTGCAGTCCGGTGACAGCGATACCGCGCGGCTGCAGCTCCAGGCGCAGGGAGTTCGTCTGCGACCACAGAGCGGCCTTGGAGGCACTGTAGGAGCCGCCGAGGGCCAGCCAGGACAGCACGGAGTGCACATTGAGGATGTGGCCGCCACCGTTGCGCTCGATGACCGGCACGAAGGCCCGGGCGACCAGCAGCGGGCCGTAGAAGTTGGTCTCGAACTCCCGGCGCACGTCGTCGACCGGCGACTCGAGGAAGGACGCGCCGACGGCCGCACCGGCGTTGTTGATCAGTACGGTGACATCTTCCGCCTGCGCGGCGGCCGCCGCCACGGAAGCCGGGTCGGTGACCTCCAGTGGCACCGGGACGGCGTCGGGATGCGTCACGCTGCGCGGGTCGCGGGCCGTGGCGTACACCTTGCCGGCGCCGCGCACATAGAGCTCCTCCACCAGGGCCTTGCCTATCCCGCGGCTGCCGCCGGTGACGAAGACGTTTGCGCCCTTCAGTGCGGTCATGACTACCTCCACAATGAGAAACCGATCGGTTTCCATTACCGTAAACCGATCGGTTTCAATGTGCAAGCTCAGACAGTGAAACGGTCCGGGCCGCGTCACCGAAGGCGGAAACGGGGGCCGAAGCGCCTCGGGGGAAGGCGCTTCGGCCCCTCCTCGCCGGGTTCAGCCCGCTACGGGAACCGGCTTGTCGGTGTCGGTCGGCACATCGGGTCTCCTTGATGCCGTACCGGGCGCAGAAGCGGGCCAGCGGGCCCGGAGCCCACCAAGCCGCCCTGCCCATCAGCTTCATGACGGCCGACCCCAGCAGGATGCGCACAACCAGCACGTCCACCAGGGCCGCGAACACCGTGCCGACGCCGAAGAGCTTCATGGTCAGCCCGCCGCTCATCCCGATCGCCGCGAGCGGCACGCACATCAGCAGCGCGGCGCTCACGACCAGGCGGCCGATGGACTGCAGCCCCGTCGCCACGGCGGCCGTGCTGTCGTCCAGTTGGTCGTACTGCCCCCGCATCCGGGACACAGGAACACCTCGTAGTCCATGGAGAGTCCGAAGATCAGCGCGAACAGCATGATCGGCACATTGGGCTCGATGTTGCCCGTCGGATCGAAGCCGAGCAGAACATGGCGCCCATCTCAGCGTCGCCGTCGAGATCGTCCGCAGGGAGCCCAGCATGCGGTCCTGCGACCACTCCAGGACAAGAAGGAAACCCTCTACGTCCTACCGGGCTCACACGCCCAGGAATACGCCCAGCGCCGCTTCCCCCCACAAACCCGTCAAGGAAGTCACCGGCGGCTGGCACCCCCCGACGCAACGCCCCGCAGCCTCCTGACCCAGCGCCCTCCGCCCACTCGCTCCACGCAGAGGTTGTCGCCATCCCTGCTTCCGACCGACCCCACCCGTACTCGGTCGCGAACGCCCTCGCTGCCATCGGCGAACACGGGAGCCTGCTCCTGGTGCAGGAGGCGTTCTTCCGTGTACGACGCTTCGACCGGATAGCGGCGAACACGGATATCAGCCGGGACATGCCGACCGCGCGGCCGGCCCTGTCGCCGGCAGGCAGCCTCCCGGCACTGCTGGGACAGAGATCAAGACCTCGACTTGGAATTTGAAAACCGATCGGTTTACGATGAGCCGAAACCGACCGGTTTCATATGAGGGAACGGTCTGAGCGCGATCTGGGCGCCGTCACCGACGGCAGTCAGGGCCACCGCTCTTCGGCGGCCGTGGGCGCCGAGGGTTGAACGTTCTGAGGGTCGCCGGCCCGCAACGACGCCGTCCGGTCTCCTCCCGATGCGGCTGTGTTGTCGAGACCGGAGTAAGTCATGAGTGGGATTCACCCCTTCCGCGTCCTGCGCGCCAAACCCCTGTGGATCGCCAACGGCGTCATCACAGGCGTTCTCGCGCTGCTGTTCACCGTGTTCTACGTCGGTGCCAACATCGATCCGGTCGATCACATGAAGAAGCTGCCCGTCGGTCTCGTCAACGCCGACAAGGGGACCGCCGCCGGGGGCAAGCAGATCAACCTGGGAGCGCAGATCACCGAGTCGGTCAAGAAGTCCACTGCGAGCGGGGACAAGATCGACTGGAAGGTGATGGACGAGAAGGAGGCGAGGGAGGAACTCGGCAAGGGCAAGCTGTACGGCGCGCTCGTCGTGCCCGACAGCTTCACCGCCTCCATCACCACACTGACCGCCGCCGCAGGCGCCAAGAGCCCCGTTCGCCCAACACTGACGGTGCTGACCAACCAGTCCGCCGGCAGCCTGGGCTCCGGCCTGGCTCGGACGGCGACGACTCAGGCGGCCGAGAGCGCCTCACTCCAGGTGGGCAGGGAACTGACCGCACGGGCCGGGCAGACCAAGCTGCCCGCAGCCACGCGCATCCTGCTCGCCGACCCCGCCGCCGTCACAGTGAAGGACGGGCACCCGCTCGACTCACACAGCGGTCTGGGCCTGACGGCGTTCTACTACGCGCTGGTCCTCGTGGTCTGCGGCATGCTCTCCGCCAACGTCATCAGCGGTCAGGTGGACCACGCCCTCGGCTACACCCACAACGACATGGGCCCGCGGCGCCTGCACCGCCCGCTGATCCGGGCGACCCGCGTGCAGACCCTCGCCATCAGCAGCACCCTCATGGCCGGACTGTCCCTGCTGATGGGGAGCCTGGTCATGGTGGGCGCGGTCGGCGTCATGGGCATGGACGCCGACCACCTGTCGCTGCTGTGGCTGTACTCGGTGTGCGCCATCGCGGTCTCCGGGATCGGTGCTCTCACACTCCTTGCCGTCTTCGGCACGCCCGGCATGCTGGTGGTCACGTTGATCTTCATCGGGATGGCGGTGCCGACGGCCGGGGCCACCACCCCCATCGAGGCGCTGCCCGCCTTCTACCGCTTCCTCGCGGAGTTCGAGCCGCTGCGGCAGATCACCGATGGCATCCGCTCGATCCTCTACTACGACGCCCAGGGCGACGCGGGTCTGACCCGGGGCTGGGTGATGATGGCCGCCGGCCTCATGGTGGCCGCGCTGTTCGGCTTCGGCGTGACGGGGTGGTACGACCGCAAGGGGCTGCACCGCATCCCGCTCGAGACGAAGGCTGAGAAAGCCGCCCTCCCGGCGTAGCGGAACGTACGCACGCGTCCACCCAGGACGGGGTCATAGTGCGGAGTGACCCCCATGTGTGTCGCCCTGCGGGGACAGCAGGCGCGCCACACCAGCAAGGCGCGGCGACGGTCTCTCCCCCGGGGCCGTCGCCGCGACTCTTTGCGGACCTCAGGTGTGCGCTCAGCTGTGCGCGGCGCCGGGTACCGCCCCCTATGGACCCCAAAAACCGATCGGTTTTCATTTCGTCGGAATCGAGTTAATCTCGCGGTATGACCACCGAGGCGAAGCCAAGTCCCCGAGAGCGGCTGCTGGAGGCGGCGGCCACGCTCACCTACCGAGATGGTGTCGGCATCGGCGTCGAGGCACTGTGCAAGGCGGCGGGGGTGTCGAAGCGCTCCATGTACCAGCTGTTCGAGAGCAAGGACGAACTGCTGGCGGCAAGCCTGGAGCAACGCGCATCTGCCTTCGTGGCGACACTCCTGCCTGCAGCTGACGATGACCGTTCACCTCGCGAGCAGATCCTGCACGTCTTCGAGCAGGTGGAGTTGCAGGCGGGTGCGCCCGAGTTCCGAGGCTGTCCGTACCTGGCTGTTCAGATCGAGCTCAAGGATCAGAGCCACCCCGCAAGCCGGGTGGCCCACCGGATCAAGGAGAACCTGACAGCCTTCTTCCGCGCCGGGGCCGAACAGGGTGGCGCAAGCAATCCCGACCTGCTGGCCCGGCAGCTCAGCCTGGTCTTCGACGGCGCCAGCGCCCGCGCAGGGATCGGAGCCGACAGGCTGACAGGGCTCATCGCGCCCACGGTGGGCACCCTGCTCGACGCAGCAGGCGTGCGCTGACGCATCCCATTTCGAGCAGGCTCGGGTGACCGATGCGCTCTTCGGGTTGATGCTCGTCTCCGGCAGCCGGCGCAGCTCCCATGGCTTCACGCCCTTGCTTCCCGGCAATCAGAGGCGAGCCCAATGGCCGTAAGGGTGTTGACGAGCATGCCGTGCGCGAGGAAGGTCGCCGTCTCGTTGACATCGCACCCCAGCGGCAGGTGCACGGTTTGCAGTTCGCTGATCCGGTCATCGCCCTGAGCCTCGGCGGCGGCCACGATGGCGTATCCCTGCATCTGCAACAGGAGCGTTTCAGGGTGCGTCGAGATCAGTCCCGTGTAAGCGTTCGTCATTGCGTGGAGGGCCTGCTCTCCGCCCTCCACGCCGTTGGCCGCCCGTTCGAAAGCCATGCGGCGTCTTCCATGCTCCGCATCAAGGCGGCGACGAAGATCGTCTTCTTGCCCGGGAAGAGCCGGAAGCGGTACGGCAATGTGACACCGACGCGCTTGGCAATGACCTCGACAGAAGTGCCGCAGTAGCCCATGAGCGCGAACTCGGCGATCACTGCGCGGATGACGCCCTCGCGTCTCTCCTGCGCACTGATCCTGCCCATGCCGTCATTCTGACTGACGCCGGCCAGGTTCCTTTCAGGCAGCAAGCCGCCTAAAGGCGCGGACCTACAGGCTCATTGCCCCTACACCACGGGATGCCGGCAGCCATGACACGGAGCCGGGCTGCTGCGCCTCATGTCAGCGCTCCGCCCGGCCGCCCCCGAGATCCCGCAGGCGCCGCGAAGCTCCCGCACCGTACGGCGCAACGCCTCGCGCGGACGCGCCGTCGAACGCACCGACCTTCCGGTGACGGATCGCCCGGAAGGCAGCCGGTGACGTGGCCCGGATCGGTTCCCTGCCCGAGCTTGCGCACGTAAACCGATCGGTTTACGGTGGAGGGAAACCGATCGGTTTCGAATGACTCAGGGAGCCTGTGATGACGAAAACTCGGCCGGTGGCACTCGTGACGGGTGCGTCATCCGGCATCGGAAGGGCAAGCGCGTTCGCACTGGTCGAAGCGGGTTTCGACGTGGTCGGCACAAGCCGCGACACCTCGCGCGTCACGCCGCTCGACGGTGTGACGTTCCTTGACCTCGACGTAGCCAGCGACGAATCGGTCACCGCCGCGGTCCAGCAGGTGGTCGACCGGTTCGGGCGGATTGACGTCCTGGTCAACAACGCCGGTATCGGCTTGACGGGGGCGGCGGAGGAAAACTCTGTCGCGCAGGCCCAGGGCGTCTTCGACATCAACGTCTTCGGCGTCATGCGCACGGTGAAGGAGGTCCTGCCGCACATGCGAGCCCGGGGAGGCGGACGCATCATCAACCTCTCGTCGATCTTCGGTCTCATCCCGGCGCCATACCTGGCTGCCTATGCCGCGTCCAAGCATGCGGTCGAGGGGTACTCCGAGTCCTTGGACCACGAGGTCCGGGAACACGGCGTGCGGGTCCTCCTCGTCGAACCCGGCGGGACCAACACCGGGTTCGAGGCGAACAGCACGCAGCCCGACACGCCCCTGCAGGTCTACGAGAAGCAGCGCCGCATCGCCGACCAGGTGATCGCGACGTCGGTCAGGGACGGCGACGCCCCCGCCACCGTCGCCAAGGCGATCGTGGCGGCAGCGACGGACCGGAATCCGAAGCTGCGGTACACCACCGGCCCGCTGGCAGGGCGCATCAGCACGCTGCGCCGCATCGTTCCCTCCCGGATCTTCTACACCCAGATCCGCAAGTACAACCGACTGGCCGGCTGACGCAAAGAGACCCAATACCGCGTTCACTCCAAGCAGCCCAAGGCGGTCGCCGACCACATCCGGGCTTTCTGAACAGCTGACTCACCCAACCAGACAGAGGACACATTGATGCCAGAGCGCACTCCCATCCTGATCACCGGTGCCGCCGGCGAAATCGGTGGCGTGAGCCGAACGATGGTCGACATGCTGCTTGAACAAGGGCACCCGGTGCGCGCGTTCGTGCGCCAGGACGACGAACGCGCCCACTCGCTCCGCCAGGCAGGGGCCGAGGTCTTCGTCGGTGACCTGCTCACCATCGCCGATGTGAGCGCCGCGCTGAAGGGCGTCCGCCGCATCTACTTCAGCATGAGCCTGTCGCCGTACTACACCGACGCCGTCAGCTTGATGGCGGCGGCGGCACGGGCCCAGGGCGACATCGAGGTCTTCGTCAACATCTCCGAGTACGAGCAGTCGTTCATGACGTTCGAGAAGATGACCGCGCCGGAGGAAGAACGGCGTGCGTGGCTCGGCGGACTCATCGCGGACTGGTCACCGCAGCAGCGGGCTCACTGGGTCGCCGAGCAGGTGCTGGACTGGTCCGGCCTCCCGACCGTCAACGTGCGGGCGGCCATGTTCGTCGAGAACCCCATCTTGACCTGGCTTGCGCTGGCCCCGCTGAGCAACGGTGAACTGCGCCTGCCCTTCGGCCACCACCGGCTCGCGCCCATCGTCGGTTACGACGTGGCGGAGCTGTGCGTGAAGATCCTGGTCGACCCGGCGCCACACATCTCGAAGTCCTACGAGCTCAATGGTCCGGAACTGAAGGACATGCACGGGTTCGCACAGGACTACGGGGCCGCGCTGGGACGCCAGGTCGTCTACGTTCCCGAAGACGTCGAAACCTGGAACGAGACCTACGTGGACAGTGCCCTGGCCGAGTTTCCGCACACTGCGGAGCACCTGAAGGCCCTGACCCGGCTGATGGGCGGCGGGGGGTACCGCGGCGTCACCGACCAGCTGGAAACCCTGCTCGGGCGCCCGCCGAAGACCGTGCGTTGGGCGCTGGAGAACCATCCGCGCATCCGGAAGCCGGCGTCTGCCTGAGCCGCTGAGCGATCCCGAACGCCGTCAATCGACGCCCGTGGGCTGTAACGACAAGAGTCCGTGCCCTCCCGGGAACGGAGCCGTGCACGCCGGAGAGCGATGCCTCTGCGAATGCATGCTCGGCCCGCAGCGACGAGGCCGCGGGCCGAGCGGACTGTGAGCACGGGAGCCCAGTGCCGCTGAGCCGTCAGTAACGTGCGGGTGGGCGCCTGGGTCAGTCGGCCATGTTGCCCATCTTCCAGACAGTCATGGATTTGACGACGCTGCCGTCCCCGAACAGTCGCAGGCCCAGGGAGTCCTGCCGGAAGGGGTAGGCGCGGGTGGTGATGGACTTGTGTGAGTTCGCGTACGCCTCGATCATCGAGCGATCGAGGAACACGTCGAGTGTCAGGTTGCCGTCGGAGAGCGTCAGCGGGCCCTTCTGGATGCCGAGGTCGGGCTCGGCGCTGGAGTTGTTCCCGGATCGTGTTCGGTCGACGCCCAGTTGTCCTGCGGCGGCGTCGTAGAAGAGCCGGGTGCGTTCCTCGTCTCCGGGGCTGCGGAGCACGTCGAGTCCGAAGGTGCCGGCGCTGCCTCGCTCCATGGTCAGCTTGATGTGGAGCATGTCTCCCTTGATGTCGGCCAGGCGCGTGTTGGCGTCGGTGACGGAGGTCGGTCCGCTGATGTCCAGGAGCGGTTCGCCGGTGTGGAGGCGGGAGACCTCCTCCACGGGGCTGAGGCCCAGGTCTCCGTCGGGCAGCATGGACAGTTCGACGGGGAGGCCGGCGTTGTGGGCCCAGCCGGCGTCGTAGTGGGCGCGTTCCGTGCGCCGGTCCTGGGCGATGCTGAAGACGAGCGAGCGTCCCTTGTCGTCCACCGTTCCGCTGGGGCCGGTGAAGTGGTCGCCGTAGTCCAGCAGCCTGGGCGTGGTGGTGTCGGGTATCCAGCGGCGGGTTTGGGCGTCCCAGGTGCCGACCCAGTAGTAGACGTACTTGCTGCTGTACTCGCCGGGGCCGGCGGGGAAGGCCGGGTTGACGAGCAGCGCCCGGCGCTGGCGGCCTTCGGCGTCCTTTCCGATGGGCAGGAAGGTGGGAAGCTCCCAGACCTGGCCGGTCTTGGGGTGGGCCGCCACGTCACCGACCATCAGGGGTCCCGAGTAGGTCCAGTCGGTGAGGTTCTTGGAGGTGTAGAGGAGGGCGGTGCCACCGACGTCGGTGCCCGAGGTGGTCTGGACGCCTGAGCCCATCAGCTGGAACCAGGTGTCCCCCTCCTTCCAGACGTAGGGGTCGCGGAAGTCGCCGTAGCGGACCTTCCGTCCGTCACCGACGTTCAGATCGGCGGTCTGGCTGGTGACCAGGGTGGGGTGCATCTTCCACTCGACCAGGTCGGGGTCGCTGGGGTCGACGGGGCGTGCGAGGCCGGTCGCCTGGTTGGGGCGTTGGGAGTCGTTGCCGGCCGTGAACAGCAGGACGGGGACGCCGTTCTCGTCGAGCGTCGAGTCGCCGGACCAGACGCCGTCGGGTGCCACACTGTCGGCGGTGGGGGCGAGGGCGGCGGGCAGGTCACGCCAGTGCACCAGGTCCTCGCTGACCGCGTGCCCCCAGCTGATGTTGTGCCAGTAGGGGCCGTGGGAGTTGTGCTGGTAGAAGAGGTGGTACTTGCCGTTGACCTGGATGGGGGCGTGGGGTTCGTTCATCCAGTGGTTGGGGGCGGTGAAGTGGTAGCCCGGACGGTAGCGGTCACCGTCGTAGCGTGAGCGGTCCATGTCCATGCGGGCTTCGGGGATGCTGCCTCCGCCGAACGTCCGCATGTCCTGGTCATGGCTCGCCGCGACGGAGGCGGAGGTGAGCGGGTTGGTGTGGACCTTCACCTCGTCGATGAGGCCGTTGAACATGTTCGCGGCGAAGGTGCCGTTGATGACGGTGGGCTGATTGTGACGCCCGATGATCAGGGGGACGTCGGCCTTGGCCAGACGGGCGGTTGCGGGGATGGTGGTCTGGGCGACCTGCTCGCCGTTCAGGTACAGCCTGATGGCGCTTTGGCTCGGCGCGAAGACCGCGGCGAGATGGGCCCATTTACCTGCGGCGAGGGCCGCTGTCTTGGGGACTGCCGTCTCGTACCAGGCGTCACCGGTGCCGACACCGAACTCCCACATCCCGTGCCGGCCGACGCCGAGGGAGAAGCCGCGGCGTGCGCCCTTGTCCTGCTGGTTGACGATGGCGGAGGGCTTGCCCTCGTCGCCCCATTCGAAGGCGCGTGGCGCGACCCACCCTTCGACGGTCATGCCGTCCGTGGGGAGCTGTGTCTGTGACGCGGCGCGTGTGACCCAGGTGGAGTAGCCGTCGAACAGGAGGGCGCCGGAGAGGTCGCCTTCCTCTTCGGACTCAGTGCGCCACAGAGGGTCGCTGTCCGGCTTGTACACCGCGTCGTTGAAGACGTAGCTGATGGGGTCCGCGGCCTGGCTGATCCGCTCCGTGGTCGCGGTGCCCTGGCCTTCGGCGAAGTCCCAGTAGGCGGCCAGCCCTTCCTGGGCCGGGTCGGGCGCCTTGTCGATTCCGACTCGGATGTCGTCGAGGTTGATGTGGCCCCAGCCTCCGGTGGCCTGGTCGACCGCGGTGATGCGCAGTTGTTCGCCGAGGTGGTCGCGGGCGTCCCAGGTGACGCGGCGGTACGCCTCGTCGTCGGTTCCGGTGGCCTTGTGCAGGATGGTTCCGTCCAGTGCCGTCAGTGCGACGTACAGCTGGGCTTCGTTACGGCCGCCGGACACCAGGGCGCTGACCATTCCCGTACCGGTCAGTGTGAACGGTTCGGATGTGACGCTTCCGGTGGGGGCGTCGCTGCCGCCGGCGAATCCCCACAGGTGGTGGGTGCCCTCCTGGTTGAAGCAGCAGCCCCACCCCCAGCCCGGCTCGTCGGTGACCGATCCGTTGAAGGCTGTTCCGGTGGTGGTCCAACCGCTGAGATCGCCGGTTTCGAAGCGGGGGTTGGACAGGGTGGTCTCGCTTGCGATGGCGGGCTCCGACATCAGGGACGATGTCAGCCCGAGACATACCGTGAGCGCGAGCAGCAGGCGCACAACGCCACGCCTGGTTCCTGTCGTTGGTCTGGCTGGTGATCGCGTTCGCATCCGAACCTCCGGTGACGGGGTTGAGGTGTGTGGGCCGGGCAGGGCGTTGTCCTGGACGCCGGCGGGTGCAGGACATCGAGTGCGGGGAGGCGAGGTGGGGCGGGTGCTCAGGGGCGCCGGACGGGAACGTTGACGTCGTCGACGCTGATGTGGCCCCAGCCGCCGGTGGCGCGGTCCACGATCTCGACGTAGATCCGGTCACCGATGTGGGCGGACAGGTCGAAGACGACACGGCGGTACTGCTCGGCGCCGCGGCCGGTGGCCTTGGCCAGCACCTTGCCGCGACCACCGCGTAGAGCCGGTCAAGGTCGTTGCCGCCGGACACGAGCAGGTCGATCACGCCGTCTCCGCCGAGGACCACGGTGGCGGAGCGCAGCACGCCGGTGGCATTCGAACGAGAGCGGTACGACGGCGCCGCCGACAGCGGCGGACACGACCCTGAGGGCTGTTCTTCTCCTCATGCAAGCTCCTGGAGTGCGCGGCAGTCCGACACCCTGCCAAATCGTTTTAGGTGATGGGTCGGCATGGTTCGCGCGCCGCCGCCGCTAAAGCAAGAGCTAACGCATACGGATTTCGACTTCGCATCCCCTAGAGGTCCTCAAATCGCCCTATAAAGTCACCGTTACGCAGGCGAGATGTCCGGGGTGTTGACAGCACATGACGGGTGAAGCACTCTCGTCACACCTTGCTAATCCGATTTAGCCAAACGGAGCTGATCCGCTGATGCCCGAACGCCGCGTGACCATGGCCGACGTTGCCCGCAAGGCGGGCGTCTCGCCGACGACCGCGTCGTTCGCTCTGTCCGGCCGCACCGACATGCGCATCTCCGACGCCTCACGGGAACGCGTACTGGAGGCCGCCCGGGAGCTGGACTACCGTCCGAACGTCACCGCGCGCAGCCTGCGGACGAAGTCCACCCAGACGATCGGGTTCGTTTCGGACCGGATCACCACGACACCGTTCGCGGGCGATGTGATCCGCGGCGCCATGGAGGCCGCCCGGGAACGGGACCACCTGCTGTTCATCACAGAGGCGGGCGGCGACCGCGCCGCCGAGTCGTCGCTGGTCCACGCACTGCTGGACCGCCAGGTCGACGCGGTGATCTACGCGTCCATGTTCACCCGGTATGTGACCCCGCCCAAGGAGCTGTTCGGGCGCCGGGTGGTTCTGCTGAACTGCCTGGCCCCCGGCTTCGACGCGCCCTCCGTCGTCCCGGACGAGTTCGAGGCCGGGCGGGACGCGGCCCGTGCTCTGCTCGCGGCCGGTCACACGGAGGGCATCTGGGCGATCGGCGGCCATCAGGCCGTTCCGGCCACACCCGAGGGAATCATCGCCGGCAACGAGCGCATGCGCGGCCTGGAGGAGGTCCTTCGGGAGGGCGGTGCACGCCTGGAAGGCGTCATCGAGTGCGACTGGGACACGCTTGACGGCTACCGGGAGGTTTCCGCCCTGCTGGCGGCGGGTCATAGGCCCCGGGCGCTGGTGTGTCTGGCCGATCGGGTGTCCTTCGGCGCCTACCAGGCGCTCGGTGAGGCGGGTCTGTCGGTGCCCGGCGATGTGTCGGTCATCTCGTTCGACGACCAGGACATCGCGTCCGTGCTGCGTCCGGCGCTCACCACGCTAAGGCTGCCGCACTACCAACTCGGACGCTTCGCGATGGAGTTGATTCTCCGCGCGGGTCCGCTCGAAGCAGTCGTACACCGAGTGCCCATGCCGCTGCAGAACCGTGCCTCCATCGGCACTCCCACCAGAGGCTGACACCGGCACCCGAAGACAGTCGTCCCGTCGCCCCACCGATGATTCCGGGGCGGGCGACGGGACGGCCACCAAGAACAGCGACCGTCGCAACCGGTCGCCGAGGGCGGGTCCTGCAAGACCCGTCTCAGTGAGATGGAGGAACCTCATGATGTTCAGAACAAGGCGCCTCGCTGCTGCGAGTGTAGCCGTCACCGCGGCGACCGCGCTGGTCGCCGGATGCACGTCCGGGAGCGGGAGCACGTCCGGTGCCAGCGGCGACACACTGACGCTGTGGACGCACAACGCCGGCAACTCGGTGGAACTCGATGTCGTCAAGAAGATCATCAAGGACTTCAACGGCTCCCAGGACAAGTACAAGGTCAAGCTTCAGGCGTTCCCGCAGAGCGACTACAACAACTCGGTCGTGGCCGCCGCCTCGGCCCGCAAGCTGCCCTGCCTGCTCGACGTGGACGGCCCCAACGTGGCGAACTGGGCATGGGGCGGCTATCTGTCCCCGATCGACGTCTCCGGCAGTGACGTGCCCTTGTCCGACCAGCTGGCCAGCACCGTCGGACGGTACAAGGACAAGCTCTACGCGTTCGGCTTCTACGACGTCTCCCTGGCCTTCTTCGCCCGCAAGTCCGTACTGAACGGGCACGACATCCGTATCCCCACCATGGACAAGCCCTGGACGAAGGACGAGTTCGACGCGGCGCTCGCCAAGCTGAAGAAGAGCGGCAAGTTCGAATACCCGCTTGAGATGGGCACCGGCGGCACAGGCGAGTGGTGGTCGTACGCCTACTCCCCGCAGCTGCAGAGCTTCGGCGGGGACCTGATCGACCGTGACGACTACAAGACCGCCTCGGGCACCCTCGACGGCAAGAACTCCGTGGAGTGGGGCACCTGGTTCCACTCGCTGGTGGCCAAGGACTACATGGCGAAGAAGTCCGGAGCCGACCCCAACAAGGACTTCCTGGCCGGCAAGAGCGCCATCCAGTGGGACGGCAGCTGGAACGCGGCCAAGAACGCCGAGAAGCTCGGCGACGACCTGGCGATCATCCCACCGGTGGACTTCGGCAACGGGCCCAAGATCGGCGGCTCCTCCTGGCAGTGGGCGATGAGTTCCACGTGCTCCAACAAGGCCGGTGCGCACGAGTGGCTGAAGTTCTCCCGCCAGACCAAGTACTTCACCGACTACGCCAAGGCGACTAGCACCATCCCGGCCACCGACGCCGCCGCGCGGCAGATCGCGGACTATCAGCCGGGCGGCAAGTTCGACGTGCTCGTCCAGTTCGCGCACAAGTACGCGATGGTGCGCCCGGCCACCCCGGCCTACCCCTACATCTCCACCGAGTTCGAGAAGGCGGCCAAGGACATCCTGGCCGGCGCCGACCCCGAGAACGCTCTCGGTCAGGCCACGAAGGACATCGACAACAACCTGAAGACGAACAACTACTACTCGGACTGACCCGCCCCGGTCCGGTTCGGGCGCGACCACCCCGCCCCAAACCGGCCGACCCTCTGGAGATACCGTGACCACCATGATCGCAGCCCTGGAGCGGCTGCGTCCGGTCCGGCGAACCCGAACGACCAACGCCCGTCGCCGGGAGAGCCTCACCGCCCTCGGCATGGCCACCCCGGCCGTCGTGCTACTGATCGTCTTTCTCGTCGTACCGGTCGCTCTCGCCTTCGCCCTGGCGTTCACCGACGCGAGGCTCGTCTCGCCCACCCCAGCCCGCTTCGTGGGCCTGAGGAACTTCACCCTGCTCTTCCAGGACCCGGTCTTCTACAAGTCCCTGCGCAACACGGCCTACTTCGCTGCCGTCGTCGTCCCGCTCCAGGCCGGACTCGCCTTGGTGCTGGCACTGCTGGTCAACGCCAAGGTACGCGGCGTCAACTTCTTCCGTACCGTGTACTTCCTGCCGGTCGTCACCTCGATGGTCGTGGTGTCCCTCCTGTGGACCTTCCTCTACCGGAAGGACGGTCTGGTCAACCACGTCATCTCCACGCTCACCCTCGGCCATTTCGAGGGCCCGGACTGGCTGGGCGACCCGGCCACCGCGATGCCCGCCATCATCCTGATGTCGGTGTGGCAGGGCGTCGGCTTCCACATGATCATCTGGCTGGCCGGCCTGCAGACGATCCCCGCCGAACTGTACGAGGCCGCCGATCTCGACGGAGCCACCCGCTGGCACCGCTTCCGCCACGTCACCTGGCCGGGACTGCGCGCCACCCGCACGTTCGTGCTCGTCACCATCACCATCGCGGCGCTCAGCCTCTTCACCCAGATCAGGGTGATGACGCAAGGCGGACCTCTCGACTCCACCACCACCGTCGTCTACCAGGCGGTGCACACCGGCTACGACCAGCAGCAGACCGCCTACGCGGCGGCCATCTCGCTGATCTTCTTCGTGCTCGTACTGACCGTGTCCCTCGTCCAGCGCTTCCTGACCCGGGAGAAGGACTGACATGACTTCCTTCCTCAAGCACCTCGGCGGTCACGCCGGCCGAGTCGTTCTGGCCCTGGTCTTCGCGCTCCCGCTCGTCTTCATGCTCGTCTCGTCGTTCAAGCCGGACGACCAGATCTTCGGTGACCTTGACTCCCTGCGTGCCTTCCTGCCGGTCGGCGCCCTGTCACTGGACAACTACACGAGTGTGTTCGAGCGTGTCCCGGCGGCACGGTTCCTGCTGAACTCCGTGCTGATCTCCTCGATCACCGTGGTGCTCGGCATCGTCGTCAACAGCATGGCCGCCTTCGCCCTGTCACGGATGCAGTGGCCCGGCCGAAAGCTCGTCCTGACCGCGGTCATCGCCACCCTCATCGTGCCGTTCGAGACGTTCGCACTGCCGCTGGTGTGGTGGGTCAACCAACTGCCGCTGCTCCGCGTCAACGGCTTCCACGTGGAGTGGACTACCGGCTGGATGGACACGTACCAGGTGCAGGTGCTGCCGTTCGTCGCCAACGCCTTCTCGGTCTTCTTCTTCCACCAGTACTTCCAGAGCATCCCCAAGGAGCTGGACGAGGCAGCAATCATGGACGGCGCCGGCTGGTTCACCATCTACCGCCGCATCGTCATGCCACTGTCCGGACCGGCCATCGCCACCGTGGCCATCCTCACCTTCCTGCCGGCCTGGAACTCCTACCTGTGGCCGCTCATGGTCGTGCAGAGCGAGGAACTGCGGCCGGTGATGGTGGGTATCTCCTACTTCTTCCAGCTGAACGTGGGCTGGGGCCAGATCATGGCGTACTCCTCCATGATCACCGTGCCGATCCTGGCTCTCTTCGTGGCGTTCCAGCGGTCCTTCGTCAACAGCATCGCCTCCACCGGCGTCAAGGGCTGACCCCCCCACAACGGCACCGCGCCGTTCGTCCCTCCTCGTGCTCATGACTCCCGTGTGCCGCGCGCAACTTGAGAAAGGCCCCGTGTGTCCACGTCGCCTGCCGACCCCCACCTCCCGGCCGTACATCTGCGACCGCCCCGCAACTGGATCAACGACCCCAATGGGCTGGTCTTCCACGACGGCCACTACCACGTGTTCTTCCAGTACAACCCGCACGGCCCGCAGCACTCGAACATGCACTGGGGCCACTTCCGCAGCCCCGACCTGATCAACTGGGAGCCCCTCCCCGTCGCCCTCACCCCGACGCCCGGCGGCGACGACGCCGACGGCTGCTACTCGGGCAACGCCGTCTCCGTCGACGACCGCATGGTGGCCTTCTACTCCGCCCACCGCAACGACCGCTGGTGGCAGCCCATCACGACCGCCGAGTCGTACGACAACGGCCACACATGGGCCAAACGTCCGGAACTGCTCATCGCTGAGCCGCCTGTCAACACCACCATGTACCGGGACCCCTACGTCTGGCGGCAGGACGAGCGCTGGCGGATGCTGGTCGGCTCGGCCCTCGACGACGGCCGCGCCGCGGCGCTGCTGTACGAGTCCGACGATCTGGAACACTGGGCGTACCGCGGCCCCTTCCACACCAGCGACGCCGCGGCCGGCACGGGCCCGATCGGCTGGGAGTGCCCCCAGTACGCGACCTTCGGCGACCGGAGCCTCCTGATCGTCAGCGACTGGACCCCGCAGGACGGCCCCAGTCACACAACCGTCCACACCGGCCTTGAAAAGAACGGCCGCTTCACGGCAGCCGCCTCGCCCGTACCGCTGGACCACGGCCCCGACATCTACGCCCCTGCCCTGCTGAAGGCTCCCGGGGAAGACCGATGGCTGTTGTGGGGCTGGGCCTGGGAGGCCCGCGACAGCGGCTGGGCGCACGAAACGGGCTGGGCAGGCGTCCTCACGCTTCCCCGCGAGGTGAGCCTCACCGCCGACGGCACGGTCGTCCAACGCCCTGCCCGCGAACTGCTGGCCCTGCGCGGCGCGCGTGTACTCCACCGCACCGGGCACGTCACGCGGCCCGCGCCGGCCGAACTCGGTCAGGTCAGCCGCACCTTCGACCTCACCGCCGCCCTGATCCCCGACACCTCGGGTACGAGCGGCCTGCGCCTGGTCACCTCGGCTGACGGCTCCGAGTACCTCGACATCAACCTCGACCCCGCGGCAGGGCATCTCATCGTCGACCGCGGCCACGCGTCACTGGACGCGCGAGCGCGGGGAGGCTCGTACACCGTCCCGTGTCCGACCGCGACGCGCCCCGGCACCCCCGTCGAACTGCGCGTGATCGTGGACCGCTCGATAGCCGAGGTCTATCTGGCCGACGAGCAGGTCCTCACCCTGAGGTTCTATCCGGTCGCCGACGGGCCGTGGCTGCTGCAGGCACGCACGACAGGCATCGGGCGCAGTGAATTCGCCGTCGAGGCATGGAACTTGGCCCCGTTTGGTGTCCGTCAGGAAACCCTTCTGGTGGGTCGGGGACAGGACGCCTAACTCCTCTGTCACACGAATCCTGACGACCGGACTGGTACGCCTTCCTCCAGAGCACGTCCACCTGAAAGACCGGTTCCTCCTGCGCGCGTTCAGGCGACACAGTCTGCAACGTTGGCCCACCACATCCCGCAACTCGCTCGGCCCGCCGGGGCCTCGGACCGCAGCGCGCTGCCCATCGCCGGCAACGACCCCGACGCGAAAGCTCAGGCAGCGGAGCTGATTGACCGGCTCGGCTTCGACACCGTCGACGCCGGAACACTGGACGACAGCTGGCGCTTCGAACCGGAGTCCGGCGCCTACACCCGCGTCTACCTCGCCGCCCCCGACGTGCCGGCCGAGCACATGCTCCAGTCCCCCGCCGCGCCGCTCCCGGCCGACAAGCTGCACGCCGCGCTGGAGACAGCCCAACGCGTGAAGGTGGCCGAACGCACCTTCTGAGAGGGCGCTTGACGTGGGCGGATTGCCCTTTTGCTGCCGGGGTCGTCTCAGTCGCTTCGCTCACTCGCTCCAGTTAGCGAGCTGCCCGCCGGTCCCCGCTCAGGGGGTCACCACTCAGGGGGTCGCCGCGGATACGACATAGACGACGGGGCTGGCGGGATCGGTCATAT
This sequence comes from Streptomyces sp. NPDC057136, assembly GCF_042670885.1. Taxonomy (NCBI): domain Bacteria; kingdom Bacillati; phylum Actinomycetota; class Actinomycetes; order Kitasatosporales; family Streptomycetaceae; genus Streptomyces; species Streptomyces sp. NPDC057136. The sequence goes on from NZ_JBHUUV010000001.1 coordinate 104,131, forward strand.
TGACGGTGACGTTCTGCGTGGGGCGCGGGTCCTTGCTGGTGTGGGTCACACCGCCCCAGTACACGCCAGGACCGAAGTACCAGCCGGTGATCTTTATGTCCCGCGGGCTGATGGTGACGGCACCGGGCTTCAGGGCGGCCCGCCCCGTACCGATGCCGCTCAGGAAGCGGTCGAGACCGGCGGACGTCGTACGGAACTTCACGTACATCCGGCTGGCTTTCCAGTTGTTGGTCTCGTAGTACTGGACCCCCGTCGCATTGCCGGGGATCGGGATCTCGAAGATCCGCCGCTGCATGCCGGACGGCCAGTCCTCGCGCAGGCCCTGCGCGGCCGCCTCGGCCTCCTTGTCCTTGCCCGAGCGGCGGCTCTGCCCGGCGGAGATCACCAGATAGCCCGCCGGGATGCCGATGAGCAGCACAATCGTGATCGCCGTGATCAGCCGGCGGCGGATCATCCGGCGCCGGTCCTGCGGGGGCGGGCCGTCGCCGTCGCCGGACGGCGAGGTCTGGCGCGGCGCGGCGGTGTGCTCGGCTGCGGTCATGGTTGGAGGTCCCCAGGTGCTGCGGATACGGAGTACGGAAGGCCGGAGGCGGAGCGGCGCGGATCAGTCGACGGTGCGGGTGCTCCGCGTGCTGCGGATGGTGTTCGCCGCCTGGTCGTAGATCTGTGCGTACCGCTCGTACCGTTCGACCCGGCGGCGGTTGGCGCGGCGGAATCTGCGGGCGACCAGCCGGGCCAGGTCGGCGGCGCCGACCATACCCGCCTCGGGGCCGAGCTGCGCTTTCGCGATGCGCGCCTCGGGGCGGTAGCCGCGGCCGGTGAGGTGCCGCTTGAAGGCGTCCCTGGCGGGGCCGATCAGCAGGTCGTCCGCGGCGCTGACGCCGCCTCCGATGACGAAGCAGGACGGGTCGAGTGCGGCGGCGAGATTGGCGATGCCGACACCGAGCCACTGACCGATGTCCTGGAGGAGTTCGATGCACATCGCATCGCCCTCGCGGGCCAGTTCGGTGATGAGCGGTCCGGTGATGTCGGGGATGTTGCCCTTGACCCGCTCGATGATGCCGTGGGCCACCGGGGAGTCCGCTGCGGCCAGTTCCCTGGCCTCGCGCACGAGGGCGTTGCCGGAGCTGTACTGCTCCCAGCAGCCGCGGTTTCCGCACGGGCAGCGGTGCCCGCCCGGCACCACCTGCATGTGGCCGAACTCACCCGCGACACCGTACTTGCCGCGCTTGACGTGCCCGTCCTCCAGGATCGCGCCGCCGATACCGGTGCCCAGCGTGATCATGACCAAGTGGTCCTCGCCCCGGCCCGCGCCGAAGCGCCATTCCGCCCAGGCCGCCGTGTTGGCGTCGTTGTCGACCATGACGGGGACGACGAGGCGGGACGCGATGGCATCGCGCAGGGGCTCGTCGCGCCAGGCGAGGTGCGGGGCGAAGAGGACCTTGGAGCGGTCGGCGTCGACCCAGCCCGCCGCGCCGATCCCGACGGCGTGCACGTCGTGCCGGTCGGAGAGGTCGAGAACCAGCTCGACGATGGTGTCCTCGACGACCTTGGGGCTCTTGGACTTGTCGGGCGTCTCGGTGCGCAGCTGTTCCAGGATGTTGCCGTCGGCGTCGACGACGCCGGCCATCACCTTCGTACCGCCGATGTCGATGCCGACGGTCGGGACCCGGGGCGCTGTCAGGTGCGAGCGCCGCTCCCGGGTGCCGACGGTCTTCAGGACGGTGGCGCGGGCGGAGCCGCGGTGTGCGAAGTCGCGGTACGTGCTCATCGTCCCTGCGTCGGTCGGGGGGCCGGTGCGTGGTGCCGCCGGCGGCGGACGGTGTTCGCCGTGCTCGATTCTGCCATTGCCTGCCCGGGTCCGTACGGCACCGTTTCGTCCTCAGTCCCCGGACGGGCTTGATTCCGGACCGGTGGCGCGTTCCAGTTCGTGGCTGAGCTCCTCGAGTTCGCTGCCGCCCGCCATCTGTCTGGTCAGCTCGTCCAGGGTAATGCTGTCCCGGGTGTGGCTGCCGGACATGACGCCGCGCTTGAGCAGGACGAACCGGTCGCCCACGAGGTAGGCGTGGTGCGGGTTGTGCGTGATCAGGACCACGCCGAGACCGGCGTCCCGGGCAGCCGCGACGTACTTCAGCACGACGCCGGACTGCTTGACGCCGAGCGCCGCCGTGGGTTCGTCGAGGACGAGGACCTTGGCGCCGAAGTGGACGGCGCGGGCGATCGCCACGCACTGGCGCTCACCGCCGGACAGGGTGCCGATCGGCTGGTCGACGTCGCGCAGGTCGATTCCCATGCGCAGCAGTGCCGCGCGGGTCGTCTCGCGCATCAGCTGTACGTCGAGGCGCTTGAACGGTCCTGCGCCCTTCGTCGGCTCCGAGCCGAGGAAGAAGTTCCGCCAGACCGGCATGAGCGGTACGACCGCGAGGTCCTGGTAGACGGTGGCGATGCCCCGGTCCAGGGCGTCGCGCGGGTTGGCGAGCGTGGTCTCCTCGCCGTCGATCAGGAAGGTGCCGCCGTCGTGCCGGTGCAGCCCCGCGATGATCTTGATGAGGGTGGACTTGCCGGCGCCATTGTCGCCGAGCACGCAGGTGATCTCCCCCGCGTGGACCTCCAGCGAGACGTGTTCGAGCGCCTTGATGCTGCCGTAGAACTTGCTGACGTCGTCCAGTTCGACGAGTGCCTGGGTGGAGTCCTGGGTGGAGTCCTGGGTCGAGGTCATTTCGTCGCCTCCGCGCGCTTGCGCACCCATGCGTTGAGCAGGGTGGCCAGGAGCAGCATCGCTCCGAGGAAGAACTTGAACCAGTCCGGGTTCCACTCCGCGTACACGATGCCCTTGCTGGTCATACCGAAGATGAACGCACCGACCGCCGAGCCGATCGCGGAGCCGTAGCCGCCGGTGATCAGGCACCCGCCGATGACTGCCGCGATGATGTACGTCAGTTCGTTGCCGACGCCTTCGCCGGACTGCACCACGTCGTAGCTGAAGAGCAGGTGCTGTCCGGAGACCCAGGCGGCGAAGGCCACCCCGAGGTACAGCCCGATCTTTGTACGGATCACCGGTACACCGACAGCCCGCGCGGCGTCGGCCTCGCCGCCGACCGCGAAGATCCAGTTGCCGAAGCGGGTGCGGAGCAGAATCCAGGTGGCGATCGCGACGAGCACGAACCACCACAGGATGGTGACCTTCAGCTCCATGCCGCCGATGGACAGCTGGGAGGCGAAGACCTTGCGGGCCGACTCGAAGCCCTCCATGTCGCCGATGGACTTCGTCGACACGGTGCCGCTGATCAACTTGGTGAAGCCGAGGTTGAGGCCGGTGAGCATCAGGAACGTACCGAGCGTGATGATGAAGCTCGGCAGTTTGGTGCGGGTCAGCATGAAGCCGTTGAACGCGCCGAAGGCCAGGGTGACCAGCAGGGAGACGAAGACGCCGACCCAGACGTTGGCCGTCATCTGGTAGCTGAACATCGAGGAGACCAGCGCCGAGCTGGTCACCAGCACACCGGCGGAGAGGTCGAACTCGCCGCCGATCATCAGGAGCGCCACCGGCGCGGCCATGATCCCGATGGTGGAGGCCGCATACAGCACCGTGCCGAAGCTGGAGGCCTGGAGGAAGCTGCCTGCGACGAGCGTGAAAAAGAGGAAGACGGCAGCCGCGCCGACGACCGAGCCGAGTTCCGGGCGGCCGAGGAGTCTGCGCAGCGGCGAGGTGCGCAGCAGCCGCTCGTCGGTCGTGCCGGGAGCGGGGGCCGGAGCCGCTGGTTGCCCGGTCGCTGTCATCGGGTCCCTCGCTTCGTGTACTCGGCGAGCTCGGGCGCGTCGTCGGCGGTGATGATCTGCGGGCCCGTCAGGACGGGCAGGCCGCCGCCGAGCACGTTGCGGTTGTAGCGGTAGAGCCAGAGCAGGTCGACGGCCTCGTACCCCTGGAGGTAGGGCTGCTGGTCGACGGCGAAGCCGAGCGTGCCGTCCTTCAGTGCGCTGGCGACCTTGGCGTTGAGGTCGAAGGTGTCGACCTCGGCCTTGCTGCCCGCGGTCTCCTTCGCCTTCACGGCGGCGTCGGCGAACGGCGCGCCGAGGGTGACGACCGCGTCGATGCTCTTGTCCGCCTGGAGCTTGGCCTCGATGGACGCCTGGACGTCGGGCATGTTGGTGCCGTCGACGTAGAGGTTCTGCATCGTGCCGTCGAAGGACTTCTTGGCCCCCGCGCAGCGCTGCTCGTGGCCGACGTTGCCCTGTTCGTGCAGGACGCACAAGGCCTTCTTGCGGTCCCGCCCGTCGAGCTCGTCGCCGACGGCCTCACCGGCGATGGACTCGTCCTGCCCGATGTGGGTGAGGGCGCCGAACTCCTTGGACTCCGCGGACCCGGAGTTGACGGTGATCACCGGGATGCCTGCCTTGGTGGCCTTGGCGACGACGGCCTTCATGGCGTCCGGCTTGGCGAGCGTGACGATCAGCCCGTCGACCTTCTTGTCGATGGCCGCCTGGACGAGCTGGGCCTGTTGCTGCGCCTCGTCGTGGTGCGAGTAGAGGAAGTTGATGTTGTCCTTCACCGCCGCCTGCTCGGCACCGCTCTGGACGATGTCCCAGAAGGTGTCGCCGTCGCCCGAGTGGGTGACCATGGCGAAGGTCCAGCGCGGTGTGTTCACCGCGGACCGGCCCTCGGCGGCCTGTGCCGCGCGCTCTTCCGCCCGCTTGCCGCCGGTGCTGCTGCATCCCATGAGGGAAGCCCCGAGCACCGCTGCCAGCACGGCACCCATCGCACGTACCCCTGTCCGAACCCTTGCCACGACGCCGTGCCCTTCTAGTGCTGCTCGCTGTGCTGCTTGGTGGAGCCGGGGAGAGTGCACTCCCGGCCCGGCTGCCCAAGTATCCCCGAGGGGGTGTCCGCCTCGGGCGGCAGGGGCGCGGCGGTGCGGCGGCACGGTGCTGCACCGGGCGGTCACCGGGTGCCGCGCGCGGTGTATTTCTCCAGCTGCGGTACGTCCTTCGCAGTGACGATCGCGGGTCCGGTGAGGACCGGCTTTCCGCCGCCGATGACGTTGCCGTTGGTCCGGTTGAGCCAGATCTCGTCGACGGCGAGATAGCCCTGGAGGTAGGGCTGCTGGTCGACGGCGAAGCCGACCTCCTCGGCCTTGAGCCGCTTGACCACTTCGGCGTTGAGGTCGAAGGTGTCGACCTCGGCGGTGGAGCCGGAGCCCTCCTTGGCCTTGACGGAGGCGGCGGCGAACGGGGCGCCGAGGGTGACGATCGCGTCGATGTCCTTGTCCGCCTGGAGCTTCGCCTCGATGGACGAGGTGGAGGCCGGCATGTTGGTGCCCTCGACGTTGAGATTCTCGACCTGGCCGCCGAAGGTCTTCTTCACCCCGGCGCAGCGCTCTTCGAGTGACACGTTGCCCTGTTCGTGGATCACACAGAGCGCCTTCTTCCTGCCCCGGTTGTCGAGCTCATCGCCGACGGCCTCGCCCGCGACCGATTCGTCCTGGCCGATGTGGCTGAGCGCGCCCACCTCCGCGGAGAACTGCGCGCCCGAGTTGATGGTGACGACGGGGATGCCCGCCGAGACGGCCTTGGCGACGACGGCCTTGACGGCTTCCGGTTTGGCGAGGGTGACGATGATGCCGTCGACCTTCTGGTCGATGGCGGCCTGGACGAGCTGGGCCTGTTCCTTGCCCTCCTTGTCGGCGGAGTACAGGAACTCGACGTTGTCCTTGGCCGCGGCCTGTTCGGCGCCGCTCTGCACGATGTCCCAGAAGGTGTCGCCCTGCCCGGAGTGCGTGACCATGGCGATCTTCATACGGGGGGTGGAGACGGCGTTGCCCCCTCCCCCGCCGCTGCCGGGGTCCTCGGAGTCCTTGCCGCCGGACCCACTGCATCCGGCGAGGGCGAGGGTGCATATGGCGATCAGGACTGTTGCCGTGCGAGTCGTGCGCATGGTGGGCCCGCCTTCTCTCCCGGCCGCCCGAGTGCGGCTGGGGGAGTTCTAGCGGCGTTGTAGGACCACCGTCAAGAGTTTGTCCGAACATTCTTACGCACACGGGCCCCTGGAGCGGTACCTCAAGGGCGTACGAGCAGCTGGAACTCGAACGAGTAGCGCGAGGCCCGGTAGACGTGCGAGCCGAATTCGACCGCCCGCCCGGTGTCGTCGAACGTGGTGCGCTGCATGGTCAGGAGCGGCGCCCCTTCGGACTCGGCAAGCCGCGCCGCCTCCCCCGCGGTGGCGGCCCGCGCCCCCACGGACTGCCGTGCGCTGTGCAGGGTGATTCCGGAGGCGCGCATCATCCGGTAGAGCCCGGTGGATTCCAGTTCCTCGGTGGAGAGGCCGAGCAGCCCCGGGGGCAGATGGTTACGGAGCAGGGCCATGGGTTCGTCGTGTGCGGACCGCAGGCGTTCGACGAGGTGGACCTCGCTGCCCTCGGCGACGCCGAGCGCGGCGGCGACCTCGGCGGTGGCGGCTTCGACGGCGTTGCGCAGGACGCGGGTGGCGGGGCGCTGGCCGGCCTTCTCCAGGTCGTCGTAGAGCGAACTGAGTTCGAGCGGGCGCCGGACCTGGCTGTGCACGACCTGCGTACCCACGCCCCGGCGGCGGACCATCAGCCCCTTGTCCACGAGCGACTGGATCGCCTGGCGGACCGTGGGGCGGGACAGACCGAGCCGGGACGCGAGCTCGATCTCGTTGCCGAGGAGGCTGCCGGGGGCCAGCCGGCCCTGCTCGACGGCCGCCTCCAGCTGCTGCGACAGCTGGAAGTAGAGCGGCACCGGGCTGGTGCGGTCCACGCTCAGCGGGAGCGGCTGGTCGGTTCCTTGTGTGGGCACGGAACGAGCTTAGTTCGATTGTCCTGACAAAGCCATGCCGTCTCGAACGGACGCACAACCCGACCAGGTGTCCTGTTCATTTGTCAGGACAAACGCTTGACATGACGACAGGGCGAACGCCACCTTGGGGCCATGCGCATCGGACTCATCGGAACGGGACGTATCGGCACCTTCCACGCGGAGGCGCTCAGCCGCCACCCCGCCGTGGATTCACTGGTGGTGGCCGACGCCGACCCGGAACGCGCGGCCCTGACCGCCGCCCGTACGGGTGCGACCGCCACTTCGGTGGACGAACTCTTCGCCCGCGGCATCGCCATTGATGCCCTGGTGATCACATCGGCGACCGCCGCCCACGCCGAACTCATCGCCCGCGCCGCCAGGTCCGGCCTCCCGGCCTTCTGCGAGAAGCCGATCGCCATCGATCTGCCCGGCACACTGGGCGCCCTGGCCGAGGTCGAATCAGCGGGTACGGTCCTGCAACTGGGCTTCATGCGGCGCTTCGACGCCGGATACGGTGCGGCCCGCGCCGCCGTACGGGACGGGCGGCTCGGCCGGCTGCACACGGTGCGCGCGATCACCTCGGACCCCGCACCGCCGCCCGCCGCCTACCTCCCGCTCTCCGGGGGCCTGTACCGCGACTGCCTCGTCCACGACTTCGACATGGTGCGGTGGGTGACGGGCCACGAGGTGGCGCAGGTGTACGCGACGGGGTCGGACGCCGGGCCCGCGATGTTCCGCGAGGCGGGGGACGTCGACGCGGCGGCGGCGCTGCTGACCCTGGACGACGGGACGCTCGTGACGGCGACGGCGACCCGGTGCAACGGCGCCGGGTACGACGTACGCATGGAGCTGGCGGGCGATCTGGACCAGATCGCGGTCGGGCTGGACGACCGTACGCCCCTCACGTCGACGGAACCGAAGGGTCCCGCGGCGCCGCCGAAGCCGTGGCCCGGTTTCCTTGAGCGGTTCGCCCCGGCGTACGAGGCGGAGCTGGACGCGTTCCTCCGGGTGGTCCGGGGTGAGCTGGCGAATCCGTGCGACGGGCGGGAGGCGTTGCACGCGTTGCGGATCGCGGAGGCGTGCGAGTGGTCGCGGCGCGAGCGCCGGCCGGTGGACCTGAGCGAGGTCCCGGGCGGCTGAACGGCCACCGGACGGACCCGGGACAGTCTTCGGTCACCACCACACAGGCAAGCTCAGCGGCCCCCGGATCAGCATCCCCGTACGCCACCGCAGCTTCGACGGGTCGGCGTCGAGACCCAGCTCCGGGCAGCGTTCCAGCAGTGACCTGATCGCGATCCGCGCCTCGATCCGGGCCAGTGGTGCGCCCAGGCAGTAGTGGATGCCATGCCCGAAGGCGACATGCCCCCGCGCGTCCCGCGTGATGTCGAAGCGGTTCGGGTCCGCGTAGCGGGCGGGGTCGCGGTTGGCGTCCGCCATCGCGACGAGGACCAGCTCGCCCCCGCCCGGAATCACCGTGCCGCCCACATCGAGGGGTTCGGTGGTGAAGCGGTACGTGGGGGTCTCGACCGGACCCTGGTAGCGAAGGGTCTCCTCCACCGCATTGTCGATCAGACCGAAGTCGGCGCGCAGTGCGGCCAGTTGCTCCGGATGCGTGAGCAGCGCGAGAACACCGTTGGAGATCAGGTTGACCGTGGTCTCGTGGCCCGCGACCAGCAGCACCCAGGCCATGCCCATCAGCTCGTCACCGGAGAGCCGGTCGCCGTCGCCGCCATCGTCCGCCGTGTGGATCAGCGCACTCATCAGGTCGTCGCCGGGCTCGGAGCGCTTCTGTTCGATGAGCCCGGCCAGATAGGCGGTCATCGACGTGGTCGCCGAGACGCGTTCCTCCGCGTCGAGCGACGAGACCGCGATGTTGGACCACTGGCGGAACGCCTGCCGGTCCAGGAACGGCACCCCGAGGAGTTCGCAGATGACGGACATCGGCAGCGGGAACGACAGCGCCTCCACCAGGTCGGTGCCCCGGCCGGGTCCCGCGAGCATGGTGTCGAGCAGTTCGTCGGTCAACGCCTGGATGCGCGGCGCGAGTTGCTCCATCCGGCGCGGGGTGAACTCCCGGGTCACCAGCTTGCGCAACCGGGTGTGCACCGGAGCGTCCGAGCTGAGCATCGACGTTCCGGACGACACCTTGCTGACGCCCAGCGCGGGTGAGGCCCGGCGCCATTCCTTGGACAGCCGCTGGTCGGCGAGCAGTTCACGGCCCGCCTCGTATCCGACGACGAGCCAGGCGGGTGTGCCCTCCGGGATCAGGACCCGGTGGACGGGGCCGATCGCGCGCAGTTCCGCGTAGACGGGATAGGGGTCGCGGGTGAAGTCCTCGCCGAGCGCGGCGAGGTCGACGAGCGATTCGGTGGTCAACGCGGTTCCCTTCAGGACTGCTTGGCGGACAGTACGGTCCCCTGCGCGACGGCGCACAGGGTCGGTTCGCCGTCGTCCCCGACGGTGAACAGGTCGCAGCGGACCACGGCCTGACGGCGGCCGGAGTGCACGACCGTGGCACGGGCGGACAGGGTGTGGCCGGTGGCCGGACGGACGTACTGGATGGAGAACCCGCCGGTCAGTACGGCGGGTCCGAGTGTGGTGCCTGCGGCGAAGGTGATCGCGTTGTCGGCGGCGTAGGCCAGCACGCCGCCGTGCAGAAAGCCGTTCTGCTGTTGGAGTTCGGGCCGGACATCGACGTCGAGGGTCGCGCCGCCGTCCCCGAAGGCCGTGATGCGTGCCCCCACGAGGACGCTGAACGGCTGGCTGTCGAGGACCTTCTGTGCCGTCTGGAGATCGAGTGCGCTCATGACAGGGTCCTACCTCACCAGCGCACCGGCAACCGCCGGACCCCCCGCATCAGCAGGCCGGGCAACCAGTCGGGCTCGCCGCCCTGCGGGTCGCGCGCGAGCTCCGGGCACCGCTCCAGCAGCGTACGGATGGCGATCCGGCCCTCCATCCGGGCGAGCGGCGCGCCAAGGCAGAAGTGCATGCCGTGGCCGAAGGCCAGGTGTCCCTTGGCCTCGCGGCGGATGTCGAAGGTGTCCGGCTCCGGGTAGCGGCCCGGGTCGCGGTCGGCGGAGGCAAGTGCGACCAGCACCGGCTCGCCCGCCGGAATGACGGTGGAGCCGACCTTCACCGGCTCCCGGGTGAAGCGGAAGGTCGCGGTCTCCACCGGTCCGTCGTAACGGAGCATCTCCTCGACCGCACCGTCGATGAGACCGGGATCGGCCCGGAGCAGGGCCAGTTGTTCCGGGTGGTCCAGCAGCGCCCGTACCCCGTTGGAGATCAGGTTGACGGTCGTCTCGTGACCCGCCACCAGCAACAGGAAGGCCATACCCACGAGTTCATCGGACGACAGCCGGTCGCCGCCCTCGTCGCGAGCCTCGATCAGGGCACTCATCAGGTCCTGGCCGGGTGCGCAGCGCTTGTCCTCGATCAGCTCGACGAGGTAGGCGCCCATGGCACGGGCCGCTTCGGCCTCCTCCTCGGGCGTGGTCGGCGCGACGAGGCTGCCGGTCATCCGGCGGAAGGCGTCCCGGTCCAGGTCCGGGACCCCGATGAGTTCACATATCACGGTCATCGGCAGCGGAAAGGCGAGCGCGTCCACGAGATCGGCGCTCCCGGCGGGCACCATCGCGTCGAGCAGCTGGTCGGTAACCTGCTGGACCCGCGGCCGCAACGCGTCGATCCGGCGGGCGGTGAACTCGCGGGCGACGAGCTTGCGCAGCCGGGTGTGGTGCGGCGCGTCCATCTCCAGCATGTTGGCGTATATGGGGCTGGCAGCGGCCGACGAGTTGTCCGCCGTTCGCCAGTCCTTGCTGAAGCGCTCATCCGCGAGGGCCGCCCGCGATTCCTCGTATCCGACGATCAGCCAGATCCGCTCGAAGCCCTCGGCACGAATGGTGTGCACGGGTCCCTCGGCGCGCAGCTTCGCGTAGTGGGGATACGGATTCGCCCTGAAGTCGTGCGCTTCGCTCAGATCGACCATGGTCATGGCCGGCCCCCTTCCGGTCTGATCGGTTCAGCGTATGCCGCCGCCCCCGCCGGCGTCCTCGTCGAGCAGCCCCGCATCGTGGACCAACAGCGCGATCTGGACACGGTTGTTGAGCTGGAGCTTTGCGAGGATGCGGGAGACATGCGTCTTCACGGTCGCCACGCTGAGGTAGAGCTCGGCGGCGATCTCCGCGTTGGAAGCACCCCGTCCGACCGCGAGTGCCACGGCCTGTTCGCGCTCGGCCAGCTCGGCGAACCGTTGCCGCGCCCGGTCCCTGCGGCCCGTCCGGTCGTCCGGTGCGCCGCCGGCCGCGCGGGCCATGAGCTGCCGGGTGACCGCCGGTGAGAGGACGGGGTCACCGGCGGCGACGCGTCGCACGGATTCGACGATCTGGGCGGGCGGCGTGTCTTTCAGGACAAAGCCCGCGGCCCCGGCGCGGACGGCACGCAGCACCTGCTCATCCGCGTGGAAGGTGGTGAGGACGACGACTTCGGGGGCATCGGGGCGACGCCGTACGGCCTCGGTCGCGGTGAGCCCGTCCATGACGGGCATCCGGATGTCCATCAGCACGACGTCCGGGCGCAGCCGGTCGACGAGGTCTTCGACCTCGGTGCCGTCGGCGCCCTCCCCCACGATGTCGATGGAATCGGCCCCGCCGAGCATCAGGGTGAGCCCGGCCCGTACGAGCGGGTCGTCGTCGACGATGAGCAGCCGGACCGGTTGGGCCACCGGGGGCGTCGGGGTAGTCATGCCGCCCACGGTAGCCAGGCCCGGACGCCGAAGCCCCCATCGGGTTGCGGGCCGTGGCCGAGGTGGCCGCCCGCAAGGGTGGCGCGTTCGGTGAGGCCGATGAGGCCCTGACCCGAGCCGGGGACCCGCTCGAAGGGTTCGACGGGGGCCGGGTTGTGGGCCTCGATCGTGAGCCCGTCGCCGGGCCCGCCGGTCAGGGTGAGGGTGATCTCGGTGCCCGGTGCGTGTTTACGGGCGTTGGTGAGGCACTCCTGGGCGATGCGGTAGACGGTGCGGCCGAGGGCGGCGGGGGCGGCGGCCGGTTCGGCGACGCGGTTGTCGAGGGTGACCTTCATACCGGCGAGGCAGGACTCGGCGATCAGGGCGTCCAGGCTGAGGAGGGTGGGCTGCGGCCGGTCGCTCTCCTCGCCTTCGCCGGGGGCGCGCAGGACGCCGATGATCTCGCGGAGGTCCTGGAGTGCCTCGTGGGCACTGTCCCGGATGACTCCGGCGGCCCGGGCGACCTCGGCCGGGGGTGCGTCCGGCCGGAATTCCAGGGCGCCCGCGTGGACGCTGAGCAGCGTCAGCCGGTGGGCGAGGACGTCGTGCATCTCGCGGGCGATGGCCTCGCGGGCCAGCCGCTGGGCCTGTTCCGCGCGGAGCTCGGCCTCGGCCTCGGCGCGGCGGGCCCGTTCGCGGAGGGTGAGGACGAGCTGGCGTCCGGACCGTACGACCATGCCCCAGCTGAGGACCAGCAGGACGAGCAGGACGCCGATGACGGTGGAGGCGATGAAGGAGGTGCCCGGGTCGGGGCGCAGCCACGGTTGCAGCGGCGCGACGGCCAGGGCACCGGCGCCGACGATCGCGACCGGTTTGAGCGGCCGGTGCACGGCCAGGCTGAAGAGCGCGACCAGCAGGGCGCCGGCCGCCACCGGTTCGACGATGCCCACGAGAGTGAGCGCCACGGCGAGCCCGACGGGCCATCGTCTGCGGACCCAGAGCGCGCAGCAGGCCGCGGCGCCGATCAGCGAGTCGACGAAGACGACCCCGTCCGGTGTGCTCTGGTCGGCGTCAATCGCGTCGGCGGCGAGCATGCCGACGGCCGCGGCGCAGAGGAAGGCCGTGATGTCGACGGCCCAGTCCCGCGCGGTGCGGCGCGACCGGCCCCGGTCGCCGGGCAGCTCGGGGTCTGCCGTCGCCGAGGGCTGCAGCCAGCGGTACTCCGTACGCGTCATGTCGATAAAGCTACGCAGGTGGGAGGCTCCGAACCGGCTTCCGGCGTCAGGAAGCGACCAAAGTCGTACGGCCCGAAGACTTTCGGCGCGGCGGCGCAGACCGGTGGCCGACGCAGACGCGCGACCGTACGCGACAGGCTCGGCGCATGAAGAAAATCGTCGAGTCGATCGGGTTCATCGTCTTCGTCCAGGGCGCCGCCGGGCTGCTGCACGAGTGGACGGGCTGGTTCCGGCTGTGGGCGGTGGTGCGGCGGTTCGACTTCCTGGACGGGTACGGGATGTTCGCCAATATCGTGCTGGTGGTGACGGGCGTCGCGGTGATGATCGCGGCCGACGCGATCAAGGAGTGACGGCGGCCCTGTCCGCGCTGCGACGCCCCCACGCGGTGCCCGCCAGCACGAGCCCGGCGCCCAGCACTCCGAGGACACCCAGCCGCTCGCCGCCGATGGAAATGCCCACGGCGGCGGCCCACAGAGGTTCCGTACCGAGCAACAGGCTGACCCGGGACGGCGAGGTGCGGCGTACGGACCACATCTGTACGAAGAACGCGAAGAGCGTGCAGAAGACGGAGAGGAACACCAGCCCGGCCCACTCCCGGACCCCGAAGTCCGCTGCGACGGCCCAGGGCGTCGCGCCGGTGCCGGGGACGGCCGCGAGGACGGCGAAGACGGCGACGGCGCTGCCGAGCTGGACCGTGGTCAGCGACAGCGAGTCGGCCTCCTGGACCGACTTGATCCGGGCCATCAGCAGGACGTGGACGGTACGGGCGAGGGCGGCAAGCAGCATCAGGACATCGCCCGCCGAGGGGCTGGTGAAGCCCCCGCCCTGGGTGAGGAGGAGCACGCCGGCGACCGAGAGCCCGGCCGCGGCGAGGAAGGCCCCGGGCGGCCTGATCCTCGTCACGGCGGCCTCGGCGAGCGGGGTGAAGATCATCGTGAGGCTGATGATGAGCCCGGCGTTGGTCGCGGAGGTGTGGACGACGCCGTACGTCTCCAGCAGGAAGATCCCGCTGAGCACGAGCCCGAGCAGACCGGCGCCGCGCCACTGCGCCGCGCTCAGCGCGCGGAGCCTGCGCCATCCGGCGGCCGCCAGGACGGGCAGCACGATCGCGAACCGCAGGACGAGGACGGCGATGACGGTGTGGGTCGTGGTGATGCCCTTGGCCGCGAGATAACTCGAACCCCAGACGGCGGCGACGACCAGCACGGGCAGATCGGTGAGCCACGCACGGCGCGGGGGCGCGAGGGCGGGCACGGCAGCAATCGAGGACACCTGAATCTCCTGGTTCTCCACAACGGGATGATGTGGAGACCTCGCTGGCTCGCACGCGGAACGATCACCGTACCGGGCGGGTGCGCCTACGGGAACACCCGTCTCAGGGGCCCGCGGGCCCCTGCGTGCCAGCTCCATGATCCAGTTGGTCAGCCGGTGAGGGCGTCGAGGTGCTGGAGCCGCCGGAGCTGAGGTCCCGGATCGCCTCGACCGTGCGCGCACTGGCCGAGCGGTACGCCCGGGGTCGCGGCGGTGACGGGGCCTCCGGGATCAGTGAGCCCGGCCATTCGCCGTGACAAGCGGTGCCACATCGCATGCGGCCAGTTCAGTGACACGCCGCCGCCATCCATCCGTTGTCCGGGCTCACTCATCGAGGGCGAACGTTCCGAACCGGGGCCGTCCGGCGGGCCGGTAGGTGTGGATCGCGATGCCGTTGGGTGTGGTCCTTGAGCTCGTGAGTTCGAAGGCGGTGGGCAGGCCGCCGTCCGGGAAGAGCCGTAGGCCGTGGCCCAGGAAGACCGGGTGGACCAGCAGGTTGTACTCGTCGATCAGGTCGTTCTCCATCAGGGACCTGGCCAGCGTGCCACTGCCGTGGATCTGCAGTTCGCCTCCCTGCGTCCGCTCCTTCAGGCGGGCCACCTCGGCTGTCACATCGGTGGAGACGACGGTCGTGTTCTCCCACACCGGCTCCTGCCCCAGGGTCGTGGACACGACGTACTTCGGACAGGCGTTGAGGCGGCTCGCGATCAGGTTCTCGGGGTCGGTCACCTTGGGCCAGTAGCTCGCGAAGATGTCGTAGGTGCGCCGCCCCAGCAGGAAGGCGGCCGAACGCTCGAACACCTCGTTCATGAACTGCATCATGCCCTCGTCCGCGAAGGGCACGACCCAGCCGCCGTACTCGAAACCGCCGCTGCGGTCCTCGTCCGGCCCGCCCGGGGCCTGCATGACGCCGTCCAGCGACAGGAAGGTGGTCAGGGTCAGTTTCGCCATGGTTCCGCTCCTTCGGGAATCCTGCCGGGCCGTCGGCCGGCCCGCGCTCGCACTACTTCTGACCCCACTGTCACCCGTAACTCATCGGTCCACCCGGTGTGCGTGGTGGGCGTCCGTTTCCCGCCGGTGTCCTGGGCTCCGAACGACTTTCCTTGACCTTGTCGTCAGTACGACGGCACCTACCGAGCGGCAAGGAATCCCGATATGACCAGCAGCAACAGGACCGCACTCGTCACCGGCGGCAGCCGGGGCATCGGCGCGGCCACCGCCATCCGGCTGGCGCAGGACGGTGTGGACGTGGCCCTGACCTACGTACAGGACAAGGCGGGTGCCCAGGCCGTCGTCCGCAAGATCGAGGGGTACGGCTGCCGGGCCGTCGCCCTGCGTGCGGACGCAGCCGACACCGCATCGCCCGCGGCTGCCGTGAATGACGCAGCCGACGCCCTGGGCCGCCTCGACATCCTCGTCAACAACGCCGGAATCGGCGTCCTGGGTCCCATCTCCTCGCTCACCGACGCCGATGTCGACCGGGTCCTGGCCGTGAACGTACGGGCCGTGTTCCTGGCCTGCCGTGCGGCGGCCGACCGGATGAGCGACGGAGGGCGCATCATCTCCGTCGGTACGGCCCTGAGCAGGTACGCGGGCGGCCCCGGCGGCACGCTCTACGCGATGAGCAAGTCCGCGCTCGCGGGTCTCACCAAGCCGCTCGCCCGCGAGCTCGGCCCGCGCGGCATCACGGTGAACCTGATCCAGCCCGGCCCGGTGGACACCGACCTCAACCCGGCCGACGGTCCGTTCGCCCAAGGTCAGCGCGCGGCCACCGCGCTGGACCGGTTCGGCACGACGGACGAGGTGGCTTCCCTCGTCGCGTATCTGGCGAGCGGCGACGCGGCGTACATCACCGGTACGGAGGTGGTGGTGGACGGCGGCCACGCCGCGTAACGCATGCCGCAGCGCGGCCGGGCGCGAACCGGTGCGTCAGCGGTTGCGGGGCGTGACCTCGGCCATGCGGCCCCAGTCCTCGCCCGGCACCTCGACGTTGATGATCTCCGGCACCTCGGACACCAGCTCGGACATCGTCTCCATCGCCGCCGCGAAGTGCGCGGACTTCACATGCGCCTCGCCCGCCTCCGGCGAGGCGAACGCTTCGAGCAGGACGAACTGGTCCGGGTTCTCGACGCTGTACGACCACTCGAAGAAGACGTTGCCCGGCTCCTCGCGGGTGGCCAGGGTGAAGTCGTCGACCGCCGGGAGCCAGTTGTCCCGCTCGGCGCTGCGCACGGTGAATTTGACGGCGATGAAGATCATGGAAGCTCCTGGTGGTACGTCCGGCGGGTCCCCATTCAAGCCCGTTCGGCCATGGAGGACAAAACGGCGCCCGAAGGACTCGCCGGACGTGCCGGAGCTTCTCAGCCTCCCAGTTCGCGGTGGCGCGCGGCGAGCGCCGCCGCCCCTTCCTCGGTCAGCGAACCGAAGAGCCGCAGCCGTGAGATCCCGCCGTCCGGGAAGATGTCGATCCGCACGTGGGTTCCGACGACGGCCTCCGGCAGGACGAAGCGGTGGTTGGTGTCGGGCTGGAGCCGGGTGCGGGGCAGGACTTCGACCCAGTGGCCGGTGTCCTCATCCCGTACCGAGAGCGTCGCCCAGCCCGCCGAGTTGCCCTTGAGGTAGGCGGTGTCGATCTCGACGGCGCCGATCCGCGACTGTGCGGCCAGCCGGTACCGAATCCAGTCGTTGCCCTTGTCCCGGCGGCGCCGGGTCTCCCAGCCGTCGTCCATCTTGTGGGAGCGGCCGGGCTGGATCGTGTTCGTGGCCGGGGAGTAGAAGCGGTCTGAGGCGTCCTCGACCTGTGTGCCGTTCTCCAGGGCCGCGAGGTCGAAGGTGCCGAGCGCGGCCAGCCAGGCGGGATCGGGGGCCACTTCCCCGTACACCCGCAGGCGGGCGATCCCGCCGTCCGGGTGCTGGTTGACCCGCAGGTGGGTGAAGCGCTGCTCGGCGTCGACGACGAAGCCATTGGCCGCGTGGCCGCCAACAGCCGTACGGGGGACGAGGGTTGTCCACTTCACGTCGGGCGCGAGCAGTTCCTCGGGTGACGGGCAGCCGGGCAGGGACACCGCCTGGACGGAGACCGCCTGCGGGTAGTTCCCCCGGAAGTGCGCGGTGTCGACGACCAGTCCGCGTACGACTCCGGGTGCCCCGAGCCGGACGAGCGCCCAGTCGTGGTCCTCGTCGGTGGGGTGGGGCTGCGCGGCGCTCGCGCCGCGGCGGCGCCGGGTCTCCCAGCCGTCCATGATCTTGCCCTTGTGCCCGAAGCGCTCGGGGTCGAAGGCGGCGGGCTCGGGCTTCAGCAGATTCTCGCGCTCGGCGAAGAACTCGTCGTTGGCGGCGATCACTCCGGCGCCCAGACGGCGGTCGGCGAGGTCGACGAGCTGGGTGAAGGGGAAGTCCGCGGTGCGGTAGTCGGCGTACGGGTCGCCGCCCCCGTACGGGCTCGCGTCACCGGTGAAGTGCGGGATCGCCGTCATGGTCAGGAGTTCCTTTCGAGCAGCCGGCCGGTGGGTTCGGCGAGGACGCCCTCGTCCGCGATCCGTACGCCGCGCAGCCAGGTGGACTTCACGACGCCGTGCAGGGTCTTGCCCGCGTAGGCGGTGACCTGGTTGCGGTGGAAGAGCTCGGCCGGGTCGACGGTGAAGGTCTCGTCGGGGGCGAGGACGGCGAAGTCGGCGTCGCGGCCGGCCTCGATGGCGCCCTTGCGGGTCAGTCCGGCCAGTTCGGCGGGGGCGGCGGACATCCAGCGCACCACGTCGTCGAGGGCGTGGCCGCGCCTGCGGGCCTCGGTCCAGATGGCGGGGAGGCCGAGCTGGAGGGAGGAGATGCCGCCCCACGCGGAGGCGAAGTCCGGCGTCTTGAGGTCGGTGGTGCAGGGCGAGTGGTCGGAGACGATGCAGTCGATCGTGCCGTCGGCGAGCCCCTGCCACAGCGCGTCCTGGTTGGCGGCCTCGCGGATGGGCGGGCAGCACTTGAACTCCGTTGCGCCGTCCGGGACTTCCTCGGCTGTGAGAGTGAGGAAGTGCGGGCACGACTCGACGGAGACGCGGACACCCTCGCGCTTGGCGGCGGCGATCGGCTCCAGCGCGTCGCTGGACGACAGGTGGAGCACATGGACTCGGGCGTTCAGCCGCTTGGCGTGGGCGATGAGACCGATGATCGCGGTGTTCTCCGCGTCGCGCGGGCGGGAGGCGAGGAAGTCGGCGTACGCGGGCCCGCTGCGCTGCGGGGCGGACTCCAGGTGGTGCGGGTCCTCGGCGTGCACGATCAGGAGGCCGCCGAGGTCCGAGATCTCGGCCATGGAGCGGGCCAGCTGTTCCTGGTCCAGCTCGGGGAACTCCTCGACGCCCGAGGGGGACAGGAAGCACTTGAAGCCGAAGACCCCGGCCTCGTACAGCGGGCGCAGATCCTTGGTGTTGGACGGGATCGCGCCGCCCCAGAAGCCCGTGTCGACATGCACCTTGGAGGCGGCCACCTGCTGCTTGGTGCGCAGGTGGTCGACGGTCGTGGTCGGCGGGAGGGAGTTGAGCGGCATGTCGAGGAGGGTGGTGATGCCACCCGCCGCGGCGGCGCGGGTGGCGGTGTAGAAGCCTTCCCACTCGGTGCGGCCCGGGTCGTTCACATGCACGTGGGTGTCGACGAGGCCGGGGAGCAGGACGTCGTCGCCGAAGTCCTCCAGGCGGGCTCCCCCGGGCGCCTCGGCGTCGTACGGAAGGACGGCGTCGATCGTCCCGTCGGCGACGGCAACCATCGCGGGGCGCGTCCCTTCGGGGGTGACGACGCGCGTCGAGCGCAGTACCAGGTTCACGTCCGCACCGGACACCCGTGCTCCTCACTTCATGGTTTCAACGAACTGTTGAAGGAGTCTTCATCGGGGATTCTTCCTCGTCAAGACCTCCACTGTCCTCTCCGGACAGCAAGCCGACCACCCGTGAGGGCGACTGGAGGTTTCCACGAAGTAAAAGACTGATTCCGTAGCGCGGAATGTAACATGAACCAGAAGAAGCCTCGGGCGACCACCCCGCCGACCTGCGGCACTGGACAGAACAGGCCCTGACCGGCAAAGACGCCGCCATCGGAGCAGTGGGCCGATCGGGAACCGCCCGGTAGGCTGGCGCCTTGCTGTTCCGCATCGAAAGGACCGTTGACGTGCCGCCGTCCCACGCCAGCACATCCGACTCCAAGCCCGCCGGCCCCAGCGGCGGTGTGCAGTCCCTTGAACGCGCCTTCGATCTGCTGGAACGGATGGCGGACGCCGGGGGCGAGGTCGGGCTGAGTGAGCTCTCCGCGAGCAGCGGACTGCCCCTGCCCACCATTCACCGGCTGATGCGCACCCTGGTCGTGTGCGGCTACGTCCGCCAGCAGCCCAACCGCCGCTACGCGCTCGGCCCGCGGCTGATCCGGCTCGGCGAGTCCGCGTCCCGGCTGCTCGGCACCTGGGCCCGCCCGTATCTCCAGCGCCTGGTCGAGGAGACCGGCGAGACGGCGAACATGGCCCTGCTGGACGGCGACGAGATCGTGTACGTCGCCCAGGTGCCGTCGAAGCACTCCATGCGCATGTTCACCGAGGTGGGCCGCCGGGTCCTCCCTCACTCCACGGGCGTGGGCAAGGCCCTCCTGGCGAACACTCCGGCCGACGAGGTGCGGGCCCTGCTCGCCCGTACGGGCATGCCGGCCGCGACCGAGAAGACCATCACCACCCCGGACGGTTTCCTCGACGCGCTCGAACTGGTGCGCAGGACGGGTTACGCGGTCGACGACAACGAGCAGGAGATCGGGGTCCGCTGTCTGGCGGTCTCCGTGCCCAACTCCCCAACGTCGGCGGCAATTTCGATCTCGGGCCCCGCGGGGCGGGTGACGGAGACGGCGACGGAGCGGATCGTGCCGATTCTCCAGCAGGTCGCGAAGGAACTCTCCGAGGCGCTGGCGAGCAGCGGCGCCACGAGCTGAGCCGCTGTCCCGGGCCGCGGGACGGGCTTGATCCTCGATTCCCCCATAGCCTTAAGGGCATGGGGCCCCCTCGGCGGGCTTGATCTTTCAAGCCCGCCCGGCGTTTCAGGACAGACAGCCCGTCCCGCATCGCCACCACCCGGTCCATCCGCGGCGGTCGCGGCGGCGACGGCACGCCGCCTGATCCGCCGCTGACCGCCACGCCGCCTGATCCGCCGCTGACCGCCACGCCGCCTGATCCGCCGCCGGCCCCGCCACCACGGCCATCAGCGGTGTAGCGGCTCCCCGAACAGATCCACCGCGATCCGTACCGCCCGGAGCCCGGGAGCCAGTGCGCTGACCGAGCCGATCGCCCCCGCGATCAGCAGCAGTGAGCGGCGCAGCCGGGGAATCTCCGGGGCGCCGCTGATCGCCATGGCGTCCAGCGCCGCGAGCTCGTCCTCGGCGATCCCGCGGTCCGGGAAGTCCACGGGATGTCCGGCCAGTTCACGGCGGAGCCGGGAGACGGCCGTACGCAGCTCCGTCACTCTCGGGTCGTCCGCACCGCTTCCGGTCACCCGCTTCTGCCCCACACTTCGCAACAAAGCACTCCCCCTCGCACGCCTTTGTGCCGGTGTATTGCCCAGGCCCCGGACGGTGGTCAAGTGCCTGGGTTTGTGGGCAAGTTAACGCCATGAAAGGTGGCGTGCGCCACTCCATGGACAGAATTCGGGGTCCCCCCCTGCGGGTGACGTGTGTTTCGCCTGTGCGAACGGCGCAGTGGTATTCAGGGGCCATGTCTCCTACATCAGAGAACCCGGTGATCGCCGGTGTCCTGCTTGCCGCAGGTGGCGGCCGCCGGCTCGGCGGCCGGCCGAAGGCGCTCCTGCGACACCGCGGCCGTCCCCTGGTCGAGCACGCCGTCCGCACGCTGCGCGACGGGGGCTGCGGTCCGCTTCATGTGGTGCTGGGCGCGGCGGCCGAAGAGGTGCGGGCGCGGGCCGATCTGTCCGGTTGCGCGGTGACGGACAACCCGGAGTGGGAGGAGGGCATGGGCTCCTCGCTCAGGTCAGGACTCGGTTCGCTCGCCGGGACCGGAGCGGACGCGGCGCTGGTGCTCCTGGTCGATCAGCCGGGCATCGGGGCCCAGGCGGTGGCCCGGGTGCGATCGGCGTACCGCTCGCGGTCGAGTCTCGCCGCCGCCTCGTACGACGGGGAACGCGGCCATCCGGTGCTGTTCGGCGCCGACCTCTGGGCGGATATCGCGGGAACGGCCGTCGGGGACCAGGGGGCGCGGGCGTATCTGGGGGCCCACCGCGATGCGATCACGCTCGTCGAGTGTTCCGATGTGGCTCAGGCGTACGACATCGACAGGGCGGAGGACCTGACGCACTTGGAATGACCAGGACCCCGCAATGACCGGAACGTACGGACCGTGTCCACCCTGGCACGCTGCGCCAACCACGCCGCACTTCTGTCGACCCGGAGAATCTCGACATCAACAAACCATTGAACTTCCACCATGAGGAAACTACTATCCACTGGTCAGAAGCGCTCTGAACCCCAGACGGCGCCCATGGCCGTATCTCGGAGCCCTGGCACGCCGTGCCGTTCAGGCGTCCCGGCGGCCGTGAGAGGCCGCTCGCACCGCCCGCTGAAGGAGTGACCGCTCATGTCCGCACCAGCGCCGTCCACGCTGGCCATCGTCGATGCCGAGCCCCTGCCCCGGCAGGATGAGGTCCTGACCCCCGCGGCCCTCGCGTTCGTGGCCGAGCTGCACCAGCAGTTCACGCCCCGCCGTGACGAGCTGCTCGCCCGCCGGGGCGAGCGCCGCGCCGAGATCGCGCGTACCTCCACCCTCGACTTCCTCCCGGAGACCGCACAGCTCCGCGAGGACGACTCCTGGAAGGTCGCACCGGCCCCGGCCGCGCTCAACGACCGCCGGGTGGAGATCACCGGTCCGACCGACCGCAAGATGACCATCAACGCCCTGAACTCGGGCGCCAGGGTCTGGCTCGCCGACTTCGAGGACGCGTCCGCCCCCACGTGGGAGAACGTGATCCTCGGCCAGCTCAATCTGACCGACGCCTACAGCCGTGCGATCGACTTCACCGACCCCAAGTCGGGCAAGTCGTACGCCCTGAAGCCCGCCGCCGACCTCGCGACGGTCGTCATGCGTCCCCGCGGCTGGCACCTCAACGAGCGCCACCTCCAGTTCGACGGCACTCCGGTGCCCGGTGCGCTGGTCGACTTCGGCCTCTACTTCTTCCACAACGCCCAGCGCCTGATCGACCTCGGCAAGGGCCCGTACTTCTACCTCCCGAAGACGGAGTCGTACCTGGAGGCCCGCCTCTGGAACGACATCTTCGTCTTCGCCCAGGACTACGTCGGCATCCCGCAGGGCACGGTCCGCGCGACCGTCCTCATCGAGACGATCACAGCGGCTTACGAGATGGAGGAGATCCTCTACGAGCTCCGCGACCACGCCTCCGGGCTGAACGCGGGCCGCTGGGACTACCTCTTCTCCATCGTCAAGAACTTCCGTGACGGCGGCTCGAAGTTCGTGCTCCCCGACCGCAACCTCGTCACCATGACGGCCCCGTTCATGCGTGCCTACACCGAACTCCTGGTCCGCACCTGCCACAAGCGCGGCGCCCACGCGATCGGCGGCATGGCGGCCTTCATCCCGTCGCGGCGCGACGCGGAGGTCAACAAGGTCGCCTTCGAGAAGGTCAAGGCGGACAAGGACCGCGAGGCCCACGACGGCTTCGACGGCTCCTGGGTCGCCCACCCCGACCTCGTCCCGATCGCCATGGCCTCCTTCGACGCCGTCCTGGGCTCCAAGCCGAACCAGAAGGACCGCCTGCGCGAGGACGTCTCCGTGGCGGCCGGCGACCTGATCGCCATCGACACCCTGGATGCCAAGCCCACGTACGAGGGCCTCCAGAACGCCGTCGCGGTCGGCATCCGCTACATCGAGGCGTGGCTGCGCGGCATGGGCGCGGTCGCCATCTTCAACCTGATGGAGGACGCCGCCACCGCCGAGATCTCGCGCTCGCAGATCTGGCAGTGGATCAACGCGGACGTGGTCTTCGAGAACGGCGAACACGCCACGGCGGACCTGGCCCGCAAGGTCGCGGCCGAGGAACTGACCGCCATCCGCGCCGAGATCGGCGACGAGGCGTTCGCAGCAGGCAAGTGGCAGCAGGCCCACGACCTCCTGCTCCAGGTCTCCCTGGACCAGAACTACACGGACTTCCTGACCCTCCCGGCGTACGAGCAGCTGCGCTGACCCTCGGGTCCACGACTGACCGCCCCCGGTGCCATGTGGCGCCGGGGGCGGCGCATGTGCCCCCAATCCTGCCGGTTCACGGACGGTTACGACCACGGGATTCGAACATCGGCGCAGGTCGCACCGGGTCTCACCCCATGAATGGCAGCAACGTCTCCCGGTAGGCCCAGCTGAAGGTACGGTCCGGTTCCAGCCTTGCGTCACCCCAGTGAATGGTGTGGATCCCGTTCTCCACGTCGGAGGTGAAGAAGACCGACACCAACTTCGTGACCTCCCCGAGCTGCTCGAAGGCGGCGTGAAGCTGGTCGTACGCCTCCGTGCTGAGACTGTCGTCCATCGGAAACAGTGCCTCCTGCTCTGCGGGACCGTGCGCCGTGAACAACCGCCGCCGGTGCGGTGTCGGTGCCTGCTTGAGCCGGGCCCGTTCGAGCGGCATCGGATGGTCCGCGTAGCGGAAAGGGAAAAGCGCGTGATCGTTGAGGATCGGATACGGGCGGCCGAGAAGGTCTCGCGCGTCGCCCCCGAGCTGCAGCGCCTCCTCGGCCAGTTCTTCACGGGCCGCCTTCAGCAGACTGTCCCCGTACGGACCGGCCTTCTTGAGCCCGACCGCGAGGTGCGCGGCCTGCGCACGTCGATGCGCCTTGTCCAGCCTCGCCGGTACTGCGGCCGCCAAGGCCCCGGCCCTGCTGCCGAACCGCTCACGCGCCCATGCCGACGGCCTTGCTGCATCGCTCTGGTCATGTGTCCCGTACACGCTGCCTCCCCCGCGTCCCACCCGCCACGAGCTCCATGTGTGACAGGCCCGGCGACCGGCCACAAGGGAGCGATCCGGACATGCGACCGCGAAGGGCTCTCCCCGGCGGTTCCCGAGAGGAGAGGGCCGTAGGGCGCGATGGCCTGGCGTGCGTCCGGCTGGGGCTCGGCGGTTGGGGTCAGGTCGTCGGCCAACCACGCCTGTCCGTGAGGTAACCATGTCGTCCCCCGTACCGGATCTCCCCAGCCAGCTGGTTCAGCATTTCGGCCGCGACGGCATGCGCCGGTTCGCGCCTGGGGACTACCGCGCGCCGTGCATGCCGTTGTGCCGAACGCCGGGAGCAGCGTGCGGGGCCTGGTCTGAGCCATTGCCGGCCAGCTCGATGTGGTGGCGCGCGCCGGGTGAGCTGCTCGAGATACTGGCGCGCGACGCACGCCGCACGGTGATCGTCGTACCGGATCTCGACCCCGGGCCGCCTGCTCAATTCGTACGGTTGCTGGCCCGCCTGCCCCATCTCCGGCTGATCGTCGAGTCGCGTACAGGAAGTGCCGCCCACGACGCCCTTGTTGGCGAGGGGTGCGCGGAGCTGGACTTGGACCTGGAGCAGTGGCGGGACCAACAACGCTATGAGGAATGGCGAACCGCACGCCACGCGGCCGGCGATGTACGTCCGGCCCCGTCGGAGAAGACGGGGCGGCTGGACCTGGCCGACCCGGTGGCCGTATGAAAATACATCGACCCGGAAACAAAAAAGGGAAATAACACTCACATTTAGGCGAAACTCTGGGGTTGCCTGGTCGTTGAGCGGGTGTGATCGGGAGTGGGGACATGCGCCGGTTGTCACCGGCGGCGCAGGAGGATCTTCGTCTGCGGGTGGTTGCGGCGCTGGAGTCCGGGCGAGTGAGGTCGTACGGCCAGGCCGCGGAGGTGTTCGGGGTCGCGGAGCGGTCGTTGGGTACCTGGTGGCGGGCCTTCAAGTCCGGTGGCAGGCAGGCCTTGCTGGCCGGTGAGCGTGAATCCCGGGCGGGCAAGGGCGAGTTGATCGACGACTCGGCCAGGGGTGCGGTGTTGCAGACGATGCGTGACTACACCCCGGCCGACCTGGGGCAGAGCGGGGTGATGTGGACCCGCGCCTCGGTGAGGATCCTGATCCGTCTGGTGTGCGGGGTGTCGATGACGGAACAGGGCGTGGGCAAGTGGCTGCGCCGGCACGGTTTCACGCCGCAGCGTCCGGCCCGCCGTTCCTACCGGCAGCAGGACGAGCAGGTGCGGGCCTGGTTGGAGGAGGAGTACCCGGCGATCTCCGCGCGGGCCCGGAAGGAGAAGGCCGAGCTGGTCTGGGCCGATCAGTGCGGGCTGCGCTCGGACACCGCCACGCCCGGACGTTCCTGGGCCCCGGCCGGGCACACCCCGCTCGTGCAGGTCAACGGCCGCCGCTTCAGGGTCAACGTCATGTCGGCGGTCGCCTCCCGGGGCGCCCTGTGGTTCACCGTCTTCCCGGGAAAGTTCACCGCGAAGGTCTTCTGCGCCTTCCTGGAACGCCTCGCCATACAGGCCCGGCGCAAGGTCCACGTCATCGTCGACCGGCACCCCGTCCACCGCAGCAAAGCTGTCCGGACCTGGCTGGAGGAGAACGTCGAGCGGATCGAACTGCACCTGATGCCCGGCTACAGCCCCGAACTCAACCCCGACGAGCTACTGAACGCCGACCTCAAACACCACGTCCACGCTGCCCGCGCCACCTCGACTGACGACCTCGCCCGCGAAACACGCCGCTTCCTGCACTGCGGACAACGCCAACCCCGCCTCGTGACCGGCTACTTCCACGCCAGACACGTGCGCTACACGCTCCAGTAAGGACTGTCCCGCAAAAGGGCTGTGGGCCGCCGGCCGGCTTGCTAACGTCGGCTCGATTCTGATGTGGAACGACCCGTCGTTCCGTCCGACGTGGAGGCATGATGGCTGACAACGTGGCCAGGGACATCTCGCTGCGACCCCT
Source organism: Streptomyces sp. NPDC057136 (assembly GCF_042670885.1). NCBI lineage: Bacteria > Bacillati > Actinomycetota > Actinomycetes > Kitasatosporales > Streptomycetaceae > Streptomyces > Streptomyces sp. NPDC057136. The sequence goes on from NZ_JBHUUV010000001.1 coordinate 130,186, forward strand.
GACCGAGGACGACATCCCGGCGCTCTTCGAGATCCAGCTCGACGAGGCCGCCCAGCATCTTGCGGCCTTCACCGATGCCAAGACCGCCCGCGACGCCGACGCCTTCCGGCAGAAATATCGGAAGATCCTGGCCGACGACGCGATTGTCAACCGGGTCATCGAGATCCACGGTGAGGTCGTCGGCAGCGCGGCCACTTTTCCGATCGAGGGCGACACGGAGCTCACCTACTGGATCCGCAAGGACTGGTGGGGCCGGGGTGTGGCCACCGCGGCCGTCGCGGCGCTGCTCGACGAGGTGACGGAGCGGCCGATCCACGCCCGGGTCGTGGAGGACAACCCCGGCTCCGTCCGGGTGCTGGAACGCACCGGGTTCGTGCGCGTCGGCAGCGAGGACTCGTTCGCTCCCGGCCGCCAGGCCACCGTCACCGAGCTGATCTTCAAGCTGGCCGACTGACAACCAGGCCCGGCGCGCATCCGCGCAGACCGGGCCGGGACAACGACATCTGCGCGCCGCATGGTTCAACGACCGCGCGGCGCGTCGCTGTGCTTGCACATTTCGGCCCGGAACTACCGTGGGACAACCGAGATGACTGCCAGTTCGACGGCGAGACCTGGCTACGCGACGACCTGCTCGACCTCGCCTCACCCTACGCCGAACATCCTGACTACCCCGCCGAGCCTGAGGCGGAGATCGTTTACGGGACAGCCTTAGGCAACCAATCAGTTTCGCCTCAATAGGTGCCAGCGACCGGGGAATGCACTCGGAGCGCGTGATCGGGTACCCGTTGCTGCATAAAGGCAAGGCCGCTGGACTTGATGAGGTTTTCACCGAATGGGCACCCTGCCAGCTACGGAACAGCAGGTGTGACGCCTGGCTCGCCGAATACTTCGCTTCGGAAAACCCTGTCCTCAAGGTACGAAACGTAGTCGACAACGATCAGCTGGGCGGAAAGAAGGATGAGGGGAACGCCCAGCAGGCTGAGTGCATACAGAAATTGAAGAAGTCGCACGGCCGTTAGACTGAGGAAGATCAGGGAGTCTTGGGTGGAGCACAGCATCAGCACAGATGAAATCATTCACTTGTTCGGCGTGCAGGGCATCGTCTTTTCCCCACGAGATGAGCAAGCCGCGACCTCTGGCGAATCGTCCTCCATGCGGTTCCTGCATGAGGTGGGCCTCCCCCACGATGACGTCTTTCTCTCACGGATCGACACGACTGACCCGAGCCAAGACTCGGCACTCCTCGGAGAGGCTCTCGCCCAACAGGACCGCCCGTCCCCACCCGAGGTCGAGAAATGGCTGATCCTTGGCTATTTTCTGGACTCATTCCTGGTCCTTGATCCGGTCAGCGAGCAGGTCTATGCGTTCCCAGAAGGGACGGATAGATACTTCCCAGTGCACCGCGACGTGGAATCTCTGGTTTACGCTCTCTGCGCATTGCAGGAGTTCCACCTGGCGAGGAAATCGGCAGAGTGTATGCAGGCCCTCGCCGAGGACATGCGGTCGAAAATCGAGGATGTCGACGAACTGCCTTTTACGGACCCTCTCTCCGAGTGGAACATTATTTACGAGGAGATCCTCGAAGGAACATGGTGATGGGGACCTGCCCGCGCTGGCCTGTGGGGCTGTGCCGGGTGCTGCCGGCGCCATTCAGTGGGCATCGGCTGCCAGTTGGCGGTTGCGGCGGCCGGCGGCGCCCCAGGGGACTGTCGATTAATAACTCCTCGGTTTCCGGAGTCTGTTGACCCGTAGTATGCGGGTGTGTCGGAGGGGATTGAGTCGGGGCCGCGGCCCGTGTGCGAGGACATGGCGGGATTCGCCTGGTGGCCGGTGCGGCGGAGTCCACCGTTTCGCGTGGGCTGCTGGAGCCTGATGGCCGGGTCCGGGCGGCCGGGGCGGGCCGTAGGCGGCTGCAGGACCTTTATGCGGATCTGGTTCCGGCCTTGCTGGCGTTGATCGAACCCGACCGGCGGGAGACCCAGAGTCTGCGCTGCGGTGGACGGTGAAGTCCACCCGTGCCCCTGGCCGCAGAGCTGTCCCGCCAGGGGCACCGGGTCGGCCACGACACGGTAGCCGCGCTGCTGAAGGCCGAGGGGTTCTCCCCGCAGGGCGCCCTCCCGCACGACCGACCCGGTGAGCGGCAGGTGGTCCGCTGCGGCCATCCGCTGGTCCTGCCTGCCAGTCGCGCTGTGCCGCTCCGAACGTGAAGATCACCGCCGTCATGCCAGGGCGGTGCCGGCGGCGCTCCGCCCTGCGACCGGAGGGGCCCGCAGGGTCGCGGCCGAGGAACTGACCGCCATCCGCGCCGAGATCGGCGACGAGGCGTTCGCAGCAGGCAAGTGGCAGCAGGCCCACGACCTCCTGCTCCAGGTCTCCCTGGACCAGAACTACACGGACTTCCTGACCCTCCCGGCGTACGAGCAGCTGCGCTGACTCTCGGGTACGTCACACTCCGCCCTGGTGCGCGACTGCACCGGGGCGGAGCTCTGTGCACCACCGGTCACACCTCGACGTCAACCATGACCCACTCACTGATCTCTCGCCATTGGCGAATAGCTTCCTGGTGGAACGGGTGGACGAGATAACTGTCCACCTTCTCCATGTCGTCCAGGAGTCCCTCGACGAGAAAGTCGTAGGCGATGTCCCGGGCAGACACATTGCGCCCGTATCGCCATTCGCTGACTTCGGGGACTTCGCTTCCCACCTTGGCCGCGGTGCGCTCCGCCGCCACGGCGCGCGGATCGTTCCAGTCGATTCCCGACTTGAACTTGAAGAGTACGACGTGGCGTATCACAGAGCTTCTCCCCGGCACAGCTTGAGAACGTTCATCGCCATCTTCGTGCCGTCCGCGCCGAGCCCGTCCCGGTAGCGGGCCAGAATGTCTATCTCCCGGGAGAACACCATGCGCGGGCCGCCGGAGTTGATGCGGCTCTGTTGGATGCGGGCGGATATCCGAGCCCGTTGAACCAGCAGCTCGATGATGCGCACATCGAGACCGTCAATCTTTTCACGATCTTCTTCGATGCGGGATGTGACGTCGATTGCATCAGCCATGGTCGCGCACTCCCGTGGTTTCTTTTCGGAAATCGGCCAGCCTGACAACAGCCTCCTTGAGACGGTCCTCCGGCGCCAGCAAGCTCACCCGCACGTACCCTTCGCCGTGCGCTCCGAACCAACGGCCGGGTGCCACTGCCACCTTGGCTCGGGTCAGCAAGTCATCGGCGAATGCGACGGAACCCCCGTCGCCAGGTATCGGCAACCAGGCGAAGATCGACCGGGGCGCATCGACGTCCCACCCGGCGTCCCGCATGCCCGCCACGAAGACGTCCCGTCGGCGTTCATAGGTCCTCGAGAGCTCCTGAACGCAGTCCTGAGGGCCGGTCAAGGCAGCAACCGCTGCCCGCTGGATGAAAAGTGGGAGCGAGACGTAGTAATGCTCCTGGATGAGATTGATCGCAGCGACGGCGTCACGATTACCGACAACGGCACCGACCCGCCAACCTGCCATGTTGAACATCTTCGACAGAGAGATGAATTCGACACCCACTTCCTTGGCCCCGTCCGCCTGAAGGAATGAGATGGGGACCTGTCCGTCGAAGCCAAGTGCTCCGTAGGCGAAGTCGGACGCCACGATCACATCGTGTTGCATCGCGAACCGGACCGTGTCCTCGTAGAACTCCAGTGGTGCCGTCACCGAGGTGGGGTTGTTGGGGTAGTTCAAGAACATCAGCTTGGCCCGGGCGCATGTGGACGGTTCGAGGGCAGCGTAGTCGGGCAGGAAATTGTTCTCCCTCAAAAGCGGGAGGGAACACATGCGGGCCCTGGCGAGGACCACACCTGCCCAGTAGTCCGGGAAAGCCGGGTCCGGCATCAGGCACACGTCACCCGGATTCAGAAAACACTGGCTGATCTCCACCAGACCGGCTTTCGCGCCGAACAGAATCGCGACCTCGGTCTCGGGGTCCAGGTCCACCTGGTGGTTCGTCGCGTACCAATCGGCGATGGCGGCCTTGAGTTCGAGCAGTCCTGAGAAGGCCGGGTATCGGTGAGTGGCGGGATCGAGCACCTCCCTGCGCAGCGCCTCGACGATGTGCGGCGGTGTCGGAAGGTCGGGATTTCCCTGACACAGGTTGACGACGTCCTGGCCTGCCTTGACGAGTTGGTCTATCTTGCCCGTGGTCGTCGCGAACGAACTCCTGGGCAGGTCGAGAAGCCGACGCGCAAACTCAGCCTTCACTCGCCACAGCCTTCGCTTCGTGATCCGCGGCCGTCACGCTGTTGCCGGCCAGGTCCTGGCCATTGCCTCGCCTGTATGCCCATCCACTCAGGCCGAACGCGACAAGCGTGATGCCGGCGCAGACCCAGCCCACGGCGGAATATCCGTATGCGGTGAACAAGGGGCCGAGAAGGGCGGCTCCCAAGGCCACGGCGAGGTTGGTGGCGACGCTGTAGAAGGCAAGGATCGTCCCGCGATAGTGCTGTGAGCATTCGCTGAGCAGGGTGCCGAGCAGGGTGACGGTGAGACTCTGCATGGCGCCCCACAGGAAGAGGCAGACCACCAGCAGCGGCGTCCGGTCGGCAACCAGTGGGATGACCACCAGTGCCGGAACCAGCCCTGCGAGCAGGCCGACGAGCACTCTGTCCTTGCCCAGTTCGTCGGCCCACCGTCCGGTGACGAAACTCGTCGCGAACCCCAGCCCGTAAATGAGGATCAAGATGCCGGTCAGGGCACTCTCGGATCCGAACCGGTACTGCAGCGCGCTGCCGAGGTAGGTGTACATGCCGTAGAAGCCGAACATGTTCAGGAAGGTCGCCAGGACGTACACGGGAACCTTTGGTGCCAGGAAGGCCCGGGCTGCCGATCGTATCCACGCCTTCACCGACGCTTCCCCGTCCACCGCTTTCTCCTCGGACGTGGACGAAGGGGCGTCGGGGGTGGAACGCCTCTCGCTCCCGGCCCGAAGCAGTACGCAGATGACCAGAACACCCAGGATCGAGAGCAGCCCGAAGGTCCACCGCCAGTTCGCCCACTGCCCGATGAAGGATCCGAACGGCACGCCCAGCACGAGGGAGAGCGACCAGCTCGATACGACGATGCCCATGGCCTTGCCGCGGTGTCTGTACGGAATCTGATCACCGACGAAGGCATAGGCGGTCGGTACAAAGGCACCGGTTGCCAGGCCGGCCAACGCCCTTCCCGTGAAGAACACACCCAACCCGGCGGCGTACGCACACAGGAGGGTTCCCAGGACGAATACCGTCATCCCGACCGTCAGGCAGAGGCGCCGCGACACCCTGTCCCCGAGCGGGGCGAAGAGCAGAGCACCAATCACCGTGGCAATGCCGTAGATGCTGACCGAAAGCGCCGTCACGGCCACCGATGTGTCGAACGACTCCGCCAAGTCCACGAGTAGCGGTGAGACCACCAGCTCCTCCGAGCCGACCGCAAAGATCCCTACCATCAGTGCAAGGACGGTCAGCACAGGGAACCGGGCCGCGCGCTCCTCGCCGCTCAATCTGTCCGACACTCTGGTCAACCTTTCCTCTTGCTGCGTGTGTTGGACACGTCAGATGGCCGTGTATCCGCCATCGACAGTCAGCGCGGCACCCGTGACGAACGACGACTTGTCCGACGCGAGGAACAAGATCGCGTTCGCAACGTCTTCGGGCGTCCCCAGTCGGCCGATCGGATTCAGCTGTGCCTTCTGTTCCTTTACGGCCGCGTCGTGGCCGATGGACGTGTCCGTCATGGGAGTGTCGATGATGCTGGGGCAGACGCAGTTGGCCCTGATGTTGTACTTCGCGTAGTCGACGGCGAGCGATTTCGTCAGCATCATGACCCCGCCCTTCGTGGCGTTGTAGGCGGCGATGCCGGGCCATGCCACCAGCCCGCTCACCGAGCAGACGTTCACGATCACCCCACTCGTCGCCTCGATCATCGTGCGCAAGGCGTGCTTCGAGCACAGGAACATGCTCTTCAGATTGGTGTCGAGCAGCCTGTCCCACTCGTGCACAGACATCTCGTGAAGGGGTGTGGAGATCTCGATGCCGGCATTGTTGACCAGGATGTCGACCCGGCCGAAGGTGTCACCGGCGGTAGCTATGAGGTTCTCGCAGTCCGCCTCGCTCGTGAGGTCGGTCTTGACGAAGATCGCGTCGTGTCCGCCGGTCTTCAGCTCGTCCACGACGCCCGTACCGCTTTTCTCGTCGATGTCCGCGACGACGACCTGCGCGGCCTGCCGGGCGAACTCGATCGCGGTCTGCTTCCCGATCCCGGACGCGGCACCGGTGACGATGGCCACCCTGTCCTTGAACATGAACTCATCTCCTTCTACATACAGGTCAGTTGGCCACCGTCGACCGAGATCTGCTGCCCGGTGAGGTAGGACGATGCGTCGGAGGCCAGAAATCCGACGAGGGCCGCGACCTCGTCGGCGTCCCCCGGTCGGCCCATGGGGATCGCCCCTCTCAAGCAGTCCTCCGCCTCTTTCCGTGACATCCCGCCGGCCAGGCTCATGTGGTCCACGGCCCGGTCATAGCGTTGGGTCCGGATGGTCCCGGGGTGCACACAGTTCACTGTCACGTTGTGCTTGGCGTACTGGCTCGCCAGATATTTGCTGGCATTCGAGACGGCCGCGTTGACCAGACCGGACAGGAACATGCCGGGGGCGGGCTCCTTTCCGACGTTGCCGACAATGTTGACGATCCGGCCGAATTGATTTCGGATCATCACCGGCGCAACGGACTTGATCAGATCCAGGTACGGCACGAGTTTCTGATCCATCGCGGAGCTCACGTCGTCGATTCCTACGCTGTCGAAGGAGCCGGGTGCCGGGCCGGGTGCATTATTGATCAGCACGTCGATCCTGCCGAATCGGCGTTCGACATCGTTGGTCAGTTCGTCGCGAAAGGATCGCGACGTAATATCGCCCGGAAGAATGTGGACGGGCTGTCCGTCGGCAGATCCTCCCGCGATCTCCTTCAACGCTTCTGCACTACGGGCGCACAGGACTGTCACGTACCCTTTTGAGCTGAGATGCAATGCTGTTGCGCGCCCGATTCCGCGACTGGCACCCAGGACTATCGCTACCCGTGTCACTGGGATTCCTGGTTGTTTTCCTGCTGGGAGACGCGGTGATACCGGGGCGGAATGAAGATGTTGAGGGAGCGCGCCACGCCCGCGTTGGGGTTTGCGGCACCGTGACCCTCCTGACTCGCGCAGAAGTAGGTGCCGCCGAACTGCAGCTCGTGACTCGTCTCTTCGACCGTCATGTCGTAGCGCCCCTCCAGGCATATCCCGATCTGCTCGTGGGAGTGCTGGTGGTACGGCATCTTGCCGCCACTGGGGATGTCGGCGAGCATGAGCTCGATCCAGTTGGCCAGAAAGAAGGTGACATCCATCCCGACGAACTTGCGCGACTCGAATGGCTCAAGGAAGTATCCACTCGGAGCGGGGTAGGTCTCCCCTTTCTTGTCGCGCTTGATCTCGAGTACGACAGTTTCTTCCGAGGACGGGTTCACGACCGAGAGGTCGACGCCGGGAGGGGCGACGTAGACGTCCCGCTCGGGCTTCAAGAGCTTCGTCAAGCCCCCGACCGTGACGGAGAGCTCGCCACGAACGACCATCCCGACCTGAGCCTCCTTACGAGAGTGGCTCGACAGGACGGCATGGGGCGGGATGTAGGAGACCCGCACTTCCGTGCCTTCGCGGCGATAGGACTCGTGGCGAACCCCTTCGTCGTTCAGCACGACGTCGGGGGCCGGGAAGTAGAGTCGTTCATCCGTCTGCATGGTCATTGCGTTCCTTCCTCCGGGAGAAAACGGTCCATGTCATGGGAATCCGCGAGAATTTGTAGACGAATTTCAGATTGTGCTGCTTGACGGCCTGCTCGTTCGTAATGGCGATGTTGTACCGCCCGTTGGCGACGTACCCAGCAGCTTGACTTGTGGAGTCCGCGGTGGCCAGCATCACGGGCCTGTCGAAATGGTGTTGCAGCAGCGGAACAGGCGCCGGGTGCGATATGACGGTGTCACTGGAGAGCAGTTCTTCGTGGAAGGTGAAGTCGGACCGTGTCGCCAGGCCGTACTCCGGAGTGCTCCCCCGAAAGATGATCGCGGGCTCCAGTGACGGGTTCATGTAGAAGACGTTGATCTTGGCGTAGGCATGGGCCACCAGCACGAGGTCGACACGTTCTCCCGTGAGAGATTCCATGCACTGTTCGTACGTGTTCTCCAATACGATCCGAAAGCCCCCGCGGCCACCGAGGGAATCCGACATCAATTGGGCAATGTACTCACTGCTGGTCCCTTCCGGGCCTAGCGTTCCGAGCCTTGCGGGGCGTGCGGAATCAGCAGGGATGAGCGCGTTGAGCGCTCGCCATTCGATGTCGGAGATCTGGAGTGTCTCCACGCCCTGCCCTTCTCAGATGTTCTTTCGCAGAATCTTTCCTCTAAATCGCACGTCACCATAGCCGTCTTTACATCCAGGCAGTCAAGGGGGCGAGACGCCAGGACATCGCATTTTGCCCAGTTTGAGAAAACCGGCAACTTGAACTTAACTTCGCTCAGCTGATTTGCTCCGTTTTTCCCTCACCCTTCCGCCCGGAACCGTCGGGCGAGTTGGGGCCCGGGCACGGCCCCGGGAGTGACCGCGAACTCCCCTACGTGGGCAGCCTGTTACTGGGGTTGAACTCGTGGTGTCGTATGGGCTGACGGTCCTTGATCCGTGCGGGGTCACCGGGGCATGCGATATCCGCAAGGCGGCGGGCTGACCGCCGAACGTCAGGAGTTTCGGGAGCGGTTACGCCTGGAGGCGGCCGAGCGGTTCGGCCGGGGTGAGACGAACTCGGTGATCGCCAAGGACATACGGGTGAGTGTCCGCTCGGTGTCCGCTCGGTGCAGCGATGGCGTCGGACGTGGGCCGAGGGCGGTCCGCGGGCTCTGCGGTCGAGTGGCCCCGCGTCGCTGCCGCGACTGAGCGAGGAGCAGTTCGCGCAGCCGGAGCGGGAGCTTGCCAGGGGGCCGGCCGCGCCCGCGTGCGTGGAACGCGTCGGACCAGTCCGGCTGCCTCAGCTCGTATCTCAGGCTGAGGATGGCTCGCCCGCTACGATCACGGCTCGTCACCGAGCAGCACCGGGGAGGCGCCGTGACAGAGCGGTGGAGAGTGGCGGCGGGCGCCGTCGTCGAGCAGCCCATACGACACCGCGAGTTCAGCCTCAGTAGGCGCAGCCTGACGGCTGTGATCTCGTGATCGCATATGGTTCCCGGCCATGGGGCTTTCTGGGTCCTTCGTGATAGCGCAGGCCGGTCAGCCGTTGACGGAGTTGACGGCGATGCGGTCCTGGGACTGCACGCCGTCCTGGTGGGCGCGTGACGGAGAGTGGCAGATCCTGGAGGTGTCCCCCACCGGGGATCCGGACTCTTCGATCATCCGAGAGAATGTGCCTTGTCGCCGGAGATGGCACGGGATTACGACTTCCCCGAAGAGTGGATCGGCGGTCCGAGCGAAGTAGGCGAGCTGGCCGCAACGTGGGCCCTGGAGGCCGGACTTCAGCCGGATCCGGTGGCGCTCAGGGCTGCGCTCGTAGCCAGTCGCCCAGTCCGGGCGGCGCGGGGGTCCCGCCGTCCCTGGCCGGGAACGCGGCGTGTGCGTAAGGGGTCTCGGCCTGCCCTGGGCCGTGAGCGACGCCCCCGCGGCGGGACCGCTGGGGCCCGCCGCGCTGGCGGAGCGCTGCCTGACGTCGGCCGAGAGTGCGCTGAACGGCGTCTGAGCACCCGGGGCGCCGGTCAGCCGGGCAGTACGACCGTGCGCTGGGCGGAGAAGTCGCCCCACGTGCCGTCGGGCAGTTTGGCGCGGATCTTCAGCGAGTAGCGGGTGCCGGGCGGATCGCTGAGCGTCAGACGGTAGGTCGCGCGGCCCTTCGGCGGTGTGCCGCCCCAGACGATCGTCGTGGTCATCTTCCCGTTGAGGAAGAGTTCGTACGCGGGGATCTCACCGCCGGTGTCGGGCTGGTCCCAGGACAGGCCGACGACGGACTCCTCGCCCTCGGCGGTCAGAGCCGTCCGCAGACCGGTGGGGGCGGTGCTCGCGGGCGCGTCCGGGGCGGAGGCGGTGGTGAGGTCGACGGCGTTGCTGTCCGGCGAGGACTTCTCCGAGGCGTCACGGGCCCGGACGGTGAATGTATAGACGGTGCCGGGGCGCAGCCCGCTCAGCCGGGCCGTGGTCTCCGTGCCGGGGACGCTGTGGATACGGGCGTCCTCCTGGTAGATGTCGTACGAGGTGACGGCCACGTCATCCGTGGAGCCGCCCCAGGACAGGGTCACGGTCCGGCTGCCGTCGGCGGCGACGCGCAGCTTCACCGGGGCGGTGGGCGCCTTGACGTCGGAGGGGGCGGGAGCTGGGGTGGTGACCCGCGCGGCGGCGCTCGGCCGGGAGAGGTTTCCGGCGCTGTCGCGGGCTCGGACGGTGAAGGTGTACGCCGTCGCGGCGGTCAGGCCGTCGATGTCGGTCATCCGTTTCCCCGCCGGTACGGAGACGGCCTTCTCGCCCTCGCGGTAGATCTCGTACCCGGTGATCGCCTTGTTGTCGGAGGCGCGCTCCCACATGACGTGCACCGAGGTGGCGCTGCCGGCTTGCGCCGTCACCCCGCGGGGAGTCGTCGGTTTCTGCGTATCGGCGCTCGCGGTACCGCCGCAGGCGGTGACCGCGGCAAGGAGCAGGGCGGTGGAACAGGTCAACACGGCGTGCATGTGGGGGCGTTGCACGGTCCTGCCTTCCCCTTCGAGGGCAATGGTCCAGACCTGTATGCCATGGTGCGGGGGTCGCCGACAAGGGGGCCGAACGGAACGTTCCGCAATGTGCCGGTGTGCGGCCCGATGAGTTTCGGGCGCCGCGAGGGTCTGAAGGGTATGGATACGCACAGCACGACCCAACCTGGCCTCGATCTGGAGTCGGCCGCGGGACAGATCCGCGCACTGCTCGGCCCCATCAAGGACCGGCAGCTCAGCGGCCGGACACCCTGCCCGGACTACGCGGTACGAGAGCTGCTCGCCCATCTCGTCGGACTGACCACGGCCTTCCGTGGCGCGGCCCGGAAGGATCTCGGGCCGACGACCGACACCGCGCCGGACGCGGCGCTCCCGGTGCTCGGCGAGGACTGGCGCGAGGCGTTGCCGCGCCTGCTCGACGAGCTGGTGGCGGCGTGGCGCTCGCCCGCCGCCCGCGAAGGCATGACCCGGGCGGGCGGGGTGGATCTGCCGGGCGAGGTGGCCGGCCTGGTCGTGCTCAACGAGCTGGTCATCCACGGCTGGGACCTGGCCCGGTCGACCGGGCAGGAATTCCGGGCCGACGAGGCGGATCTGCGCTCCTCGGAGGCCATGCTGAGCCCCGCGGAGGGCGGTCCGGAGAATGCGGACATCTTCGGGCCGCCGGTCCCCGTACCGGACGACGCCCCGCTTCTCGACCGGGTGATAGCCCTGAGCGGCCGCAGGCCCGACTGGCACCCGGGCGACTGACACCGGAAGCCCGGCAGCGTACTCGGCTCGTGAAGCCCGGCAGCGTACTCGGCTCGTGAAGCTCAGCTCGTGAAAAACTCGGTGATCTCGTGGGCCACCTGGTCCGCACGCGTCTCGTGCACCCGGTGGCCGCCCGCGATCGTGATCAGTCGGCAGTCCGGGATCAGGGACGCCATCTCGGACAACCGCTCCTGCGGCATCGTGCTCGCCGGACCGCCCGAGATGATCATGGTCTGGGCCACGATCTCACCGAGTCCCTCCGCCCACTCCGGGTCGGGGTCCTTGAGCTGGGCCAGCACCGCGGGCACCACGTGCTCGTCGTAGTCGACCGGCCCCTCGGGAAGCGGCAGCGGGCTCTCCTCGCCGGGGAACGGCGGCGGGGTCTCGATCAGCACCAGCCGCTCCACCCGGTCCGAGTGCTCGTGGGCCAGGAGCTGGGCCACGACACCGCCCATCGAGTGGCCGACCAGACCGACCCGGTTGAGCTCGCACTCGTCGAGGAAACCGACGACGTCCTCACACATCTGCTCGAACGCGTACTCGTCCGGCCAGTCGCTCTCCCCGTGTCCCCGCAGGTCCAGGGCGTACACGCGCCACTCGGCGCCGAGCAGGCCGCCGAGCGCCTCCCAGTTCGCGGCGGAGCCGCCGAGCCCGTGCAGCAGGACGACCGGCGAGCCGAACGGGTCACCCCAGGTCCGGTACGCCAACCGCACATCGCCGACATCCACAACAGACTGATCTTCCATGCCCTTGACGCTACCGCGCCGGGACGCCTCGGGGCTGCCGCCCCTGGCCTGGCAGTCTTGACGCGTGAAGCACACCGTTCGCTCCCTGGCCGCATCCGCCGTCGTCACCGCCGTCGTGGCAGTCGCCGCCCTGACCGGCCGCTCCGGACCCGGCGGTTCCGCGTTACACCGCGGGCATCATCGGCTTCTGCTCCGGCACCGGCGACATGCTCGCCGTGGTCGAGCGGTACGCGGCGGCCCGGCCCGGCAATCCGCTGGCGCCGTATCTGCCCGCGCTGCGTGCAGTGAAGGGCAGCGACGCGCACACGGGGCTCGGCCGCCCGTTCACCGAGGCATGGGCGAAGGCCGCCTCGGACCCGGCCTTCCGGTCGGCGCAGGACGCGGAGCGTGACCACTCCTACTTCGACCCGGCGGTCGAGCGGGCCAAGAGCGACGGGCTCAGCGCCCTGGGCCAGTTCATCTACTACGACGCCTATGTGATGCACGGTCACGGCGACACGGACTCAGCTGCGCTGGCGGGTGTACGGCGAGAGCTACCGCGTCGACGGCCGCTGAACCCGCTACTCGGGCAGGTGGACCGGGGCCAGAATCTCAACTATCGCGGACAGCAGGGCAACTGGGTGATGGGCGACCTGTGGGGCGGCCGTACGGGCGTCTGGATTCACGTCGCCCATCTCGATGCTGATCCACTTCACGGGGAGCAACCCCCGGCAGTAGCCGGCTCCGGCCCCGCACCGCGCCTCCGGAGTGGTGCGGGGCCTTCGCACAGCCGGACGGATTATCTGTTCATCTTCGGCGCGGGGGTGTACCGCATGCTTCCAACTCTGATAGTAAAGCTTCCTAACAGATGAAGGGCACGACGAACTCCCCCTGGAGGACAAGGTGCACAACCCCCACAACGGCACCGCACGTCGCACCACCCGACTCACCCGCCCCGTCGGCTTCGCCGTCCTGGCAGTCGGACTTACACTCACGGCGACTCCCATGACCGCCTACGCCGACAACGTCCCCACCACGTCGGCCACATACCAGGAGGCCGCCGCGACCGGGCTCGACGATCCCGCGAAGAAGGACATCGCGATGCAGCTGGTGTCCAGCGCGGAGAACTCCTCGCTGGACTGGAAGGCGCAGTACAAGTACATCGAGGACATCGACGACGGCCGCGGCTACACCGCGGGCATCATCGGCTTCTGCTCCGGCACCGGCGACATGCTCGACCTGGTCGAGCTGTACACGCAGCGCAAGCCCGGCAACATACTCGCGAAATATCTGCCCGCCCTGCGCGAGGTGGACGGCACCGACTCCCACGAGGGGCTCGACCCGGGCTTCACGAAGGACTGGGCGAAAGCAGCGTCCGACTCCGCCTTCAAGCAGGCGCAGAACGACGAGCGCGACCGGGTCTACTTCAACCCGGCCGTCAAGGCGGGCAAGGCCGACGGGATCGGCACCCTCGGGCAGTTCGCCTACTACGACGCTCTCGTCATGCACGGCAACGGCGGCGACAGCACGAGCTTCGGCTCCATCCGCAAGAAGGCCCTCTCGAAGGCGAAGCCGCCGTCGCAGGGCGGTAACGAGGTCACGTACCTCAACGCGTTCCTCGACGCCCGCGTCTGGGCGATGCAACAGGAGGAGGCCCACTCGGACACCAGCCGGGTGGACACCGCCCAGCGGGTCTTCCTGAAAAAGGGCAATCTGAACCTGGACCCGCCGCTCGACTGGAAGGTGTACGGCGACAGCTTCCACATCGGCTGATGTCGGCCCTGTAACACCTGTGGCGCGTACGGCAGTTGCTGTACGCGCCACAGCGCGGTGACCGGTGATCAGCGACTGGTGATCAGTGCACGGCCACCGGGGCCGCGCTCTCGGACACCTGCTCCGGGGCCGGATCCTGGTCCGAATCCGGCTTTCGGCCCAGGTGGTTGAAGGCCAGGTTCAGAACGATCGCCACCACACAGCCCGTGGAGATACCCGAGTCGAGGACGACGAGCAGGCCCTCCGGGAATGCGTGGTAGAACTCCGGCGCGGCGATCGGGATCAGGCCGATACCGACGGCCGCCGCGACGATCAGAGCGTTCTCGCCCTTCTCCAGAGCGGCGGTGGCCAGGGTCTGGATACCGCTCGCGGCGACCGAGCCGAACAGCACGATGCCGGCGCCGCCGAGTACCGGCAGCGGCACGATCGCGATGACGGAAGCCGCGACCGGGACGAGCCCGAGCACGATCAGGATGCCGCCGCCCGCGGCGACGACGAAGCGGCTGCGGACCTTGGTCATCGCGACGAGACCGATGTTCTGTGCGAAGGCGCTGCACATGAAGCCGTTGAACAGCGGGCTGACGGCGCTTCCGAGGGTGTCGGCACGCAGGCCGCCCTCGATGGTCCGCTCGTCCGCCGGACGGTCGACGATCCGGCCGAGGGCGAGCATGTCCGCGGTGGACTCGGTCATACAGACCAGCATCACGATGCACATCGAGATGATCGCGGCGATCTCGAACTGCGGGGCACCGAAGTGGAACGGGGTGGGGAAGCCGACCACGTCGGCGTCCTTGATGGGGCTGAAGTCGGTGATACCGACCGGGATGGCGATCACGGTGCCGATGACCAGACCGAGCAGGATCGCGATCTGCTGGAGGAAACCGCGCAGCAGTTTGCGCAGGGCCAGCACGATCGCGAGGGTGACGGCGGCCATGGTGATGTTGGTCATCGAACCGTAGTCGTCCGCCGTGGAGTTGCCGCCCTGGGACCAGTTGAAGGCGACCGGCAGCAGTGAGACACCGATCAGGGTGATCACGGTGCCGGTGACCACGGGCGGGAAGAAGCGGACCAACTTGCAGAAGTACGGGGCGAGTACGAATCCGAGGAGGCTCGCGACGATGATCGCGCCGAAGATGACGGCGATCCCTTCGTGGCCCCGGTCCTTGCCGATCGCCACCATCGGGGTCACACCGGCGAACGACACCCCGTTGACGAACGGCAGCCGGGCGCCGATGCGCCAGAAGCCGAGCGTCTGGAGCAGGGTGGCTATGCCAGCGGTGAAGAGGCTCGCCCCCATCAGGAAGGCGGTCTCCTTGGCGGTGAGGCCCACGGCGGGCCCCACGATCATGGGCGGGGCGACCACCCCGGCGTACATGGCGGCCACGTGCTGGAGACCGCTGGTGAACATCTTCAGGGGCGGGAGGGTTTCGTCGACCGGATGTTTCCGGTCGGTTCCTGCGACTGCGACTGCGTCATGTGCTTCATTGCGAAACCTGGGCTTAGCGGCCACGGCGGTTCCTCCGGTCGGGTACACATCGTCGGTGACGTGGGTGTCAGGGAGGTGGTGCGGAGTGGAGCGTTGGTGCAGGTGCTTCGTCGCGCGTGCTTCGTTGCGCGTGCTTCGTTGCGCGTGCTTCGTTGCGCGTGCTTCGTGATGCAGGTGGAGATGCCCGGGGTAGCGTTCATCACCGGTCCGGAGGGCGCGCACCTGTGGTGTGCGCCCTCCGGACCGGCTGCCGTGGACCCCGCTCGGGTCCACGGCGGCCGGACGAGGGCCGTCCCCCTCGGCCGGCCGGTTCATGGGGGTGTCGTCGCCGGGAGTCAGGCTCCGGCGGCGATCTGCGCGAGGCGGCGGGCCTCGTCGCGGGTGTCACGTGCGATCGCGTCCTCGTCCACCGTGGTCAGGTGGTTGCCCTCCACGACCGGCTTTCCGTTGACGAGGGAGAGGGTCACGGGGGCCGCGGCGCCGAAGACGAGCGCGGTCACCGGGTCGGCGATCGAGGAGTGGGCGAGGGTGTCCAGCTTCCACAGCACGAGGTCGGCGAGCTTGCCGGCCTCCAGGGAGCCGATCTGGGCGGCGCGGCCGAGGACCTGGGCGCCGCCGTACGTACCGAGCCGCAGGGCCTGGCGGGCGTTCAGGGCCTTCTCGCGGTGGGCGCCGAGGCGGTTGATGAGGAGGGCGTTGCGCAGTTCGGTGTGGAGTTCACCGGACTCGTTGGAGGCGGTGCCGTCGACGCCGAGGCCGACCGGGATGCCCGCGGCGAGCATGTCGGGTACCCGGGCGATGCCCGCGGCCAGGCGGGCGTTGGAGGACGGGCAGTGCGCGACGCCCGTTCCCGTACGGGCGAAGGCGGCGATGTCGGAGTCGTTCATGTGGACGCAGTGCGCCATCCACACGTCGTCGCCGAGCCAGCCGGTCGACTCGAAGTAGTCGGTCGGGCCCATCCCGAACCGCTCCTTGCAGAACTGCTCCTCCTCGACGGTCTCCGAGCCGTGGGTGTGCAGCCGTACGCCCTTGCGGCGCGCCAACTCGGCCCCCTGCTTGAGCAGTTCGGTCGAGATGGAGAACGGGGAGCAGGGTGCGGCAGCGACCTGGGTCATCGAGTCGAAGGAAGCGTCGTGGTGCGCATCGATGGCCGCCTCGGTGCCGGCGAGGGCGCCTTCGAGGGTCTCCACCGCGAAGTCCGGCGGCAGTCCGCCGTCCTTCTCACTGAAGTCCATGGACCCGCGGGCGAGGGTGAACCGTACGCCCATGTCACGTGCCGCCCCGATGATGGCGCCGGAGAGGTCGCCGGAGCCCTTCGGGTAGACGTAGTGGTGGTCCATCGCCGTGGTGACGCCGCCTCGCGCCATCATGGCGAGCGAGCCCTGCGCCGCGGCGCGGACCATCGGCTCGTCGATGCGCGCCCAGGTCGGGTAGAGCGCGACCAGCCAGTCGAAGAGGTTGTGGTCGGTCGCGATCCCGCGGGTGATCCACTGGTAGAAGTGGTGATGGGTGTTGATCAGGCCGGGGGTGACGAGATGTCCGGTGCCGTCGATGCGGCGTACGACGTTGGCGAGGCCCTCCGGTGCCTTGCCCGCGCCGACGGACTCGATGCGGTTGCCCGCCACCACGACGTGTCCCGAGGCGTACTCGGTGTCGTGGGCGTCGACGGTCGCGATCGAACAGTTCTCGATGACGATGCGCTGAGGGTCTGCCGAAGCTGCCATGGTGCTTCCTTCTTCTCTCATCGGCGATGTGGGCACGGCAGGACCCTAGGAGGATTTGAGTGCCACAGCGGTGCGGCTGTGGGTGCCGAAATGGTGGAAGAACAGGTTGAGCAGGACCGCGACAAGCGCTCCCGCACTGATTCCGGAGCCGAGCACCGTCTGTGCCCAGGAAAGAAATCCGGCGTAGAAGGCGGGCGCGGCGAGGGGATGATGCCCGCACCGAGCGCCACCGCGACGAGGATGATGCCGGAGCTGTCGTCGAGGCCGGCCTCGGAGAGCGTACGGATGCCGCTCACCGCGATGGAGCCGAACAGGACGATGCCGGCGCCGCCGAGCACGGGCATCGGGACGAGTGAGACGACAGCACCGAGGACCGGGAACACGCCGAGGATCAGCAGGGCGCCGCCCGCTGCCGCGACGACGTAGCGGCTGCGTACCTTCGTGAGCGAGACGACGCCCACGTTCTGGGCGAACGCGCTCGTCGGGAAGCCACCGAACACCGGGCCGAGCAGGGTGGCGATGCCGTCCGTGCGCAGACCGCGGGTGATGGTGCGGCCGTCGGTGCGCCGCTCGCAGATCTCTCCGGGCGCCAGCATGCCGACGGAGGACTCCGTCATCAGGACCGGCAGCCGGTTTCCGGCGAAGCCACCGATGCCCAGGGTCTGCAGGATGGTGGCGAGTCCGGCGGCCTGGCCGATGATCAGCGGATGGTGAACAACCGTTCCCAATTCTTGGAGTGCAACAACTGCGTCCTGGACCCGACCGCAGGACACAACCTGGTCGCTCTCGCGGCCCGCATCACAGGTACCGGAGTGGCCGGAGACCTGGACCCCGCCAAGGCGGAGTCGAAGCCCCGTGGAGCCGACCGGAAGACCCGCACCACCTGCCCCCGCAAGGCCGGGACGGGGCGAGCGAGTGGCGCAATCCCCGGCCCCCGGGCCGGGCAAGAAACGGGAGACCGTCAGCAGGACACCAGAGGGCAACCCCCACTCCGGTGACACCGTTACGGACCATCCCGGCAGAAACGCCGGCATGGCAGAGATCACTTGACGATCAAAGCAACGGTGACGACGCCCGCGCACACGGCGGCGATGGGCTGGAGCGCGGCGGGGACGAGCCGTGCGGACGGGAGGCTTTTCGTCGACCGGATGCACGGAGCTCTCCGGCGGTGCGGAACACGGGCCTTCTGCCGGCCCCTTTGCGGGCTGTGCCATGGGATGGTCCCTCCGGGATGACCGGCCCGCGCCCGCGGTGGACAGGCGGGGGCCGGTTCAGTGCCGCGTCAGAGGTTGGTCATGTCGACCGGGATCTTCGGCTCGATGCCGTCCCGGAGCACGGTCGCCTCGATGAGGCCGTACGGGCGGTCGGCCGCGAAGTAGACCTCGTTGTCGTTCTTGAGACCGAACGGCTCGAGATCCACCAGGAAGTGATGGTTGTTCGGCAGCGAGAAGCGGATCTCGTCGATCTCGCTCCGGCTGTTGATGACGCGCGAACCCATCTGGTACAGGGTCTGCTGGAGCGAGAGGGAGTACGTCTCGGCGAAGGCCTGCAGCATGTGCTTCTTGGCCTGCTCGTACGACTTCTCCCAGTTGGGCATCCGCTCGTCGTCGCTGGTCCAGTTGTAACGCCAGGCGGCCGACACGTCGGTGCACAGGACGCGGTCGTACGCCTCTTTCAGCGTCGTGTACTTGTCCTTGACGTAGCCCCAGAACTCCGAGTTGGTGGAGTTCATGACGGTGAGGTCCTTGAGACCGGAGATGATCTCCCAGTTCTCACCGTCGAAGGTGATCTGCGTGGTGCGCAGCTCCTGTCCCTTGCGGGCGAAGGAGTGGTTGACCTCGTCGGCGCCGATGAACTTCGAGTTGCCGTCCGAGGTCGCGATGCGCTCCCAGGCGTACTCCTCGATCCGGATGCGCGCGACCTTGATCGGCTCCTGCGAGGTCACGAAGTGCCGGGCGAGGTGGATGCCGAACTGCTCGGCGGACTCGATGCCGTACTCCTTGGCGAACGCGTACACCGTGTTCTTGGTGGTGTCCGTCGGCAGGACGTTGGCGTTGGAGCCGGAGTAGTGGACGTCGTCCATGTCGCCGGAGAGGGCGACGGAGACGTTCAGGTCCTTGATGTGGTGGGTGTCGCCGTCCCGCGTGATCTTGACGACGCGGTTCTCTGCTTTGCCGTACTGGTTCTGGCCGAGAATCGTGGGCATTTGTCTGCTAGCTCCCTCGGTAAACGGAGTAGCCGAACGGGTTGAGCAGCAGCGGTACGTGATAGTGCTCGCCCGGGCGGACGGCGAAGGTGATCGCCACTTCCGGGAAGAACGCACCGCTGTCCCTTACGCGGGGGGCGTCCTGCTGCGCCTCGGCTTGCTGATTGTTCGCACTGTCGTGCTTGGCGAAGTACGCCTCGACCTGGAAGTCGAGCCGTACGTGGGTCGTGCCCTCCGGCAGCGCCGGCAGGTCCTTGCAGCGCCCGTCCGCGTCGGTGGCGGACCCGCCCAGCGCCGTCCACTCGGCGTCGGGGCCGCTGCGGGCCTCGAGCGAGATGGCGACGCCCTCGGCGGGCCGTCCGATGCTGGTGTCCAGGATGTGCGTGGACACCGAAGCGGTGGTGGCGGTGCTCATCAGTCCTTGTCCTCTTCCACGAGACGGGTCAGCCGGATGCGGTTGATCTTGCCCAGTTCGGTGCGCACGATCTCGCGCTCCTGCTCGGGCGAGTTCTCGATCCGGGTCTTCACCGCGTCGCGCATCTGCTCACCGGTGGCGCCGGTGGCGCAGATCAGGAAGACATGTCCGAAGCGCTCCTGGTAGGCCAGGTTCAGTTCGAGCATCTCCGCCCTGAGTTCCTCGGAGGCGCCGGCCATGCCCCGCTGTTCGCGGGAGGAGGTCGGATCCCCGGGCTTCGGGCGGCCGATCGGTGGGTGACCGGCCATGGCTTCGGCCAGATCCTCCGCGGAGAGCTCGGCCATGGCGGCGTCGCTCGCGGAGAGAAGGGCTTCCACCGTGGTGTACGGGCGCCGGGAGAGAATGATGCTTCCCCAGGCCGCGCCGGCACACACCTCGTGCAGCGCGGCGGTGGCCTCGCTGCCCGCCAGGGTGTTGAACCGGGCGAGGCCCGGTGTCGAGCTCGAAGTCACGGGAGCCTCCGTGGCTGTTTTTCGCTGTGCGTTGTTCGGGCTGCGGATAGCTAACGCCCTCCACAACAGGACGTCAACACTTTGTTGAAATCTCGCGAACAGAGAAAGCCGCCGTCCCAGCATCCGGACGGCGGCTTTCCCCACGCTTGGCTCAACTACTCACCCTTGGCGCCATTTTCCCGGTTCAGGTAGTTGTAGACGGTGAAGCGGCTGACTCCCAGAGCGCCCGCCACCGTCTCCACACCATGCCGCACGGAGAAGGCACCGCGTGCCTCCAGAGTCCGCACGACGGACTGTTTCGTCTTGCGGTCCAGGTCGGAGAGCGGCATGCCGTGCCGCCGCTCCATCGCGGCCAGGATGTGATCGAGCGAGTCGGAGAGCTGCGGAAGCCGTACGGCTATGACGTCCTCCCCCTCCCAGGCGAGCACGACATCGTCGTCCGCCGCCCGCTCGGGGGCCAGTAGCTCCGCGCCCATCGCGTCGACGAGCGGCTTCACGGCGCTGACCAGGGGGTGATCCGCCGGTTCGGTCACTGTGCGGCCTCCCCGATCACATTGACCTGGAGGGACACGCGGGTGGCGCCGGATGCCAGGGCCTTGCGCAGCAACAAGTCCACCGCGGTGAGCACCTGGTCCGCTCCCCCTTCCGCGGTGTTGCCGAAGGGGCCGACATCCACGGCGTCCAACTCGGCCGTCTGGATGACCTCACGGGCCACCACCGCGTGGGCGGGCGCCTCGTCCAGGTCGAAGGGCTCGGTGGTGAATTCCACCCTCAAGCGCACTGTGCCTCCCTCATGTTCTCGTCGCGGCGGTCTGCTCCGCGGCTCGGCCACGACCTTAGCCATTTCAAGCCCGTCGAGGGGGTCCCCCCTGCACTTTAGGCAATGGGGGAGATTGAGGACGAAGCGGTAGCCGGCGCGCGGTGGCCGTGCGACTAGAGCGGCAACACGCACGCCGCGCCAGGTGCGGCGGCCGGCGGGCCCGCGCCGCGCAGGCCGCCGCCCCTCCGGTCCACGTGGAAGACCGTGACGGTGCCGGAGCGCTGGTTGGCGGCGAGGAGCAGTGCGCCGTCGGGCGAAATGGCGATCTGCCGGGGAAAGTCACCGCCCACCGGGACCGTGCCGAGGAGCCGCAGGGCCGCCCCGTTCTCCTCGACCGCGTAACGGGTGAGGCTGTTGTGGCCCCGGTTGGCGAGATAGGCGAAGGCGCCGTCGCCGGTGACCAGCAGCTGCGCCGGATAGCTGGTGCCGGGGCCGGTACCGGTGGACTGCCCCGAACCCGGCGAGAGGGCGCCCGTGGCGGGGTCGTATCCGCACACGACGGTGGTGTTGTCCAGCTCGCACGCCAGGTACGCGTAGCGGCCGCCGGGGTGGAAGGTCAGGTGGCGCGGGCCCGCCCCGGGCCGCACGGTCGCGCGGGAGACCTCGGTCAGCGTCCCGTGGGCCGTATCCAGGCGGTACGTGTACACGGTGTCGTTGCCGAGGTCGGTGGCGAGCACATGGCGGCCGTCGGGGGCGGTGATGATCTGGTGGGCGTGCGGCCCGTCCTGGCCGGGGCCGGGCGGCGGTGAACGGTGGGCGACCAGGTCCGAGCGCTTCCCCGGTGAGCCGTCGTCCCCGAGGGGGTGCACGGCGACGCTCCCGGAGGTGTAGTTCGCGCTGAGCAGCCACTTTCCGCTCGGGTGCACGGACAGGTGGGTGGGGCCGGCGCCGCCGGTCGACCGGGTTCCCAGCACCCGGTGGGCGCCGTCCGGGTCAAGGGCGACGGCGGTGACGACGCCCTTCTCCTGCTCGCCGACGGCGTAGACCGTGGAGCCGGAAGGGTGCGGGGCCAGATACGAGGGGTTGTCGACGCCGCCGATCGTGGCCGCGAGGGAGATCCGCCCGGTCGTGGGGTCGTAGGTGCCGGTGCCGATTCCGGTGCCACCGCCTTCGCCTTCCCCGTCGCCCGACGTGTACGTGCCGATCAGGAGCGGCCGGGTCGCGGCGCGCCGGGTGCCCGTGCGGGTGGGCACCGGTCGGTCGGAGGCCTGTCGGTCGGGGGTGCGGGAGCAGCCGGGCAGGGTGGCGGCCGCGGACAGTGCGGCGCCCGCCAGCGCTGCCCCGATGAGGCCGCGGCGGCCGACGGCGTGGGTCATACGAGGCACCTCGTGGGGTCGGCTGCGTCGGCTGGTGACAGCCACCCTCGCACGCCGCGGGCCCAGGGCCTGTCCGGCGGATCAGGGTCGGATAGGGCGCGGCGTCTGGTGCGGTGCATCGCAAGGCGCCGGAGCGTCCTCAGGTGGGGTCTCCCCTGCTCGAACGAAGTTGAGAGCTCGGGGAAGAAGCCGAGAGCTCGGGGAAGTGCCAGACGCCGTGACCCCGGCCATGATCCGCCGGACAGGCCCTCACGGGCAAGGACCCCGGTTGCCACGTCACTCGACCATGACGG
This sequence comes from Streptomyces sp. NPDC057136, assembly GCF_042670885.1. Taxonomy (NCBI): domain Bacteria; kingdom Bacillati; phylum Actinomycetota; class Actinomycetes; order Kitasatosporales; family Streptomycetaceae; genus Streptomyces; species Streptomyces sp. NPDC057136. Next base: position 152,970 of record NZ_JBHUUV010000001.1, read on the forward strand.
CACTCCGGACCGGCCCGGATTTCGGGCACCCCCTTGACAGCCTCGCCACCCGTTGTGCAATCTTCCGTTAAGCAGAAACTAACTTCCGCAATACGGAAGGAGCGCCGAACCCATCATGGGCTACCCGGACCAGCGCTTCAATGTGAACCTTTCGATCCTCTTCACGGAACTCCCGCTCCTGGAGCGTCCCGCGGCTGCTGCCGCGGCGGGCTTCACGGCGGTCGAGCTGTGGTGGCCCTGGATCGAAACCCCCACCCCCGAGCAGGCCGAGCTCGACGCCCTGAAGAGGGCGCTCGACGAGGCCGGCACCCAGTTGGTGGGGTTGAACTTCTACGCGGGGCAGCTGCCCGGCCCGGACCGCGGCGCACTTTCCGTGCCCGGTACGGAGTCGGAACGCTTCCGCGCCAATATCGAGGTGGTGGCCGACTTCGCCGCCGCGGTCGGCTGCAAGGCGCTCAACGCGCTGTACGGCAACCGCGCCGACGGCGTGGACCCGGCCGCACAGGACGAACTCGCCCTGGAGAACCTGGTCCTGGCCGCCCGCGCGGCCGACCGGATCGGGGCGGTCCTCCTGATCGAGACCCTGAACAAGCCGGAGTCGCCGCGCTACCCGCTGGTGAGCGCACCGGCCGGTATCGAGGTCGTCGACAAGGTCAACGCGGCAACGGGTCTCGGGAACGCCAAGTTCCTCCTCGACCTGTACCACCTGTCCATGAACGGCGAGGACCTCAGCCAGGTGATCAAGACGTACGCCACGAAGACCGGCCACGTCCAGATCGCCGACAACCCGGGGCGCGGCGCGCCCGGCACCGGCTCGCTCCCTCTGGAGCAGCTCCTCGACGAGCTGACCGGGGCCGGTTACGACGGCTGGGTCGGCCTGGAGTACAAGCCGGGCGACCGGCCGAGCGCCGAGTCGTTCGCATGGCTCCCGGCAGAGGCCCGGGCGGCCCGCTGAGGGGCGACCGACTCCCCCTCGTACACCCGCTTTTCAGGAAGGCACCCTCATGAGCAACAACCTCCCCAAGGTCGCGTGGATCGGGCTCGGCATCATGGGCTCCCCCATGTCCGAGAACCTGGTGAAGGCCGGTTACGACGTCACCGGTTACACCCTGGAACAGGACAAGGTCGACCGGCTGGTCGCGGCGGGCGGCAAGGGTGCGTCCTCGATCGCCGATGCGGTCAAGGACGCCGATGTCGTCATCACGATGGTGCCCGCGTCCCCGCACGTCGAGGCCATCGCCTACGGACCCGAGGGCATCCTGGAGAACGCCAGGGCCGGCGCCCTGCTGATCGACATGTCCTCGATCACCCCGCAGACCTCCGTGGACCTCGCGAAGACCGCCAAGGACAAGGGCATCCGCGTCCTGGACGCCCCGGTGTCCGGCGGCGAGGCCGGTGCCATCGAGGCGGTACTGTCGATCATGGTCGGCGGCGAGCAGGCCGACTTCGACGCCGCGCAGCCGATCCTCCAGGCGCTGGGCAAGACCATCGTGCTCTGCGGGCCGCACGGCTCGGGCCAGACGGTGAAGGCGGCCAACCAGCTGATCGTCGCCGTCAACATCCAGGCATGCGCCGAGGCCGTGGTCTTCCTGGAGAAGTCCGGCGTCGACCTCGCCGCCGCGCTCGACGTCCTCAACGGCGGACTGGCCGGCTCCACGGTACTGACCCGCAAGAAGGACAACTTCCTCAAGCGGGACTTCGCGCCGGGCTTCCGGATCGATCTGCACCACAAGGACATGGGCATCGTCACGGACGCCGCCCGCAATGTCGGTGCCGCGCTGCCCGTCGGCGCCGTCGTGGCCCAGCTGGTCGCGTCCCTGCGTGCGCAGGGCGACGGCGGCCTGGACCACTCGGCCCTGCTGCGCGCCGTCGAGCGCCTCTCCGGCTCCCAGGTCTGACACCCCGGCCCTGGAAACAGGGCCCCCTGAACTCCGGGTCGCGGTGGCGCTGACACCTGTCCTGTCGCGCCCAGGCGTCACCGCGATCCGGAACCACACACTTCAAATTCAACAAACTGTTGACGCGCCGTTCCTGGCGAATCTACGCTCCTCAAGCCGTCAGCAGCTCCAGCATGGAAGGTCATCCCGCCACATGGCTAAGCGTGTCCTTACGACCGAGTCAGGCGCTCCGGTCGCCGACAACCAGAACTCCGCCACCGCCGGCGTCGGTGGGCCGATCCTCCTTCAGGACCAGCACCTGCTGGAGAAGCTCGCCCGCTTCAACCGTGAGCGCATCCCGGAGCGCGTGGTCCACGCCCGCGGTTCCGGTGCCTACGGCTACTTCGAGGTGACGGACGACGTCACCGGCTTCACCAGCGCCGACTTCCTCTCCGAAGTGGGTCGCCGTACCGAGACGTTCATTCGTTTCTCGACGGTCGCCGACTCACTCGGTGGTGCCGACGCCGTACGCGACCCGCGCGGCTTCGCCCTCAAGTTCTATACGGACGAGGGCAATTACGACCTGGTCGGCAACAACACCCCGGTGTTCTTCATCAAGGACCCGATCAAGTTCCCCGACTTCATCCACTCGCAGAAGCGCGACCCGTTCACGGGCAAGCAGGAGCCGGACAACGTCTGGGACTTCTGGGCGCACGCCCCCGAGGCGACGCACCAGGTGACCTGGCTGATGGGCGACCGCGGCATCCCCGCCTCGTACCGCCACATGAACGGCTACGGCTCGCACACGTACCAGTGGACGAACGCGCAGGGCGAGGCCTTCTTCGTCAAGTACCACTTCAAGACGAACCAGGGCGTCCGTTCGCTCTCCGGCGAGCAGGCCGCGGAGCTCGTGGGCAAGGACGCCAACTCGCACCAGACGGACCTGCTCCAGGCCATCGAGCGCGGGGTGAACCCGTCCTGGACCCTGCACGTGCAGGTCATGCCGGCCGCGGAGGCCGCGGACTACCGCTTCAACCCGTTCGACCTCACCAAGGTGTGGCCGCACAGCGACTATCCGCTCCAGCGGGTGGGCCGGCTGGTCCTGGACCGCAACCCGGACAACGTGTTCGCCGAGGTCGAGCAGGCGGCGTTCTCCCCGAACAACTTCGTGCCCGGCATCGGTCCTTCGCCGGACAAGATGCTCCAGGGCCGGCTGTTCGCCTACGCGGACGCGCACCGGTACCGCCTGGGCGTCAACCACACCCAGCTGCCGGTGAACGCCCCCAAGGCGGCGCCCGCTGACAACTACGGGCGGGACGGTCTGATGGCCACCCGTAACGGCTCGCGCCACGACAAGAACTACGAGCCCAACTCGTACGCGGGTCCGGCGCAGACCGACGCGGCGCTCGCGGCCCCGCTCGCCATCCATGGCTGGACCGGCACGCACGAGGCGCCCGCCCACACCAAGGACGACGACTTCTTCCAGGCGGGTGAGCTGTACCGGCTCATGTCCGAGGACGAGAAGGGCCGTCTGATCGCCAATATCGCGGGAGGCCTGTCCCAGGTCACGCGCGACGACGTGATCGAGAAGAACCTCGCCCACTTCCACGCCGCCGACGCCGAGTACGGCAAGCGCGTGGAGAAGGCCGTCCGCGCCCTGCGCGAGGACTGAGACCGACCGGTCGTTGGGGGGTGGGAGAAGGAGCGGGGGCTGGTGCGTGCAGCTGCAAGGCGGAGGATCGAGTCAACGCGATGGGGTCTCCCCTGCTCGAGCGAAGCCGAGAGCTTGGGGAAGTTGATGATTGACGACAACGCGGCAGATGCACGTGCCAGACCCCGCGACGCCGCCCCCCAATGACCGGTCGGTCTGTGCCTCCACCCCATGAGCCCTGCCCGTGCCCGTGTACCCGGATGAGGGGTTGTACGCGGCAAGGGCAGGACGAGGCCGCGGCGGCTGCGCGATGCCAGTGCGGTGGTAAAGGTTCGGGTGCGAGTCCGCTGACCTGAAGCGGGCGTCGTGTGCCGGGCCGATCGCCGCCGCCGCGGCCCCTGTTCGCCCGTTGCCGGGGCGCGGAGTACGGATACGGTCCCGTACTCCGCGCCCCTTTTCTGTGTCCTCAAGCGCCGGACGGGCTGGGGGGCGGCCAGCACCATCAAGCCCGTCCGGCGATTGAGGACATCGTTGAGGGCAACGCAGCGGCCCCCTCCCAGGGATTCCCGGGAGGGGGCCGCTCACGTTCAACCGGTCAGGACACCGTCAGCGCGCGGATCGCCGTCGGCGCGTGGCCCGGCTCCGTCGCGACGTCCTCGAACTCGTTGACCGACGCGATATCCGTACCGCTCATCGCGATGTTCGTGACCCGCTCCAGGATCGCCTCGACCACCACCGGCACCCGGAACTCCGCGGCCAGCTTCTTCGCCTCTTCGAACGCCGGCAGCAGCTGGTCCGGCTCCGTGACCCGGATCGCCTTGCAGCCCAGGCCCTCGACGACCTTGACGTGGTCCACGCCGTAGACGCCCAGCTCCGGCGAGTTGATGTTCTCGAACTCCAGGTTGACCTGGAAGTCGATGTCGAAGTTGCGCTGCGCCTGCCGGATGAGCCCCAGGTAGGAGTTGTTCACCAGGACATGGACGTACGGGATGTTGTGCTGCGCGCCGACCGCCAGCTCCTCCATCATGAACTGGAAGTCGTAGTCGCCCGACAGCGCGACGACCTGGCCCTCCGGGTCCGCGGTGGCGACACCCAGCGCGGCCGGGAGCGTCCAGCCGAGCGGGCCGGCCTGGCCGCAGTTGATCCAGTGGCGGGGCCTGAACACGTGCAGCATCTGCGCGCCCGCGATCTGCGAGAGGCCGATGGTCGTGACGTACCGGGTCTCGGGCCCGAACGCCCGGTTCATCTCCTCGTACACGCGCTGCGGCTTCAGCGGCACGTTGTCGAAGTGCGTACGGCGCTGAAGCGTGGCCTTGCGCTCCTGCGTGGACGCGGCCCAGACCGAGCGGTCCTTCAGCCTGCCGGCCGCCTTCAGCTCGCGCGCCACCTCGACGAAGAGTTCCAGCGCCGCCTTCGCGTCGGACGCGATACCGAGGTCCGGGGCGAAGATCTTGCCCAGCTGGGTGGGCTCGATGTCGACGTGGACGAACGTACGGCCCTTCGTGTAGACGTCCAGCTTGCCGGTGTGCCGGTTGGCCCAGCGGTTGCCGATGCCGAGGACGAAGTCGGACTCCAGGAAGTTCGCGTTGCCGTAGCGGTGCGAGGTCTGGAGGCCGACCATGCCCGCGTTGAGCTCGTGGTCGTCGGCGATGATGCCCCAGCCCATCAGGGTCGGGACGACCGGGACGCCGGTCAGCTCCGCGAACTCCACCAGGAGCTCGGAGGCGTCGGCGTTGATGATGCCGCCGCCGGCGACGAGCAGCGGACGCTCGGACGCGTTGAGCATCTCGATCGCGCGCTCGATCTGCTTGCGGGAGGCGGCGGGCTTGTTGACCGGCAGCGGCTCGTACAGCTCGGGGTCGAACTCGATCTCGGTGAGCTGCACATCGATCGGCAGGTCGATGAGGACGGGACCCGGACGGCCGGAGCGCATCAGCTGGAACGCCTGCTGGAAGACGCCGGGGACCTGCGCGGCCTCCAGGACGGTCGTCGCCGCCTTGGTGACCGGCTTGGCGATCGACGCGATGTCGACGGCCTGGAAGTCCTCCTTGTGGAGCACCGCGGTCGGGGCCTGGCCGGTGATGCAGAGGATCGGGATCGAGTCGGCGATGGCGGAGTACAGACCGGTGATCATGTCGGTGCCCGCGGGCCCCGACGTACCGATGCAGACGCCGATGTTCCCCGCGGCGGCGCGGGTGTAGCCCTCGGCCATGTGGGACGCGCCCTCGACGTGCCGGGCGAGGGTGTGGTGCACCCCGCCGGACGCCTTGAGGGCGGCGTAGAACGGGTTGATCGCCGCACCCGGCACGCCGAACGCGTTCGTAACGCCCTCGCGCTTGAGGATCTCAACTGCCGCTCGGGCAGCGGTCATACGACTCATTGAGTGCTCCTGCTCGGATTTGGTGGAGTCGGGCTCTTCGCGCCACCTGAGAGCACCAATTCCGTATTACGGAAGTTTAGTTCTGCTATACGGAATCAATCTAAAGTGTGCCCGGACCGCAGTCAAGGGAGGCAACTGCGCGAAGTCACCCCCGGAAACCTCGCTCTTGGTGGACCATGGGAGTACGGAGAGCAGCAGGGGGACCGGAGGGGGAGACCGTCGTGGAGTCCGTGCCGGTGCGCTGCCCGGTCTGCCGTCGCGATCACGCGTACATCACGCCGGTCTATCCGTGCCCGTGCGGCGCCCCGACCGCCCCGCAACTGCTGCGCGGCGCTGCGGCGGAGCCGATCACCCACCGCACGTGGAACGACGACTGGGTGACCGTGCGGTGTGCCGGCTGCGGGCGCCGTGACCAGTGGCCGCACCCGGAGCTGTGCTGCCCGTGCGGGACCGTGCTCCGTATACCGGTCCGTCCGCCGGCGGCACGCACCCCTCCCTCGACCGGCCCGTCGCACATTCCGCTGCCGCGCACGGTCGCGCACCCGCGCCCCGCGTTCCGGCCGATGACGATCCGCACCGCCCGGGACGCGGTCGCCGCAGCCGCGCTCTATCTGTCCTGGCTGGGCTACCGCGAGGTGGTACAGGCCCGGGAGCGCCCCTCGTCCCGGATAGACATACGCGCCGCCGGGCTGATCGCGCAGGTGGACTCCATCACCACCCCGACCGTCCTGCGCGACGTCGAGTGCCTCTGGCTGAACGCGCTGAACACCTCGGTCGCCGGAGTCTTCTTCTCGCTCGCCGGATACGCGCCGGACGCGAGGCAGCGCGCGGACGGCCTCGCGCTCCCCCTGTTCGTCATGGACCTCACCGGCGCGCCGCAGCCGGTGAACAGCCCGGCGGACGAACTGATCAGCACCGGGGCCTGAATCCGGACCGGCAGCCGAATCCGGCCGCTCCCCGGGCGAACGGTTCCCCGTCACCGGGACCTCTCGCCATACTGAGGCCATGCGTATCCGCCCCGCCCGGCGCTCCGAACTGCCCCTCCTCCAGGACATCGAACGCGCCGCAGGCGAACCCTTCCGCGCCCTCGGCATGTCGGCCGTCGCGGACGACGATCCGCCCCCGCTCGGCCTGCTGGAGAGCTACCGACGGGCCGGCCGCTCCTGGGTGGCCGCGGAATCCCTGACCTCCGCCGCCTCCGCCACCTCCGCCGCCGAGCAACCGCTCGGCTATCTGATCGCCGACCCGGTCGACGACGCGGCACACATTGAGCAGGTGTCGGTCGCGCCCACGGCTGCGCGCCGCGGCATCGGCCGCGCCCTCATCGACCACCTCGCGCACTGGGCGGAGGCCCAGGACCTGCGGGCCCTCACGCTGACCACGTTCACCGAGGTCCCATGGAACGCTCCCTACTACAGCCGTCTCGGCTTCCGGACGCTCACGGAGAACGAGCTCACCGACGGTTTGCGCGCCATCCGGTCCCTGGAAACGGAACACGGACTGGACCGGTGGCCTCGGGTGTGCATGCGGCGGGAGCTCTGAACCGCCGCCGGGCGGGGCATGGACGATAAACAGTCACGTCCGTCACAACGGGCCCATATGTTCGGTGCGTTGTCAGTGGTGGGACATAGAGTGAGTACATGGCCTTAACTCCTCGGCTCTCACGCCCGTTCAGTCCCCCGCACACCACGCCCGCCGCGCAGCCGACGACCTCGCCCGCCGCCGAGGCGAACGAGGCGATACGCGCGCTGGTGGACGCGCGGGCCGGAGAGAACTGGTCGTCCGTGGAGTCCGCGGCGTACGAGGTGCTGCTGATCGAGTGGGCGGCGGCGACACGAGGCCTCGGCTCCGACATCATCGAGGCCGCCTGATCCCGCCCGCGCGGACAAGGCGGCCCCTGTGAAGCCCTACACGCCGTAGGTCTCCCGCAGCTCGATCTTCCGGACCTTCCCGCTGACGGTCATCGGGAAGGCGTCCAGGATCTCCAGCCGCCGCGGGATCTTGTAGTGCGCGAGCCGCTCCCGGCAGTAGGCGCTGACGTCCTCGAGGGTCGGCGGATCGGCCGGGTCCCGGGGGATGACGCAGGCCAGGATCTCCTCGCCGTACGTGGCGTCCGGCACGCCCACCACCTGTACGTCGGCGATCTTCGGATGACCGTAGAGGAACTCCTCGATCTCCCGCGGATACACGTTCTCCCCACCCCGGATGATCATGTCCTTTATCCGGCCGACGATCCGGACGTAGCCGTCCTCCCTCATCGCGGCGAGGTCACCGGTGTGCATCCAGCGGCCGGCGTCGATCACCTCGGCCGTCCGGTCGGTCTGCTCCCAGTAGCCGAGCATCACGCTGTAGCCACGGGTGCACAGTTCGCCCGACTCGCCGCGCTTCAGGGTCACACCCGTCACCAGGTCGATCACCTTCACCTCGATGTGCGGCATCACCCGGCCGACCGTGCCCGTGCGGCGTTCCAGATCGTCGTCGCGGCGGGTCTGGGTGGAGACGGGCGAGGTCTCCGTCATCCCGTAACAGATGGACACCTCTTCCATGTGCATCTCGGCGACGACCTGCTTCATCACCTCCACCGGGCAGGGAGATCCGGCCATGATGCCGGTGCGCAGCGAGGAGAGGTCGTACGAGGCGAAGTCGGGGAGATTCAACTCCGCGATGAACATGGTCGGCACGCCGTACAGCGAGGTGCAGCGCTCCTGCTGGACAGCGGCGAGCACCGCCGCGGGCTCGAAGGCGGGCGCGGGAATCACGATGCAGGCCCCGTGCGAGGTGATCGCGAGGTTCCCCATCACCATGCCGAAGCAGTGGTAGAACGGCACGGGCAGACAGACCCGGTCCTCTTCCGTGTAGGCAATCAACTCGCCGACGAAATAACCGTTGTTGAGGATGTTGTGGTGGGAGAGCGTGGCACCCTTCGGGAAGCCCGTGGTGCCCGAGGTGTACTGGATGTTGATCGGGTCGTCGCAGGACAACTCGACTTCCCGGGCCTCCAGTTGCTGGGAAGTGACGGCTCCCGCACCGGCTGTCAGCTCGCCCCACGACGGGTCGCCGATGTAGTGGACCGCGCGCAGCGAGGGGCAGTCGGCGCGGACCTGGCCGACGAGGGCCCGGTAGTCGCTCGTGCGGTGGGAGAGCGAGGCGACCAGGAGCGAGATCCCCGCCTGGTTGATCACGTACTCCAGCTCGTGCGCCCGGTAGGCCGGGTTGATGTTGACCATGATCGCACCGATGCGGGCCGTGGCGTACTGGACGAGCACCCACTCCGGGCAGTTGACGGCCCAGATGCCGACCCGGTCGCCCTTGGCCACGCCCGCCGCCATCAGTCCGCGGGCCAGCTCGTCCACGTCGGCGCCGAACGCCGCGTACGTCCAGCGCCGGCCGGAGGCCACATCGACCAGTGCCTCGCGTTCCGTGAAGGCACCGACCGCCCGGTCGAGGCTGGCGCCGATGGTGTCGCCGAGGAGCGGCGTGGTTCCGGTGCCATGTGCGTACGACAGTTCGTTCACCGCAGGTCCCCCTCGTCGAACTCGGTGCCCGTCCCCTGAGCGGTGCGCTCACGGAGCTCGATCCGACGGATCTTGCCCGAGACGGTCTTCGGCAGCTCGGCGAACTCCAGTCGCCGGATGCGCTTGTACGGGGCGAGAACCGCCCGGGAGTGCGCGAACAGCACCTTCGCGGTGTCGGGTCCGGGTTCCCAGCCCTCCGCGAGAACGATGTACGCCTTCGGCACGGCGAGCCGGACCGGGTCGGGGGCGGGCACGACGGCGGCCTCGGCGACCGCCTCGTGCTCCAGCAGGGCGCTCTCCAGCTCGAACGGGGAGATCTTGTAGTCGGACGCCTTGAAGACGTCGTCGGCGCGGCCGACGTAGGTGATGTAGCCGTCCTCGTCGCGGGCGCCGATGTCGCCGGTCCGGTAGTAACCGCCCGCCATGGCCTCGGCCGTGCGCTCCGGGTCTCCGTGGTAGCCGGTCATCAGGCCGACCGGGGCGGCCGACAGATCGAGGGAGATCTCGCCCTCGGCCGCACCGGGTTCGCCGGAGACCGGGTCGAGGAGTACGACCTCGAAGCCGGGGCTGGGGCGGCCCATCGAGCCGGCCTTCAGCAGCTGGCCGGGGGTGTTGGCGACCTGGACCGCCGTCTCCGTCTGCCCGAAGCCGTCGCGGATGGTGACGCCCCATTCCCGCCGGACGGTCTCGATGACCTCCGGGTTGAGCGGTTCACCGGCCGCGACCACCTCGCGCGGCGGTGTCTTGAGCTGCGAGAGGTCGGCCTGGATGAGCATCCGCCACACGGTGGGCGGAGCGCAGAAGCTGGTCACTCCCGAACGGTCCATCTCCGCCATCAGCCGGCCCGCGTCGAAGCGGGTGTAGTTGAAGATGAAGACGGTGGCCTCCGCCGTCCACGGCGCGAACAGGTTCGACCAGGCGTGCTTGGCCCAGCCGGGCGAGGAGATGTTGAGGTGGACGTCGCCGGGCTTGAGCCCGATCCAGTACATCGTCGACAAGTGGCCCACGGGGTACGAGACATGGGTGTGCTCGACGAGCTTGGGCCGGGCCGTGGTGCCCGAAGTGAAGTAGAGCATCAGCGGTTCGTCAGCTTCGGTCCTGCGGTCCGGCTCGAAGCTCGCGGGGTACTCGTCCGCGTCGCTGTAGGAGAGCCAGCCGTCGGCCTCGCCGTCCACCGCGATCCGGGTGTAGTCGCCGGGCACCTCGTCGAACTTCGGTGCGTCCGCGGCCCGGACGAGGACATGGCGGACCCGGCCGCGCTCGACGCGGTCACGCAGATCGGCGGGGCCCAGGAGCGGGGTGGCGGGGATGAGGACGGCACGCAGCTTCATCGCGGCGAGGGCCGTCTCCCACAGCTCGGCCTGGTTGCCGAGCATGACGAGGATGCGGTCGCCCTCGCGCACCCCCTGGGCCTTCAGCCAGTTCGCGGCCCGGTTGGACCGGGCGGACATCTGCGCGAAGGAGACCTCGGTGCGGCGGCCGTCCTCCTCCACGATGTGCAGGGCGGTGCGGTCGTTGTTCTCGGCGATGACGTCGAACCAGTCCAGCGCCCAGTTGAAGTGCTCGGACCGGGGCCAGCTGAAGCCCTCGTACGCCCGCGCGTAGTCCTCACGGTGCTCAAGCAGAAAGTCCCGGGCAGCCCGGAACGTCTCCGTCGCGCTGGTTGCCGACATGTGCCCTCCTCATTGCGGACCGGACCGGTCACTTAACATCATGTAAACAGTGACCCAGATCTCACCACCCCCGAACGGGGGTGGAGTCGGACGGGGGTGGAGGGCTTCGGCGTGCCGGAACCGGGCGAGGCGGTCGAGATGCAGGCAGCGCTTCTGCGGCTGCGCCGTACCAGCGGGCTTCCCGTCGTCTTCGGCGGTCTGCTCCACGACGTGCGCCACGCCAGGATCGCCGAGCTGAACGGGGCGCGGACGGCCGCGCTGCGCGGTCTCGTCATCTCGGCGGGCAGCGGGCTCGGCGGCAAGGCCATCGCGCTGTCGCGGCCCTGCGCGGTGACCGACTACCCCTCGTCGCGTCACATCAGTCACGAGTACGACATGGCCGTCGCGGCGGAGGGCCTGCGCTCGGTCGTCGCGGTGCCCGTCGTCGTACGCCGGAAGGTACGCGGTGTGCTGTACGGGGCGCTGCGCGAGCCGCTCACCCTCGGGGACCGTACGTTCGCTGCGGCGGTTTCCGCGGCCCGCGATGTGGAACAGGCCCTGGTCGTACGGGACGAGGTGCAGCAGCTCCTCGCGACCACCCGGGAACAGGTGACCGATCCGGACACGCCTCCGGGTTCCTGGGAACACGTACGCGAGGCGCACCAGGAGCTGCGGGCGCTGGCGCCGAAGATCCTCGACCCGGCGCTGCGCGAGGAACTGCTCGCGGTCTGCGGGCGGCTGGCCTCGGCGACCGGTGCGCGCACACCTTCGGCCCGCCGTGTGCAGCTGGCGCCCCGTGAGGTGGATGTCATCACCTGTGTGGCGACCGGCGCGACGAACGCGGTGGCGGCGGAACGGCTCGGGCTGCGGCCCGAGACGGTGAAGGGCTATCTGCGCTCGGCGATGCGCAAACTGGGCGCGCACACACGCCTTGAGGCCGTGGTGGCGGCGCGCCGGGCGGGTCTGCTGCCGTAGACCTGACGAGTCCTAGGGCCTGTCCGGCGGATCAGGGTCGGATAGGACGCGGTGTCTGGTGCGGTGCATCGCAAGGCGCCGAAGCGTCTTAAGGTGGGGTCTCCCCTGCTCGAACGAAGTTGAGAGCTCGGGGAAGTGCCAGGCGTCGTGGCCCCGGCCATGATCCGCCGGACAGGCCCTAGTCACCGAAGTCGACGAACGAGGCGAACCGGACGTCGTACGCGGTCGCGTCCGTCATCACCGCCAGCATCCCGACGGCCTCCTCGGTGATCTCCTCGCGCTCGGCGCCGCCGAGCCGGCCGAGTGGCTGCACCGTGACCGTGGCGGTGTCCCCAAGCGTGTCCAGCCGCCAGATCGCGGCGAGGAAACCGTCGACGAGGAGGCTCCCGTACGCCTGGTTCCCCTTGCCGTTGCGCCCCTTGTACGCGGGCGGGATGACGCGGGAGCGGTCGGCGTGGCCGAGCAGCACGTTGTCGAACTCCGGCAGGAAGCGCGGCGGGGCCGGGGTGTCCGGGTCCGGGCGCGGGGCGTGGGGGAGGTCGAAGAGCTCGACGCCGTTCTCGTCACGGAAGGTGAGGAGCTGGGGCCGCAGCCGCTCGAACGCCTCGCGCAGCCGGGTCAGTCCGGCCCACACCTGCATGTCCTTCACCGAGGCGGGGCCGAAGGCCGCCAGGTAGCGCAGGACGGTCTCGTCGGGTGCGGGGACCGGCTCGGACGGGCGGCCGAGCCAGTGCTCGGCGGTCGTCAGCGCGACCTGCCCACTCCGCCCCCACAGCCCGCGCGGGGTGACCTGGACGAGGGGCAGGCGGCAGCGGGCAGCGACCGACAGGGCCTGCGGATCGGCGTCCGGCCAGTGGCCGAGCAGGGTCTCGCGCAGCTCCTTCATCGTGCGCGGGCGCTCCTCGACGAGCTCCTTGCTGATCTCCGCGAGCCGGTCGAGGTCCACGCCGACGAGCCCGGCCCGGAACAGCTTCAGTTCCCGCTCGCGCGAGGCCTGGACGAGGGGGCGCAGGGTGAGTGCGTCGTCCGCGGTGTGGGTGTGGATGGTGGAGCGGAGGGTGACGATCCGGACCACCTCCCGGGACTCCATCAGCGTGGAGAGCTGATCGGGACGGAAGCCGTCGAGGCGGGCGTGGAGCTGGTAGTACGGGGGCTTGGTGTTCTGCGCCTGGAGCCCGAGAAGATGCCCGACCGCCTCCTTCGCCCGCACGGTGCTGCGGCGCAGGAGCAACTGGCGTTCCAGGGTGGCGCGGTTGAGTGCGCGGCTGGAGAGTACGGGAGCGTTCGTCTTCGCGGCCATGTACGGCACGCTACGCGGCATTGCGGACACCTTCTGTCCGTAACCCGCATACGTCACAGGGCTTCCCGGATCAGGGACGCCCCCGTGCCGGAACCTCCTCGCCCGGCGGGACCGGCCCCGGTGCGGTGCCGCCGCCGAACGGGCGGCCGCCCAGCTCCTCCCGGTGGTGCGGGGCCGTCCAGCCGGACGGATCGGGGCCGAGGGGCACGATGCCCGTGGGGTTGATGCCGGTGTGCACCCGGTAGTAGTGCTGCTTGATGTGGTCGAAGTCGACCGTGTCGCCGAATCCGGGTGTCTGGTAGAGGTCGCGGGCGTAGGCCCACAGGACGGGGTCCTCGGAGAGCTTCGAGCGGTTGCACTTGAAGTGGCCGTGGTAGACGGCGTCGAAGCGCACCAGCGTGGTGAACAGCCGGATGTCCGCCTCCGTGATCGTGTCACCGACCAGATAGCGCCGGTCCGCGAGGCGCTCCGACACCACGTCGAGGCGGCGGAACACATCGGCGTACGCGGACTCGTACTCGTCCTGACCGCTGGCGAACCCGGCCCGGTAGACCCCGTTGTTGACGTCGCGGTAGATGCCCTCCATGACCGCGTCGATCTCCTCGCGGAGTGGTTCGGGATAGAGGTCGGGGGCGCCTTCCCTGTGCAGTGCGGACCACTCGGTGGCGAAGTCCAGCGTGATCCGCTTGTAGTCGTTGGTGACGAGCCGGCCACTCGGTACGTCCACGATCGCGGGCACGCTGACCCCGCCGGGGTAGTCGCGCTCCCGTGCGTCGTATGCCTCGCTCAGGTAGCGGATGCCGAGGACCGGGTCCTTGCCGTCCTCGTCCAGGGTGAAGCGCCAGCTGCGGTCGTCCTGGACGGGGTCGGCGACGGCGAGCGACACGGCGTTCTCCAGGCCCAGCAGGCGCCGTGACACCAGGGCACGGCTCGCCCAGGGGCAGGCGCGGCTGACGACCAGCCGGTAGCGGCCCGCCTCCACCGGCCAGCCGTCCCTCCCGTCGGCCGTGATGCGGTCCGCGAAGTGGCTGCGGGACCGTTTGAAGGGCTTGCGGCCGTACGAGGCGTTCCCGTCGGGTTCCCTGCCCGCGGACTCGCTCGGTTCGTTGGTCATGCCTCGCTTCTCCCTGCATCGACGGACTCCCGCGCACGATTCCTGCCCCGCCGGGCGGTCCCCACATCGGCGAGGGCGACGATCAGGCCCGCCAGGACGAAGGCGACCGAGACGATGAGCCCGTGGTCGTACGCGGTGGCCCAGCCGTCGGGGCCCACCTGGGCGAAGAACACCGAGCCCACCGCGGCGATGCCGATCGCGGACCCGACGCGCTGGCCGGTCTGGAGCGTGCCCCCGGCGCTGCCCCCCGTGGCCACCGGCACTTCGGAGAGGGTGAGGGTCTGATTGGGTGAGATGACCAGGCCGCTGCCGAGGCCGGCCAGCAGCAGCGGTCCGGCCATCGCCCATCCCGCGGCCGTCCCGGGCACCAGGTGCACGGCGAGGGCGGTGGCCGCGAGGCCCACCGCCACCGTGGCGAGACCGACGACGACGAGGGGCCGTCCGTACTGGCCTACCAGTCGGCCGCCGATGGTCGCGGCGACACCCGAGCCCAGCGCGAACGGGGTGATGGCGAGCCCCGCCTGGAGGGCGGTGTAGTGCTGGCCCACCTGCAGGTAGAGCGTGGTGATGAAGAAGATCGAGGTGAATCCCGCGAAGTACAGCAGGCTCAGCAGACAGCCCAGCCAGTAGGACCGCAGCTGGAAGAGCGAGAGATCCAGGACCGGTCGTGTGGAGCCCTCGCCGCACCTGGACTCCCAGCCGACGAACGCGGCGAGCAGCACCGCGGCCAGGACGAGGAGCAGCCATTTGCCGTTGCCGGGCCACTGCTGGGCCTGGACGAAGGGCAGCAGCAGGGCCAGTACGCCCCCGCCGAGCAGCAGTACGCCGACCGGATCGAGGTCACGCGGCCGGACCCGGGTCGCCGTCGGGGTGTCCGGGAGCAGCCGCCGGGCCAGCAGGAGGCAGACGATACCGAGCGGCAGATTGACGTAGAACACCCAGCGCCAGCCCTCCGCCGCCCCTGCCACCTCGATCAGCAGGCCGCCGAGGAGCGGGCCGACGGCCGTCGAGATGGCGACCACGGTGCCGAACATGCCGAAGGCCCGGCCCCGCTCGCGCCCGGAGAACATCTGCTGGATCAGCGCGGAGATCTGCGGCGAGATCAGCCCGCCCGCGGCGCCCTGGACCAGTCGGGCGATCACCAGCCAGAGGCTGGACTGGGCCGCGCCGCAGGCGGCGGACGCCAGCGTGAACAGGGCCAGCCCCGCCATGAACACCACCCGCCGCCCCCGGGCGTCGCCGAGGCGTCCCGCGGGGATGAGAAAGAGGCCGAACGCGAGCGCGTAGCCGGACAGCACCCACTGGAGATCGGACTCGGGGGTGTCGAGGCCCTCCTTGATGGACGGCAGCGCCACATTGACGATGGACACGTCCAGCAGGGTCATGAAACCGGCCACCAGACAGACGCCCAGCGCCTGCCAGCGGCGGGGGTCGGGGACGCCGGAACCAGCCGTATCGGCACCGGGGCCGGAGCCCATTCCCCGGTGCGCCGCGCTCTCTGCCATGTCTCGCACCCTAGAGCCCCCGCCGCTGTCCGGCGGCTTGTGCGACCCGAATCCCGCACCCCAGGGGGTCGAACACTTCTACGATGCGCGGAATTAACCTCTGATGCCTTGTCACGCCCGTTCTACGCGCATAGCTTTTGCTCTCACTACACAGTTGGGGGCTCCACACGTGCACATATCCAGACACGGTTCCGCTCTGCTCGCGGGCGCCGTCGCCGTCACCCTCTCGGTGACCGCT
The DNA here is from genome assembly GCF_042670885.1 of Streptomyces sp. NPDC057136. Lineage (NCBI taxonomy): Bacteria > Bacillati > Actinomycetota > Actinomycetes > Kitasatosporales > Streptomycetaceae > Streptomyces > Streptomyces sp. NPDC057136. The sequence goes on from NZ_JBHUUV010000001.1 coordinate 169,177, forward strand.
CTGCCTGCCGCCTTCGCGGCCCCGTCCCCGACAGCCGTGATCTCCGAGGTCTACGGCGGCGGGGGCAACTCGGGTGCGACGCTCACCCGCGACTTCATCGAACTGGCCAACGCCGGGTCCGCGCCGTACGGCCTTTCGGGCTTCAGCGTCCAGTACCTTCCGGCCACTCCGTCCGCCGGTTCGCTGTGGCAGGTCTCCCCGCTCACCGGGTCCATCGCGCCCGGCGGCCGCTACCTCGTCGCTCAGGCCGCCGGCACCGGCGGCACCGTGGCGCTGCCGACTGCGGACGCCACGGGCACGGTCGCGATGTCCGCCTCCGGAGGCGCCGTCGCGCTCGTCTCCGGCACCACTCCCCTGACCTGCAAGACGGCTGCCGACTGCGCCGTCGACACCAGGATCGTGGACCTCGTCGGCTACGGCACCGCCGTCGTACGCGAGGGCAGCCCGGTGACCGGCGCCTCCGCCACCGCCTCCGTGGCGCGCGGCACGGCCCTCGCCGACACCGACGACAACGCCGCGGACCTCGCGGCCGGCACGCCCACCCCGGTCAACGCGGCGGGCGAGACGTCCGGCGGAACGGACCCCGGCCCCGGCGACCCCGGCAACCCGACCGAGCCCGGCACCGTACGGGTGCACGACATCCAGGGCGCGACCCGGCTGTCGCCGCTCGCCGGGCAGACGGTGACCGGCGTCCCCGGCGTCGTCACCGCCGTACGGACCTCCGGCTCGCGCGGCTTCTGGATTCAGGACACCGCTCCGGACGCCGACGCCCGTACCGGCGAAGGACTGTTCGTCTACACCGGCGGCTCCGCACCCACTGTCGCCGTGGGCGACTCCGTGCTGGTCAGCGGAAAGGTGGCCGAGTACTACCCGGCGGCCACCACCCAGTCGCTCACCCAGCTCACCGCCCCGAAGACCACCGTGCTGTCCTCGGGCAACGCGCTGCCCGCGCCGGTCGTCCTCGACGCGGCCTCCGTGCCGGGCGCCTACGCGCCCACGGCGAACGGCGGCTCGATCGAAGCGCTGCCCCTCGACCCGACGACGTACGCCCTCGACCTGTACGAGTCGCTCGAAGGCACCCGGGTCCGCATCGCCGACACCCGTATCACCGGGGCGACCACCTCGTACGACGAGATCTGGGTGACGGTCAAGCCCGAGGAGCAGCCGACCGCGCGCGGCGGAACGCTCTACTCCTCGTACACCGACCAGAACACCGGTCGTATCAAGGTGCTGTCGCTCGACGCCGCACAGCCCATTCCGGTCGCGGACGTGGGCGATGTGCTGTCCGGCGCCACCACCGGTGTCATGGACTACGCGTCCTTCGGCGGCTACAACCTCCAGGCCACCGAGCTCGGCACGCTCACCGACAACAACCTGCGGCGCGAGGTCACCCGACCGCAGCGCGGCAACGAGCTGGCCGTGGCCACGTACAACGTGGAGAACCTGGACGCGCTCGACGACCAGGCGAAGTTCGACACGCTCGCCGCGGGTGTCGCCGTCAGCCTCTCCTCGCCCGACGTGGTGTCGCTGGAGGAGATCCAGGACGACAACGGTGCCGTCAAGGACGGCACGGTCGGCTCCGACGCGACGCTGAAGCGGTTTACCGACGCGATCGTCGCGGCGGGCGGCCCGCAGTACGCGTGGCGTTACATCGCCCCCGAGGACGGCCAGGACGGCGGCGAACCGGGTGGCAACATCCGTAACGTCTTCCTCTTCAACCCCGAGCGGGTCAGCTTCGTGGACCGTGCGGGCGGTGACGCGACCACCCCCGTGACGGTGGTGGACACGAAGAAGGGCCCCAAACTCTCGGTGTCGCCCGGGCGGATCACCCCGGCGAGCAGTGCGTGGGAGGACAGCCGCAAGCCGCTGGTCGGTGAATTCCGCTTCCACGGCAAGCCGGTCTTCGTCATCGCCAACCACTTCACGTCCAAGGGCGGCGACCAGCCTCTGCACGGCCGCAACCAGGAGCCGGTGCGCAGTTCCGAGACCAAGCGTGTGCAGCAGGCCGCGGAGGTCAACACCTTCGTCAAGTCGCTGCTGGCCGCGGACAAGTCGGCGCGTGTGGTGACCCTCGGGGACCTCAACGACTTCGCGTTCTCAGCGACGATGGACACGCTGACGGACGGTGGGGTGCTCAAGCCGCTCATCACGACGCTGCCCGCGAGCGAGCAGTACAGCTACGTGTTCGACGGCAACTCGCAGACGCTGGACCACATTCTGACCAGCCCTGCCGTGACCTGCTTCGACTACGACGTGGTGCACATCAACGCCGAGTTCGCCGACCAGGCGAGCGACCACGACCCGCAGATTGTCCGGATGCAGGTCAACAAGCGCTGATCCCAGGGCAGTTGTCACCCGGCCGCGCGCGACACCGCCATGTCGCGCGCGGCCCGGTCCTGGTGCGGGAGGACCGCCGGGCGGTCCTGTTCCAGCGGCTGGTCGGTGAAGAAGCGGGTGACGAGCCCGGCGACGTCGTCGGGCCGTTCCAGGACCACCCAGTGGTCGGACCGGTCGATCGTGAGGAAACGGCTGCCCTCGATCGTCGTGGCGAACGCCCGCTGTCGTTCGGGCGAGGTCACCGTGTCGTGCTCCCCCGCGAAGACCAGCGCGGGCACCCCGGACAGCCCGCCGGAGAAGTCCGGCCGGTCCCCCAGCGCCCGGCGCAGGGTCTCCGGGGCGTACGGCGAGTGGGTGAGCGCGTGCAGGAAGGAGCGCCGGACATAGCGCCTGGCGAGCTCCCTGCGGTGCACCGGGCGCTCCGGATCGAGGCACATCAGACCGTCGGCCGCGAGCCGCGCGAACCCTTCGGTGTCCCCCTCGGCCAGCCGCTCCGATGCCCGCCGCCAGTAAGCGCTCTGGGTCTCCCCGATATGCGCGGGGACGCCGCCGAGTACCAGCCTGGCGATGCGGCCCGGGTTGCGCTGCGCGCACCCGAAGGCGATCCCGGCGCCGTACGAGAAGCCGAAGAGGTTCACCCTCGGCGCGTCCAGGCTGTCGATGATCCCGGTCACCGCGTCGATCAGGGTGTCCGCCGCCGGGCCGGGCGGCAGGGGGTCCGCCGTGGCCATGCCGGGCAGGTCGGCGGTGACGACGTCGGCGAAGGGGCCCAGATGGTCGTCCATCTGCGGCCAGCCGAACATGCCCTGGAGCGCCCCGCCCAGCACGATGACGGGTTCGGTGCCCGGTCCGCCGTCCGGGGTGGTGCGCGGCAGGACGCGGTAGCCGTAGCGGAGCCCGTTCACCGACAGGGACCGGATGATCTCCTCGGACATGGTGGGTGTTCCTCCGGTCACTTGGTGAGCACGAGTGCCGCGTTGTGGCCGCCGAAGCCGAGCGAGGTCTTGACCGCGCAGTCGAAGGCACCCTGCCTGGCCTCCTTGCTCACCACGTCGACGGGAATCCCTGGGTCGGGTGAGTCGAGGTTGGCGGTGGGCGGCACCCGTTGGTGCTGGAGGGCGAGGACGGTCAGCGCGGTCTCGATGCCGCCCGCCGCACCGAGTGTGTGCCCGGTCCTGGCCTTGGTGGAGGTGACGAGGGGGCGTTCGCCGAGTACCCGGTGGAGCATGGTCGCCTCGATGAGGTCGTTGGCGACGGTCGAGGTGCCGTGGGCGTTGACGTGGCCGATGTCCGCCGCGCCCAGTCCGGCGTCCGCCAGCGCGGTGCGCAGCGCCCGTTCGATGCCGAGGCCGTCGGGGTCGGGGGCGACGGCGGAGTGTGCGTCGCTGGAGGCCCCGTAACCGGCGATGTGCGCGCGGACGACGGCGCCGCGGGCCCGGGCGTGCCCGGGGTGCTCCATGACGAGGAGTCCGGCGCCCTCGCCGACGACGAAGCCGTCGCGGTGGGTGTCGAAGGGGCGGCAGGCCGCTTCCGGGTCGTCGCGGCGGGTGGACACGGCCTTCATCTGGCAGGCGCTGGCGATCAGCAGCCGGGAGCGGACCGATTCGGCGCCGCCGGCGACGACGATGTCGCAGGCCCCGGTGCGGAGCATCTGGTGGGCGGTGCCGATGGCGACGGTGCCGGACGAGCAGGCCGTGGAGACGGCCTGGCTCGGTCCGTGCACACCGAGGTCCGTGGCGACACTGCTCGCCGCGCTGTTGACGACGGTGAGCGGGGCGAGCTTCGGGGAGACCCGGCGAGCTCCGCGTTCGGTGAGGGCGATGTGCTGTTCCTCGTAGAAGGGCAGCCCGCCGTGCGCGGACCCGATGACGACGGCGACCCGGCCGCTGTCCCAGACCGAGGGGTCGAGTCCGGCATCGGCGACGGCCTCGCGGGCGGCGATCACCGCGAGCTGCGCGAAGCGGTCCATCAGCCGCTGCACGGCGACGCCCAGCACGGCCCGCGTATCGAGGCCGGGGACGGTGTACATGAAGTCGCAGGGCAGACCGTCGAGTTCGGGCAGGTGGTGGACGGACGGCACGCCTGCGGGGTCGCAGACCCCGTGCCAGGCGGCGTCCGCGCCGACGCCCGCGGCGGTGACCAGTCCGATGCCGGTGACCGCGGCGGCGAACGGCTCCAGGGGCGCCCTGCCCCACGACGGGGCGGTCCTGCGGCCCGTCACGCGGTGGCCTTGCCCTGCACGGCCGCGACGAGCCGGCCCACGGTGTCGCGCGAGGTGAGCGCGACGTCTTCCAGGTCGATGTCCATGCGGTCCTCGATCAGGAGCCGCAGCTCCTCCAGCGCCAGTGAATCCAGGCGCAGTTGACGGAGCGGCACTTCGGGGCGGATGGCGAGGGGGTCGGTTCCGAACTTCGTCACCAGCAGGGTGGTGATCTCTTCCGAGGCGCTCATGGGGCGCTCCTCCGCTTCGAACGCGGTGACGCCGGCCGCGTGGGGGTGGGGACAATGCCATCGGGGACGCCGGCTGCTCCGGAGGGACCCTTTATACGCCTTCACGGGCCGCTGCCCGCCTCGCGTTCCCCCGCGCGGTGGGGGGGAGCGACCATGTGTGCGAATCCCTGGTTCCGTCCGGGCGGGATGGCACTGGGCCCGGAGGGGGACCTACGAGGAGGGACGTACGACGATGACGCAAACGTTCAGGTCAGCCCGACGAAATGGGTGGCGGAGGAGCGGCCTTGCGCCAGCTCCATCAGGAAGCCGATGACACCGTCAGCCCCGCGCTTGCCCGCAGGGGACGCTGCGTCGGCCGGGAGCAGCGGGGAATCTGCGTGATGTGTCATGACGCTCAGGCTGGAGACCGGGCCGATCATGGAGTATCCGGCAGAAGGCTGTGATATCCCCGCCGACTGGAGGGTGCTACCCCGCCGTGTGGCTGGAGCTGCAGCTCGTCGGGCCGCCGGGGCTCTGCGTGGCTTTAGGGTTGAGTCGGCGTGGGTTGGACGGCATGGACGAAGGTGAGGCGGAGCGCGCGTGAACCGGGTGGTGCGGGTAGTGGTGGTGGACGACGAGGCACTGGTCCGCTCGGGCTTCGAACTCATTCTGGGCGCGTCCGAGGACATTGATGTCGTCGCGACCGCGAGCGGGGGCGACGCCGTGGAGACCGTCCGCCGGGAGCGGCCGGACGTGGTGCTGCTGGACATCCGGATGCCGGACGTCGACGGACTCACGGTGCTGCGCGAGCTGCGAACGATGCCGGACGCTCCGGTGGTGGCGATGCTCACGACGTTCGACGCCGACGAGTACATCCTGACCGCGCTGCACTGCGGCGCGGCCGGTTTCCTGCTCAAGGACACCGAGCCGGAGCAGCTCGCTCACCTGGTGCGCACCCTGGCCGCGGGCGGTGTGGTGCTGTCCCCCAAGGCGTCCCGGACCCTGCTGCACAGCCACCCCGGCACCGAGGCGGCCGTCGACGAGGAGGCGGCCCGCGTCCGGCTGCTCACCGCCCGCGAGCGCGACGTCCTCGTCCTGGTGGCGGAGGGCCTGTCGAACGCCGACATCGGGGCGCGCATCCACCTGGGTGCCGGCACGGTCAAGGACCACGTCAGCGCGATCCTCACGAAGCTTCGTGTGACGAGCCGGGTGCAGGCCGCGCTGCTGGCGCAGCGAGCTGGATTGCTCGACCCGCGCCCGCAGCCGGAGGCCAGACGGTGAGCCACGCCCCCGCACTGTGGCGGCGTGTTCCCGCGCCGGTCGTCGACATCCTTTTGGTGATGGTGGCGGCCGTGGACGTATGGCTGAACATGTGGGACCACACGCGCCTCGGTGTCGCGCTGGCTGCGGTCGGCTGCGCCGCGTTGGCTTTCCGGCGCAGGTTCCCGCTCGGCGTGTTCCTGCTCACCCTGCCCATCGCGCTGATGCAGGATGTCGCCGTCGCTGTGCTCGTGGCGCTGTTCACTCTGGCCGAACGCTCCCGCAACCGCCGTCTCCTCGCGGTGTGCGTCGCCCTGTCCGCCATCGCGAGCAGCACTCCGTGGCCCACCCTGGCCGAGGTCGACCGGACCATGACACTGGTCTTCTTCGTGTACGGCTTGGCGACCGCCGCGGCCCCGGTCCTCTTCGGCCAGCTTCTGCAGGCGCAACGGGACTTGGCGCGGCGGCTCGACGAGATCGAGGAGGCCAGGGAACACGAGCGGGCCCTGCACGCGCAGGCCGTGCTCGCCCGGGAACGCGCCCAGCTGGCCCGCGAGATGCACGACGTGGTATCCCACCAGGTCAGCCTGATCGCCGTACGGGCCGGGGCGTTGCAGGTCGCTACCAAGGACGCGGACGCCAAGGAGGCCGCCCGCACGATCCGTTCCCTGAGCGTCACCACACTCGACGAACTGCGCACCATGGTCACGCTGCTGCGCGCCTCCGGCGGCCACGCCACCGAGCTGACGCCTCAGCCCACCCTGGCCGACGTGCACAAACTCGTGGAGTCAAGCGGCACTCACGCAAAGTTGTCGGGTGAGCTTCCGCCCGCCGTGGGCACACCCGCGCAACGGGCCCTCTACCGCACCGTCCAAGAGGCGTTGACCAACGTCCGCAAGCACGCCCCCGGCGCCACGGCCCGCGTCGAGCTGTGGCAGGACGGTGGCGACGTCGGAGTGACCGTCGCCAACACCCCGCCCACGCGTCCTTCCCTGTCCCTGCCCGGTTCGCAGCAGGGCCTGGTCGGTCTGCGGGAACGGGCCGACATCCTGCACGGCACCCTGGAAGCGGGCCCGACCGCGGAGGGCGGCTACCGGGTGCGGCTGCGAATCCCGCTCAGCGCGGACTGACCGACCAGGGCCTCCTGCTGTCCCGTCGGCTTGCGCCGGCTCACGAGACTCGCTCGGGCTCCTTGCACTCCGCTTCGGGGGACCTTTTGCAGACGCGTGCCCTGCACTGCGCTACGCCCGGCCTGCGCGCACATCCAGCTCCCGGTCCTGACCATGTCCGGTGTATGCCGGGATGGCCCTGCGTATCGCGGCCCGAATCCGTCCGGCGTCCATGACGACGATCCGGTCGGCGCGTGTCACCGTCGACAGGCGGTGGGCCACCACCAGCACCGTGGTCTCGCGGGCCACCCCCGCGAGGACGTCCCGCAGCGCCAGTTCGTTGACGGCGTCGAGCTGCGAGGTCGCCTCGTCCAACAGCAGCAGCCGGGGCCGCCGCAGCAGGGCGCGGGCGATGGCGATGCGCTGCCGCTCGCCGCCCGACAGCTGCGAGCCGCGGTGTCCGACCGGGGTGTCCAGGCCGTGGGGCAGGCGCTCGACGAGGGTGTCGAGCTTCGTCCGTGCCAGGACGTCGCGGATGTCGTCGTCCGTCGCGCGGGGCGCCGCGAAGACCAGGTTCTCGCGCAGCGTGCCGGCCAGCACCGGAGCATCCTGCTCCACGTAGCCGATGGAGGACCGTAGCTCGGACAGGGACCAGTCCTGTACGTCCTTGCCGTCGACCAGGACCCGGCCGCCGGTGGCCTCGTAGAACCGCTCGATGAGCGCGAAGACCGTCGACTTGCCCCGCGCCGGAGGGGCCCACGAAGGCCGTCATCCCGGTGCCCGGTACCTCGAAACTCACCTGCTGATGGATGTACGGCAGGCCCGGACGGTAGCGGAAGGACACGTCCTCGAAGCGGACCGACGCCGGACCCGACACCGCTGCACGCTGCCTGGGCACGGTGCCCGTCTGCCGGGCGGGCGGCTCCGTCGACAGGCGTTCCACGAGCGCGATCCTGGAGATCGCGGCCGCCCCCTCCTGATAGTGGGACACGGCGTCGACCAGCTTGGACACCGGTTCGATCAGGTAGAAGAGGTACAGCAGGAAGGCAATGAGGGTGGATACGGGAATCTCCCCGGACGCCACCCGCGCCCCGCCGACCGCGAGCACCGCGAGGAAGGCCAGCTGTACGGCGAGTTCGTCCGCCGAGCCTGCCACGGACTCCCACTTCGCGCTCTTCACGCCGTGCCGCCACGCCCGCCGTGCCGCCGCATCCACCCGGGCGGTCTCCCGCTCCTCGGCACCGGACGCCTTCACCGTGCGAAACGCCCCGAAGACCCGCTCCAGCGCGATGGAGATCTCCCCGACCGCCTCCTGCGAGCGCTCGGTGGCGCGGGCGATTCTCGGCATCACCAGCGCGGCGGCCCCGCCGACCAGCACGACCACGCCGAGCGTCACACCCAGCAGCACGACGTCCAGGAACGCCATCATCACGATCGCCGCCACGAAGGCCACCGCGCCGGTGGCCGCGGAGACGACCGCCTGGGTGCTGACCGCCCGCAACAGCGTGGTGTCCGAGGTGACCCGGGACATAAGGTCACCCGGCGGGATCCGCTCCCACTCCGCGATCCGCAGCCGCAGCAACCGCCCCACAAGGGTGCGCCGCGCGGCCAGGACCACCGACTCCGCCGTCCGCTCCAGCACATACGCGCCGAACGCCTCGACCGCCGTGCCCAGCACCACCACCGCGGTGAGCGCGATCAGGATCCCGGCGACGGTCTCACCTGTCGCGAGCCGGTCCACCAGTGTCTTCGTGGCCAGCGGCTGCAGCAGTCCCCCGGCGGCCCCGACCAGGGCACACAGCAGGCCGAGAGCGACGGCCCCCCGGTGCGGGCGGACATACGCGTACAGTGCCTTGACCGTCTCTCGGGCGGACAGGGAAGTTTCATCCGTCGTCGGGGCGGATGCGGTGTTCACAACATTCCTTTCTTCTGCACTCTGCTCTTCTGCACTCTGCCGGGCACCGCATCAGCGGTCCGGCGCACCAGGGGTGAGCATGCGTCGGCTCAGGGGACAAGTCCGGCTGTGCTCGTGGCGAGGCTGTGCACCAACGCTTCGGAGACCTCAGGACGCACGACGAACAGGACGAAGGCGCCCGCCGCCAGCGTCGCGCCGAGGAACTCCAGAAACGCGCCCCCGCCAGGCATGACGTCCCGGCCCGGTACCCCGGCTGATGACCCGAGGGAAGTGTCGGGCTCCTTGTATCGCGCACGGTGTGTCATGCCTCCAGCCTGGAAGCCCTGCCGCCCCGCGCCCATCCGGCAACGGGCGGGTCCACCCCCGCCGAGTGGCTGGAAAAGACCGCCGTCCGGTAGCGCCGGACCGGTCGGGACGTGACTCCGCCGGTCGGCGGGGCGGTACCCGCCGATCGGCGGGGCCGTTACCGAAGCCTGCCGGATGGTCCGCCTCCTGACGTCCACGCGAGATTCTCCGTATGACAAAGTCGCAGCCGCTGCAGGAGACGTCAGCTCCGCAGGAGAACTCGCCTCCGCAGCCCCGAACCTCCCCCGAATCCGCCGTGCCGGCCTCGCCCGCTCCTTCGATGGGACGCCTCGTCGGGGTGGACCTGGCCCGCGCGCTGGCGGTGTTCGGCATGTACGTCGTGCACATCGGTCCCCCGCTGTCGGCCACGGACGGCGTCGCCAGCTGCGTCCGGTACATGGCGGACGGTCACTCGTCGGTCCTGTTCGCCACCCTCGCCGGGTTCTCACTGATGCTGCTCGCCGGCCGCCGGGAGCCGAAGACCGGCCTGGCCGGCCGGCAGGCGAAGGCCAGGATCGCGATCCGCGCCGTGGTCCTGCTCGCGCTGGGCACCGCGATGGCGATGGAATACGGGGGAGTGATCATCCTCGGCTTCTACGGGGTCTACTTCCTGCTGGCCCTGCCCCTGGTGCGACTGCCCGCCAAGACACTCGCGATCATCGCGGCCGCCCTCGCCCTCGTCACACCACAGCTGTCGTTCGCCCTGAGCTCGCTGCTGACCCAGCCGGTCCAGCAGAACATCAACGCCTACGACCCGCTCCACCGGCTCAGCGACGTGGGAGTGCTCGATCTCCTGTTCACCGGCTTCTACCCGACGATCACGTGGATATCGTTCGTGATCGCCGGTATGGCGCTGGCCCGCCTCGACCTGTCCCAGGCCGCCGTCCAGTGGCGCCTGGCCGCGCTCGGCGCCGCCCTCACCGTGGCCGCGTACGGCATGTCCTTGCTGCTGGCCGGCAAGGACGCGTTGGACAGCTTGGCGGAAGGCGGGCCGTCGTCCGGTAGCTCCGGGTCGATGTCCGGTAGCTCCGGATCGATGTCCCTCGACGGCGGGTCGTTCGAGCCCCAGGCATCGATGCTCTTGACAGCCGGGCCGCACAGCGCCACCACGTTCGACATCATCGGCAGCGTGGGAGTCGCGATCCTCGTGATCTTGGGCGCGACGGTGGCGATGGACCGCCTGCTGCGACTGCGCCGCCTGGCCAAACCGGTCATCGCCGTGGGGACCATGTCCCTGACGGCCTACGTGGGCCACTTCGTCGTACAGTCCGCGCTGTCCATGCCCAGCGGGACCAGCACCCAGCAGTCCTGGGTGCCGCTGCTCATGTTTGTCCTCGGGGCGATCGTGTTCGCCACGATCTGGTCCCGCTTCTTCCGCCGCGGGCCCCTGGAGTATCTGCTCAACGCCGCCACCAAGCCGGCGAAGCACATCCGATGAGGCCCGGCCGGGGTGGCTCGACCTCCACGTCCCACCCCGGCATGGACGGCTCGCAGATCCAGTTGTCACTGGGCGACCCGCGGCCTCCACCGGCTGCTCGACCGGCAGCGTGTGAACGGCCGGAAATCCGTTCTCGGCGGCGAGCCAGTCGCGGATTGCCGCCGAGCGACTGGGATGCCCAGCCGTTTGGGTCGAGCAGCGAGAGTGATGTGGCTGAGGTGCTGGCCCGGACGGATCCCAGGGAAGAGCCACGGAGCGGGCCCTGGGTCTCGCGGCGAACATCACCATCTGGCATCTGATGCTGGAGCAGGAGTGGAAGCAGGTGCTCGGGATTCCCGAGGACATGCGGACGTTCGCGGCCGTTCCGGTGGGGTGGCCGCAGGGAACCTTCGGTCCCGTGCGGCGCCGGCCGGTGGCGGACGTCATCCACCGGGACCGCTGGTAGCCGGGACGCCCCCGCCGGGCCGGCCTCTCCGTCCTCCCGGAGAAGGGGGCAACTGACTGGCTATCAATTAGCTTACGGGTTACGGGACTTCGCGACACGCCGCCATCAACGTGCCATTGTCAGGCCCCGACCACGTCGATAGCCTGGGCTTCCTGAACGGCCCTCGTACCCCCTCGGGTGCGAGGGCCGTTGCGCTCCCCCACCGAGCAGGAGCAGACATGCCCAGACGCACCGCCGTCCCTCCGAGGAGCCGGGCAGCCGTCCTGGCGGCTCTCACGGTGACCGCCCTCCTCGCGACGGGCTCCCCGGCCACCGCCGCACCGGCCGCGGACCCCATGAACCGGGCCTTCGCGCAGGCCGCCGAGGAGTACGGCGTGCCGCGCGATCTGCTCGCCGCCGTCGGCTACGGCGAGACCCACTTCGACGGCCATGCGGGTCGCCCCAGCCAGGCGGGCGGCTACGGCGTGATGCACCTCGTCAGCAACCCCGTCAACCGCTCGCTGGAACAGGCCGCGGCGCTGACGGGCGAGTCCGCCGCGAAGCTGCGCCGGGACACCGCGGCCAACATCCTGGGCGGCGCCGCCCTGCTGCGCAGCCACGCCGACGCGCTGGGGCTCGACCGCGCGGAGCGCGGTGACATCGACGCCTGGTACCCGGCCGTCGCCCGCTACAGCGGCGCGCGGGACGCCACCGCCGCCCTGTACGCGGACACGGTCTACACCTTCCTGGCCGAGGGGCTGCGCACGACGCTCCCCGGCGGCGAGCGGGTCACCGTCACCTCCCGGCCCGTCTCCCCCGAGAAGGGCGCCCTGGCCGCGGCCGGTGCCACCGCGATGAGCCCCGACTACCCCCCGGCCCTGTGGGTGCCGGCCAACTCGGCGAACTACACCAAGGGCCGTTCCGCCACGGTCGACAAGGTGGTCGTCCATGTCACGCAGGGCTCGTACGCGGGCACCATCAGCTGGTTCCAGAACCCTGCGTCCGAGGTCAGCGCGCACTACGTCGTCCGGTCCTCCGACGGCCAGACCACCCAGATGGTGCGCGACAGCGACACGGCGTGGCACGCGCGGAGCGCCAATGCCTCGTCGCTCGGGATCGAGCACGAGGGATGGGTCGACAACCCTTCGTGGTTCACCGACCCGATGTACCGCTCGTCCGCCGCGCTGACCAAGCACCTCTGCGACCGGTACGGGATTCCGAAGGACCGGGCGCACATCATCGGGCACAGCGAGGCGCCAGGAAACGACCACACCGATCCGGGTGTGCACTGGAACTGGGACTACTACATGCAGCTCGTCGGCGGTGACACCGGCGGCGGGGGCGGCAGTGACGGGCTGACCTTCACCTCGTACACCACGCAGCAGTACGGCTCAACGGGACCGCAGGTCACGGCAATTCAGCGACTGCTCACCACCCAGGGGTACGAACCAGGCGCCGCTGACGGGGAGTTCGGCCCCGCCACGAAGAGCGCCGCACAGGCGTTCCAGCAGGCCCGGGGGCTGACCGCCGACGGCATCGTCGGCCCGAAGACGTGGACCGCGCTGCTGTCGGCCGGGACCACTCCGCCGCTCTCCCAGGGCAGTTCCGGGGACGCGGTGAAGCGGCTCCAGCGCTCACTGACGGCGGCGCTCGGCTCCACGGTGTCCGCCGACGGCGGCTTCGGCCCGGCGACGGACACGGCCGTGCGCAGTTACCAGAGCACCCGGGGACTCACCGTCGACGGCAGCGTGGGCACGGTCACCTGGGCGGCGCTGCAGGCAGGACGCTGAACCGGCCGTCACGGGCTTCCCGGATAGCCGGTCTCCTTGATGTCGTCGGCCAGGTCCGCGAGGGTGAGCTCCGGGTTGAGCGCCGCGACCACCTCGGCGGTCAGTGGCCGGAGGCCGTACACATGGCGCACGGCGGCCGGGTCGAGGGTGACTTCGTAGTAGTCCTCGGCCCATTCCAGGTAGGCCTCCGGGGTACCCGCGACGAGGAGCTGGAACAGGTAGTCCGCGCCGTCCGCGCCCTCCCCCTCCTCGGGGAAGTCGATGTCGCCCGTACGCCACGCGCTGTCCGCGGTCTCCCGCCACAGGCACGCCGTCACCAGGGGCGCGCCGGACTCGTCGCCGAAGGACGGCTCCTCCACGAAGGGCCGGAAGACGGGCGGGACGTCGTCGAGCACTCCGGGCCAGAGCACGTCGTCGACGTAGGGGCTCATCGGCGATTCGTGATCGAAGCCGCGGGCGTACGCTCCGGCGGGCGAGAACACGATCGAGTACTCGTCACCCGAACCGTTCCGCATCGAGGCCATCTCCAGCGGCTGTTCACCCGACGCGGACCACTGCGCGTCGTAGCTGTGCCACCGGTCGGACCACTCGGGGCACAGGACCGCGTCCAGCATCGCCATGGCACGGCAGAGGTCGCTGAGGGCGGATATCCCGGGAAGGTGACGGGCGACGTCGTAAACGCTCATGGCACCATCCAACCGCACGGTCCCGGTCAGGCGAGCAGCGCCTCTCGCCAGGGCTCCCGGACCGCCGACAGTTCCGCCTGATATCCGAGTCGCCGAGGTCCAGGTCCTCCACGAGGAGGTCCCGGCCCTCGTACGTGGCGCCAACACAAAAAGAGGGTGGCTCCGCACCCCTGCGCGGGATGCGGAGCCACCCGGAAACGTGCCTCTCAGCAGGTCACTTCAGACCGAAGGCCCGAATGATCTCCTGGTCGACGGCGAGGCCGCCGGAGCCCTCGGCGTGCGCCTTGAGCGATACGAAGCCGCCCGCCTTCGCCGGGGTCCTGAACTGCGCGGTCCACTCACCCGTCGCGCTCTCGCGCAGCTGCACGGGCGCCCAGTTCTTGCCGTCGTCGTAGCTGACCGACAGCGTGGCCTCGTCGGCCTTCACCGCACCGTCCAGCCACTCCTGCGTACCGGAGGCGAGTCCGAGCTCGGTCCACTGCCCGGCCTTGACGTCACCGGCCAGGTCGGTGTCGACGTCGAAGTCCAGCTGGAGCATCGGAATGTCGGCCTGGTACGGGCCGTTGGGGTCCATGGCGCCGGAGACGAAGCTCCACTCGCTGTGGGTCCGCGTCGACGTCTTCCACACCTCGCCGTCGCGGGCGGAGTCGATGACGAGCCGGTACGGGACCTTCTCGGGCGACAGGTTCCCGGCGTAGCCGGCCCGGCCCGCGCCCTTCCTGATCAGCGTGTCGCCCTGGTAGAAGGCGTACGACGTGGTGTCGTACTCGTCCTCGGGCATCGAGCCGGAGTGGCCCGCGCCGGAGTCCGTCCACGCCGTGATGTTGAACTGCATGTTGTTGTACGTCGTGCGGAACGGACCCCAGTAGCCGGTGCCGAGCCGCGGGCGGGTGACCGGCGCGAACCACTCGGCCTTGTAACTGCGGCCCGCCTTGTAGTCCATGTCGGTGCTGCGCATCTCCGCGGCGACATCCGTGGCGTCGGCGTTCAGGACCGAGTGGTTCTCGTACCAGAAGGAGTCGCCCGGCAGCGGGTTGACCCACTCCGTGCGGACGCTCGGGAACTTCTCGTACTCCTCGAAGCCGACACCGGGACCGTAGTCCGGGATGTCGTAGCGGAAGCCGCCGCCGAGCGTGGCCTTGTGGCCGTAGAAGGTGTTCTCCACCTTCGCCAGTTCGTCGGTCTCCGGGGCGAACGCCAGCGAACGGTCCGGGATGGCGCCGTCGTGACGGTCGACCAGGTCGTAGACGTAGCTCGCGAACCTCCGCTGGTCGACGTCGATGTCCTTGCCGCGCTTCGCGGCGTCGATCAGCGTCTGTCCTGCGATGCGCTGCATCGAGGCGACCGGGATGGCGGCCTCCTCGCCCCAGGGGACGTAGCTCTCCATCGGGACCCCGCGCCCGTCGTTGACGACGAAGAGCACCGTGGCCCCCGCGGCAACTGCGTTGGCCAGCCGGTCGGCGGGAGCGACCGCGTCGCTGCGGTTGATGACGACGGCCTTGCCCTTGACGTTCAGGCCCTCGTAGTCGGCCGCTGCGCCGTTGCCGGCGAAGACGCCGGTGAGTTCCTGCTCGCTGTTCTCGGCGACGACCGAGCCGCCCTGGACGGTGACCGGGACGTCACGGCCGTCGGCCGACACGTCGATCAGTTCTTCGCTCCGGCGCCAGCGGGTGAGGAAGCTGAAGCTGCCCTGGGTGACCTTCTCGGTCGGGCTCGCCCACAGCTGGTCGTACGTCAGCGGGATCCGGAACAGGTCGCGCTGGACGGTGCCGTCCGGGGCGGTGCGTGCCATGTCATACCGCAGCTGGCGCGTCTCCGTCTCCTTCGGCGTCCGCACGCTGACCTTGCGGGCCTTGGAGGCGTCGAGGGTGACGGTGGTGGGCTTGTCGAGGATCGTCTCGGGCGCCGCGAGGAAGGCCACGGCCTTGGAGTCCGCGCGGTCACCGTCGATGTCCACGGAGCTCCAGGCGGTGTAGTTGCCCGGGGGCAGCCGCAGCGTGGTCTCACCGGAGACCGCGACGACACCGAGATTGACGTCGCCGAGTGCCGCGATGACGACGTATCCGTCCATCGGCTCGCCCGCACGGTCACGGAGCCGGAGCGTCAGGTCGTAGAGCTCCTGCTCCTTGTTGATCGCGAATCCGGTGTGCGCGACGGTGGTGCCCGCCGCGCTCCTGGCGGTGACCTGGCCGGAGAACTGGGTGTTGTTCGGGACCTTCGACGGGTCCAGCGAGAGGACGGCATCGGCGGTGGAGCCCGCCGGGACCGTGAGCTTCGGCGTGGACAGCGTGTACGCCGCCGAGTCCGTGCCGGTCGACAGGTCCAGCGTGACGTCCTCGGCCCCGGTGTTGCGGTAGGTGATCTTCCGCTCGGCGACCGGGTCGGTCGTCGCGTGCGGCCAGTCGTAGGACGCGACCTCGACGGAACCGGTGGCCTCGACCGTCGTGTCGATCGCCGCCTTCACGTCCAGGCGCCCCGTGCCCTGCTCGTACGGGGTGTAGTCGGGCAGATCCTTCGACGAGCTCATCAGCGCGTCCTTGATGCGCTGGCCGCTCCAGTCGGGGTGGCGCTGCTTCAGTACGGCCGCGGCGCCCGCGACGTGCGGGGTGGCCATCGACGTACCGGACATCTGCTGGTACATGCCCTCGATGCCGGGGACCGACTGCGAGGCGGCCGCGTTGATGCCGACGCCCGGGGCGGACAGGTCGGGCTTCAGGCCGTGGGACCTGACCAGCGGGCCCATGGAGGAGAAGGCCGCGCGGCCGTCCTCCTTGTCGACGGCGGCGACCGTGAGCGCCTTCTGCGCCGAACCGGGCGAACCGATGGTGCCCGCGCCGTACGCGTTTCCGGCGGCGATCACGAACAGCGGACCGCCGTCCGCCGACAGCGCGTTCACGGCCTGCGACATGGGGTCGGTGCCGTCGTCCGGCACCGACGAGCCGAGGCTCATGGAGACGACGTCGGCCCCTTCGGCCTTGGCCCATTCCATCGCGGCGATGATCCCGGAGTCAGCGCCGGAGCCCCCGTCGCTGAGGACCTTGCCGACGAGCAGGCCGGCGCCCGGCGCCACGCCCTTGTTCGCGCCGCCCGATGCGGCGCCGGAACCCGCGATGGTCGAGGCGACGTGCGTACCGTGGCCGTGCTTGTCGTCGACCTCCTCGCCGGGCACGAAGCTCTTCGTGCCGAGGATGCGGTCCTTGACGTCGGGGTGGGTCGCGTCGATGCCCGTGTCGAGCACGGCGACCTTGGTGCCGTTGCCGTCGTAACCCTCGGCCCACGCCTGCGGGGCGTTGACCTGCGGCACCGAATCCGCGAGCAGCGCTTCGGCGCGGCCGTCCAGCCACAGCTTCGCGAGGCCGTTGTCCAGCGAACGGGCCGTCTCCGTACGGGCGATGTCGTTCCAGAAGGCCCGCGCCTCGTCCTTGTCGGCCTTCAGCGCGGCGCCGTTGATGGAGCCGAGCGTGCGGACCGTCTCGCTCCCGCGCGGGGCGGCGGGCAGTGAACGCCCCTTGCTCTCCGGGTACGTGGCGATCAGCGGGATGGCGCCCGAGCTCTTGTCGTCGTACCCCATCTCCACCAGGGCGGAGACGTTGAAGAGCCGGCGGTCGAGCTTCCCCGCCGCAAGCAGCGCGGTCGTCTCGTCGGGCAGGACGTAGATGTCGTCGCCCGCCTGCTGCACATGGACGCCGCCGGTCGCGCCGTCGGGCCGGTCCACCGTGACGGTGTCCTGCTTCCCGGCACCGTCCACGTAGTGCACGACGTCGCCGGTGATCAGGGTGAGGTCGTGGCTCTCGGGCTGTGCCTGCTTGCGGCCTTCGGCCGCGCGCGGCTGGGGGACTGCGGAAGCGGAACCCGCCGCAGGAAGCATCACGCCGCTCACGAGAGCGACCGAGGTCGCTATGAGCAGGGCTCTGCGTCCCGCGCGAGCGGATCTCGCCCGGCCGGAAACGGAGGAGGAAGAAAGTGTCATGCAGCTGATGTACCGGCAAAAGCACGGCCACAGCCGGGTTCAGAGCTGGCGTGAAGCCGCCGTGGCGGTAACCCGCCCGGGAACGACCAGGACCAAGAGGTTCATTCAGGCCACCGAGGCGAGCGAAGGACCGCCCTCGTGGTGGATCGGGGTGTGGGCGCCGGTGAGCGGGCGTCCGCTGCCGCCGCGCCGTTCGGCGACGATCTCGGCGGCGATCGACAGGGCGGTCTCCTCGGGCGTACGGGCTCCGAGGTCGAGGCCGATCGGCGAGTGCAGCCGGGCCAGTTCCGCTTCGGTGACGCCTGCCTCGCGCAGCCGCTCGTTGCGGTCGAGGTGGGTACGGCGCGAGCCCATCGCCCCGACGTAGGCGACCGGCAGCTTCAACGCCGCTTCGAGCAGCGGCACATCGAATTTGGCGTCGTGCGTGAGGACGCACAGGACGGTGCGCGCGTCGACGTCGGTCGCCGCGAGATAGCGGTGCGGCCATTCGACGACGATCTCGTCGGCCTCCGGGAAGCGGGCTCCGGTGGCGAAGACCGGCCGGGCGTCGCAGAGGGTGACCCGGTAGCCGAGGAACTTGCCGGCCCGGACCAGCGCCGAGGCGAAGTCGATGGCCCCGAACACGATCATGCGGGGCGGCGGAACGCTCGACTCGACGAGCAGGGTGACGGGCTCACCGCACCGCGAGCCCTCGGCCCCGATGACGAGGGAGCCGGTGCGTCCCGCGTCGAGCATCGCGCGGGCCTCGGCCACCGCGGTGCGGTCGAGCTCGGGATGTCCGCCGAGCCCGCCCTCGTACGCCCCGTCGGGGTGGACGAGGAGCGGGCGGCCGAGCATTTCGGCGGGCCCGTCGGTGATCCGCGCGACCGCTGCCGCCGTCCCCTCCGCGGCGGCCGCGAGCGCTGCGGCGAACACCGGGCGCGCGGGATCGTCCGCGCGCACCGGCGTAACCAGGATGTCGATGATGCCGCCGCAGGTCAGACCGACCGCGAAGGCGTCCTCGTCGCTGTAGCCGAACTGCTCCCGGACGGTCCTGCCGTCGTCGAGGGCCTGCTGGCACAGCTCGTACACCGCGCCCTCCACACATCCGCCGGAGACCGATCCGATCGCCGTGCCGTCACGGTCGACGGCGAGGGCGGCGCCCGGCTGCCGGGGCGCGCTGCCGCCGACCGCCACCACGGTGGCGACGGCGAACTCGCGTCCCTGCCCGACCCACCGGTGAAGCTCTTCGGCGATGTCCAGCATGGCGTGTCTCCTTAAGCAGAGGCGGAGGGGGCGGGCGTCAGTGGACGCCCAGCCAGCTCTCGATGGGATTGAGTGCGAAGTACACGATGAAGATCGCCGTCAGGCCCCACATGAAGGCCCCGACCTCGCGGGCCTTGCCCTGGGCGAGCTTGATGGCGGCGTACGAGATGACACCTGCCGCGACACCGGTGGTGATGGTGTAGGTGAAGGGCATCAGGACGACGGTGAGGAAGACCGGGATGGCGACGGAACGGTCACCCCAGTCCACGTGCCGGGCGTTCTGCATCATCATGGCGCCGATGACGACGAGGGCGGCGGACGCCACCTCGGTCGGCACGATCGCGGTCAGCGGGGTGAAGAAGAGACAGGCCGCGAAGAAGAGTCCGGTGACGACCGAGGCGAGCCCGGTCCTGGCACCTTCGCCGACGCCGGTCGCCGACTCGACGAAGACGGTCTGGCCGGAGCCTCCGGCGACACCGCCGATCGCACCGCCCGCGCCGTCGATGAACAGCGCCTTGGAGAGGCCGGGCATCCGGCCCTTGTCGTCGGCCAGCTTGGCCTCCGTACCGACACCGATGATGGTGGCCATGGCGTCGAAGAAGCCGGCCAGGACGAGGGTGAAGACGATCATGCCGACCGTCATCACACCGACGTCGCCCCAGCCGCCGAACTCCACGTCACCGAAGAGCGAGAAGTCCGGTGTGGAGACCGCGCTCCCGTTGAGCTCCGGCGGGCCACTGCTCCAGGCCTTGGCGGGGATGTCTCCGATCGCGTTGATGATGATCGCGAGGACCGTGCCCGCGACGATGCCGATCAGGATCGCGCCGGGGATGTTGCGGGCCTGGAGCATGAAGATGAGCAGCAGGGTCACGCAGAAGATGAGAACGGGCCAGCCGGCGAGCTCGCCTGCGGGGCCGAGCGATACCGGTGTCGCCGCGCCCTTGTGGACGAAGCCGGCCTTGTAGAGGCCGATCAGGGCGATGAACAGGCCGATACCCATGGTGATGCCGTGCTTCAGTGCGAGCGGGATCGCGTTCATGATCAGCTCGCGGAGGCCGGTGACCACCAGGAGGCAGATCACCACACCGTAGATCACACACATGCCCATGGCCTGCGGCCATGTCATGGCCGGAGCGACCTGCCCGGCGAGTACGCCGGAGACGCTGAGGCCGGCGGCGAGGGCCAGCGGGACCTTGCCGACGAAGCCCATCAGCAGGGTCGTCGCGGCGGCCGCGAGGGCCGTCGCGGTGATCAGGCCCGGCTGGCTGAGGAGATTGCCGTCGACATCCTTACCGCCGAGGATCAGCGGGTTGAGCAGGAGGATGTACGCCATCGCCATGAAGGTGGTGACGCCACCACGCATCTCACGCGCGACTGTCGATCCTCGTTCGGATATATGAAAGTACCGGTCGAGCCAAGACCGTCCGGCGGGGACGCGCGAGCCGTGGCCCGCGTCCTCCGAACCGGTCCTGGGCTCCACTGACTGCTGGGTCATGGTGCCTGACTCCCAAGGTTCACAGGGGCACCCGCGTGGAGAAAATGATTGCGGGATTTGGGATGGCTGCGTCGGCAGCACACCCGGGGGACGGCCCGAGGCGAACTGTTCGTGCAGGTACAGAAGTGCTGAGGCAGTGCAAGGACCGCGAGCGGTGCGGTACTCGGTGTCTCCGGGCGATGCGGCACGCGGGGAAGTGTGACGTTCACGGCAACACGCACCGCCCGGAGAGTTCATGGGAGCTGGATCAGGTGCCGGTGAGGTGCTCGGGTCGTACCGGCGTCCTGTTGAGCTCGAGGCCCGTCGCGTTCCGGATCGCCGCGAGGACGGCCGGAGTGGACGACAGGGTGGGGGCCTCGCCGATGCCGCGGAGCCCGTACGGGGCGTTGGTATCGGCGAGTTCGAGCACATCGACCGGAATGGTCGGGGTGTCGAGGATGGTGGGGATCAGATAGTCCGTGAAGGACGGGTTGCGCACCTTCGCGGTCTTCGGATCGACGATGATCTCCTCCATGACGGCGATACCCAGTCCCTGGGTGGTGCCGCCCTGGATCTGCCCGACGACGGAGAGCGGGTTGAGCGCCTTTCCGACGTCCTGGGCGCAGGCCAGTTCGATGACCTTGACCAGGCCGAGTTCGGTGTCGACCTCGACGACCGCGCGGTGGGCGGCGAAGGAGTACTGGACGTGGCCGTTGCCCTGACCGGTCCGCAGATCGAACGCCTCGGTGGGCCGGTGGCGCCACTCCAGCTCGATGTCGAACGCCTCGTCCTCCAGTACGTCGACCACGTCGGCCAGCACCTCGCCGCCGTCGGTGACGACCTTGCCGCCCTCCAGGAGGAGTTCGGCGGTGGCCCAGGCCGGGTGGTACGAACCGAACTTTCGGCGGCCGAGCTCCAGGACCTTCTCCCGGACGGCTTCGCAGGAGTTCTTCACGGCGCCGCCGGTGACGTACGTCTGCCGGGAGGCGGAGCTCGATCCCGCCGAGCCCACCCGGGTGTCGGCCGGCTGGATGGTGACCTGGCTGACGCCGAGCTCGGTACGGGCGATCTGGGCGTGCACGGTGACGCCGCCCTGTCCGACCTCGGCCATCGCGGTGTGCACGGTCGCGACCGCCTCGCCGTTGATGACCTCCATCCGCACCCGGGCGGTGGAGTAGTCGTCGAAGCCCTCGGAGAAGCCGACGTTCTTCAGGCCGACCGCGTAGCCGACACCCCGTACGACGCCTTCGCCGTGGGAGGTGTTCGACAGCCCGCCGGGCAGGGCGCGTACGTCGATGGTGCTGCCTTCCGCGTCGGCGGCCAGCCACTGCCGCTCGGGCGGCATCGGGCGGGACTTGACCAGTCGCAGCAGCTCGGCGACCGGGGCCGGCGAGTCGCAGGGCTGTCCGGTCGGCAGGAGGGTGCCCTGCTCCATGGCGTTGAGCTGGCGGAACTCGACCCGGTCCATACCCACCTTGTCGGCGAGCTTGTCCATCTGGGCCTCGTAGGCGAAGCAGGCCTGGACGGCGCCGAAGCCGCGCATCGCGCCACACGGCGGGTTGTTCGTGTAGAGGGCGATCGCCTCGATGTCGACGTCGTCGATCGCGTACGGGCCGACCGACAGGGACGAGGCGTTGCCCACGACCGCCGGGGAGGCCGACGCGTAGGCGCCGCCGTCCAGGACGATCTTGCACTTCATGTGCGTGAGCTTGCCGTCCTTGGTGGCGCCGTGCTCGTAGTAGAGCTTCGCCGGGTGCCGGTGCACGTGGCCGAAGAAGGACTCGAAGCGGTTGTAGACGATCTTGACCGGCTTGCCGGTGCGCAGCGCCAGGAGGCAGGCGTGGATCTGCATCGAGATGTCTTCACGGCCACCGAAGGCACCGCCGACGCCGGAGAGCGTCATGCGCACCTTCTCCTCGGGCAGGCCGAGGACGGGGGCGATCTGTTCGAGGTCCGAGTGCAGCCACTGGGTGGCGACGTACAGCTCCACGCCGCCGTCCTCGGAGGGCACGGCAAGGCCGGACTCCGGGCCGAGGAAGGCCTGGTCCTGCATGCCGAAGGTGTACTCGCCCTTGACGACGAAGTCGGCCTTCTTGGCCGCCTCGTCCGCGTTGCCGCGGATGATCGGCTGGCGGTGCACGATGTTCGGGTGCGGGACGTGACCGATGTGGCCGTCGTCGCGGCCCTCATGGACCAGGACCGCGTCGGGAGCGGTAGCCGAGGCCTCATCGGTGATGAGGGGCAGCTCCTTGTACTCGACCACGATCTTCGCGGCGGCACGTCGGGCGGTCTCCGGGTGGTCGGCGGCCACGAGGGCGACCGGCTCACCGTGGTGACGGACCTTGCCGTGGGCGAGAACCGGGGTGTCCTGGATCTCCAGGCCGTAGTTCTTCATCTCGGCCGGCAGGTCGTCGTAGGTCAGAACGGCGTAGACGCCGTCCATCTTGAGGGCCTCGGTGATGTCGATCGACACGATCTCGGCGTGCGCGACGGTGGACCGCAGGGTCTGGCCCCACAGCATTTCCTCGTGCCACATGTCCGAGGAGTAGGCGAACTCGCCGGTGACCTTCAGGGTGCCGTCGGGGCGCAGCGTCGACTCGCCGATACCGCCCTTGGTCTTCGACCCCTGGGAGATATTGGTGGGAGTGCCGGCCGGAGCGGAGGCGACTCGTGGTGTAAGCGCCATGATTCTCAGACCGCCTCTGCCTGACGGGCGGCCGCGAGGCGGACCGCGTCGAGGATCTTCTCGTAACCGGTGCAGCGGCAGAGGTTGCCGGAGAGCGCCTCGCGGATGTCCTGGTCGGACGGCGAGGGGTGGGTCTCCAGCAGCTCGTCGGCTGCGACCAGGAGGCCGGGGGTGCAGAAACCGCACTGCACGGCGCCGGCGTCGATGAACGCCTGCTGGACCGGCGAGAGCTCGGTGGCCTCGCCGCTCTGCCCGTCGGCGGGCTTGGCCTGCCAGCGCTGGGCGGCGTCGAGGGTCGTGCCGCAGGCGCCGGAGGCGCAGCCGCTGC
This sequence comes from Streptomyces sp. NPDC057136, assembly GCF_042670885.1. Taxonomy (NCBI): domain Bacteria; kingdom Bacillati; phylum Actinomycetota; class Actinomycetes; order Kitasatosporales; family Streptomycetaceae; genus Streptomyces; species Streptomyces sp. NPDC057136. The sequence continues at coordinate 192,614 of NZ_JBHUUV010000001.1, forward strand.
CGGGGTGGGCGTCCTCGCGGTGCCTGGCGTAGTCCGCGAGGCCCTCCACGGTGACGACCTCGCGTCCCTCCACCTGACCTGCGGCGACGAGACAGGAACACACCGGCACCCCGTCGAGGCGCACCGTGCAGGAACCGCATTCCCCCTGCTCGCAGGCGTTCTTGGAGCCGGGGAGGCCCATGCGCTCACGCAGGACGTAGAGGAGTGATTCGCCCTCCCAGACATCGTCGGCTTCCTGCTGACGGCCGTTGACCGTGAAATTCACTCGCATGGTTACGCAGCTCCTTCGAGGGTGCGGCCGGCGCCGCGGTACTGCTCCCAGGTCCAGCCCAGCGTGCGGCGGGCCATGATGCCGACCGCGTGCCTGCGGTACTTCGCAGTGCCGCGCACATCGTCGATGGGATTGCAGGCGCCGGAGGCGAGCTCCGCGAACTGCTTGGCCACCGACGGCGTGATGATCTTGCCGCTCTCCCAGAAACCGCCCTCGTCGAGTGCGGCGTTCAGGAAGTCCTCGGCCGCCTTCGCCCGGACGGGCGTCGGGGCGGCCGAACCGATACCGGTGCGGACCGTACGGGTCTCGGGGTGCAGGGCGAGGCCGAAGGCGCAGACGGCGATGACCATCGCGTTGCGCGTACCGACCTTGGAGAACTGCTGGGGTCCGTCGGCCTTCTTGATGTGCACGGCCCGGATCAGCTCGTCCGGGGCGAGTGCGTTGCGCTTGACGCCGGTGTAGAAGGCGTCGATGGGGATCATCCGGGTTCCGCGTACGGACTCGGCCTCGACCTCGGCTCCCGCGGCGAGCAGCGCGGGGTGGGCGTCACCGGCGGGCGACGCGGTGCCCAGGTTGCCGCCGACACCGCCGCGGTTACGGATCTGCGGCGAGGCAACGGTGTGCGAGGCGAGCGCCAGACCGGGCAGCTCGGCCCGCAGGTGCTCCATGATCGCGCTGTACGGGACGGAGGCACCGAGCCGTACGTTGTCCTGGCCCACCTGCCACTCGGCCAGCTCACCGATGCGGTTCAGGTCCAGGAGGTACTCGGGCCGCCGGTGGTCGAAGTTGATCTCGACCATCACATCGGTGCCGCCCGCAAGGGGCACAGCCGTCGGGTGCTCGGCCTTGGCGGCGAGCGCCTCCTCCCAGCTGGCGGGGCGAAGGAAGTCCATGAGTGGCTCTCTTCTTCTCAATCGGGTCGTTCGCTGGGGCTGGGGACGGCCGGCCCTCGACTGGTTCGTTCATCTGCTGTTCATACGTTGTGTGACCCAGTACACAAGCCAGGATCCAGCCAGTGCAGTCACCGAAACCATGAAGGAGTTGGCTGGTCTCCTTCCAGGTCTTGTAGATTCGAACGAATGGCGGGGATCAGTAACCTCACCGCACTTCACAGGTATCCCCTCTCACCTGTTCCCCCGCACCAACGAAAAAGATCGGCGGCAACGAGATGCGGCTGCGCGCACTGCTGGACACCGACGCGCTGGGCCTGCGGCTGCTCGGCGGTGACGACGAGCTGGACCGCACGGTCCGGGGTGTCATGACGACCGACCTCCGCGACCCCAGCCGCTATCTCTCCGGTGGCGAGCTGGTACTCACGGGGCTGGCCTGGCGCCGTGACGCGACGGACTCCGAGCCGTTCGTCCGGATTCTGGCGGGTGCCGGGGTCGCCGGACTCGCGGCGGGCGAGGCGGAGCTCGGCGACATCCCCGACGATCTGATCGAGGCGTGCCGGCACCACCGCCTTCCACTCTTCGCCGTGAACGAGACCGTGGCATTTGCAACCATCACCGAGTACGTGGTGCGCCAGGTCTCCGGCGAGCGGGCCGGCGACCTCGCCGCCGTCGTGGACCGGCACCGCAGACTGATGACGTCAGGACCTGCGGGCGGTGGCCCCGAGGTCGTCCTCGATCTGCTCACCTCCGACCTGGACCTCCGCGCCTGGGTGCTCTCCCCCACCGGCCGCCAGATCGCGGGGGCCGGTGAGCCGCTGCCCGGCCCGGTCGGCGCCGCGCTGGCCGGACGGCACCTGGCCGCGACCCGCACCGGCCGCCGGGGTCCCCACCGGACGGCGGTGGAAGGTACGACGTATTCGCTGTTCCCGATCCGGAACACCGGGCGGGGCGCCGCACCGGCCTCCCGCGATGTCCGCGAGTCGGTGCTCTCCGACTGGCTGCTCGCGGTCGAGGCCGACGCGGGCGACTGGCCGGCCGCCCGGCTCGACCTGCTCCAGGGCGTCACCCAGCTGATCGCGGTCGAACGGGACCGGCGCGACGCGGCCCGTACGGTACGCCGCAGGCTCGCCCAGGAAGTCCTGGAACTGGTCCAGGCGGGCGCCGCCCCCACCGAGATCGCGGCCCGGCTGCGGGTCGCCGCCCCGGTGCTGCTGCCCGGTCTCGGCTCGGCACCGCACTGGCAGGTCGTCGTGGCCCGGGTCGAATGGGCCACCGACGGCGCACCGGGCGCGGGTACCGGCGCGGTGGGGGAGATCGCGGGCGGCCCGGTCGCCCAGGCGCTGCTGGAGGAGATCCTGGTCGATCCGGCGGTGACAGGACCCGACACGGCCGACCGGATCGCGGTGGCACACACGGGTGACGAGGCCATCGCCCTCGTACCGCTGCCCGCGGTGTCCGCACCCGGCACCGGCACCGGCACCGGCACCGGCACCGAGGACACCGCCGGTGCCGGTGGCGCTTTTGGGACCGACCCGGCGGCCGTCAGGCAGCAGGACCCGGCACTGCACGCCGATGTGCTGCTCGCCGCGGTCCGTGAGCCGCTCGCCGCGGGCCTCGCCGACGACGGCCGGCTGACACTGGGTGTCAGCGCGGCCGTGCATTCGGCCGAGGGGCTGCGCGGCGCCCTGGAGGAGGCCCGGCACGCCCGCCGGGTCGCCGCCGCCCGCCCGGGCCGGGTCTGCGCGGCCGGACACCACGAGCTGGCCTCGCACGTCCTGCTGCTGCCCTTCGTCCCGGACGACGTCCGCCGGGCGTTCACCGCCCGGCTGCTGGACCCGCTGCGCGACTACGACACGCGCCACCGCGCGGAGCTGATTCCGACCCTGGAAGCGTTCCTGGACTGCGACGGCTCCTGGACCCGCTGTGCGGCCCGGCTGCATCTGCACGTCAACACGCTGCGCTACCGCGTCGGGCGAATCGAGCAGTTGACGGGACGTGACCTTTCGCGCCTCGAGGACAAGCTCGACTTCTTCCTCGCCCTGCGTATGAGCTGACGCCCGGGGGGTCGCGCGGCGGGGCAGCGTTCCGGTCGATTGTGAAATATTTCACCTGACATTGACCGGACCCCTTGGCCCGGCGTGCCATTCCGTGCTGAGATGCGCCCACACTCAACAGCTCGATGGCGTGCTCGGGGAGGGCAATGTGGCGCATACCGCCATGTCTGGTTCCGGAACGACAGCAGATGACGATCCGCCGCTCCAGACAGCGGTATGGCGACTGCGATCGCGCGCCTGCTGGACGGACGCGGCCGCTCTGCTCGAACCGCATGCGGTCACCGACGCGGCAGCCGCGCTCCAGCGGACCGCGCTGCTGACCGAGCGGTGTCTCTACACCGCCAAGGGCTGGACGGACGCCGAGGACGCACTGCGCAACGCCGAGGCCCTGGCCCACGACGACGCCGAGCGCGGGGCCGCAGCCTGCGAGCGCGGTCATCTGGCCTACGCGTCGACGCTTCTCGGGGTACGGGACCGGGCCGACGAGGCCAGCGTGGCCCTGAGCCGGGCCGCAGCCCTGCTCTCCCCCGCGGCGGCAGGCCGGCCGCTGCTGGACTTCCGCCGGGGTCTGATCGCGCAGAACATCGCCGATTCGCCACAGTCCGCCCGCGCCGCGTACCGCAGGGCCCACGCCGGTGCCACGGCCCAGGAGGACGAGCTGCTGCTCTCCTTCACCTGGCGCCATCTCGCCTCGCTCGCCCTGCGCGAGGGCGAGCTGGCCGAGGCGCGGCACGGCTTCTCGGAGTCGCTGCGGATCAGGGAGGAGCTGGGCTACCTCGTCGGTACGGCTCCCGCGCTGATGTCCCTCGCCGACGCCGAACCCGAGCCCGAGGCCGCCCGGCTGCGCGCCGAGGCGGGCCGGCTCTTCCGGTTACTGGGCGGCGTACCCACCTGGCTGGCCCCGCAACTGGAACCGGCGGTGCCGCATCAGGGGCATCAGGGCCGTTCGCCCGACGACGCAACGGCGGCCTGGCGGGTCAAGTGACCGTGCCGGTCAGCTCTCCGCGCCCGTGAAGTGTTCCCGTACCAGCGACTGCACGACGCCGAGGTTCTGGGCGATCAACGCGTCGAGCAGCGCCGTGTGCTCCACGGCGTCCGCGAGAAGGTCGGCACGGCGGGTCACGGGGTTGCTGACCAGCGGCCACTGGGACCGTCGGTGCAGGTCGTCGGCGACCTGCACCAGCTGTTCGTTGCCGGCGAGCGCCAGGACGGCCCGGTGGAAGGCCCGGTCGCTCTCCGCGTAGCTCGCGCGGTCGCCGACAGCGGCTGCCGCGACGGTGGCGTCGGCGAGCGGGCGCAGCGCCGTCCAGCGGCCCGCGGGGACGGTACGGGCGAGCCGCAGCATGACGGGGACCTCGATCAGGGCCCGCACCTCGGCCAGCTCCGCCAGTTCGCGCGGCCCGCGCTCGCTGACCCGGAAGCCCCGGTTGGGTACGACCTCGACGGCGCCCTCGATGGCCAGCTGCTGCATCGCCTCGCGCACCGGCGTCGCGGAGACGCCGAACCGGGCGCCGAGCGCCGGGGCGGAGTACACCTGGCCGGGGGCCAGCTCCCCGTCGACGAGGGCGGCCCGCAGGGCGTCCAGGATCTGGCCGCGCACCGAGTGCCGCTGCACCGTGCGGGGGGCCGGCGGCTCGCTGTGGGTGTGCTCTCCACGTGCCTGTTCGGGCACGCGCCCCGTCGACGGAACCGCCGGGACCGCCGAGGCCGCCGGGGCCGCGTACGACAGCCATGTGTCCTCACGCGCACTGCCCTGCTCCACTGGACCTCCTCGGCCTGCCGCGGGCTCGGCTCGCGTGCGCCATGCCCGTGTGCACGATAGGCGGAGGAGGCTCCAGTTCAAACATCGATCAGGTCGGGTAAGGTAAGGCTAACCTGCAAACGATCCCGATTCGGTGGTCCCTGCATGACCGTCTCCACTCTGCTCACCGGCACCGCGGCGTCCTCCGTGACCGCCGCGTACGCACGCCTGGCCGAGGTCTTCCCCGGGCTGCGTGCCGAGGTGCTCGCGGAGGACGCCATGGCGCCTTCCGGCACCGGCTGGGTGCGCGCGACGGAGCTCGCCGGAGGCGGCGCGGCCCTGGACACCTTTCTGGCCTGGGACAACGCGCAGGTGCTGCGGGACTACGGGCAGCAGGCCCGCCCGGACGTGGTGGCCAGCTTCGGACTGCACCGCTATGCGTGGCCTGCCTGTCTGCTGGTGACCGTGCCATGGTTCCTGCACCACCGGGTACCGCGCGTCCCCGTCGAGGACGTCGCCTTCCAGCGCACGCTGGGACACCTGACCGTCCGGGTACGGGAGTTCGCCTGCCTGCCGGACGATCCCGCGGCCTCGCTGCCCGGCGCCCGGGTCGTCCCCGACGAGGCGGCGCTGCGTGCCGAGGTACTGGACGCCCTCGCGGAACACCTCGGCCCCGTGCTGGACGGTTTCGGACCGCGCATGCGGCGCGGCAAGCGGGCCCTGTGGGGCATGGCGACGGACGAGGTCGTCGAAGGGCTCTGGTACATCGCCCATCTGCTGGGCGAGGAGCGCCGGGCGATGACGGAACTGGAGCTGCTGCTGCCTGGCACCACCAGGCCGTACGTGGGCACCGCCGGCTTCCGTGAACTGACCGGCCCCGACGGCGAATCGCTGCCGACCCGCGACCGGGCGAGCTGTTGCCTCTTCTACACGCTGCGCCCCGAGGACACCTGCGTCACCTGCCCCCGCACGTGCGATGCCGACCGGGTACGGAAGCTGACGCCCGCCTCCTGATCACACCCCCACCCCGGCGACTCACCTTCGAACGTAACTGTGCTTCGCCGTACGGTCGTTCGAGAACATTCCGCTCATCCGTATGCCTCGCCACCCCAATGGCGTTCTCTTGCCCCGAAACCGCCTGAGCCGGGCGGCGCTTCCGTCACGATGGCGCCCGAAACGCCCTACGCGACGCAAGGGACCGCGCATGAGACTGACCGACATATCGCTCGACTGGCTGCTTCCGGGCGCCGTACTGCTCGTGGGGGTCATGGCGGCGGTGACGGTGGTCGCACGCGGCAAGCGCGCCGCCGGCAAGGCATCGGCCGACGACAACTGGGAACGCAGCGAGGACCGCCGCCGTCGCAAGGAGGCGCTCTACGCCACCGCCTCGTACGTTCTGCTGTTCTGCTGCGCCGCGGTCGCCGCCGCACTCTCGTTCCACGGGCTCGTCGGCTTCGGCCGGCAAAACCTCAGCCTCTCCGGGGGCTGGGAGTATCTGGTCCCGTTCGGCCTCGACGGGGCCGCGATGTTCTGTTCGGTACTGGCGGTACGGGAGGCCAGCCACGGCGACGCGGCGCTCGGCTCCCGGCTGCTGGTGTGGACGTTCGCCGGCGCCGCCGCCTGGTTCAACTGGGTGCACGCGCCGCGCGGCATGGACCACGCGGGCGCCCCGCACTTCTTCGCGGGCATGTCGCTCTCGGCCGCGGTGCTCTTCGACCGGGCACTGAAGCAGACCCGCAGGGCCGCACTGCGCGAACAGGGCCTGGTGCCACGCCCGTTGCCCCAGATCCGGATCGTACGGTGGCTGCGGGCACCCCGGGAGACCTTCGGCGCCTGGTCGCTGATGCTCCTCGAAGGCGTACGCACCCTGGACGAGGCGGTCGACGAGGTCCGCGAGGACCGGCGGGAGAAGGAGCAGGACCGGCTCCGCAGAAGGGGCCAGGAGAAGCTGGACCGGGCCCACATCAAGGCCCTGAACCGGCAGAACCGGGCCTGGGGACGAGGTGGCCGCAGCGGGCAGCAGGACGTCCCCGCCATCGCACCGGCCCAGGGCGCCGCGCAGGGCGTCGCGGAGCCCGCCATAGCGGAGCCGGGACAGCTGCCCCTGCGGCCCCGGCCGTCCCTGCAAGCAGTGAACGGCCCGAGCTCCAAGGGAGCAAAGAGCTCAGCGAGTTCTCCGAGCGCCCCGGCGCAGACCGCGGGCGGTGACTCCAGGACCGTCGATCTCACCGCCGAGGACGACACCCAGACCCTGCCCCGGCTCGACTCGCTGGAGCAGAAACTCAAGGACCTGGAACAGCAGTTCGGCTGAGCACGTCCCGGTGGGAGGCTGTGTCAGGGCCTCCCACTGCGCGGTTCACGCTGTCCGGTCACGCCGCCCGGTCCACGCCGTGCGGCTCACGCCGTGCGGCTCACGCTGTCGAGTTCGCACCGTTCAGCTCGAACCAGACCACCTTGCCCAGCGCCTGCGCCGTGACTCCCCAGGCGTCCGCCAGGCTCCGTACCAGGACCAGGCCCCTGCCGTGCGTACCGTCGTCGGCGTTCGGTACGTACGGCTTGGGCACTCCCGACATGAAGTCCCGCACCTCCACGCGCACTTTCTCCGGCCCCGCGGTCACGGTGACGACCGCGCCGTGGCGCGTATGGATCAGCGCGTTCGTCACGACCTCGCTCAGCAGCAGCTCCGCCACCTCGGCCGCCTCGGGCTCGGACCGGCACCGCAGGAACTCCCGCAGTGCCCGTCGCACTTCACCCACCCCTGACAGATCGGCGTGCCCCAGTCTGCGACGCAGCTGGACCGACCGACCCCCTCGATGCCTCATCTTTTCCCCCGCCCGCACAGTGAATCGACCTCCTTCGCCCATAACCCCTCGAACACCTTCACGGGGATGCATGCCCCGCACGCGGACAGTCACGCTTGTCGACCCGTCAATAAGTGAACAGAGTCGATCGGCAAGCCCGGCCGGGCGACGAACGCGTTACGTTTCCGTACTCCCCGTTAACTTCCAAAAAATTCACAGGAGTTGGCGTTGACGGGACCCGATCTACGCGCGTCATCATGGTGGGTATGCGATTCCCCCCACGGATCACCACGCTCGGCGCTACCGCCGCCATCCTGTCCGCCCTCTTCGTCGGCGGCCCGGTCACCGCTTCCGCCGCGACGCCACCGGCCACCGCATCGGTCGGCAGCATCTGCTACTCCGCCCTCCCCTCACAGGCACACGACACCCTCGACCTGATCGACGCGGGCGGACCCTTCCCGTACGACCAGGACGGCACGGTCTTCCAGAACCGCGAAGGCATCCTGCCGAGCCAGGGCACCGGCTACTACCACGAGTACACCGTCATCACCCCGGGCTCCCCGACCCGCGGCGCCCGCCGCATCGTCACCGGTGAAGAGGTCCAGGAGGACTACTACACCGCCGACCACTACGAGTCGTTCGACCTGGTCGACCACGGCTGCTGACTGTCCCCCGCCCCACCACCACCGGTCCGGTCCGCGCCGCAGTCCCCCACCTGCGGCGCGGATCCCCGGGCCGGAACGGAGTCCGGAATTGTACGCTCCACGCATGACTGTGACCTATGTGATCGAAGGCTCCGAGGTCACCGGCCTGGAGCGGTTCTGGGAGGTGATCGGCGAAGCCGTGAACGGCCCCGGTGGATACTTCGGCCGCAACCTCGACGCGTTCGCGGACTGTCTGAGCGGCGGCATGGGCACGCCGGACGACGACGACTTCGTCATCGAGTGGCGCGACCACGCACAGTCCGCCCAGGCCCTGGGCCACCCGGAGACGGCACGCTACCTGCGCCGCACAGCCGAGCGCGCCCACCCGACCTCGCGGGTCCGCTTCGATACGGAACTCACCGAGGCGCTGGCGGGCCGGGGACCGACGCTCTTCGACCGGCTGGTGGAGATCATCAGGGAGCGGACAAGGCCGGATACGCTGCGGCTGAACTGACCCAAGCACGGGCCGGGTCAGTTCAGCCCCGGTACGGGGATCAGTACCGGGTGGAGACGCTCACGCCACCGAAGCCCTGGGCGGCGTGCAGGCTGATGTAGTGGACACCCGCCTTCGGATTCCGCACGGTCAGGGTGTGTTCGTTCCCGGCGCCGGTCGCCCGGGACGTGTAGCTGGACACCGTCGCCCAGCTGTTGGAGTTGTAGTAGAGGTCGGCGTCGCCCGTACCGCCCGCGGTGGTGATCGTGAGCTGCGTCGTGCCCGCCGGAACGTAGAGGTACAGATAGGCGTAGTTGCCCGTGGTCGCCGTCAGACCGCTGCGCTTGCAGCCCTTGTCCAGCTGCCGGGTGTCGCCGGCCGTGCACTCCGGTCCCTGATCCACGGGCGGAGTGCCGATGCTGCCGCAGTCCCCTGCCCCACAGGCGGTCAGCCAGGAGTTCCAGTCGGCGTCGTAACGGTTGCCTATGGTGGAGGTGAGCAGGGTGCGGGCGGCGTTCCAGTCGCCGCTGCGGTAGAACCCGAGCAGCCTGTCGACGTCCGGACGGTGCGACTGAAGCATGTAACGGACCGCCAGGTAGCCCCAGTTGTAGATCCGCGTCTGGTCGGCGTTCTCGTAGGTGGTGTCGAAGAGGGTGCGCAGGGTGTAGGTGCGCTTCGCCGCCTGTGCAATTGCGGCGTCATAGGTGACATTGCGGTACGAGTACGAGACGTACTCCGCGAAGCCCTCGACCCACCAGATGGTCGGCGTGGTGAGGCCGGCCCCGAAGTCCCCGTACATGTTGAAGCGGCCGTCGAGGTAGTGCGTGTACTCGTGGTTGAGGTTCCATATCTGGAACACGGGCCGGACCCACTCGGCCTCGTAAGCAATGAAGCGGGGCTGGTTGCCCGCGGCGGCGGGGTCTCCCTCCAGGTACATTCCGCCGTTGTTGGTGTCGATCCCGAAGATCGCTCCGGCGTAGGTCTGGTAGTCGGCGCTCGAGTCGAAGACGACTACTTCGATCGTGCTGTTACGGTCATCGCTGACCGGGCCGCCGTCCCTGGTGATGCCGTGGAAGTAGGCGTCCTGGTTGCGCAGACTTGTGCAACTGGCGGCGAGGTCGGTTGCGGACATGTCCTGGGCCCGGATGCGGATGCTGTCGCTGCAGGTGTAATCGACGGGCAGGACGGCACTCTTGAGGCGTGCGGCCAGGTTGCAGGTGTCGTAGTACGCGCAGTTGGCCCTGTCGTAGTAGTCGGTCATCTCGGCGACGCCGACCCAGAGCGGTGCCGTGCGGCCGGTGATGGAGCTCTTCTTGAGCAGTGCCGCAGCCAGCGGCGCGGTCCTGTCGCGCAATGACGGCTCCTGGAGGAAGCGGCCTAGCTCCCGGCCCGCATTGGAGGTCAGGTACGACTGGTCGGCGCCCAGCAGGTCCAGATGGGCGGAGGCGAAGTCGTGGAGCGCGCTGAGCAGGCTGGGGTCGGCTTCCACCGCCTGGACGAACTCGGGCAGCTGATGGCCGCGGAATGTCACCGTGTACACGTTGTTGACCGCGTTCACCATGTACCAGGAGCTGTTGTACGAGGAGTTGTAGCCCGCCAGCAGCCGCTTGATCACGTACAGATACCGGGCGTTCTGCTCGGAGCTGTCGATCAGCGTGACGGCCTCGGCCAGTGTCTCCCCGTTGGCGTCGGTGACGTCCGACGAGTGCGAGGAGGCGAAGAAGGCGTCCAGCCCGCCGCGGATAGCGGTACGGAGCGCGGGGCCGTAACTGCCCACCGTCGACGGGTCGTAGTACTGAACGTAGTAGCCCGCCCGGAGGAAGAGCACCAGCTGCGGCATGCCGGTGCTGCTGTCGCCGGGGTAGTACGCCGAGCCGTGGCGCAGGGCGTCGGCGATGGTGACCATCTGCGCCTCGCGGAAGGCGAGATAGCCGTCGTTGCCCTTCACGCCGAACAGGGTGTTGACACAGTCGGTGGTTGACGCCTTGACCTGCTGGACGAGGGCGCTGCCAGTACGGCTGGTGAAGTCGGTGACATTGCACGCGGCAACGGCAGCGATTCCGGCCGACTCCGCCTTGGCCCGCGCCACGGCCTTCATGGAGGGGGCCGGGTGGCTCGGGTCCGCACTACCGGGCTGGTCGTAGTCCCGCCTGAGCGCGTCCTTCGACGCGGACAGGGGGGCGCGGTCCGCGGGCTTCAGGGGTGCGCGATCGGCATGGTCGGCCTCGTCGGCAGGTGCGGTGAGCGCCTCGGCGGCGGGACCACCCGGCTCCTCCGCACGGACCTCGGCCTTGATCTCGGCGTAGGCGCCGGCGCCGGCGATCGTCGCGGTGGCCGCCCTGGCCACGAGGGGGCGCGGCTCGGCTGCCTGGCTCGGCGCGGACAGCAGCCCAACGCCCAGACAAGCTGCCAGAGCCACGGTGGACAGCCCGGTGAATCTCTGTCGAACCATTCGGTTCTTCACGTTCCGCCTCCCAGCGGTGTGTTGGCCGCACGGCGGTTGCGCGGCCGTAGGGGGTGGAGCGAGAGGTGAAAACGAACAGGGTCATCCGACTGCACTCACGTTGTGGCATGAGCACGACCTCTCCTCCTGCGGGCTGTACAATTGCACATGTCACATGGCTATGGAAGACGCTACGCAACCTTCATTTGCACGCCAACTCGCCGCCGCACCAGACCTGGTGGAGCAATAGCCCGACAGAGACCTGACCTCACGGAGTGGGCGGCCCATGCCACTGCCGTCGGAATCCCGTGGCCCGGATGCTCGGCAACAACGGTCGCTGGAACGCAAGCAGTTGCTGTTGCCCGACGTCGGAGTGGAGGTGGATTCGCTCTACACCCGCCGACATCACCGCACCCGCACGATTCCGCGACTTCTATCAGGCCGCCATGCGGGTCATCGCCGAAGGGCACCGCGACTGGGGCATGTTGCTCACGTAAGCCGATGAAGCCCTGGCTCCCGAGGGCGGCTTCTACCGAAACCAGGGCCTGCTACCCAGCCCGACGACGGGGCGCGGCTCGTTTCGTCCGCGCTGCAACGCACCGCCGACGGGCCATCAGCGACGGGGCTCAGGCGCCGTCGAGGTCGAGCCATACCTTCTTGGCCGGCGCGTCCTCGGACTTCTCCGCTCCTGGGGCCGCCCACAGCTTTCGGACATGTGACATGTGAGCGAGCATGAACGCCTCGGCGCGCGGCCCGGCTCCGGCGACCATCAGGTCGAGGAGCTGGACATGCTCCTCCGCCGAGGCCGTCAACTGTCCGGTCTCGGCAAGCCGGTTGAGGCCGAAGAGCCGTGAACGCTTGCGCAGGTTGCCGACCTCCTCCACCAGTCGGCGGTTTCCTGCCAGCCCGAGCAGTTCGAGGTGGAAGCGCCGGTCGGCCTCCAGGTAGGCCAGGATGTCGTTCGCCCGGGCGGCTTCGACGATCTCCAGGGCGAGCGGCCGCAGCTCCTCCAGTTGCCACGCCTTGCCCATCCGGGCGATGCGGCCGACCGTCGGGGCCTCGATCATGGCGCGGAGCTCGGTGAAGTCATCGAGATCCTGCTCGGTCAACTCGGTAATCCGGAAACCCTTGTTGCGTACTGCTTCGACCAGTCCCTCCCGGGCCAGGTCGAGCATGGCCTCGCGTACAGGAGTGGCCGAGACCCCGAACTGGGAGGCGAGCGCGGGAGCGGAATGGATCGTGCCCGGACGAAGGTCCCCGGCGATGAGCGCCGCTCTCAGTGCATGCGCCACACGGTCACGCAGATGCTCTTGCGCCGAGATCACGTTGAGCGACGTCAGGCGGGCCATGTGTGTTCCTCCAGCACCGTGCGGAGTCACAGAATACAATCTCACGTTGCCGATCGGACCTGCCGTTTCCGAGCTGTGGATATCACGCTCCGGCACGCGCGTTCCGGTGGACCGCCGCCGCCACCACAAGGTCCTCCCAGCCCATTCCGACGCTCTTGAAGAACCGCGGCCGTCCGGCGGAGGCCAGATCCTTGGCAAGGTCCGGGCGGGTCACCAACTCTGCCAGATCGGCCGCGATGTCGTCGGCGCCGAAGGCACCTTCCGCGATCGGGATCAGGAGATCGCCCGCTTCCGCCAACGCGGCCGACCGCTCCTCCACGATCACGGCAGAACGGGCCACCAGTTGGGAATCGGTCTCCCGTGCATCAGGGGTGTGCGAGCCGACCGCCACGACAGTCGCCGACTCCCGTACCAGGGCGCCGTCGAAAAGAGGCGATCCGGCCGTGGTGCAGCAGAGCACCAGGTCGGCTGAGGCCACGGCGTCCGCGTTACCGGCGTCGGCGCTGACGCCGAGCCGGCGGGAGTGCTCGGCCAGCGCGTCGACACGGTGCGGGGTGCGGCCGACGACGGTGATCCGGTCCACGTGCCGCTCCGCGAGTACGGCCGCGAGGTGCCCATACGCCTGGGGGCCGGTACCGAAGAGCACGAGGTGCCCCATGGAGGGCGGTGTCAGATGGCGAAGGGCGAGCGCGGACACCGCGGGGGTACGAAGGGTGGTGAGCGCGGCGCCGTCGAGCAGGGCGATGGGCACCAGAGTGGGGCCGTCCAGCAGCAGGTAACTCCCGGTGATCCGTGGAAGTCCGCGTGCGGCGTTGCCCGGGGCCACTCCGGCGATCTTCACGCCGGCCATCTCCCGGGTGGCTGCCGGCATGATCAGGAGTTCCCCGCCCGGCACGGTCACATGGCTACGGGCGGGGGTGGCCCCTGGATCGAGTCCCCCGCGCAGCGCCACCTCCAGTGCGTCCACGGCCCCGCCGGGACCGAGGGTTTCGATGTCGGCGGCGCCGAGCAGGGGCAGCGTCACAGCAGGAATCCTTCGGGGAAGGGATCGGTCGGGTCCAGGAAGTATTGTGCGGTCCCGGTGATCCAGGCACGGCCGGTCACGGTCGGGACGACTGCGGGAAGACCCGCCACAGTGGTCTCCTCGACGAGCCGTCCGGTGAACGAGGTACCGATGAACGATTCGTTGACGAAGTCGGTGTTCAGGTGCAGTTCACCCCGAGCATGCAGCTGTGCCATGCGCGCTGATGTACCGGTGCCGCAGGGCGACCGGTCGAACCATCCGGGGTGGATGGCCATGGCGTGTCGGGAGTGTGCGGCGTCCGATCCGGGTGCGATCAGCTGCACGTGCTTGAGTCCGTTGATGTCGGGGTCCTCCGGGTGCACGGGCCGGTCGGCGGCGTTCACCGCGTCCATCAGGGCGAGTCCGGCCGCCAGGATGTCGTCCTTGCGGCCGCGCTCGAAGGGGAGCCCGAAGTCGGACAGTGGCAGCATCGCGTAGAAGTTGCCGCCGTAGGCGAGGTCGTAGTGCAGCGTTCCGTACCCGGGGACGTCCACCTTCCGGTCGAGCCCGGCGCAGAAGGCGGGCACGTTGGTGAGGGTGACGGATGTGGCCGCGCCGTCCTCTACGCGCACGTCTGCCGTGACGAGCCCGGCCGGGGTGTCGAGCCGGACTGTGGTGACGGGCTCGGTGACTTCGACCATGCCGGTCTCCACGAGGACGGTGGCCACACCGATGGTGCCGTGGCCGCACATCGGCAGGAACCCGGAGACCTCTATATAGAGGACCCCGAAGTCGGCGTCGGGGCGCGTGGGCGGCTGAAGGATTGCACCGCTCATGGCGGCGTGCCCGCGTGGCTCGTACATCAGCAGGGTGCGGACCGCGTCCCGGTTGCTCTGGAAGTAGCGGCGCCGCTCCGCCATGGTGGCGCCGGGAATGGTTCCGATGCCACCGGTGATAACGCGGGTGGGCATGCCTTCGGTATGCGAGTCGACCGCATGGAAGATGTGACGTGTCCGCAAGGGTCCCCCTTGGTGATTTCGGCGGCCAGGGCGGGCTGCACCTGGGCATCCTGCGGGTAGTGGAAGCCGCCCGCCAGCCCCGGTGCCAGGTGTGGTTCGAGGTCCTTGAGGCCGTGCTATGTCACCAGGTACGCCGTGACACCTGCGGCGCTCTGCCCCCGCGCCGTCGCGGTGAGCGTCGCGAGCGTTGCCTCGCCCGCTGCCACGACCAGCCCGCCCTTGCGCTCGAACTCGATGTCCGCCGGCAATGCCTCGGCCAGTTCCTGCCAGAGGGCGCTGGACAGCAGGGCGAGGTCCAGTTCCGGTCCCGGCACCTTGTCGGAGACGAGGAGGTTTCCCTCGCCCGCTCCCGTGGTGCCGCCCGCGCCCGCGACCGGCCCGCGGTCGACCACGGCGACGCGGAGCCCGGTCCGTGTGGCGTAGTAGGCGCATGCGGCGCCGACGACGCCGGCTCCGACGATGACGCCGTCCAGTGGCTGTCTCGTGAGACGGCGGTACTATGTCACATTGCTCTGTGAGTGCCAAGGGTCCGCGAAACCAAGGAATCTGACTGTCCGTCACCCTCAGGACCCTCAAAACAGCACTCCTCTCCCCCGCGGGTGTCGCCGCCCCTCGCGGGGGAAGTAGAGCCATGGTTATCGGCAGGCGCCGACCCCGAGGAGCCGTGACGCACGACGACGGCACGGGGCTCCAGGAACCTCAGGGACGGGGCACGTTACGGAGGTTGGAGCGGGCCATCTGGAGCATCCGGCCCACTCCCCCGTCCAGCACGATCTTGCTGGCGGACAGCGCGAAGCCGGACACCATCTCGGCGCTGATCTTCGGCGGGATGGACAGCGCGTTCGGGTCGGTGACCACGTCCACGAGGGCGGGCCCCTTGTGCTTGAAGGCGTCCTTGAGCGCGCCCTCAAGCTGTTTGGGTTTCTCGACCCGGACTCCATAGGCTCCGGAGGCCCGCGCGACGGCGGCGAAGTCCGGGTTCTTGTTCGTCGTACCGTACGACGGCAGCCCGGACACCAGCATCTCCAACTCGACCATCCCGAGGGAGGAGTTGTTGAAGAGGACGACCTTCACGGGCAGGTTGTACTGGACCAGGGTGAGGAAGTCGCCCATGAGCATGGTGAATCCACCGTCGCCGGACATCGACACGACCTGCCGGCCGCGGTCCACGAACTGTGCGCCGATCGCCTGCGGCAGCGCGTTCGCCATCGAGCCGTGACTGAACGAACCGATCACCCTGCGCTTGCCGTTCGGCGTCAGATAGCGCGCGGCCCACACATTGCACATACCGGTGTCGACGGTGAACACGGCATCGTCGTCGGCGAGTTCATCGAGCACCGAGGCGACGTACTCCGGGTGGATCGGCACATGTTTCTCGACCTTGCGGGTGTACGCCTTGACCACGCCCTCCAGCGCCTCGGCGTGCTTCTTCAGCATCCGGTCGAGGAACTTGCGGTCGGTCTTGGCCTTCACGCGCGGGGTCAGACAGCGCAGCGTCTCGCGGACATCGCCCCAGACCGCCAGATCGAGCTTGGACCGCCGGCCCAGGCGCTCGGGGCGCACATCGACCTGGACGATCTTCACATCGTCCGGGAGGAAGGCGTTGTACGGGAAGTCGGTGCCGAGCAGGATGAGGAGATCGCATTCATGGGTCGCCTCGTAGGCGGACCCGTAGCCCAGCAGCCCGCTCATGCCGACGTCGTACGGGTTGTCGTACTGAATCCACTCCTTGCCCCGTAGTGCGTGCCCGACCGGGGACTTCACCCGCTCCGCGAACTCCATGACCTCGGCATGCGCGCCCGCTGTGCCGCTGCCGCAGAACAGCGTCACCCGTTTCGCCTCGTCGACCATGCGGCAGAGCTTCTCGATCTCCCCGTCTCCCGGCCGGACCGTCGGCCGGGAGGTGACGAGCGCGTGTTCGATCGACTTCTCCGGGGCCGGCCGGGAGGCGATGTCGCCCGGCATCGTCACGACGCTGACGCCGCCCCGGCCGATCGCGTGCTGAATGGCCGTCTGGAGGAGCCTCGGCATCTGCTGCGGGTTGGAGATCATCTCGTTGTAGTGGCTGCACTCCTGGAAGAGCAGCTCCGGATGGGTCTCCTGGAAGTAGCCGAGGCCGATCTCGCTGGACGGGATGTGCGAGGCGAGAGCGAGCACCGGGGCCATGGAGCGGTGGGCGTCGTAGAGGCCGTTGATGAGGTGCAGATTCCCGGGCCCGCACGAGCCGGCGCAGGCCGCCAGACTGCCGGTGATCTGGGCTTCCGCACCGGCGGCGAACGCGGCGGTCTCCTCGTGCCTGACCTGGATCCAGTCGATGGCCGCGTTACGCCGGATGGCGTCGACGACGGGGTTGAGACTGTCGCCGACGACGCCGTACATCCGCTTCACCCCGGCCCGCACGAGGATGTCGACGAACTGCTCCGACACGTTCTGCTTGGCCATGGGTGCGCACCCTCTCCGCTGTGCTCCGTACTCTTCCGGAGTCCATCAACCCATGGCCGGTGCGATCACGCCTCCCAGACGGCCGCGCTCGTGCGGTCGTCGGCGTACCCCTTGATCCGGAGCTGGGTGTCCGCGAGATAGCCCGCGAGTCCCGGCGGACCGGCGGGCGACCAGCGCTCGGCGAGCTCTTTGGCGAGGGCGGGTTCGCCGCGCATCGGGTCGGCGAGGCCGTTGCTGCACAGCAGCAGGGTGTCGCCCGCGCAGGCGACCGAGGCACGGAAGCGGAAGGGTTCGGACGGCGGCGGTACGGGGCTCTCGACGAACGGCGACGGGGGTGTCGTGATCTGGAGGTCCATGGTCAGCCGGTCCCCCTCGGGTCCCTCCTCGCCCTCCGTTCCGCCGGGCGGCGCGGAACCGAAGCCGACGACGGCCTCGCCGATGAGGGCCCCGGCATCCGGCACACGGGGTTCGAGGTCCTGCCACATACCGTCGCGGAGCCGGAAGAGGCCACCGGCACCCACGCCGAAGAAGACCCTGGTGCGGCACTGCGGATCGGCCGACAGGAGGAGGCAGCGCAGGCCCGCGGTGTACGCGCCGGGTTCGAGTCCCAGCTCGGCCGCGCGGGCGCGCAGCTTGCCGTAGGTGCGGTCGGTGAGGCGGTGCAGCCCGGATTTGAGGTCGCCGCGGCGGCCCGCCCTTATGTCTTCGGAGAGCCGGGCGTGGCTGCGGCCGACGGCGCCGCCGATCCAGTGGACGGCGTCGGCGGCCGCGAGGTGCGCCCCTTCGGCGGCCCGCGCGCCGCCTGCGATCGCGACGAGGACGAGAGCGCTCTCCGCGGTGCCGAAGCGGGCGGTGAGCAGGGCGTCGCGGCGCGGTTCGCCCCGGAAGCGGGCGGAGTCGCCCCGTACGGAGGCGGCCCGCAGGGTGTACGTCCCGTACCGGGCGCCGTCGAGCACCGTGTCGGGGACGAGCCCGTGCAGATCCATGGAGCTGGAGGCGGGCAGGGTGGAGGGTTCGGCGTCGTACGTGGGCGGCCGGTCGCCCAGGTAGTCGAGCGGGGGGCGGGCGGCTGGGACGGGGGCGTGGACGCCAACAGGGCCGGGCACGGTGTCGGTGGCGGTACGGGTGGTGGGGTGTTCCCGGTCGGCGGCGTCGCCGCTCACCTCGACCGCCGGAGGCGGCGGGGGCGGCGGGGGCGGCGGCGTGGGCGGCGGAGGTGCGGCGAAGCTGCGCGGCGGCGGGAATCCGGAGGGCGGCTCCCAGGGAGCCCGGACCGCCATGACGGGCGGGGACGTGGTGGGCGGCTCGGGCTCGGGCTCCCGCGCCAGCTCCGGCTCCGGCTCCAGCTCCGGCTCCGGCTCCAGCTCCGACTCCGACTCCGACTCCCGCGCCAACTCCAGCTCCGGCTCCGACTCCAGGCCGTCGTCCGTCCGGTCAACCGCTGGACCCACCGCATCCGACGCAGAGTCGAAGCGGTCGTCCAGACTGTCGGCCGCGCTGCTCGGCCCGGTGTCCGGCGCGGTCTCGTCGTACAGCCTGCGCCACCAGTCGTCCTCATGGGCGGCGGGCCAATCCCCCTGCTGACTCATGCCCTTATTGTCCACCGCGAGAGGCGTACGAAAACGGGTCATCCGGAAAAAGAGGCCCGCCGGGCGGCCCCACCCCCCACGGGAGGGACGCCCGGCGGACCGGTCAAGATGTGGTCAGCGCACGGCGTACGCGTCGACCACGGTCTGGATGACGGAGTTGCCGTTGGCGTCCGTCAGTTCAGTCTTCAGAGTGACGGGCTTGCCCGCGGCGCCCGCGTGGTCGACGGTCGCGGTCCACCGGCCGTCCTCGCGCGCGGTGGCGGCCTCCGACCATGTCGTACCGTCGTCGTACGAGTAGGAGACCTTGGCCGCCGTCAGCTCGCCGGGCGTGTAGCCCGCGTGGCCGGTGACGCTCAGTTCGATCTTCTGACCGTCCTGTGCCGCCAGGGTCTTCAGCCCGTCCGTCTCCAGGTCGTAGTGCGGGAAGAGCAGCGGAATGCCCTGCGAGTACACGTTCCCGTCCCGCTCCGAACGGAACTTCCAGGTGGTCTCGGTACGGGTCGAACGCTTCCAGACGGCGGCCGGCTGACCGACCTTGAACGTCACCATGGTGAGCTCGTACGCCGCGTCCTCGGCCGGGACGGTGAACACCCCGGAAGGCCAACCGGACTGGCCGAGCACCTCGCCACCGCTGGTGAGCGTCATGTTGCCCAGATCTCCGAAGGAGCCCTGCATACCGCCGTGTTCGCTGTCCGCCCAGAAGCCGGGGGCGACGCCGATCAGGTTGTCCTGACGCTCGGCGGCGAGCAGCTGCTCGCCCTGTGTGCTGAGCGGCGTCGACGGGCCGAGGATGCCCCGGTACCAGCTCTCCGTACGCTGCTGGCCCGCCTTGTACGTACGGGGCTTGTCGAACATGGTCTCGCCCCAGGGGAAGCTGGAGGAGAGGTAGCGCTCCCAGCGGCTTTCGCCCGCCGAGTAGTACTCGGTGCGCTTGCCGGGGGCAGCGACGGTGTCGAACATCCCGGCGTTGAAGCGTGTGCCGAACGGCCCGGCGACGACCATCGAGTCGACGTAGTCGGCCGCGATGCCCATTGCCTCGTACGTGGCGGTGGACTTGCCGAGCTCGCTGTCACGAATCTTGTAGGTGCGGTCCGAGGTGACCGGGCCGGTCTCGGGGAAACCGAGGTTGTAGACGAACGGGCTGGCGGCAGTGCCCTTCCAGCGCAGCGTCACGGGACCATCTGCGAGAGCGGCGGTCAGGCCGGCGGCCTCGCTCGCCTCGACTCCGAGCGAGGGCAGCGGCGCCTGGCCGTAGCCGACGGACGCCAGCCAGGGACCGGCGGACGGCCGGTGCACGATGATCGCCTTTGCGCCGGCGGCCTTGGCGTTCCGCGCCTGGACGGTCACGTATCCGTCGTCGGCGACCTTCACCAGGGCGATCTTGCCCGCGACATCGGCGGCCGTCAGCTCGGCGGGGGTTCCGGTGCCCGCGTCGACGAGCGGGGCCTCTCCCGTACCGTCGAGGTTGACGGAGCCGGTGCTCGCCGTCTGCGGGTGCAGTACGGCACCGCCCACGACCGAGAGCTTCTCGATCAGCGGAGCATACGCACGCCAGTAGCTGGCGAACTCGAAGTCGCCGTCACTCGCCTTGCCCTGAACGTCGACCACGTAGTTCTTGATGGCACGACCGCCGGTGATGGAACCCGAGTGCAGCCAGACGTCGTCCCAGCTGCGGCCGAAGGTGAGCGTCGTGGAGCGGTTCTCGGACGTGCGGTCCTCCGTCCGCACCTGGACCCGATGGGCCTTGCGGGCGTCCAGCACCAGGGTGGTGTCCTTGGTGAGGTTCAGCTGCGGCCTGGCGAGGTAGCCGACGGACTCGACCATCCTGCCGGTGGCGTCCTCGGGGTCGGGCGAGGTGACGAAGCCGGAGACGAAGTACGCGCCGGGGCGCACCTGGTAGACCTGATCGGCGGCGCCGTCGTTGAAGCGGCGCTCACCGGTCGCGGTGTCGGTCCCGATGACGTCGAGCGAGGAGGAGCCGGCCGCGGGCTTGCCGGTGCGGTCGACGAGCTTGACGCGCAGGGTGACGGTCTCGGCGCCGACGTACAGCGAGAACGGGGTGGAGACCTTGACGCCGCCCGAGGCCGTGGCCAGGACGCGTCCGGTGACATCGCCGTACTGGCTGCGCGCGAGGTGCGCGGTCGGGTCGACCGTCAGGGGGACCTTGACGGTGGCTCCGGCCTGGACGGTGACGGTGCGTTCGCCGAGCCGGGCGACGGCCGAGCGTACGGCCGTGCCGTCGTTGCCGGTGACGCCCGCGACGCTCAGGGAGAGCTTGACCGGGGTGGTGCCTTCGTTGGTGTAGGGAACCTCGACGGTGGTGCGGTCGCTCGCGACCTGCGGCCAGTTGAAGGTGCCGCCCTGGACGGCGGGGGGGCCCGTGACCTGGGTGTCGATGGCTGCCTTGACGTCGAGCCGGCCGCCGCCGGTCTCCCGTACGTCGCCGGGGATGTCGCTCTTCGCCGAAGAGACGAGGGCGGCCTTGACCTGCTGTGCGGTCCAGTCGGGGTGACGCTGCTTCACGATGGCCGCGGCGCCCGCGACATGCGGGGTGGCCATCGACGTACCGGACATGGACTGGTAGGCGTACGGGCCGCGGCCGCCTGCCGCGGCGGCCGAGATGGCGACGCCGGGGGCGGCGATCTCGGGCTTGAGGGTGTGCGAGCCGATGGCGGGACCGCGGCTGGAGAACTGGGCGGTGGAGTCGTCGCGGTCGACGGCGCCGACGGTCAGCACGCTCGGGGCGCAGCCCGGGGAGGAAACCGTATTCAGCGTCGGGCCGGAGTTCCCGGCCGCGATCACGAACAGGGTGTCCTTGCTCTGGGCGAGCTCTTCGGCGGCGAGGCTCATCGGGTCGGTGCAGTCGGTGGGTGTGGGGCTGCCGAGGCTCATCGAGACGACATCGGCCTTGTTGTCCACGGCCCACTGCATGCCGGCGATGATCCAGGACTCGGCGCCGGACCCGTAGTCGTTGAGGACCTTGCCGACGAGGAGGTCCGCGCCGGGGGCGACGCCCTTCTTCTTGCCGTCGCTCGCCGCGCCGCTGCCGCCGACTGTGGAGGCGGTGTGGGTGCCGTGGCCCTGGCGGTCGTCCGTGGTGTCGGAGTCCGTGAAGTTCTTGGAGTCGGCGATCCGGCCCTTGAGGTCGGGGTGCTCGGCGTCCGCGCCGGTGTCCAGGACGGCGACCTTGGTGCCCTTGCCGTCGTAACCGGCGGCCCAGGCGAGGTCGGCCCCGACCTGCTTGACCGACCTGTCGAGGCTGGCCTCGACCTGGCGGTCGAGCCAGAGCTTCTTGAGCCCGGCGGCCGAGCGCGAGCGCGTGCCGGTGACATCGGCCCAGAAGTCGGCAGTCTGCTTCTTGTCGGCCTTGAGCGCGACGCCGTCGATGGCCGCGAGATCGAGTCCGCGCTTGGCGCCGCGCGGGGTGACCGGAGTGCTGCGCGCGGCCTGCCCGGTGTACGTGGCGATCAGCGGGACGGTCTTGGAGTGGGCGTCGTCGTAGCCCTGGCGGATGAGGCCGGTGACGTTGAAGAGTTCCTCGTCGACCGTGCCGGCGGCGAGGGCGCCGGCGGCGGCTTCGGGGTAGACGTACAGGTCCTTGCCGGACTGCCGGGTCTGTACGAGGGGGACGGTGCCGTCCTCGCGGGGCAGGGCGGTCGCGGAGGTGGTTCCCGAACCGTCCGTGCTCACCAGGACCTTGTCGCCCGTGACGAGGGTGACGGTGACCGGCTTGTCATCCTTGGCGGCTGCGGTCGTGCTGCCGGTCAGCGGTCTGTCGGTGGTCGCATCGTCCTGTGGCGCGGCCACGGACGGTGCGATCGCGGTGACGGCCAGGACAGCGGCGGTGGCCACTCCCAGTGCCGTGCGCGATATCGGGCGCATCGCTCTCCCCAGGTCATTCCGGTCCGAAGCAGCACAAGGTGCCACGTTCCAGAGGTGGTTGGTGCTGCGGTGGCGCCACATTGACAGAGTGGCCACCGGTACGGGGGATGATGTCTGCGGCGGGTTTACGCCGTGGCCTTTTTCCGCCACGCAGGTCGTCCGGAACGCACGTTGTGCGACCACCACGCCCGGGGAGGGTCGAAGATGCTGGGTGCGATAGGTCTCGACGAGAGACAGGAAGCGACGTACCGCGCGCTTGTCGCGGCAGGGGCGGCGGAGGTCTCCGACCTCGCGCACCGACTGGCGCTCCCACAGGCGGATACGGAGCGGGCGCTGCGTCGGCTGGAACACCAGGGCCTCGCGGCGCAGTCGTCGGCGCGTCCGGGGCGCTGGGTCGCCGCCCCGCCCGGGGTGGCCCTGGGCGCCCTGCTCATCCAGCAGCGGCACGAGCTGGAGCAGGCGGAGCTGGCGGCGGTCCTGCTCGCCGAGGAGTACCGGGCGGAGGCCAGCGAGCCCGCCGTGCACGATCTGGTGGAGGTGGTGACCGGTGCGAGCGCGGTGACCCACCGTTTCCATCAGTTGCAGCTCGGTGCGGTGTCGGAGGTCTGCGCCCTGGTCACCGGGAAGCCGATCGCGGTGACCGGCATGGAGAACGAGTCCGAGGAACGCGCGGCGAACCGCGGGGTGTCCTACCGCGTCGTGGTCGAGCGCGAAGTGCTGAGCCTGCCATCCGGAATCCTGGAGCTGTCGACCGCCCTGAGCCGCAACGAGCAGTGCCGGGTGGTCGACCGGGTGCCGACGAAGCTGGTCGTGGCCGACGGCAGTCTCGCCATGGTGCCGCTGACCGGGCGCGGCGCGGAACCGGCCGCTCTGGTCGTCCACGCCAGCGGACTGCTGGAGTCGCTCATGGGCCTGTTCGAGGCTGTGTGGCGGGACGCGATGCCGCTGCGGCTCGGCGAGGGCGGCTGGGTACGGGAGGAGGCGACGGGGCCCGATCCGACGGATCTGGAGATCCTGTCGCTGCTGCTGGCCGGGCTGACGGACGCGAGCGTGGCGAAACAGCTGGATCTGGGGCTGCGGACCGTCCAGCGACGGGTCAAGGGCCTGATGGAACTGACCGGGGTGTCGACGCGGCTGCAGTTGGGCTGGCACGCGTACGAACGGGGCTGGGTGGCCCGTACGCCACGGGCCTGACGCAGGCGCCGCACCCCCTCGGACCTGCGCTGACAGGCGGGACCCGGTGGATTCCGGCAGGCTGGTGGGATGGGTGTGTGGCAGCTCGTCGCCGTCGGCGTGGTCATGCTGCTCGGTCTGGTCGGCGTGCTCGTGCCGGGCGTGCCGGGGCCGGCGATGGTCTGGGCCGCTGTGCTGTGGTGGGCCCTGACGGACGTGAGTCAGGACGCCTGGGCCGTACTGATCGGAGCGACGGCCCTGCTCCTGCTGAACCAGGCACTCAAACCGCTGCTGCCACCGCGCCGCCCTGCCGCGTCGGGGGCGCCGCGCAGGACCCTGACGCTCGGCGGGATCGCGGCGATCGCCGGGTTCTTCGTCGTGCCGGTGGTGGGCGCGGTCGTCGGGTACGTCGGAGCGATCTACGGTGCGGAGCGGCTGAGGCTGGGCAGCCGGGGCGCGGGCTGGACGTCGGTGCGCTCCGTCATGCGGGCGACCGGCTACTCGGTGCTGGTGGAGCTGTTCGCCTGCCTGCTGGTGGCGGGCGCGTGGCTGGTCGCCGTCATCTGGGGCTGACGTCGACGGCATCACCTCTCGCACACATCGGATCTCTTCCACACTATTGACGCCCGCATGCCCCGCGCCTACCTTCCCTGAAGGTATAGCTCGGATGAATCCAGGCGTCTGTGTATGAGTTTCGAGGAGAGACCTTGCCCACAGCTCCGGAACCTCGCCCGTCCCGCAGATCCGTTCTCGCCACCGGCGGCGTCCTCGGCGGCGCCGTGCTGGCCGGTGCGGCCGTCCCTGCCCAGGCCGCCGACGCAGGGCTCTCCGGCCCCGCGCCCACCGCCGCACCCGTCGTCCACTCCCCCGCCGACAGCTGGCGCACCGTCCTGGACGATGCCGACCTCGTCTGGCAGAGGATGCCGAAGACCTGGTACGAGGGCCCGTATCTGGGCAACGGATTCCTCGGCTCCGGAATCTACGCGGAGCCCGGCAGGAACGCCGTCCGGTTCAACGTCCAGCACTCCGAGGTCCAGGACCACCGTCCGGAATTCGGTTCGCTCTTCGGACTCGCCCGCCTCCCGATCGGTCACTTCACGCTGGAGCCCGTCGGCACCATCAGCGGCATCGACTGGCGCCTCAGCCTCCGTCACGCCGAGCTGACCGGCACGGTCACCACCGACCGGGGCACGCTGACCCTGCGTGCACTCGTCCACACCTCCTCCTCGCTGATGGCCGTCGAGATCACCCCGAGCGAGGGCGAACGGGACTTCCGCTGGGTCTTCCACCCCGCGCAAGCGGTCAGCCCACGCGTCGCGTTCATGCCGCGCCCCTCGGGCTACGGACCCAACGACCCCGCCACGATCGAGCAGCTCGACGGGATCAACGCCGCCGTGCAGCCCCTGCTCGCCGGCGGCCGGCACGTCACCGCGTGGCAGGAGCAGATCCGCAAGGACGGAGCCGGGCGGACGCTGTACGTCAGCGTCGCCCACTCCTTCCCCGGTACGACCGCCCGCGACCGGGCCGTGCAGACCGTGCGGACCGCGAGCCCGCTCCCGTACGACATTCACGCCTCGGCCCACCGCTCCTGGTGGCTCCACTACTACCGCAAGAGCTTCCTCTCGCTGCCGGACGCCAAGCTGCAGCGCTTCTACTGGATCCAGCTGTACAAATTCGCCGCGGCCGCCCGGAAGGACGCCCCGGTCATGGCCACCAGCGGCCCCTGGCTGGAGCCCACCCCCTGGCCCGCCACGTGGTGGAACCTCAACGTGCAGCTCGAGTACTGGCTGCTGCACGGCTCCAACCACCTCGAAATGGACGCTGTCACCAGGGCCTTGAGCGAGTTCCGGGACAACCTCTCCAGCCAGCTGTCACCGCCCTACCGGTCGGACTCGGCGGGCATCGCCCGCACCACCGACATGAATCTGCGCAACGGTGACGTCGCCCTCAACGCCACGTTCCCGGTCGGCGTCCCCGGCCAGTCCACACCCACCCCCGAGGTCGGGAACCTCACCTGGGCGCTGCACAACGTCTGGCTCTCCTACCGCCACTCCATGGACGAGTCGATCCTGCGCGACACCCTGTTCCCTGTCCTGCGCAAGGCCGTCACCTACTACCTGCACTTCCTGACTCCCGGCGCGGACGGCAAACTGCACCTGCCCGCGACCTACTCCCCCGAGTACGGCGGCAACACCCGGGACTGCAACTACGACCTGATGCTGCTCCGCTGGGGCTGTGCGACCCTGCTCGACTCGGCAAAGACCCTCGGCCTGGACGACGAGCTGTCGGGCCGCTGGAGCGAGGTACTCACCCGGCTCGCTCCGTACCCGGTCGACACGAACGGCTACATGATCGGCGCGGACATCCCCTTCGCGAAGTCGCACCGGCACTTCTCCCATCTCCTCGCCGTCTATCCCCTGTACGAGGTCACGGGCCGCACAGCCGATGAGCGCGCTCTGATCGAGAAGTCCCTCGCACACTGGGTCAGCTTCACCGGAGCGCTCCAGGGCTACACGTTCACCGGCGCCGCCTCGATCTCCGCACTGCTCGGGAAGGGCGAGGACGCACTGGCGTACCTGTCCACACTGATGAGGCAGTTCATCCAGGCCAACACCATGTACAAGGAGTCGGGCCCGGTCATCGAGACCCCGCTGGCTGCTTCCCAGTCGCTGCACGACATGGTCTGCCAGTCCTGGGGCGACACGATCAGGGTCTTCCCCGCGCTGCCCGCCGCCTGGCAGGAGCTGACCGTGCACGACTTCCGCACCCAGGGCGCGTTCCTGCTCAGTGCGGTACGGGAAGAGGGCCGGACCCGGTGGGTCCGGCTGACCAGCGAGGCGGGCGCCCCCTGTCTCGTACGCCACGGCATCGCGGGCAGCATCGAGATCCGCGACCGGAGCGGACGTCCGCTCCCGTACGAGGAAGTCGCCGCGGGCACGGTCCGGATCGCGCTCGGCAAGGGTGAATCCGCCATGATCACAGCGGAGGGCGACCGCCCCGACCTGACGATCCGCCCGGTCAGCGCGAACGAGGACGCACCGCGCTGGGGGCTGCCTGCCTGAGCCCCGTCCCCGTCCGAGTCAATCGCCGGACGGGCTTGAAAATCAAGCCCGTCCGGCGAGCTCCAGATGGCGTACGGCGTACGAGCGCCACGGTCGCCACGCGTCGGCCCGCGGTGTCCCCTCCGGGTCCACATCGGGATCGCCCAGCGCCCGCATCCTGATCAGTGCCGCCGCCCGGGGGCCGATTCCCGGGAGTCGCAGCAGCGCCCGCTCGGCCTCGTCCCGGTCGGCCCCCGCATCGAGCCGCACCTCGCCGTCCGCCAGTGCGGCGGCCAGGGCCCGCAGTGCGGGGTCGCCCGTGCTGCCGGCCAACACCCCCGGCTCCGGAAAGAGATGGGTGAGGCCGCCGCAGGGTACGTCGAGGACCTTTCCGTACCGCTCGACCAGCTCTTCGGCCGCCGCACGTCCCACCAGCGTCCGTACGGCGAACTCGTCCGGGTCGGCGGCGCCGGGCGAGCGCAGCCCGGGGCGGGCGGCGAGCAGCGGTGCGAGCAGCGGATCGGCACCGAGCGTCTCGCCGACGGCGCCGGGGTCGGCGTCCAGGTCGAGCAGCCTGCGCAGCCGCTGTACGGCGGTCGTCAGGTCGCGGAGATCGGTGAGGTGTATCCGCGCCTCCAGCCACGGCCCGGCGGACTCCTCGTCGACGGCGACGATGCCCGCGCCGTACGGCAGCGTCACGGTGCGCCGGTATGTGCGGCGTCCCGGCAGACCGCTGATCTCCTCGATCCGGCCGACCGTATCGGCGGCGAGCAGGTCGAAGACCTCGCGGGCCGCGTACGGGCCCCGGTGGGCGAGCCGGAGCGGAATCCCGGCCCGGTTCCCCTCCCGTACGCCTGCGCCCAGACCGGTCCCCGACTCGGCGCGCAGGGCACTGGGGGTACGGGCGTAGATCTGCCGGATCGTGTCGTTGAACTGGCGGACGCTGGCGAAGCCGGACGCGAAGGCGATCTCGGTGACCGGCAGATCCGTGGTCTGGAGGAGGACGCGCGCGGTGTGGGCCCGCTGGGCCCTGGCGAGCGCGACGGGACCGGCACCCAGCTCGGCGTTGAGCTGGCGCTGGACCTGCCGGGGGCTGTAGCCGAGCCGGCCGGCGAGCCCGGGGACGCCTTCCCGGTCCACGACGCCGTCGCCGATCATGCGCATGGCACGGCCGACGACATCGGCACGTACGTTCCACTCGGCGGAGCCGGGCACGGCGTCGGGGCGGCAGCGTCTGCAGGCCCGGAATCCGTTGCCCTGCGCCGCGGCCGCGGTGGGGTAGAACCGCACGTTCTTCCGTTTGGGGGTGACGGCGGGGCAGCTCGGCCGGCAGTAGATGCCGGTGGTCGCGACGGCGAAGAAGAACTGTCCGTCGAACCTGGCGTCGCGGCTGCTCACCGCCTCGTACCTGGTCTGTTCGTCCATCACACCGTCCAGTGTGCGGCACCTCCCGGTGCCGCACTCGCGGTATTCGGACGTCGAACCGGTACCACCACCCGTTACCGGATCCGGCCCCGCTTGAAGTCCACGGCGGCCCGACCCTCGGCACCCCTGCGCTTCCATTCGCGCATGGTCTCCGAGCGCAGCCGGGCGTCGGTCTTCGCCGCGATCCGGTGGTTCTCCCGGAGCAGCTTGCGATAGCTGTCGAGGCGCCGCTCGGCCAGCGTCCCGTCCTCGATCGCGCCGAGGACCGCGCAGCCCGGTTCGGCCTCGTGGGCGCAGTCGTGGAAGCGGCACTGCTGCGCCAGGTCCTCGATCTCGGAGAACACCTGGCCGACGCCGACCTCGGCATCCCAGAGCCCGACCCCGCGCAGACCGGGGGTGTCGATGAGCACGCCACCCTCCGGCAGGACGAGGAGGTTACGGGTCGTGGTGGTGTGCCGGCCCTTGCCGTCGACGTCACGGGCGGCCTTGACGTCCATCACATCCTCGCCGAGCAGGGTGTTGGCGAGGGTGGACTTGCCCGCGCCGGAGATCCCGAGGAGCACGCTCGTACCGCCGGAGACGACGGCACGGAACACGTCGATGCCCTCACCGGTGGCGGAACTGACGGGCAGCACCTGCACGCCGGGCGCGATGCCCTCGATGTCCTGGACGAGATAGGACAGCGTGGCGACGTCCGGCACCAGGTCGGCCTTGGTCAGCAGCACGATCGGCTGCGGGTCGGCCCCACCGGTCGTGCGGCCGTCCCCGAGCAGCGCGTCACCGCTGGAGCTGGACATGGCGAGCGCGAGGAACCGCTCCAGGCGCCCCAGGTCGAGTTCGACCGCGAGCGAGACGCAGATGACGATGTGGTCGATGTTGGTGGCGAGCACCTGACCCTCGGAACGCTGCGTCGACGTCGAGCGGACGAAGGCCGTACGCCGCGGCAGCAGCGTCCGTACGAACTGCGGGTCACCGTCGGGGTCGACGGCCACCCAGTCGCCTGTGCAGATGACCCGCATCGGGTCGCGGGGCACCACGAAAGCGGTGTCCGCCCGCATCGGGCCGTTCGGGGTGACGAGGTCGCACTGACCGCGGTCCACCCGCACCACACGACCGGGAAGCAGACCCTGCTCGGCGTACGGGGCGAATGCGGCGGCCCAGTCCTCGTCCCAGCCGTACGGAGACAGCGCGTGCGACGAGGTCGGAACCGGAAGAAAAGAGAAAGACAAGGGAAACCCTTCAAAGGGCAGCCCCGGCACCGCGTCCACGGACGCGGAAGAAGGTACGAGAAGGTCAGCCGGTGGCCACGGGGGTGGGAACGATGCACTTCTGGCTGTGGGCAGCGCCCATCGCGACGACAGTCATCAATGTCCTCACCTCCTGGTTCTTCACGGCTGACGCACAGGGCCGAGCGTTCCCGGCCCTCTGTGCGGACGTGTCCAACCTTAGCCCGGAGCCACTGGTCGGCGTCAACGGAATTTCCGGGGGGACCGGAACGGATACGTTCCGTCGGAGATATCCCGAACTTCCCCGATCGGGTGATACGCGTGCACATCGACCGGTCTCAGGCCGTTATGGTGCCGAGCATGACCACACCTCAGACCGCCACCGGCACCTTCACGCAAGCCCAGTTGGGCACGCAGATCCTGATCGGCTGGAGCGGCCGGCGCCCCGAGAGCGACCACGACGTCGCCTTCCTGCTCACCTACTCGCTCGGCGACGGGCAGGACGGCCCGGAAGCCGGCGAGGCGGCCATGCGCACCGCGCTGGAGCGCAGCGGCCTGCCGGTCGGTGGCGGCCTCACCAGGGCGTCCGAGACGCCGGGCCTCCCGGTGAAGCTCCTCGTCCAGGCCGGCCAGGCCGTCCTGACGATGCCCCACTTCAAGGCGCAGTACCAGGTACCGCCGGAGTGGCTGGCCGCCGCGGAGGCCCAGGGCGAGGTCTACGGAATGTTCGCCACCCGCCCGTGGCCGGAGGCCGTACCGGGACAGCCGGTGAGCGAGGAGATGCTGCGTTCGTTCGCGGCGGACGAGGACGTCGTCAAGACGTCGGCGCTCTGCCTCCTGCCGGTACGCAGCCTGGTCTGACCGGCCCCTTCCCCGTCCGCACACGGCGATGCCCACCACCCCCCCGTGGAGTGGTGGGCATCGTCGTGCACGAAGCTGCACAAGGACGTGCGGGCGCCCGGGAACGTATCCGGACCGCCCGTACGAATGGAACGTCAGTTGTTGCCGACACCGTTGCCCGAGAGCACCGGGATGTCGTCCAGGATGTGCGACAGAGCCTCGTCGCCCTTGGCCTGGGTGGAGTTCTCGGTGCACTGCTGGTTCTGCGGCGAGTGCAGGACGTTGATGTCCTGAACCGCGACCGGCACAAGGGTCCCGGCGAGCGAACCGGCGTTGGCCTCGGCCGGCAGGCCGATGCACGCCTTGTTCAGCGTGCCCTGGACCAGCTGGGCGTTCGGGCTCCAGTCACCTTCGGTGACGGCGTTGCCGAACGCCTGTGAGACATCGTTGCCGTTGACCGACGTGGTGCCCCCGTCGTTACCGATCGCCATGGCCGAGGGGGCCGCAGCGGCGGACAGACCGACCAGGGACACGGCCACTGCCGCGCCGGCCATCATCTTCTTCATCAAGCTTCACCTTTCGGAGCGTCCCGTTGTGGAACGTACTGATCAACCCCATTCGGAGGATTCAGTTCCGCAGGACCACTCAAATGGGTTCGATCCGGTGCAAGGTCGACGCTTCCCGCTCACTCACGGCCGGCTTCTCCGGAGCTGCGGGCCGCCGGAACGAAGCCGCCGACGGGACGCGGTACGGGGTGGGAGGGCGCTCCGGACGCGACGCTGCGGCCGGCGGCGCACCACTCCGCGAACAGGCGGTCGTAGATCGGTGTGCTGTGCTCCGCGGGCCGCTGGCCGCCCGACGGGCGTTGACTGTCGTACTGATCCATGAAGGGCCTCTACCCCGTCCGGCGAATCCGGGCAGCCTGCGCCTGGGCCATCCGGCCCAACCCCCGGACACACGGCGAGGGACCAGTCCATCCCGGCCACCGAAGATCGGCAGCTGTACGGATGAACTGGCCCCACGTTTTACGCACTTCGGAAGGACAGAACCCGGACCGGCCCCGATGAGCTCGAGGAATTCAACGGCGGGAGTCCGGAACTACGCGGCCTCAGCTGTTGCCCACACCATTGCCGGACAGGACCGGGATGTCGTCCAGGATGTGCGACAGAGCCTCGTCGCCCTTGGCCTGGGTGGAGTTCTCGGTGCACTGCTGGTTCTGCGGCGAGGACAGGACGTTGATGTCCTGGACCCCGACCGGGACGGCGCCGATGAGCGAACCGACATTGGCCTTGGCCGGCAGGCCGATGCAGGGCTTGTTCAGCGAGCCCTGGACGAGCGCGAACTGCGGGCTCCAGTCGCCGTGCGTGGTGGAGTTGCCGAAGGCCTGCGAGGCGGCGTTGCCGTTGAACGACGTGGTACCGCCGTCATTGCCGATGGCCATGGCGGAGGGGGCCGCCGCAGCGGAGACACCGACGACCGAAGCAGCGACAGCCGCCGAAGCCAGAATCTTCTTAATCATGAAATAGCCCTTCCGAGGTATTCGAGGAATTGCCGTCGCGCCGACGGATCAGCCGCCGATGGGCACGCCGCCGAGCAGCGGGGCAGCGCCCTGGGCCGCACCGGTGGTCTCGCCCGCCGGCTTGCCGACGGCACCGTCCTCCAGCCCCGACTCGGCGGCGCCGCCGACCGTGTCGACCGCCGGGTCGACTGCCTGCGGGGCGGCAGCCATGACCTGGTTCAGGCCGCTGTCGAGGCTGAAGTTGGGGGCCGTGGCTTCAGCGACGGCGAAGGCGGGAGCAGCCGTTCCGAGAGCAACCACGGAACCGGCAATGAACGCAGCGGTCTTCGCGTACTTCACTTTCAGGTTCCCTTCTGCAGCGGCATCTGTTTCGGTCGCGTTCCCGCGCCGCACAAGCCTTCTTTAGCTGTGACTTCTGCCGCTTCCATAAGGAGTAACGATCACGTCGCCAACCGGCAACTGTGTGCCGTCGGATTTCTCGGTCCGCTCGGGGGATTCATGACGGAATCGGGAAAACGGAATGGGCCCCGGGTCGCGTGTGCGATCCGGGGCCCACCGGTGGCGAGCGGTCAGCTCAACCTGCCACCGTTCAGAAGGTGTCGCAGGTGCCGCCGAAGGCCGGGTTTAGCAGACCGATGATGTCCGCGGTGTTGCCGCAGGCGTTGACCGGAATGTGGACCGGAACCTGCAAGACGTTGCCGGACAGAACGCCCGCGGAGTCCGCGGCGCTGGCCTCGGCACCGGAGTCGGCCATGGCCGGCGCAGCGGCGCCCATCGCCATGAGAGTTCCGGCGGCAACGGCGGCAATCTTGGTGTACTTCACTTTTCGTCCCTTTCTTGCAGCGGAGTCCGGAGCGGCCACGTCTTTCGTGCCGCACGAGCGCTGTCCTGCATCGCCCGTAACTCCGAAGCTGTAATTCGTAACGACCTGCGGCCGAGATCGAAACTCAATTCTGAGCAGATTCTCGGAAAACCCCCCGATTGGCACAGCAGCAGGCCCGGGCCGCTCGGAGGAGGAAAGCGGGCGGCCCGGGCCTGCGGTGCGGCGGCCGGGTCAGCTGTTGTCGGTGCCGTTCCCGGAGAGGACCGGGATGCCGTCCAGGATGTGCGCCAGAGCCTCGTCGCCCTTCGCCTGGGTGGAGTTCTCGGTGCACTGCTGGTTCTGCGGGGAGGACAGTACGTTGACGTCCTGTACCGAGATCGGGATGAAGCCGATGAGCGAGCCGGCGTTGCCCTTCAGCGGCAGACCGACACACGGCTTGTTGAGCGAGCCCTGGACCAGACCGAACTGGGGGCTCCAGTCACCGTGCGTCTCGGCGTTGCCGAACGCCTGCGAGGCGCCGTCGCCGTTGACCGAGGTCGTTCCTCCGTCGTCGCCGATCGCCATGGCCTGCGTAGCCGAGAGACCGAGGACGGAGGCGGCGACGGCACCCGTAGCCAGAACCTTCTTGATCACGATTAACCCTTCTCGCACCGATTGCCCCGTGCCGGAGCGCCCTGCCCAACCCACGGCGGCACGTTTGGTTCTGCGCATTCACCCGAATGCCAAGGCTCCACCGAGCCGGCCCGGTCGCCCCACAGCCATTCGGGCGCACGTTCGTACGCCTGCTGTTCGTGAAGAAAATGCGGCCATGGCGCTGAAACGGCTGCGCCCGAACGCGAGTCGAGATGCCCAGGAGCCCGCCGGCCGTGGGTCGGCATGTGGCCCGTTCCGTGATCAATGTCCAGCGCGCAGGGGAAAGTTGAATCCCGGCGTCCACGCATTCCCCTGCAGGACCGAACGCGCGTACGTCATCCGTCCGGGTGGTTACGTAATTTCCACGCGTCTTCAAGTTTCCCCCGCATCCCCCATTCGTTATGAGTGTCATCCAGCATGCAGTTGGATCGCCCACACGGAATGTCCTGTGGAATGTCCTAGGAAAGGACAAGTAATGCGGCAGGTTTTGAATAAGAGCATGATCGTCATGGCGGCGGCTTCGGGCATTCTGTCCGCGGCCGGCGGTTATGCACATGCCGACGCTTCGGCCGATGGCTCCGCTGTCGGTTCCCCGGGTGTCGGTTCGGGCAACGCCGTGCAGGTGCCGGTGCACGTCCCGGTCAACGTCTGCGGAAACACGGTCGACGTGATCGCCCTGCTGAATCCCGCGTTCGGCAACACGTGCGCGAACGTCGACTCCGGCGACGGCGCCTCCCAGAGCGGCGCTTCCGCCGAGGGTGCGGCCACCAACTCCCCCGGTGTGCTGTCGGGCAACCTGATCCAGGCCCCCGTGCACGTGCCGGTCAACGCCTGCGGCAACAGCGTCGATGTCGTCGGCGCGCTGAACCCAGCCGCCGGCAACAACTGCGCCAACGTCAACGGCCCGGACCTCCAGCCCCCGACGGAGGAGCCGCCCACCCCCAGCGACAACCCGCCGGTGGAGGTGCCCCCGGTCTACCAGCCGCCGGTGGAGCCGCCGGTGGATCCGTCGGTGGAGCCGCCCGTGGGTCCGTCGGTGGAGCCGCCCGTGGGTCCGTCGGTGGAGCCGCCCGTGGGTCCGTCGGTGGAGCCGCCGGTGGATCCGTCGGCCAACGAGTCCCCTGCCTCCTCGCCGTCGGCCGAGCAGTCCCTCGTCGACCACGGCCCGCACGGTGCCGGTTCCCAGCTCGCCGAGACCGGCTCGGCCGGACTCGGCCTGGCTGCCGGTGCCAGTGCCGTACTGATGCTCGGCGGCGCGGTACTGCTGCGCCGCGCCCGCGGCTCGCAGGGCTGAGCCCGAGGACGCCGGAGCGGAGGAAGGGCCGGCCGGACAGCTGATGCTGTCCGGTCGGCCCTTTCCGCTTCCCGCGTGCGGTGCCGTCAGTCGCCCTGCCCGCCGAGGCCCGCGCGGATGAGATGAGTGGCGATCCTCGCTGTCTCCTCCGCGTCCAGGCGGCGCATCGGCGGGCTCATCACATTCGTGGTGATGACGGATCGCAGCATCAGGGCCGTCTTGAACGCACCGAGTCCCGCCGCGGTGGCGGACACCGTGCCGGGGCGGGCCGCGGTGACGATGCCGAAGAGCTGGACGAGCCGGTCCTGTTCGGAGCAGGCCGTGGCCCAGTCTCCGCGTACCGCCGCCTCGTGCAGCCGGACGTAGCCATGCGGGTCGACATTGCCGAGGCCCGGGACGGAGCCGTCGGCGCCGGCGAGCATCATCGCGTCGACGACCAGCTCGTGGCCGGTGAGCACGGAGAAGTCCGGGAGTTCGCGGGCGCCGATGACCAGGCGACGGAACGAACCGTCGTCGCCGCTGGAGTCCTTCACTCCGGCCAGGACGCCGTCGGCGGCCAGCGGCAGCAGCAGTTCCGGGGTGAGCTTGCTGTGTACGCAGACCGGCACGTCGTACGCGAGGAGCGGCAGGTCGACGGCGGCGGCGACGTCCCGGAAGTGCCGGTCGATCTCACTGTCGTGCGTGCGCGTATAGAAGGGGGCGGTGACGACGACGGCGTCGGCGCCGAGACCGGCCGCGGCGCGGGCACGCTCGATCGCGCGGTTGGTCGTGGTCTCGATCGCTCCGACGAGGACGGGGACCTGGCCGGCCGCGGCGGCCGTGACGACCTTGATGACCTCGTCCTGCTGTCCGGGCGTCAGATAGGCGGTCTCGCCGGAGCTGCCGAGGGCGAACAGGCCGCTGACGCCGCCGTCGAGCAGAAGGCCGACGACCCGTTCCAGGGACGGGCGGTCGAGCTCGCCGTCCGCGGTGAGGGGCGTGACGACGGGCGGGATCACTCCCGTGTAGCGGGCGGTTCGGGCGGTCATGCGGTGCTCCTCGCGGATGGCAGGCGGGGTACGGGAGTTCGGGGGTGGACGCAGTGCCAGCGGTGTTCGCCGGGGCCGTACGTCGCGGCGGGGAAGGCCGTCGCGCAGATGTCGTCCGCCTTCCAGCAGCGCGTACGGAACGGGCAGCCGGACGGCGGGTTGGTGGCCGAGGGCACGGGGCCGGTGAGCACGATCCGCTCGGTGGTCTCCAGCAGGCTGGGGGTCGCCGAGAGCAGGGCCTCGGTGTACGGGTGCACGGGAGCGTCCGCGACATCGGCCGCCCGTCCCTCCTCGACGTTGCGGCCGAGGTAGAGCACGGCGATGCGGTCGGCGAGGTAGCGCACGGTCTGGATGTCGTGCGAGATGAACACCATGCCGAGGCCCAGGCGTTCGCGCAGGTCCACGAGAAGGTTGAGGACCTGGGCGCGTACGGAGACGTCGAGCGCGGAGGTCGGTTCGTCGGCGACGATCAGTTCCGGTTCGAGGCACAGCGCGCGGGCGATGGCCACGCGTTGGCGCCGGCCGCCGGAGAGCTGTCCGGGCAGGGCCTCCAGGGTGTGGCCGGGCAGTCCGACCAGGTCGAGGACCTCCTCGACGCGGGCCTCGCGCGATGCCCGGGTGCCGCGTCCGTGCACGTCCAGCGGGTCGCGGAGGATGCGGCGGACGGTGAGCCGTGGGTTGAGGGCGGTGGACGGGTCCTGGAAAACGACGCCGACGGCGGAGCCGAACTCGTCGCGGCGCTGAGCAGAACCGCGATTTCGTGATCGACACCGGAGTGAGCGGCGCCACGAGCGCCGAACTCGTCGGCCAGTTCGGGCAGCGGGTCACCGCCTTCTCGCCCCAGGTCGTCTCGATCATGATCGATACGAATGACATCGCGACGTCCGGGCTCGGCCCCGATGTCTTGGCCGGATCATGCTCAACAACCGGTCCAGGCCCTACCGCACGATCGCGTACTCCACCGACGGCGGCGTCAACTACACGCCGTTCGTTCAGGACACCCAGCTCGTCGACCCGGCGAACAACGCCTCGGTCATGCGCTACAACCTCGAAGTCCCGGCGTCTCACCCGCAGTCGTCGTGGCTGCTGTTCAGCAACACCGAGGATTCCGCCGCACGACGCAACCTCACCGTGAAGATGTCCTGCGACAAAGGGAAGACCTGGCCGATCAGGAAGGTCGTCGACCCGGGCTCCGCGGCCTACTCGACGCTGACCCGGCTGCCGGACGGGCGGGTCGGGCTGCTCTACGAGCGCGCCGACTACCAGCACATCACGTACACCTCGTTCGACCTGAAGTGGCTCGGCGGCACCTGTGCGGACATCACGATCACCCCGCCCGCGACGCTGAAGGCAGCCGCGGACGCGGAGGTGACCGTACGGGTCGTCAACCGGATGGACGTGCGCCGCAGTCAGGGCACGATCGATCTGACCGTGCCCTCCGGCTGGACGACGCGGCAGGTGACGATCCCCGCGCTCAACCCGGGCGAGGGAGCGAACATCAAGGTCCCGGTATCGGTTGCCGCACGCGCCTCCGGGAACGCCACGCTCACCGCGACGTACCGGGCGGACGGGAAGCAGGCCTCGGGGAGCACGACAGTGACCGTCACTCCGTAACCCGACTGCCCGACGGCTCGCCGGGAGGTGCTCAGGACGTGCTCGGCGACGTGCTCGGGCTGCGACCATGAGGGCGTCCAACACCTCCCGGCGAGCGGAACAGGCGGTATCGGCGTGGCAGTAACAGGCTTACGGATGGGCGTGGTCGGCGGCAGCATCGCGGGCTGCGCGATGGCGATCGCGGGTTCCCGGGCCGGAGCGGACGTCACCGTCTACGAACGCAGCAACGGCGAGTTGCAGGACCGCGGGCTCGGCATCGTCATCCCGCCGGCCCTGCATCAGGAACTCCTCGCGGCCGGATATCTGGACACCGCGATGGAGACGGCCCCGGTCGGTACGCGCGTCTGGATCACCCGGCCGCCGGGCGGGCGCTCGGGCCGCGAGTTCGGGCGGCAGCCGAGCGCCGTGGTGCCCTGCAACTGGGGCATGCTGTGGCGTTCGCTGCGCTCGCGTACCGGTGACGTCCGCTACCACCGTGGGCTGCCGGTCACCTCCGTCGAGCGGGACTCCGCCGGGCGCGCTCTGATCCGTACGGCGGCCGGGGCGGAGACGTACGACATCGTGGTCGGCGCGGACGGCCATCAGTCGCTCACCCGGGACCTGCTCGCACCGGGGCTGCGGCCCACGCCCGCCGGGTACGTGGTGTGGCGCGGTACCGTCCCGCTGAGCGCGCTCAACGGTCGTCACGACCAGCTGGAGCTCCTGCGGAGCGCCTGGGTCACGGTGACGTTCCCGCGCGGACACGGTGTCTTCTACCTGATCCCGGGGGCCCCGAAGGCGGCCGGGGCGGGTGGAGTGCCCGGAGACCGGCTGCTCGCCTACGCCATTTACGGGTACCCGCCCGCTCCGGCCGCCGACGGCCAGGACGAGCCGGTGGCCGGATACGTGCGGACACTCGCCGAGGAGCACTTTCCCGCCGAGTGGGCCGACATCGTCGCCCGCGGCGAGCATGTCTCCCTGGTGTGCCACCCGGTCACCGACTTCCAGGTGCCCCGGTCCGCGCACCCGCCCTTCCTCCTCGCCGGGGACGCGGCCGCCATCACCCGGCCGCACACCGCGAGCGGCGCGGTCAAGGCGCTTCAGGACGCACTCTGCCTGGAGCGGGCGCTGCGCGGGTCCGCGTCGACGGCCGACGCGCTGCGGCGGTACGCGGACGAGCGGACCGCCGCCGGTGCGCAACTCGTGGAGCTGGGGCGCCGGTTGGGGCGTGCCCAGGTGGAGAGGACGCCGGAGTGGCACACCATGGGGCCGGTCGAGCTGGACGCGTGGAGCCGCGCCGTGCTGGACGGTGCCACGAGTTACCTCTTCGGTGACCTCCGGTAGTCGAGCACCCCGGG
Source organism: Streptomyces sp. NPDC057136 (assembly GCF_042670885.1). Lineage (NCBI taxonomy): Bacteria > Bacillati > Actinomycetota > Actinomycetes > Kitasatosporales > Streptomycetaceae > Streptomyces > Streptomyces sp. NPDC057136. The sequence goes on from NZ_JBHUUV010000001.1 coordinate 231,191, forward strand.
TGGGTGGACGGTGGGGCACGCGACCTTCGGCCGCTTTTGTCCTCAATCGCCGGACGGGCCCGATATGAGTCTCTGGTGGATGCCGTTGAAGTGGGTGCGCATCGCTCGTACCGCGCGGTCGCCGTCCGTCGCCGCCAGTGCCTCGACGATCTCGTGGTGCTGGGCGCAGGTGACCGCGGGGTCCTGATGTCCGTCGTCGAGGTCTTCCCGTACCCGGTCCATGGCCGCCCAGAACGCGTCGAGCACCTCGCTGAGCAGATGGTTGTCGAGCGAGGCGTAGAGGGCGAGGTGGAAGGCGCGGTCGGTGGCGCGCGCGACGGTGCCGGTGTGGGCCTCACACTCCATCTGCGCAACCAACCCGCGCAGCACTGCCAGGTCCGCCGCGGGTATGCCGAGTGTGACGGCGCCGACCAGGCCCGCTTCCAGGGCCTCCCGCACCTTCATCAGCGTGGCCCATCCAGGCGCTGCTTCCCACCTACCTGAAGACGGAACTGGGTTACACCACCGACCAGGTCACCGATGTCCTCTACTTCGCGGGCTTCGGGACCATGATCGGTTGCTGGTCGGCAGGCTTCCTGGGCGACTGGATCGGGGCGAAGAAGGCATACGCGCTGACTCTGCTGGCCTCGCTCGCCTTCATCTATCCGGTCTTCGCCGTGCGTGACAGTCTCCTGTTGCTCGGCTGCCTGCTGTTCCTGCTGCAGGCGACCAGCTTCGGGATCTCGGGGCTGCTGCCGCGCTATATCGGCGGGCACTTCCCGACCGCGAACCGCGGTGCGGCTCTCGGCTTCACGTACAACGTGGGAGCGCTGGGCGGTGCCGTCGCACCGGTTCTCGGCGCCCATCTCGCCTCCGGGATGGAGCTGGGGCAGGCGCTGGCGGTGCTGACGTTCGCCGGCACGGTGATCGTGGCGCTGCTGGTCGGGTTCGATGTGCCGGCGCGGCTGAACCGGCTGACGGATCCGGACGCGGAGCGGGATCACCTGGCGGTGCCGTTGTGGTCGGAGCGGGTGGGTTAGGGCCTTTCGTTTGGATCAGGCCGGATCAGGGAGCGGAGTGTGGGTGCCCGGGGCGTCGGGCGGCCGCCTTGTCCTCAATCGCCGGACGGGCTTGATGTGCTGCGGGTAGAAATGCGTGAGTGATTCCGCCACGCACACCGGCTTCTGCGAGCCCTCCAGTTCGAAGGTGAACGCCCGGGTCATCTGTACGCCGCCCCATGCTCCTTCCAGTCGATGCCGTTCACGGTCAGCGGGGTCGGTGGCACAGTTCTCCTCCGTTCGGTCAGGCGGTGGCGGGGACGGTGGGGCGTGCGGAGACCGGCTCCGCGGCCTGCTCGTCGTGGTTGGGGCGCTTGAGCAGGAGCAGCATGCAGCCCAGGGTCAGGACCACCTGGAAGACCGCGTACGCGATGACGGCGGTGATCGATCCGGTGCGGTTCAGCAGAAACTGGCCGATGATCGGGGTCGTGCCGCCGAGCAGCGTGCCGCAGAGCTGGTAGCAGAGCGAGATACCGGTGTAGCGCAGGTGTGCCGGGAAGCGGCTGGCGAGGATGCCGGCGAGCGCCGCGTAGTAGAGGCAGTGCGGGATGGTGGCGACGGCGACGCCGAGCATCGCGAGGCCGTAGTTCTCGGTGCTGATGAGGATGAACATCAGCGGCATCAGGATCAGTTCGGGCAGCAGCATCACGGTCACGGCCCGGGACCAGCTCTTCATCCGGGTGGCCATCACCGCACCGAAGGGCTGGACGATGATCTGGGTGATGTTGGCGACCAGGATGATCGTCAGGAACGAGCTGCGGTCGAAGCCGAGTGAACTCGTGGCCCAGGACAGCGCGAACGTGGACTTGAAGTACGTCGCCGACAGGCCGATGGTGCAGGCGCCGATGCCGAGGGCGATCAGCATGGGCTGGGTGCGCAGGACCTCGGTCAGCGGGAGCTTGACGACCTTCTTCTTCTCGATGATGTTCGCCATCGCCGGGGACTCGGAGACCTTGAGGCGTACGAGGAGACCCACGATGACGAGTGCGGCGGAGGCGAGGAAGGGCACCCGCCAGCCCCAGGAGACGAATGCCTCGTCGGGCAGCTGGCTGATGGCCAGGAAGCTCAGGGTGGAGAGGGTGTTGCCGACGGGCGAGCCCTGCTGGGCGAATGCCCCGTACAGCACGGACTTGCCCTTCGGGGCGTGCTCGGAGGCGATGAGGACCGAGCCGCCCCATTCGCCACCGAGGCCGATCCCCTGGATCATGCGGATGGCGACCAGCAGGATCGGTGCGGCGATGCCGATGGAGGCGTAACCGGGCAGCAGGCCGATCGCGGTGGTGGAGATGCCCATTATCAGGAGCGTGATGACGAGGGTCTTCTTGCGGCCGAGGCGGTCGCCGTAGTGACCGAAGATGATGCCGCCGATGGGGCGGGCGAGGAAGCCGACCCAGAAGGTCGCGAAGGCGACCAGGGTGCCGATCGAGCCTTCGAGTTCGGGGAAGAAGACCTTGTCGAAGACGAGGGCGGCCGCGGTCCCGTAGATGTAGAAGTCGAACCACTCGATGGTCGAGCCGATGAAGGCTCCGAATCCTGCGCGGTTGGCGGCTCTTGTGCGCTCTCGCGCGGTGGACGCACTCATGGTGGCTCCCGATGAACGTCGTTGATCCAGCGGATGGGGGCATGGCGAAGCAGCGTCGCCCGAGACGCGGGTTCGCCGGGGAATGCCGGGGAGGGGTGAGGGGAGGTGAAGGGGCGGAGGGGGTGAAGTGGGGTCAGGCGGCGATGCGTTCGAAGATCGCGGCGAGGCCCTGGCCGCCGCCGATGCACATGGTCTCCAGCCCGTAGCGCGCTTCGCGGCGGTGCATCTCGCGGGTCAGGGTGGCGAGGATGCGGGCTCCTGTGGCACCTACGGGGTGGCCGAGGGAGACTCCGGAGCCGTTGACGTTGATCCGCTCGTGGTCCTTGCCACCGAGGCCCAACTCGCGTGTGCACGCGAGCACTTGGGCGGCGAACGCCTCGTTGAGTTCGATCAGGTCGAGGTCGGCGAGGGTCAGCCCGGCGCGGCCGAGTGCGGCGTGGGTGGCCGGGACGGGGCCGATGCCCATGGTCGCGGCCGGGACTCCGGCGCGGGCGAAGGAGACGAGGCGTACGAGCGGGGTGAGACCGAGCCGCTCGGCGGTGGCGGCGCTGGTCACCAGGCAGGCGGCCGCCGCGTCGTTCTGGCCACTGGCGTTGCCCGCGGTGACGGTGGCCTCCGGGTCGGTCTTCCCCATGATGGGGCGCAGCGCGGCGAGTTGCTCGGCGGTGGTGTCCGGGCGGGGGTGCTCGTCGGCGGTGACGACCGTCTCGCCCTTGCGGGTCCGTACGGTGACGGGGACGGTCTCCGCGTCGTAGCGGCCCTCCGCCACGGCGCGGGCGGCGCGCTGCTGCGAGCGCAGGGCCAGCGCGTCCTGATCGGCGCGGCTGATCGCGTACTCACGGCGGAGGTTCTCCGCCGTCTCGATCATGCCGCCGGGGACCGGGTGGTTGACACCGCCCGCCGTGACCCGGCCGCGGGCCAGGGAGTCGTGGAGCTGGAGGCCGGGGCCCTTGATGCCCCAGCGTCCGTCGTGCGTGTAGTAGGGGGCGGCGCTCATCACGTCGACGCCACCCGCGATCACGACGTCACTGAAGCCGGCCCGGATCTGCATCGCCGCGTCGAGGACGGCCTGGAGTCCTGAGCCGCAGCGCCGGTCGATCTGCGCGCCGGTGACGGAGACGGGCAGTCCGGCGTCGAGGGCGGCGACCCGGCCGATGGCAGGCGCGTCGGACGAGGGATAGGCGTGCCCGAGGATCACTTCGTCGACCCGGGCGGGGTCGACGCCGGTGCGGGCGACTACCTCGGCGATGACGCGCGCGGCGAGCGAGGCCGGCGTCTGCTGTGCGAACGCTCCGCCGAAGCGGCCGATGGGGGTGCGCAGGGGTTCGCAGATGACGACATCGAGCTGGTCGGGCACGGCGTGACCTTTCGGAGGGTGGCCGGGGGGACGGGCCGGGTGGCGTGCGGTGTGAAGGTGTGGGCCGACCCTCGCATCAGGTGACTGATTCGGTCCAATATTGAATTCCCCCTGATTCAAGACGTGGTGCGTCTCAATCGGGAGGGAAGGGAGTGTCTCACTCCGCCGGGACGGGAGTCGGCAGTGCCTCCTCCGCGACCGCGAGCACCGCACGGAGCGCGGCGGACGGGTTGTCCTGGCGCCAGGCCAGGGCCGCCTGGCGCCGGATGGGCGGTCCGGCGAGAGGCCGGTAGACCAGGCCGTTCTGCTGGATGTGCTGACAGGAGGTGACCGTCAGGGTGACGCCGACCCCGGCGGCGACCAGTGCCAGGATCGTGTACGAGTCGGGGGCCTCCTGGACCACACGCGGGTTGAACCCGGCGGCCTCGCAGGCTTCGACCATGGCGTCCCGCACGGTCGATCCGGTGTTGGCGGGGAAGGAGACGAACGGCTCCTCGGCGAGCACCGCCAGCGGGACGCTGTCCAGTTGAGCGAGCCGGTGGTCGGAGGGCAGTGCGCAGATCAGCTCCTCCTCGTCGATGACCCGGTGGCTCACGCCCGGCTGTGTCACCGGCAGCCGGACGAAGCCGAGGTCGAGCGAGCCGTCGGCGACCCGGGACAGGGCGACGTTGGCGTACGTCTGGCCCGTCATGACGAGCTCCAGGCCGGGGTGCGCGGCGCGCACGGCGCGGGTCAGCTGCGGCAGCGTCTCGTGGCTGGAGGCTCCGGCGAATCCGATGGTGACCCGCCCGTACTCACCGCGTCCGGCGGCCTTGGCCGCCCGTACCGCCGTGTCGAGATCGTCGAGCACGGTGCGTACCGGTTCGAGGAACGACTCGCCCGCACTGGTCAGGCGCACGGAGCGGGTGTTGCGTACGAAGAGCTGCACACCGAGCTGCTTCTCCAGCTGGCGGATCTGCTGGCTCAGCGGGGGCTGGGCCATCTGGAGCCGCTTGGCGGCCCGGCCGAAGTGCAGCTCCTCGGCCACGGCGACGAACGCGGTCAGATGTCGCAGTTCCATGTCACACCTCACTCCTGCCCGGCCGGCATTCATTAACCAGCGGTCTGGATGCGACCCTAATTTGGTATTGGACAGCAATCAATGGCCGCTGACACGGTGGGGCCACCCGCATGCGTACGCCTGAGGAGCACCGTGGACAGGACAGACAGGCCGGACAGGTCGGACGGGTCGGACAGGACCGACAAGGTCATGACGATGAAGGCGGCGGTCGCCGCCTTCGTCCATGACGGGGACACCGTCTGCCTCGAAGGCTTCACCCATCTCATCCCGACCGCCGCGGGACACGAGATCATCCGCCAGGGCCGCAAGGACCTCACCGTCGTCCGGATGACCGCCGACATCGTGGTGGACCAGATGCTCGCGGCAGGGTGTGTCTCCCGGCTGGTCTCCTCCTTCGTCGGCAACTCGTCCGCCGGATCGCTCGGCAATCTGCGGCGCCGCATCGAGAGCGCCGATCCGGAGCCGCTCGCCTATGAGGAGTACAGCCACTACGGGATGATCTGCCGCTATCTCGCCGGCTCCCAACGGCTGCCGTTCTATCCGCTGCGCTCGTACGGCGGCAGTGATCTGCCGAGCGTCAACAGCGATCTGCGCAAGGTCACTTCGCCCTATCCGGGGCCGGACGGCGAACCGGAGCAGATCTATGTCGTGCCGCCGGTCAACCCCGATGTGACGATCATCCACGCGCAGCGCGCCGACCGCATGGGCAACACCCAGATGTGGGGCCTGACCGGCATTCAGGCGGAGGCGGTGTACGCGGCGAAGAAGGCGATCGTCGTGGTCGAGGAACTCGTCGACGACGAGGTGATCCGCTCGGATCCGAACCGTACGCTCGTCCCCGCCCACGCGGTCCACGCCGTCGTCGTCTGCCCGCGCGGCGCGCACCCCTCCTTCGCGCAGGGGTACTACGACCGCGACAACGCGTTCTACCGGGCCTGGTCGCAGATCAGCCAGGACCCCGACCGTATCCAGGCGTGGCTGGACGAGTGGGTGCGCGGGACGGCCGACCACGCGGAGTACGTGGCGAAGCTGGGCGAGGAGTTCTGGGCGGGGCTTGCCGTCGGCGAGGCGCTGAGCGAGCCGGTGAACTACGGACGGCGGCTGTGAGCACGGCATACGAGAAGGAGCTGGTCATGACCCTCACCGCGCAGGATTCGTCCGTCACCTCGTCGGAACTGCTGTCCGTCGTGGCGTCCCGCGAACTCGTCGCGCGCCGGACGGTGTTCGCGGGCATCGGGCTGCCGACGCTCGCCACCGAGCTGGCGCATCTGACGGTCGCCCCGGAGATCGAGGTGGTGTACGAGTCGGGGGTATGCGGCGCGCACCCCTCGCACCTGCCGGAGACGATCGCGGACGCCGTCCTGATCACGGGGGCCGAGGCGGTGATCTCCATGCCGACGCTGTTCGGCTGCGTCCTCCAGGGCGGGCACATCGACGTCGGTTTCCTCGGGGCCGCCCAGATCGACCGCTGGGGCAATCTCAACACCTCCGTCATCGGCGACTGGGAGAGCCCTTCGGTGCGGCTGCCGGGGTCCGGTGGCGGTGTCGAGGTGATGGCCAACGCGCGCGAGGTGTTCGTGGTGATGCGCCGCCACACTCCGCGTTCCTTCACCGATCCACTGGACTTCTGCACGACCCCGGGCCCCGACCGGGCCCTCGCCGAAGGCATCCGGCCGCTCGGTGTCGGCGTCACCCGGGTCATCACCGAACTCGGCATCCTGGCCCGTGAGGGCATCGGCCACGAGCTGCGGCTGGTCGCCGTCCAGCCGGGCGTCACGGTCGACCAGGTCAGGGCCGCGACCGGCTGGGATCTCCAGGTCGCCGATACGGTCACCACGATCGAACCCCCGACCGCCGACGAGCTGCGCCTGCTGCGCGACGATGTCGACCCAGAACGCGTCTATCTTCGCTGAGCCGAAACTGACCTACCGAAAGGACCGGAACTGCCATGCGGATCAGGATCGTCGGCGCCGGAGCCATGGGCCGCGGCATCGCCCAGTGGGCGGCGACCGCAGGACACACCGTCGAGCTGTGCGACGTACGCACCGAAGCGGTGAAGGACGCTCTGGAGTTCGTGACGGGCATGCTGGAGCGCGCCGTGCAGAAGGGCCGGCTGTCCGCCGAGGAGTGCGCGGCCACCGTCGGACGTCTCGTGCCGCTCGACGACCCGTGGGCGGAGGGCCCCGATGTGGACCTCGTCATCGAGGCCGTACGGGAGGATCCGGCGACCAAGGCCGAGGTCTTCGGCAGGCTGGAGCGGGCGCTGCCTGCCTCGGCCGTGTTCGCGACGAACACCTCGTCCCTGTCGGTCACCGGGATCGCGGCGACGCTCCAGGACCCGACGCGCCTGGCGGGGCTGCACTTCTTCAACCCGGTGCCGCTGATGAAGATCGTCGAGGTGGTGCCGGGCGCGGCCACCCGCCCGGAGATCCCGCCGGCCCTCACCGCGCTGGTGGAGAGCTGCGGGCACCGTGCGGTCACGGTCGCCGACACCCCCGGCTTCCTGGTCAACCACGCGGGGCGCGGGCTGGTGACCGAGGCGCTGGCGCTGCTGGAGGAGTCGGTCTCCGATCCGGCGGGCATCGACCGGATCGCCCGCGAGGTGCTGGGGCTGCGGATGGGCCCGTTCGAGCTGATGGACCTCACCGGCCTCGACGTGACGGCCGCGGTGATCGACTCGATCTGGCAGGGCTTCCGTTACGAGGACCGCCTCCGGCCCTCCTACCTCACCCCGAATCGGGTCACGGCGGGTCTGCACGGCCGCAAGACCGGGCAGGGCTGGTTCGCGTACGGCCCCGAGGTGCCCGCCCCGGCCGCCGAGCCGCCGGTCACGGGCGACGCGGACCGCCCGGTGTACGTCGTGGGCGAGGCATCGGACCCGGAGGCGGCCCGGCTGCGCGCCGAGCTGGCTGCGGCGGGCGCACACGTGGCGACCGGCCCGGTGGCCGCCGCGGACGCCGTCGTGCTCGTCCCGGTGTGGGGCACCACGGTGGCCGCCGCCGTCGCCGCGCAGGGGCTGCCCGCCGACCGTACGTTCGGCGTGGACCCGCTGCCCGCGGCGGGCCGGCGCCGGGTGCTTGCCGTGACGCCCGCCGCGGACCCGGCCGCCGCGCGGGACGCCCGTGCGGTGCTCGCCCGGGCGGCGGACGGCGAGGAGCCCTGGGCCGTGTCGGTGGTCCGGGACACGGCGGGGTCGGTCGCGCAGCGGCTGCTCGCCTCCGTCGTCTCCGTCGCCGCGTCGATCGCGGAGCGCTCCCTCGCCACGCCCGCCGATATCGATCTGGCCGTCACGGCCGGGCTCGGGTACCCCGCAGGCCCGCTGGCCTGGGGCGAGCGCGTCGGCGCCGGGCGGATGCTGGAGCTGCACCGGGCCCTGCACGCCTCGACGGGCGAGCCCCGCCACCGCCCGACCCGCTGGGTCACCGAACGCGCACAGCTCGGCCTCGCGCTGACGGACCCGGGCGTCTCCCCCGCCGACTGCGCGTGATGGTGCGCCGGGCGCCCGGGGATGCACCCTCCCGGGCGTTCGGCGCGCCATGACCGTTTCGTACAAGACCATGGGGTAACTCCGGCCTAGGTTCGGTGCATGACTCCACGACTCGACGCGATCAGCATCACCACAGCGGACCTGCGCGCATCGCTCGCCTTCTACCGCAGGCTCGGACTCGACATCCCCGCCGGTGCCGAATCCGCTCCGCATGTCGAAGTGACACTGCCGGGCGGAATGCGGCTGCTGTGGGACACCGAGGACGTCGTCCGCTCCTTCGATCCCGACTGGGCCGGAACGGCCGGCGGGGAACGTCTCGGGCTCGCCTTCCTCTGTGACAGTCCGGCGGAGGTGGACGCCGTGTACGGCGATCTGACCGGCGCCGGCTACGAGGGCCGCCTCAAGCCGTGGGACGCGGTGTGGGGGCAGCGTTACGCGGTGGTGCTCGACCCGGACGGCAGCGCGGTGTCGCTCTTCGCCAACGCCTCGTAGCCCGAATCCCCGTAACCCGAATCCCGGTAACCCGTATCCCGCAGATAGTCGCTGAGCGTCGTACCGGCCAGGTCCCGCATCTCGCGGGCCAGGTGCGCCTGGTCGGTGCAGCCCACGCCGTACGCGGCCTCGGCGTACGGCATTCCGGACCGTACGAGGCTCAGCGCGCGTTGCAGTCTCAGGACCCTGGCCAGCGTTTTGGGCCCGTAGCCGAACGCGGCCAGGGAGCGGCGGTGCAGCTGGCGGGCGCCCAGGCCGGCGGCCCTGGCCGTGTCGGCGACGGTTCTGCCCTGCCGCAGCTGTGCGGCGACGGAGACCGTGAGCGGGTCGGGCGGTCCTGCGTCGGCCGCCCTGCGCAGGGCCAGGCGCTCCAGCGCAGCGGCGGGGTCGGCCGCCGCGTCGATCCGCTCGGTGAGCCGGCGGACGTGGGCGGCGGGCCAGAGGTCGTCGAGGGCGACCCGCCGGTCCCGCAGTTCGTACGCCGGCACGCCGAAGAACGTGGGCGCGGTCCCGGGGGCGAACCGGATACCGGTGCACGGCCCGCCGTACTCGGCGGGCACCCGGAACGCGTGGGTGTCGGGTCCCGCGACCCTGAGCCTGCCACCGGCCCAGAGCAGGTCCATGCACCCGTCGGGGAGGACCGGCGGGGTGGGGCCGCCCTGCCGGTTCACCGTCCAGACGACCGCGCCGTCGATGCGCGACGCCCACTCCTCGTACATCCGGGACCACTCCCTACGGGCCTGGCTTCGTCTCCTTGTCGCGGGGTCCGTGCAGCCGGGACTTCACGTCGTCCGGCGGCAGGAACCGCGACCACCGTTCCGGGAACTCGGACGGCATGTACACGTCGTCCTCCTCGTCCTCGTCGTCCGACTGTCCGACGCCGACGGCGGACCAGGTGCGGGCCACGAACTCGGCTGCCTGCGCCGCCCGGGCCCGCTCGTTGGCCGCACGGGCCGCGGAGGTAGCGAGCGAGGGCCACACCCGGTCGATGGCCGCGTTGACCGCGGCACCGACCAGTACCGCGAAAGCGGAGATACCGATCCACAACAGGACAGCGATGGGGGCGGCCAACGAGCCGTAGATCGTGGGGCCTTCGACCGTACTGGTGAGGTAGATCCGCAACAGGAAACTGCCGACCACCCACATACCGAGGGCTACCAGCGCACCCGGCACGTCCTCGATCCACGGCGAACGGACCGGCACCGACACGTGATAGAGCGTCGTGAGGAACGCGATGGTCAGCAGGATGACCAGCGGCCAGTACAGGACCGCTATGACTTCCGTGCCCCAGGGCACGAACTCCACGACCCGGTCGGGGCCGACCACGAGCAGGGGCAGCACCACCGCGCCGAGCAGCAGCGCGATGATGTACAGCAGGAAGGCGAGCAGCCGGGTCTTGACGATGCCCCGCTCCCCGTCGAGTCCGTACATGACGGTGATCGTGTCGATGAAGACGTTCACCGCCCGTGAGCCGGACCAGAGGGCGATCGCGAAGCCGATGGAGATGACGTCGGGACGGGCACCCGTCGTCACGTCGTCCAGCAGCGGCTTGGCGAAGTCGTTGACGCCCCGCTGGGAGAGGACTGTCTGCGCCGCGTTGAGGATGTTCCGCTCGATGGAGGCGACCGTGGTGGTGGTCGTCCACTCGTCGACGTATCCGAGCAGCCCGATGAGACCGAGCAGCAGCGGCGGAAGCGACAAAAGGGTGAAGAACGCCGCCTCTGCCGCGAGGCCGAGGATGCGGTACTCGATGCACGAGTTGACGGTGTCCTTGAGCAACTGCCATGCCATCTGCCGCTTGGATACGTTGCGGTAGAGAACTCGAGCCCGGTGGAGCCGACCCGATGGCCGCTCGGGTGTTTCATTTGCTGCCTGCACCTCCTTACCGTAGCTGTATGGCAGCCACCACCCACACAGTGACCAACCAGGTTCCGCCGCTGGTCGGCTATGACGTCTTCCATGCCGATCTCGCCCTCACCGAGGCGGTCGAGCGGCATGTCGCGCCGGACCTCCTTCCCTCGGTGCGCAATGAGCTCGGCACGCTCGGCCGGTCCGCCGGTTCCGCCCATGCGCAGGAGTGGGGTGCACAGGCGAACGAGAACCCGCCGAAACTGCGTACGCACGACCGGTACGGCAACCGCATCGACGAGGTGGACTTCCATCCGTCCTGGCACCGGCTGCTGGGCCACGCGGTGTCGGCCGGCCTGACCGACGCCTGGGGCAGGCCCGGCGGTCATGTCCGGCGCGCGGCCGGATTCCTGGTGTGGACGCAGAGCGAGGCGGGCCACGGCTGTCCGCTGTCGATGACCCACGCGGCGGTGCCGGCCCTGCGGACGGACCCGGCGCTGGCCGCCGAGTGGGAGCCGCTGCTGACGTCGAAGGCGTACGAGGAGGGTCTGCGGCCCCCGTTGCAGAAGGCCGGTGTGCTCTTCGGGATGGGCATGACCGAGAAGCAGGGCGGCACCGACGTGCGGTCCAACACGACGCGGGCCGAACCGCTGGCCGGGGACGGGGAGTATCTGCTCACCGGCCACAAGTGGTTCTGTTCGGCGCCGATGTCCGACGGCTTCCTGGTGCTCGCACAGGCTCCCGGGGGGCTGACCTGCTTCCTCCTGCCGCGGGTGCTGCCGGACGGCACCCGAAATGTGTTCGCCATCCAGCGCCTCAAGGACAAACTGGGCAATAGGTCCAATGCGTCCAGCGAGGTCGAGTTCGACGGGACGTGGGCACGCCGGGTCGGCGAGGAAGGACGCGGGGTGCGCACCATCATCGAGATGGTGGCGGCCACCCGGCTGGACTGCGTGGTCGGTTCGGCCGCACTGATGCGGCAGGCGGTGGCGCAGGCGATCCATCACACGGCGTACCGCAGCGCGTTCGGCGGCCTGCTGATCGAGAAGCCACTGATGCGCAACGTACTGGCCGACCTGGCGCTGGAGTCGGAGGCGGCGACGACGCTCGCGCTGCGGCTGGCCGCCGCGTACGACGCCGATACGCCGCAGGAGCGGGCGTTCCTTCGGATCGCCGTGCCCACCGCCAAGTACTGGGTGACGAAGCGGTGCACAGCAGTGGTGGGCGAGGCACTGGAATGCCTCGGCGGCAACGGGTACGTGGAGGAGTCGGGCATGCCGCGCCTGTTCCGCGAGGCGCCGCTCAACTCGATCTGGGAGGGCTCGGGGAACGTACAGGCGCTGGACGTACTGCGGGCGTTGCAGCGCGAACCGCAGGCGCTCGACGCGTTCCTTCAGGAGATCGGTGCGGCACGGGGCGCCGATCACCGCCTCGACGGGGCGATCAAGGATCTACTCACCGAACTGGCGGACCTGGAAGCGGTGGAGGCGCGGGCCAGGCGGCTCGTCGAGCGGATGGCGCTGGTGCTCCAGGGTTCGCTGCTGATCCGCTGGGCGCCGCCGGAGGTCGCCGACGCGTTCTGCGCGTCACGGCTGGGCGGGGACTGGGGGTCGGCCTTCGGGACGCTGCCGCACCAGCTCGATCTGGCCTCGGTGGTGGAGCGCGCACGGGCCTACGACCGGTAGGCCGGGGCCCGGGGGCCCGGGGGTCCGGGTCCGGGAGCCGGGTCCGGGGAAAAGCGACGGAGGGTGGTGCTGCGCCGACACGGCACCACCCTCCATGCTTGTGCAGCACCTGACCACGGGACACAGGCCCCGCGGTGCGGTGTTCCGTCACTCTCGTCCGGACCTGTACCCGCTGACCAGAGTTGCAAAGGGTTGCAAGCGTTGATGACACGCGACGCCGGACAGCGGCAGGATGGGACCTGCCCGACCATCTACGGCCGGTCCGCGGGCCCCCACCCCGCAGCCGGAACAAGGGGAAGAACAATGAGGGGGAACAAGTGATGGGGACCAGCCGCGCCCGGCAGTCGCGTGGGGGCGTCCCGCGTGCGGAGATCGACGCCTCGTGGGACCGGGTGGCGCGCAGCGGCATCGACCCTGACCAGTCGACCGAGAGCGAGCTGCTGGGATCGAACGAGATCGAGCACCGGCGCAACGCCTCCACGGTCGGTGAAGTGATGCCGCTGCTGCGCAACGGTCTCGCCTCCATCGCCGACGCCTCGCAGCAGATCATGGTGGTCACCGATGTGGACGGCCGGGTGCTGTGGCGCCAGGGACATGCGATGGTGCTGCGCCAGGCCGACGGAATCTGCCTGGAGGAGGGAGCCGAGTGGTCGGAGACGACCACGGGCACCAACGCCATCGGCACGACGCTCGCCACGCGCAAGCCGATCCAGGTGCACTCCTCCGAGCACTTCGTGCGCTCGCTGCACAACTGGACCTGCGCCGCCGCTCCCGTACGCGACCCCCGGGACGGCAGATTAGTGGGCATCCTGGACATCAGCGGGCCGGCCCGCACCTTCCATCCGGCCACGCTGGCGCTGGTCGACTCGGTGGCCAGACTCGCCGAGGGCGAGCTGCGGATGCGGCACCTGGTCTCGATCGAGCGACTGCGGTCGGTGGCCGCGCCGATCCTCTGCAGGGTGGGCGGCCGGGCGCTGGCGGTCGACAAGCACGGCTGGCTGGCCGCGGTCACGGGCATGCCGCCGGTGGACCGGCTGCCCCTGCCGAAATCCTTACGGGCGGGCCGGGTGTGGCTGCCGTCCCTGGGCATGTGCCGGGTGGAGCCGCTGCCGGGCGGCTGGCTGGTGCAGGTGGCCGACGCGAGCCTCGACGGCCCGCCGCGCCGGGTGGTCCTGGATCTGAGCAGGGCCCGGGGACTGGCGATCCATGTGATCAACCCGGTGGGCACCTGGACCCAGCGGCTCTCGCCACGCCACGCGGAGCTGCTGTACGCGCTGGCACTGCACCCGGAGGGGCGTACGGCGGCGGAGCTGGCGCAGGACATTTTCGGGGACGCGACCAGGACGGTGACCGTCCGGGCCGAGATCTCGCGGCTGCGGCGCCATCTCGCGGAAGTGCTCGCCCACCGCCCGTACCGCTTCGGCGAGGGGGTGGAGGTGGAGGTGGTCCACCCGGAGGACCCGGCCGACCTGCTGCCGCACTCGAAGGCGCCGGTAGTGGTCGGGGCGCGCGGCTCCGCAAGCCTGTAGGAGTAGGGCCCGGAGGCGTACGGACCCGTGCGGCCGCCCCGTAACCGGCCCAGGACCATGACCAGGACCATGACCAGGACCCGGACCCGCCTTGGCCGAAATCGAACGGCATGATTCCCTGGCCGTATGAGCACCCCATCGCGCCCCGACACTGCCACCACCGCGGTGACCATCTGGTCCCTGGAGCAGACCTCGCCCGCCGACCTGCGAGCCTCCGCCGCTCCCGGGGGCGATGTGCGGGTCGTGCGTTCCGAGAAGCCGCTGCCGGAGTTCAGCCGGTTCCTCTATACGGCGGTCGGCGGCGACATCCAGTGGACCGACCGGCTGGGGATGTCGTACGCGCAGTGGCAGGAGGCCCTGAACCGGCCCGGCGCCGAGACCTGGGTGGCGTACGAGAACGGCACCCCGGCCGGATACGTGGAGCTCGACCCGCAGGACGACGGCGCCGTGGAGATCATGTACTTCGGACTGATTCCGGCCTTCCAGGGACGACGCATCGGCGGGCACCTCCTCTCGGTGGGTGTGGCGCGAGCCTGGGACCTGGCCGAGCGCTGGCCGGAGCGGACGCCGACGAAGCGGGTCTGGCTCCACACCTGCTCCAAGGACGGTCCGCACGCGATGGACAACTACCTGCGCCGGGGTTTCCGGCTCTTCGACACCCGGATCGAGCAGGAGGCCGAGGTGGAGACACCCGGCCCCTGGCCCGGCGCACACACCATCTGAGTCGACTTGTCGGCTCTTCGGGAGTGACGGACGACACAGCGTCTCACTCTTCGAGACCATCTCGTCCACATCGTGGATCGTGGTGGACTGCCCGGAACTGCGCGTGACACGCTTCCGTCATGTCTGGAACTGGAATTGCCTTGGTGAGTCGGCGGCACGTCGACCTCGGCCGCATGTCCAGCGCCATCTGTCCGGCGAGCTGAGACACCCAGCACCGCCGGTTTTCCTTTACCTCTGCTGACCCAGCGCACCGCCGCGCCTCCGCGCGAGTGTGCAGTTCAGAGCCGCCCTCCCGCAGTCCCGAAGGACGTATTGTCATGGCCGCCACCCCGGAACAGCCTGCGACCACCGCGCCACGCCGCAAGGCCGGACGCCACCGTGGCGAGGGCCAGTGGGCGATGGGGCACTTCACCCCGCTCAACGGGAACGAGCAGTTCAAGAAGGACGACGACAGTCTCAATGTGCGGACACGCATTGAGACGATCTACTCCAAGCGCGGCTTCGACTCGATCGATCCCAACGACCTCCGTGGACGCATGCGCTGGTGGGGCCTGTACACCCAGCGCAAGCCCGGCATCGACGGCGGCAAGACCGCGATCCTGGAGCCGGAGGAGCTGGACGACCGCTTCTTCATGCTCCGTGTCCGCATCGACGGCGGCCGGCTGACCACCGCACAGCTGCGGGTCATCGGTGAGATCTCGCAGGAGTACGCGCGGGGTACCGCCGACATCACCGACCGGCAGAACATCCAGCTGCACTGGATCCGCATCGAGGACGTTCCGGCGATCTGGGAGAAGCTGGAGGCCGTCGGGCTCTCCACCACCGAGGCGTGCGGTGACTGCCCCCGCGTGATCATCGGTTCCCCGGTGGCGGGTATCGCCGCCGACGAGATCATCGACGGCACACCTGCGGTCGACGAGATCCACGACCGCTACATCGGCAGCCCCGAGTTCTCGAACCTGCCCCGCAAGTTCAAGACCGCCATCTCCGGCTCGCCCGTGCAGGACGTGGTCCACGAGATCAACGACATCGCGTTCGTCGGCGTCGACCACCCCGAGCACGGCCCCGGTTTCGACGTCTGGGTCGGCGGCGGACTCTCGACCAACCCTAGGCTCGCGGAGCGGCTCGGCACCTGGGTGCCGCTCGACGAGGTCCCGGACGTCTGGGCCGGAGTCGTCGGCATCTTCCGCGACTACGGCTACCGCCGGCTGCGGACCCGCGCCCGCCTGAAGTTCCTGATGGCCGACTGGGGTCCCGCCAAGTTCCGCCAGGTGCTGGAGGACGAGTACCTCAAGCGCCCGCTGCTGGACGGCCCCGCCCCCGCGCAGTCCTCCTCCCGCTGGCGCGACCACATCGGTGTCCACCAGCAGCAGGACGGCCGGTTCTACGTCGGCTTCGCCCCGCGCGTCGGACGCGTGGACGGCTCCACCCTGGCCAAGATCGCCGACCTCGCGGCCGCGCACGGCTCGGACCGGCTCCGTACCACCGTCGAGCAGAAGATGATCATCCTCGATGTGGAACAGGACCAGCTCGACTCGCTGGTCTCCGGCCTGGAGGCGCTCGACTTCCAGGTGAAGCCGTCGCCGTTCCGGCGCGGCACGATGGCCTGCACCGGCATCGAGTTCTGCAAGCTGGCGATCGTCGAGACGAAGGCGCGCGGCGCCGCACTCATCGACGAACTGGAGCGCCGCATGCCGGAGTTCGAGGAGCCGCTGACGATCAACATCAACGGCTGCCCGAACGCCTGCGCCCGTATCCAGACGGCCGACATCGGCCTCAAGGGCCAGCTCATGCTCGACGAGGAGGGCAACCAGGTCGAGGGCTACCAGGTGCACCTCGGCGGCGCCCTGGGCCTGGAGGCCGGTTTCGGCCGCAAGGTCCGTGGTCTCAAGGTCACTTCGGCCGAACTGCCCGACTATGTCGAGCGCGTGCTCGGCCGCTTCCAGGAGGAGCGCGAGGCCGACGAGCGTTTCGCGACCTGGGCCGCCCGGGCCAGTGCGGAGTCGCTGTCATGAGCGAGCGAGCCGCGCCGTTCTACTGCCCGTACTGCGGCGACGAGGACCTGCGCCCGCACGAGACCGGGCACGGCGCCTGGGAATGTGCTTCCTGCAATCGCGCGTTCCAGCTGAAGTTCCTGGGACTGCTGTCCCAGGGCCTGAAGCGCAACGACGTTGAAGGGGACGGGATATGACGGACACCCTGCATGCCGCCGAGCTCACCGACGAGGCTCTGAGAGAACTGGCCGAGCGCGCGGGCCGCGAGCTGGAGAACGCCTCCGCGCTCGACATCCTGAAGTGGGCGACCGACACGTTCGGGGCGCGGTTCTGCGTCACGTCCTCGATGGAGGACGCGGTGGTCGCGCATCTCGCCTCGCGCGTCGCCCCCGGAGTGGACGTGGTGTTCCTCGATACCGGCTACCACTTCCCGGAGACCATCGGGACCCGGGATGCGGTGGACGCGGTGATGGACGTGAACGTCATCACGCTCACCCCCCGGCAGACGGTGGCCGAGCAGGACGCCGCGTACGGGCCGAAGTTGCACGACCGCGACCCCGACCTCTGCTGCGCACTGCGGAAGGTCAAGCCCCTCGAGGACGGCCTGACGTCGTACACGGCGTGGGCGACCGGACTGCGGCGGGACGAGTCCCCGACCCGGGCGAACACTCCGGTGGTCGGCTGGGACGAGAAGCGCAGCAAGGTCAAGATCTCGCCGATCGCCTCGTGGACGCAGGACGAAGTGGACGCGTATGTCGCCGAACACGGCGTACTGACCAACCCGTTGCTCATGGACGGGTATGCCTCCGTGGGCTGCGCGCCCTGCACCCGGCGGGTGCTGGAGGGCGAGGACGCACGGGCCGGCCGGTGGGCCGGGCGGGGCAAGACCGAGTGCGGACTGCACGGCTGATGACAACGGATCAGGAGACTTCGATGAGCGTGACGGAGACAGGGGCCACCGTCTGGCTGACCGGTCTGCCGAGCGCGGGCAAGACGACCATCGCGTACGAGCTGGCCGGCCGGCTGCGCGGTGACGGGCACAAGGTGGAGGTGCTCGACGGTGACGAGATCCGGGAGTTCCTCTCCGCGGGGCTCGGCTTCTCCCGCGAGGACCGCCACACCAACGTCCAGCGGATCGGCTTCGTCGCCGAACTGCTGGCGGCGAACGGCGTGAAGGTGCTGGTCCCGGTCATCGCGCCGTACGCGGACAGCCGCGACGCCGTCCGCAAGCGCCACCGGACCGAGGGCACCGCCTACGTGGAGGTGCACGTCGCCACCCCTGTCGAGGTGTGTTCCGAGCGTGACGTGAAGGGTCTGTACGCCAAGCAGGCAGCGGGCGAGATCCGTGGCCTCACCGGGGTCGACGACCCCTACGAGGCGCCCGAGTCGCCCGACCTGCGGATCGAATCGCACCAGCAGACCGTGCAGGAGTCCGCAAGCGCGCTGCGCGCGCTGCTCACCGAGAGGGGCCTGGCGTGACGACCGTCGCCACTGTGCCGGAAGGCACCGTCCATCCTTACGCGCTCAGCCACCTGGACTCCCTGGAGTCCGAGGCGGTGCACATCTTCCGCGAGGTGGCGGGTGAGTTCGAGCGGCCGGTGATCCTGTTCTCCGGCGGCAAGGACTCGATCCTGATGCTGCACCTGGCGCTCAAGGCGTTCGCACCCGCGCCGGTGCCGTTCACGCTGCTGCACGTCGACACCGGGCACAACTTCCCCGAGGTCCTGGAGTACCGGGACCGCACCGTCGAGAAGCACGGGCTGCGGCTGCACGTCGCCTCCGTACAGGAGTACATCGACGCCGGGAAGCTCCGCGAGCGCCCCGACGGCACCCGCAACCCCCTCCAGACCGTGCCGCTGACCGAGGCCATCCAGCAGCTCCGCTTCGACGCCGTGTTCGGCGGCGGACGCCGCGACGAGGAGAAGGCGCGCGCCAAGGAGCGGGTCTTCTCGCTGCGCGACGAGTTCTCGCAGTGGGACCCGCGCCGTCAGCGCCCCGAGCTGTGGCAGCTCTACAACGGCCGCCACGCGCCCGGTGAGCACGTCCGGGTCTTCCCGATCTCCAACTGGACCGAACTCGACGTCTGGCAGTACATCGAGCGCGAGGGCATCGAGCTCCCCGAGATCTACTTCGCCCACGAACGCGAGGTCTTCAACCGCTCCGGCATGTGGCTCACCGCGGGCGACTGGGGCGGCCCCAAGGACCACGAAACCGTCGAGACCCGGCTCGTGCGCTACCGCACCGTCGGCGACATGTCCTGCACCGGCGCCGTCGACTCCGACGCCACCACCCTGGACGCCGTCATCACCGAGATCGCCGCCTCCCGTCTCACCGAGCGGGGCGCGACCCGCGCCGACGACAAGATGTCCGAGGCCGCGATGGAAGACCGCAAGCGCGAAGGGTACTTCTAACATGACCACACCCATCCAGCAGGCCGGCCAGGTGTCGACCACCACGCTGCTTCGGTTCGCCACCGCGGGCTCGGTCGACGACGGCAAGTCCACCCTCGTGGGACGGCTTCTGCACGACTCGAAATCGGTCCTCACCGACCAGTTGGAGGCCGTCGCGCACGCGTCCCGCAACCGGGGTCAGGAGGCGCCCGACCTGGCGCTGCTGACCGACGGACTGCGGGCCGAGCGCGAGCAGGGCATCACCATCGACGTCGCCTACCGCTACTTCGCGACGCCTGCCCGCCGGTTCATCCTCGCCGACACCCCGGGCCATGTGCAGTACACCCGCAACATGGTCACCGGTGCCTCGACCGCCGAACTGGCCGTGGTCCTGGTCGACGCCCGTAACGGCGTCGTCGAGCAGACCCGCAGGCACGCAGCCGTCGCCGCGCTCCTGCGTGTCCCGCACGTGGTCCTGGCCGTCAACAAGATGGACCTCGTCGAGTACGCGGAGCCCGTGTTCGCCGCCATCGCCAAGGAGTTCACGGCGTACGCCGCGTCCCTCGGCGTCCCGGAGATCACCGCGATCCCGATCTCCGCACTCGCCGGTGACAACGTCGTGGAGCCCTCGGCCAACATGGACTGGTACGGCGGCCCGACCGTGCTGGAGCACCTGGAGACGGTGCCGGTCAGCCATGACCTCACCGCCTGCCACGCCCGGTTCCCGGTCCAGTACGTCATCCGTCCGCAGACCGCCGAGCACCCCGACTACCGCGGTTACGCGGGACAGATCGCCGCGGGAGCCTTCCGGGTCGGCGAATCCGTCACCGTCCTGCCCTCGGGGCGTACCTCGACGATCGCGGGGATCGACGCGCTCGGCGAGAGCGTCGACGTCGCGTGGGCGCCGCAGTCCGTCACCATCCGGCTGGCCGACGACATCGACGTCTCGCGCGGTGACCTGCTCGCCCCCACCGGCGACACGCCCGCGGTCACCCAGGACGTCGAGGCGACCGTCTGTCATGTGGCCGACCAGCCGCTCTCGGTGGGCCAGCGGGTGCTGCTCAAGCACACCACCCGGACGGTGAAGGCGATCGTCAAGGACATCCCGTCCCGGCTGACCCTGGACGACCTCTCCCAGCACCCCGCTCCGGGGCAGCTGGTCGCGAACGACATCGGCCGGGTCGTCGTACGCACCGCCGAACCGCTCGCGCTCGACGCGTACGCGGACTCGCGGCGCACCGGCTCGTTCCTGCTGATCGACCCCGCGGACGGCACCACGCTCTCCGCCGGCATGGCGGGTGCCTCGTTCGCCGAGGTGGCCGGTGCCGCGCGGGACGAGGCCCCGGCGGGCGACGACGCCGCATGGGACTTCTGATGGGTACTGACGTCTTCTCGACCTTCGCGAAGGAGGGCGGCCGGGTCGGCAGCGGCGCCCTCGGCAGCGGCCAGGGCGGCGTCGGGCGATGTGCGTGATGACGTACGCGCACTGCCTGCGCGCCCGCTCGCACCAACCGCACCGCCCGTTCAGACGAAGACCTGCCGACCGCCCGGCCATGCCCCCGGACTTCCGGGGGACGTGAGCACCGGGCCGACGAGAGGAAAGCCTCCCGTGTCTGCCCCACGTTCCACCGTTCGCCGCAGCCTTGCCGCTGCCGCCGCCCTGCCGCTGCTCGCCGTGGTACTCACGGCCTGCGGTTACGGCTCCGAGGCCAAGGACGACGACGCCAAGAAGGCGAACGTCTCCGCCGGCGGCAAGAAGCTCTCCGCGGACAGCGTGAAGATCGGTTACTTCCCGAATCTCACGCACGCCACCGCCCTGGTCGGTATCCAGGAAGGGCTGATCGCCAAGGAGCTGGGCGGCACCGAGGTGAAGCCCTCGACGTTCAACGCGGGTCCCTCCGAGATCGAGGCGCTCAACGCGGGTTCGATCGACATCGGGTTCATCGGCCCCTCCCCCGCCATCAACGGCTTCTCGAAGTCCGAGGGCAAGAGCCTGCGGATCGTAGGGGGTTCTGCCTCAGGCGGCGTGAAGCTGGTCGTGAACCCGAAGAAGATCAAGACCCTGGACGACCTCAAGGGCAAGAAGATCGCCACTCCTCAGCTCGGCAACACCCAGGACGTGGCGTTCCTGAACTGGATCTCCGAGAAGGGCTGGAAGGTCGACGCCCAGAGCGGCAAGGGCGACGTCTCCGTGGTCCGTTCGGACAACAAGGTCACTCCGGACGCCTTCAAGGCGGGCTCGCTCGACGGTGCCTGGGTGCCGGAGCCGACCGCGTCCAAGCTGGTCGCCGAGGGCGGCAAGGTGCTCCTCGACGAGTCCACGCTGTGGCCCGACAACAAGTTCGTGATCACGAACATCATCGTGTCGCAGAAGTTCCTCTCGGAGCACCCGGACGTGGTCGAGGCGGTACTGCGCGGTTCGGTGAACACCAACGCATGGATCAACGCCAACCCGGACAAGGCAAAGGCGTCGGCCAACGCCGCGCTCAAGGAGCTCGGCGGGAAGGCGCTGGCCCCCGAGGTCATCGACCCGGCGTGGAAGTCCATCCGGTTCACGGACGACCCGCTGGCCGCCACGCTCGACGCGCAGGCCGACCACGCGGTGAAGGCGGGTCTCCTGGAGGAGACGGACCTGACGGGCATCTACGACCTCAAGCCGCTCAACAAGATCCTCAAGGCCGCGGGCAAGCCCGGGGTCAGCGACGCCGGTCTCGGCGTCAAGTAGCCCGACCGCCCATCCGTTCCAGGAATACAGGATTCCCAGGAGGTGACGACCATGGCGACCACCACCCTCACCAAGGCCGAGGACCGTGCAACGGTCGAGCACGCCGCTCGTATCTCGCACGTCTCGAAGTCCTTCGCAGGACCCACGGGTCAGCAGCTCGTCCTGGACGACATCACGCTCGATGTCGCTCCCGGCGAGTTCGTCACCCTCCTGGGAGCCTCCGGGTGCGGAAAGTCGACGCTGCTCAATCTGGTGGCCGGACTCGACCGCCCGACCGCGGGGTCCATCCAGACCCCCGGCGGGCGGCCGGCCCTGATGTTCCAGGAGCACGCCCTCTTCCCGTGGCTGACCGCGGGCAAGAACATCGAACTCGCCCTGCGGCTGCGCGGGGTGCCGAAGCAGGACCGCCGCCCGGAAGCCGAGCGGCTGCTCGAACTCGTCCGGCTCGGTGGGGCGTTCGGCAAGCGGGTTCACGAACTCTCCGGCGGTATGCGGCAGCGGGTGGCGATGGCCCGCGCGCTCGCCCAGGACAGCCAACTCCTGCTGATGGACGAGCCGTTCGCCGCGCTCGACGCGATCACCCGCGATGTGCTGCACGACGAACTGACCCGGATCTGGCGCGAGACGAACGCCTCGGTCCTCTTCGTCACCCACAACGTGCGGGAGGCGGTGCGCCTCGCCCAGCGGGTCGTCCTGCTGTCGTCCCGGCCGGGCCGGATCGCCCGCGAGTGGTCGGTCGATATCGAGCATCCGCGCCGTATCGAGGACACCGCGGTGGCGGAGCTGTCCGTCGAGATCACCGAACAACTGCGTGGGGAGATCCGCCGACATGGCCAGCACTGACATCAAGACCGACGATCTGGCCGGTCTCGAAGCCGGTCTCGACGCCCTGGACGCCGTGCAGGTGCGGCGGACCCCGGTGCGCGAGGTCCTGGTCGGCAAGGTCTTGCCGCCGCTGCTCGCGGTGGTCCTGGTGGTCGCGGCCTGGCAGCTGCTGGTCACCGCGCAGGTCACCGAGGACTACAAGCTGCCGCCACCGTCCGCCGTCTGGGACAGCGCGGTCGACATGTGGCTCCAGGGGACGCTGCTGGAGGTCATCTGGACCAGCGTCTCGCGTGGTCTGCTCGGATTCCTGCTGGCCGTCGCCCTGGGTACGCCGCTGGGTCTGCTGGTCGCCCGGGTGAAGTTCGTCCGGTCCGCCATCGGCCCGATCCTGTCCGGTCTCCAGTCCCTGCCCTCGGTGGCCTGGGTGGCGCCGGCCGTGATCTGGCTCGGGCTCAACGACAAGATGATGTACGCCGTGATCCTGCTGGGCGCGGTCCCCTCGATCGCCAACGGTCTGGTCTCCGGCGTCGACCAGGTGCCTCCGCTGGTCATCCGGGCGGGCCGCACCCTCGGTGCGACCGGACTGCGCGGCACCTGGCACATCGTGCTGCCGGCCGCACTGCCCGGCTATCTGGCGGGCCTCAAGCAGGGCTGGGCTTTCTCCTGGCGTTCGCTGATGGCGGCCGAGATCATCGCCTCGTCGCCCGATCTCGGTCTCGGGCTCGGGCAGTTGCTGGAGAACGGCCGCAACAACTTCGACATGCCGGGGATCTTCCTCTCGATCCTCCTCATCCTGTTCGTCGGCATCGCGATCGACCTGCTGATCTTCAGTCCGCTGGAGCGGTGGGTCCTGCGCAGCCGCGGCCTCCTCGTGAAGAGCTGAGTCCGGCATGCCGTCCCCTGTCCTCCTCGTCATCGCCCACGGCAGCCGCGATCCGCGGCACGCGGCGACCGTGCACGCGCTCACCGAGCGGGTACGGGCGCTGCGGCCGGGGCTGCGTGTGGAGACGGGCTTCCTGGAGTTCAACGCGCCCTCCGTGCCCCGGCTGCTGGAACGCCTGGCCGCGGAGGGTGCGGAGGATGTCGTCACACTGCCTCTGCTCCTCACCCGGGCCTTCCACGCCAAGGCCGATATTCCTTCGGTGCTGCGCGAGGCCAGGACCCGCCTGCCGCGGCTGCGCGTCCGGCAGGCCGAGGTCCTGGGCCCTTCGCCGCTGCTGAACGCGGCGCTGGAACAGCGGTTGTACGAGGCCGGGGTCTCCCCCGGCGACAAAAGCTCGACCGGGCTCGTCCTGGCCTCGGCGGGCTCCACAGACCCGGAGGCGATCGCAGTGATCGCTGAAATCGCGCGGGAGCTGCGGCACACCGGTTGGTGCGCCGTGCGGCCTGCGTTCGCCTCCGCATCTCTTCCCCGTACCGAGGACGCGGTACGGGATCTTCGGGCCGACGGCGTACGGCGGGTGGCCGTGGCCCCGTACGTCATCGCCCCCGGCCGCCTCCCGGACCGTATTTTCGCGGGTGCCGCCGAGGCGGATGTGGTGGCCGATGTCCTCGGCGCCGCGCCCGAGCTGGCGCGGCTGCTGGTGCGGCGGTACGACGAGGCGCGGGTCGCGGAGCGGTTCGCGGCGGCCGGCTGAACCGTCCGGCCGTCAGTCGTACGACAGGCTGCCCGTGCGGGAGCGCTTCAGCTCGAAGAAGTCGGAGTGGTTCGCAAGCACCCGGAAGCTGTCGAAGAGCCGGGCCGCCTCCTCGCCCCGGGGGATCGAGTTGAGTACGGGCCCGAACCAGACGGTGCCGTCGACATGGATCGTGGGGGTACCGACGTAGGCGTCCGCCGCCGGGTCCTTCCCCCGGTCGTGGCTGCTGCGGACCGCTGCGTCGTACGTCTCCGAGTGCGCGGCGGACGCGAGG
Organism: Streptomyces sp. NPDC057136; assembly: GCF_042670885.1. Classification (NCBI taxonomy): domain Bacteria; kingdom Bacillati; phylum Actinomycetota; class Actinomycetes; order Kitasatosporales; family Streptomycetaceae; genus Streptomyces; species Streptomyces sp. NPDC057136. The sequence goes on from NZ_JBHUUV010000001.1 coordinate 255,836, forward strand.
GCTGCGGGCAGACCCAGTTCGGCCAGGGCTTTGGCGGTGACGGCGTCGAAGTCCTGGTTCTTCTGCTGATGGATGCGGGTGCCGAGCGCGGTGTAGAGGTCGCGCAGGACGTCCTCCCCGTGACCGGCCGCCGCGGCGGCCGCGACCCGTACCGGACCGATCGATCTGTCGACGAGATCGCGGTACCAGTGGGGGAGTTCGTTGCCGGTGTTGTGGAAGTAGAGGCTCATGAGGCGGAAGCGGAGGTCGATGTCGCGCTGCTGCTCGACCTCCAGCATCCACCGGGAGGCGATCCAGGCGAACGGGCAGGCCGGGTCGAAGTAGAAATCGACGACGGTCCTGCCCGTGCTGACGTGTCGGTGAAGGGTCATACGGATCAGCCTAGGCAGCCATTGGCGTACTCACCCGGGCCAATCACCGGCCCGTCGACTGGGCCACCTATCAGGCCGCGGTCCAGTGCGGGTCGCGTCCGGAGGCGGCCAGGGCCCGGTCGAGGACGGAGGCGTCGGCAGCCACCGTGATCTCGTCGCCGAAGCCCTCGTACTGCCGGTAGAGCGCGGCCGATCCTTCGACGGTCTCCAGGAGGTAGGCCGCCGCCCCGTCGGAGAGCCTGAGTTCCTGTCCGGTGGCCCGGGCCACGTCCCAGCTGTGCAGGGCAGTCTCCTCGATGAGCATGGCCGCGATCTCGGCCGCCGGGGACGACGTACCGCCGAGGTCGACGTCGCCCTCCCAGACGGCCGGGTCCGACCAGGCGGCGACGGCCCGGTCCAGTTGCGCCGCGTAGCTCTCGGCCCAGTCGGATTCTGCGGTGAAGTCGCGCGTGATGAGCTCGTCGGGGAGCGTCCTGCGCAGGGCACGGTGTTCCAGGCCGTGCGCGGTGTAGAGAACCCAGTGGTTGACGAGGCCGCGAACGTCCCAGCCGGCGCAGGGTGTGGTGGACGCGTCCAGCTGTGCTGCGCTGATGGCGCGGGCGATCCGGGCCGCCTCGGCAGCGCATTCGGTCATGTGTGCGTGCTCGTTCTTCATGCCCGGCACGCTACGGCCCGGCCCCTGCACCGGTATTGAAGAAGTGCGACAGGGGGTCAGATCTCGGCGAACGGATCGTCGACGTACGGCGTGGCCTGGTGGAAGTAGAGCAGCCAGCCGTCCTCGGTGCGCCGCCACAGGGAACTGCGGTGGGAGTGCAGTCCCTTGGACTCAGTGTCGAAGGTGAGGTGCACGAAGTCGGTGCAGAGCTGGACGCCTTGCATCCGTGACGCCGTCAGCGGGCCGGGGCTCGGGGCGTCGGCGGCGGTCAGTGCGGCGATGATCGAGTCGCGGTTCCAGAGCCGGCCGCTGGTGCCGATCTCGCTGAACTCGGCGTGGAGCAGCGAGACAAGGAGTTCCGCGGAAGCACGGACCACCGGGTCGAGGAGGCGCAGCTCTCCGTCAATGGCCGCGGCCACGGCGGGCGACGGTTCGGTCACGTGTTCATCTCCACAGGTTCCGCAGGGGCGTTCCGGCCACGGGTCGTCGCGGCGAAGCCACCGCGCCCGTGTGGCCGCCTCGTATCGGTCCCGCGCGGGGAAACCGTGTACGTCGTGGTCATGGGCACACCATAGGACGATGCTCCCGGCCGGAGCGACCGCCGCGCCCCGTGGGGGAGGGCACGGCGGCCGCGGATTCGGTGCGGCCGGGCGGCGGATGATGCTCCGGTCGCCGCCCGGCCACTGCTCACGGGTCGGTTACTCGACGACCTTCAGCAGCTTGTTCGCCGTGCCCTCGGTCGCGTTGGTGATGGCGTCGGGGGTGGCCCCCTCGGTCAGCGCCGTGGCGACCTGCTCCGGAGTGGCGTCCGCGTGCCCGCCCAGGTAGACGGCGGCGGCACCCACGACGTGCGGGGTCGCCATGGACGTACCGGAGATGGTCTTCGTGCCGGTGTCGCTGTCGTTCCACGCCGACGTGATGTCGGAGCCGGGGGCGTAGATGTCCACCACCGAGCCGAAGTTGGAGAACGACGACTGCTCGTCGTCCACCGTGGACGAGGCGACCGTGATCGCCTCCGGGACGCGGGAGGGGGAACCCTCGCCCGCGTCGCTGGACTCGTTTCCGGCGGCCACCCCGAAGGTGACGCCGGAGGCGATGGCCTTCTGGACCGCGGCGTCGAGCGCCGGGTCCGCGCTGCCGCCGAGGCTCATGTTGGCGACGGACGGGCCCTCGTGGTTCGCGGTGACCCAGTCGATGCCCGCGACGACCTGCTCCGTGGTGCCGGAGCCCGAGTCGTCGAGCACGCGCACGGCCACGATCTTCGCCTTCTTGGCGACTCCGTGGGCCGCTCCGGCGATGGTGCCGGCCACGTGCGTACCGTGACCGTTGCCGTCGTCGGCGTTGTCGTCGTTGTCCACGGCGTCGAAGCCCGATGTGGCGCGGCCCTCGAAGTCGCTGTGCGTGACACGGACACCGGTGTCGATGACGTACGCCGTGACGCCTTCACCTGCGGCGTCCGGGTAGGTGTACGCCTTGTCACCGGCGGTCTCGGCCTGGTCGATCCGGTCGAGACCCCACGACGGCGGGTTGTCCTGGGTGGCGCTGGCCGTGAACTTCTTGTTCTGGACGACCTTGGCGACGGCCGGGTCGGCGGCGAGGCGCTTGGCCTCGGTCTCCGAAAGGCCGCTGGCGGAGAAGCCGTTGATGGCGGACTTGTAGTTCCGCTTGAGCTTGCCGCCGTACTCCTTGGCGAGCTCGGCCTTGTCCGCCTTCTCGTCCAGCATCACGATGTAGCTGCCGGAGACGGCGGTGGCCGCGTCCGCGCCGTAGACCGTGCCCATCGCCGGGGACGGTGCGGCTCCCGCGAACGAGGTGGAGAGAAGGGTGACTCCGGCTGCCGCTGCCACTGCGGTTATCGCGGCGGTCAGCTTGATCCGGCGTGCGCGCTTGTGAATTGCCATGAAGAGGGATCTCCTCGTCATTCTTTGTGGGGGGATTGGCCCTCGGCCGGAAAATCTCCGGGGGCTGGTTCGAAACCCTGACCGATTGACACGCTCAGATCAAGACCTTCATACAGCTGTGACTTACTCAACAAGGTTTCGTAATAAGAAATCGGCCATGCCCAGTCAAGTCGGACACGGCCATCAACTGCCTTTATGTGTATGGACCTTGTATCGCCGGAACGGGTGCGGCCCCCTCCGGCGGATGGAGGGGGCCGCACCCGAGTTCAACGAGCAGCACGAGGAGACGGCTTGATTACGCCCATGCCTTCGAAAGGAAGGCGGCGGCGGCCATTACGCGGGCAGTTCGGCCTCGATGAGGTCGGCCGCTCGCTTCGTGCCGCCCTCCTGTGACATCCGCGCCCGTACGGCGGCGACCCTGGCCGCCACCTGCGGATCGTCGACGAGGGCGAGCACGGCCTCGCGCAGGGTTTCGGCGTTCGCCTCCTCCATCGGGAGATGCCGGGCGACGCCGAGCGCCTGGAGCATGTCCGCGTTGCCGAACTGGTCGACGGCCTGCGGAACGGCGACCATCGGGGTGCCGGTGGCGAGCCCTTCCTGACTGCCGCCGGCACCCGCGTGGGTGATGAAGACGTCCGCCTGCCTGAGCACCGCGAGCTGCGGCACCCAGGAGTGCACCTCCACAGTGGCGGGTACGTCCCCGAGTTCGGACGGGTCGACATGGGCGCCGATCTGGAGCACGACGTGCCAGCCGGGCAGATCGCCGAAGGCTTCGACGCAGTCGCGGTAGAAGGCGGGCTGCTTCGTGAACGAGGAGCCCAGGGAGACCAGAAGCACCTTCTCGGCCCCGGCCGGGCGCTGCCACTCCCCCTGGTCGGCCCGGTCGCCCTGGCACGCGCCGACGAAGGTGTGGACAGTGCGGTCCACCCGGTCGGCGTGCGGCTGGAGCGCCTCCGGGATGAGGACGAGGGCGCGGCGCGGCCGGGCCACGAAGTCGTCCGAGGACACGTCGCCCAGGCCGTTCTCCGCGAGCCAGGCCGCGAAGCGCGCGTAATAGGCCCTGCCCCGCTCGGTCCGCCTGAGCTCGGCGGTCATGGGCTCGCCGACCTCTTCCTCGTATCCGTCCCAGGGCACCAGGTTGGGCCAGAGGGAGACGGCAGGGACGCCCCAGCGGTGGGCGAGGAGGCGGGCCGGGTAGGAGGTGATGTCGTGGAGGACGAGGTCCGGCTCGTCCCCTTCGAAGGCGGCGGCGAGCTGGGGCAGGGCCTGAATGCCGTCGTTCAGGAAGGGTTCGATGTTGTCGATCAGTTCGGTGCCCCAGGCCTCGGGGTCGTCGTCGACGGGCAGCACCGAGGTGTAGAGCACGGGCTCGGCCCCGGTGGCCGCGACCTTCTCGGCGAAGGCGGCGGGGATGGCGTAACTGACGCGGTACCCACGGGCGACGAGCTCCCGGATGACTTCGAGGCTCGGGTTCACGTGCCCGTGGGCGGCGATGGAGAACATGACGATGTGGGCACGCGGGGATTCGGTCATGCGCTCACCTTAGGCGAGACGATACGTCTCGTCCATCTTAAATGCGCGGACCACTCAGCGCTGGTATCGGGCCAGGACCCGGTTCCCGTCGTCGACCAGGCGTTTTCGCAGTTCCTCCATGTCGATCGCCCCGCTGTAGAACTCCTGGAGGGCGGGGGTCGCGACCTTGTCCTTCCATTCGGGGTAGCCGCGCACGGACTGAGCGGGTGCCGGGCGCAGCGCCTTCGCCAGTGCGGTGCCGGTCGCCCAGCCGTTGTCGGTGGTGTGCAGGGCGGGGTCGGCGAGGGCTTCGGTGCCGGTCGGGAGCATCCAGTCGCCCTTGGCCAGGCGGACCATGTTCGGCGGGCGCAGCAGGAAGTCGATGAACCGCATCGCTTCCTTCTTGTACGGGCTGTCCTGGGCGACGGAGAGGGTCTGCGGGCTCACGCCCTGGGCGAGTCCGGCGGAGCCGGCCGGGGCGGGCAGAACCGTCCACTCGAATCCCTCGGGCGCCTGCTCGACGATCTGCTGACGGTAGGCGAAGCCCAGCGGGACCATGGCGTATCTGCCGCCGAAGAATCCGGGGAGCGTGTCCGAGCCGCCCATGCCCAGCGCCGTACGGGCGGCGCTGTGGTCGGTGCCGACCTGGTCGTGGATGGTTCCGGGGACCACCTGGTCGCCCTCTTCGAAGCGGATGGTCACCTTGCCGTCCGCGTCCCGGTGGAAGAGCTGCCCTCCGGCGGAGAGGCCGAGGTTGAGGGTGACGGAGACCGGTTCCTTGAGCGGCCAGGCGACCCCGTATCTCCCCTTCGCCGTCAGCTCCTTGGTGACCTGGCGGAACTCCGGCCAGGTCCATGGCCGCTCCGGGGTCGGGATGCGCACCCCGGACGCCTTGAGGATCTCGGTGTTGGCGATCAGGACCCGGGGTTCCTGGAGGAACGGGACGCCGTAGACACCGCCGTCGAACGTGGTCGTGCGCCAGGACTGCTCCGGGATATCGGCGGTGAGCCGCTCCGGCAGGAGCGTGCGCAGATCGGCGAGGTAGCCGCCGTACGCGAAGTCGGCGAGGTCGTCGGAGGCGTCGTGGATGACGTCCGGCGCCTCACCGCCCTCGAAGGAGGTGAGCAACTGGTCGTGGACGTTGTCCCAGCTGCCCTGGACGTAGTCCACCTGAATGTCGGGATGGGCCGCGTTCCACTCCTTCACCAGCTGCTTGTTGGCGTCGACGGACTCCTTCTGCCAGGCCAGCGACTGGAAGCTCAGCCTGATCGTGCCGTTCGCGTCCCTGCCGTCCCGGTCGTCGGCGCAGCCGCTGAGCAGCAGGGTCAGTGCGGTGGCCGCCGCCGCGGCGGCCCGGGTGAGTGCGCGCATCAGCTCTTCACCGCCCCGGCCATCATGCCGCCGGTGATCCGCCGCTGGATGACGGCGAAGAGGACGAGGGAGGGGAGGGTGGCGAGGAAGGCGGCGGCGGCGAGGGGCCCGAGGTCGGCCACGCCCTCCGCGCCGAGGAAGTGGGTCAGTACGACCGGCAAGGTCTGCTTCTCCGGTGTCTTGAGCAGGACGAGCGCGAAGAAGAACTCGTTCCACGCGGTGATGAACGCGAAGAGCGCGGTGGCCACGATCCCGGGCGCCAGCAGCGGGGCGGTGACGGAGACCAGGGTGCGCAGCTTTCCGGCCCCGTCGACGGCGGCCGCCTCTTCCAGTTCGGGCGGCACGGCACGCACGTACCCCGCCAGCATCCACAGCGCGAACGGCAGCGACCAGACCACGTACACCAGGATCAGCCCCCACAGCGAGTTGATCAGATGCAGATTCTTGAGGAGCAGGAACAGCGGAATGATGACCAGGACGAACGGGAACGCCTGGCTGACCACGACCCAGCCGGTCGCGGCGGTCGACAGCCTGCCGCGGTGGCGGGCCATCACGTAGGCCATGGGTGTGGCGATGAGCACCGCGATCGCGGCGGCGGAGACAGCTGCGATCAGCGAGTTGGCGGCGGCCTGGAGCAGCGGCTGTTCGTCGAAGGCCTGCCGGAAGTTGTCCAGGGTCGGATTCTCGGGAATCCAGGTGGGGTGCAGCGAGCCCAGTTCGCGGGCGGGCTTGAAGGCGGTGGAGATCAGCCAGGCGAACGGGAACGCCAGGAATACGAGGTAGCAGAGCAGTGCGGCGTACTGCCCGGCACGTGCGGCTCTGCTGGTACGGAGGCTCACTTGTCCTCGCCTCCCCTCAGGCGGCCGACGAGATGGACGGCGAGGATCACGGAGATCACCGCGACCATCACACAGCCCATAGCGGCGGCGTAACCGAACTGGCCGTAGCGGAACGCCTCTTCGTACGCGAAGAGCATCGGCAGGCGGGTACGGCCGCCGGGGCCGCCGGCGGTCAGGACGTAGACCAGCGCGAAGGAGTTGAAGTTCCAGATGAAGTTGAGTGCGGTGATGGCGAGGGCGACCGGTTTGATGGCCGGCCAGGTCACCGTACGGAAGCGGCGCCAGGCCCCCGCACCGTCGAGGGCCGCCGCCTCGTGGAGCTCGTGCGGGGTGTTCTGGAGCCCGGCGAGCAGCGCGACCGTGGTCTGGGGCATGCCGGCCCAGATGCCGACGACGATGACGGCGGGCAGCGCGGTGGCGAGGCCGGTGAGCCAGTCCCGGCCGTCGCCGAGACCGAGATCGCGGATGGTCTCGTTGAGGATGCCCGCGTCGGGGTTGTAGACCAGCCGCCACATGATGCCGACGACCACTTCGGGCATCGCCCACGGGATGATCGCCAGCGCTCGCGCCAGCCAGCGCATCCGGAGATTCTGGTTGAGCAGCAGGGCGAGGCCCAGCGCGAGCACGAACTGCGGGACGGTGACCCCGACCGCCCACAGCAGGCCGATGCGGAAGGAGTCCCAGAACAGGGTGTCGTGCAGGAGGTCCTGGAAGTTGAGCCCGCCGATCCACTGCGTGGACCGGGTGCGGCCGGACTGTGCGTCGGTGAAGGCCAGCGCGATGCCGTAGAGCAGCGGTCCGACGCTGAGGATCAGGATCGGGATCAGGGCAGGGAGCACCAGGAACCAGGCGGCTCTGTCCCGTCCGGCCCGCCGCTCGCGGCCGGACTGTCTCCCGCGTGGATCCTTGCGCCCGGACCGCCCCGTTGCGGTCGCCAGTGTCACGGATTCGACCCCTTTGCTCCATTGCATCGGATTCATTCCGGTCTGGCCGCCCAGGTGGCCTCCGTCATCGTGCTGACGGGCCGTCCGTTCGTCAAGGTGGCCTGCAGGGATGCGAAAATCGGGAGCATGAACGACATGCGTGCGCGCGAGGTACTGAGCGCCGCCGGACTGCCCGGCGACGCGGAACTGATCGCGCTGGGCGAGAACGCGGTATTCGCCGTCGGCGAGCTGGTGGTCAAGGTCGGCCGGGACGCCGCGCTCCACCCGGAGCTGCGCGAGCGGGCCGAACGCGAACTGGCCGTCGCCCAGTGGCTCGCCGCGTCCGACGTCCCCGCCGTACGGGCCGCCGAGCCCGGGGCGCGGCTGGTCGAGGGCCACCCGGTGACACTGTGGCACCGGCTCCCGGCTGCCGTGCGCCCCGCCGAGCCGCGGGATCTGGCGCCGCTCCTCACGCGCGTGCACGCGCTGAGCGCGCCGGAGGATTTCGTGCTGCCGCGCCGTGAACTGCTCGGCGGCGTCGAGCGCTGGCTGACGCTGGCGGGCGACGCGATCGACCGGGCCGACGCCGATTTCCTGCGCGAGCGCCGCGACGGCTTCGCGACGGCGGCCGCCGCCCTGACCCCGCACCTGGCGCCGGGCCCGATCCACGGCGACGCGCTTCCGCGCAACGTCCACATCGGCCCGGACGGACCGGTGCTGGTCGATCTGGAGACCTTCTCCGCGGATCTGCGGGAACACGACCTGGTGGTACTGGCCCTCTCCCGCGACCGGTACGGCCTGCCCGCCCAGGCGTACGACGCGTTCACGGCGGCGTACGGCTGGGACGTCCGGGAGTGGGAGGGCTGTACGGTCCTGCGCGGCGCCCGGGAGACGGCGAGCTGCGCCTGGGTCGCGCAGCACGCCCCGGCCAACCCGAAGGCGCTGGCGGAGTTCCGCCGGAGAGTGGCGTCGCTCCGCGACAACGACCCCGAGGTCCGCTGGTACCCGTTCTAGAAGGTCACCGCGTCGCGGATCAGGGGGCAGGTCATGCAGTGCCCGCCACCGCGACCGCGGCCGAGCTCGGCGCCGACGATGGTGATGACCTCGACACCCGCCTTGCGTAGGAGGGTGTTGGTCTGGGTGTTGCGGTCGTACGTGAAGACCACACCGGGCTCCAGTGCGACCGCGTTGTTGCCGCTGTCCCACTGCTGGCGCTCGGAGGCGTACACGTCGCCGCCCGTCTCGATGACCCGCAGCTCCGGCAGCCCGAGCGCCTTGGCGACCACGTCGACGAAGGCGCGTGATCCTTCGTCGGTGATGTCGAGGCCGGGGGCCTTGTCGCCCGGTCGCAGCGAGAAGGTGTGGACGGCGTCCATGATGGCCGGGTAGAGCGTGACGATGTCCCGGTCGGCGAAGGTGAACACGGTGTCGAGATGCATCGCGGACCGCAGTTTGGGCATGCCGGCGACGATGACGTGCTCGGCCGCCCCGTTCGCGAACAGCGACTGGGCGACCTGGGTGATGGCCTGCCGGGAGGTGCGCTCGCTCATGCCCATGAGGACGACGCCGTTACCCACCGGCATGATGTCGCCGCCCTCGAACGTGGCCTGACCCCAGTCCTGTTCGGGATCGCCCCACCACACGGTGGAGTCCATGAAGTCGGGGTGGAAGAGGTAGACGGCCTTCATCAGGAGCGTCTCGTCGTGCCGGGCGGGCCAGTACAGCGGATTGAGGGTCACGCCGCCGTACAGCCAGCAGGTGGTGTCCCGGGTGTAGAGCGTGTTCGGCAGCGGCGGCATGAGGTATTCGCGGACCCCGGTGGACTCCCGGGCCAGCGCCACATACCCGGAGCGGAATTCGTCCGGCAGGTCGGCGGTGGCGAGACCGCCGATCAGGTACTCGGCCAGCCGGCGCGGGGCGAGCGTCTCCAGGAAGGCCCGGGTGTTGTCGATGAGTCCGACGCCGACCTCGTTGGCGGTGATCTTCCGGTCGAGGAGCCAGTTCCTGGCCTCGGGGACCGCCATGGTCTGCGCGAGCAGTTCGTGCAGTTCGACGACGTCGACGCCCCGGTGCCGGAGCTTGTTGACGAAATCCGCGTGGTCCCGCTGGGCGTTCTCGACCCACATCACGTCATCGAAGAGCAGATCGTCGGAATTGGTGGGGGTGAGGCGGCGGTGCGCCATCCCGGGCTCGCAGACCAGGACCTTGCGGAGCCGGCCGACCTCCGAGTGGACGCCGTACGGTGTGGCGGCGGTGGGGGTGTCGGGGGTTGTCACGGTGTGCCTTTCCGGAGTGGCTCGGGTGGTGGCGTGGCCGGTGGTCTGAGCGGTCAGAGGCTGATCCAGCCGGCGGCGAGAGCGACGACGCCGAGAAGCGCACCGGCCACGGAGACGGCGAGGATGACGAGCTCGCGCGGGGAGAACAGCTGCTTGTCCTGCTCCCGCCTGGCCATGACGAAGAGGATCGTGGCCGGGGCGTAGACGATGAAGGAGACGAGGACGAACTTCAGGCCGGCCGCGTAGAGCAGGAACGCGGTGTACAGCGTCGCGACCACGCTCACGGTGAGGTCGCGCCGGCGGCCGGCGGCCGTGTCGCCCTCGTCGGGCCTCAGCATGATCTTGACTGCGTAGCCCGCGGCGAGCAGGAACGGGATCAGGGTCAGGGCACTGGTCAGATCGAGCGCGAAGTTGAACGCGTCGTCGGAGAACAGCGTGACGACGAGCACGACCTGCGTCAGCACCGTCGTCATCAGGAGCGCGGGTACGGGAACGTCGGCAGCGGTGGAGCGTCGGAGGAACCGGGGCATGTCGTCGTCCTTGGCCGCGACGAACAGCACCTCGGCGGCCATCAGCGTCCAGGCGAGGTAGGCCCCGAGTACGGAGACGATCAGGCCGACGCTGACGAACACGCTGCCCCAGGTGCCGACGGCGGATTCCAGGACCGCGGCCATCGAGGGCTGCCGCAGTTCGGCCATCTCGGCCATCGGCATGATGCCGTACGAGACGATCGTGACCGAGGCGAAGACGGCGAAGACGCTGAGGAAGCCGAGGATCGTCGCCTTTCCCACGTCCTCCCGCCGTTTGGCGTGGCGTGAGTAGACGCTGGCGCCCTCGACACCGAGGAAGACGAACACCGTGGCCAGCATCGTGCCGCGCACCTGGTTGAACAGGGAGCCGGAGTAGTCGGCGCCGCCGAAGTTGTCCGCGAAGACATCGGCCTTGAAATAGAAGAGGGCGAGGAGGACGAAGACCAGGATCGGCACGACCTTGGCGACCGTCACGATCTTGTTGATCGCCGCAGCTTCTTTGATGCCCCGGCGGATAAGGAAGTAGAAACACCACAGGCCCACCGAGGAAAGGGCCGCGGCGAGCACGGTGTCACCGTCGCCGAGCGCGGGCCAGATCGCCCCGATCGTCGACATGATGAGGACCCAGTAGGTCACGTTGCCGACGCAGGCGCTCGCCCAGTAACCGAACGCGGCGAAGAAACCGAGGTATTCGCCGAATCCGGCCTTGGCGTAGGCGTACACACCCGCGTCGAGCCGGGGTCTGCGGATCGCGAGCGCCTGGAAGACGAAGGCGAGCATCAGCATGCCGGTGCCCGCGATGGCCCAGGCGATGAGGGCGCCCGCGACACCTGTCTCCTGGGCGAAACGCCGCGGCAGCGAGAACACGCCGGCGCCCACCATCGAGCCGACGACCATCGTGGTCAGTGTCAGCAACGTCAGCTTGGCCGCGGTCGGGACTCGCGCGGCCGTATCGGTACCGGCGTCAGCGTGGCTCATGTCTTCCCTCGTCGGTGCGGCGCGTTCCGGGGACCGGGAAGGACGGCCGACAGACGGGGAGAGTGACACGGGTCCCGTCAGGAGGCGGCTCGTATCTGCCGCATCGCCCATCCAACGGGAGTGAATCTACGCCGTAAAGCGCTATTTGCCCCTTTTGGAGGCTTTGACGGTGTGTACCTTGCCCGGACGCGAAGCCGTTCCGGGCGGGCCGTTGCTCAGCCGGCCACGGGCGCCGGTTCGCGCAGCGGCCAGCGGCCGTCGATCACCGCGTCGGCCGTGCCCTTGCGGCGCAGGAACTGCTGGAAGTCGGCCGCCCACTCCGCGTACCAGCCGATCTGGCGCTCGTGCAGCTCGGCGGGGGTCAGCGCGGCCACCGAGCCGTGCCGCCCGGCTATCGCGTATGCCACGCGCACCGCGGCGAGCGCGTCCGCGCCCGCGTCATGGGCACCTCCGTGCACCACCCCGTACTCGACGCAGACGGCTTCCAGCGTGCGCTTGCCCTTGCGGTAGCGGTCGACGGCACGGTCGATGGTGTACGGGTCGACGACCGGGCCGATCCCCGCCCCGCCGAGCCGGTCGCTCAGCGACGGCAGTCCGTGGCGCCGCAACTCGGCCGTCAGCAGCGTCAGATCGAATGCCGCGTTGTACGCGACGACCGGCACGCCCCGGCGCCAGCACTCCACGAGGGTCTCCGCGATCTCGTCCGCCACCTCGCGCACCGGCCGGCCTTCGGCCGCCGCCCGCTCGCTGCTGATGCCGTGGATCGCCGAGGCCTGTGCGGGAATCAGGACGCCCGGATCGGCCAGCCAGGTGCGCTGACGCAGCGGCTCGCCGTCCCGGCCGTCGACCTCGACGACCGCCGCCGTCACGATCCGCGCCTCCTGCGGCTCCGTACCCGTCGTCTCCAGGTCGAAGCCGACCAGTGGCTCCCTGTGCCAGCCCATCCCGTACCTCCTACGTGGTGCTCTCCCCCGAATGACGACCACCATCGCACGCACCACTGACAACGCTTCGGGGTGGTGGCCCCGAAGGCCCCCCGGCGTCTCAGGACACCGGCCGGGAGTCCGTCCAGACCGACTCGAACTCCTCGCGGTACGTCTCGAAGAGACCGTGTTCGCTGTCCTGCCCCGCCCGGACCACCGCGCGGCCCCCGCCCCGCAGCACCAGCACGGGCGCCTCCATGCCGCGTGCGCGCCGCAGATACGGCTGGACGACGCCGACCGCGTCGGGACCGTCGCCGTCCACCAGATAGGCCGTGAAGCGGGGGGTCTCGTCGAAGACCTGGATCTCGAAGGCCCCCGGGTCGCGGAGCTTGGAGCGGACCCGGCGCATATGAAGGATGTTCATCTCCACCGAACGGCTCAGCTCGCCCTTCTTGAGCCCCAGTTCCCGTTCCCGGCGCTTGACCGCGCTGCTCGCCGGGTTGATGAAGAGCAGCCGGACCCGGCAGCCCGATTCGGCGAGCCTGACCAGCCGTCGGCCGGAGAAGTTCTGCACGAGCAGATTGAGCCCTATACCGATCGCATCCAGGCGGCGCGCCCCGCCGAACAGATCCTCGGCGGGCAGCTGGCGCTGGAGCCGTACGCGGTCGGGGTGGACGGAGACCACGTCGGCGTACCGGTCACCGACCAGTTCCTCGACGGCGTCCACGGGCAGCCGGTCGGCGGACGGAACAGCTGCCCCGCTGCCCAGGATCTCCAGGAGGCGTGCGGAGGCCCGTTCGGCCTGGGCGAGGACCGCCTCGTTCAGGGCGCGGTTGCGGGAGACCACATTGCGCGCCACCTCCAGCTCGTCGAGGGCCAGCTCGACATCGCGGCGGTCGTCGAAGTAGGGCTCGAAGCAGGGCCAGTGCTGGACCATCAGCTCCCGCAGCTGCGGGAGCGTCAGGAAGCTGAGGACGTTGTCGTCGGCCGGATCGAGCAGATAGCCCTTGCGGCGCGAGACCTCGCGGACGGCGACGGCCCGCTGCACCCACTCCTGCCCGGCGGGCCCGGCGGCGGCCACCACCCAGTCCTCGCCGTGCACGGGCTCGTAGATGGGCCGGAGCACCGCGGCGACCACGGCACGCAGCCGCTGTTCGACGAGATTCAGCCAGATGTAGGCCCGCCCTGCCCGCTGGGCGCGCGTACGGACCTCGCCCCAGGCGTCCGCTCCCCAGTCCAGCTCCGCGCCTATCTCCATGGGCTGTGCAAGGGAGACCGCCCCTGGCGGGGCATCGGTCGATTCCCCCTCGTGACCTGGGCCACCTGGGGGTAGCTCGAAGCCTCCCGAGCTCACCCGCGTACCGCCTTCCACTCCCCCACCAACGATCAAGGAAGGGTACTCCGCGAGGGTGAGCCGGTGCAGCCCGATGCGCAGGCTGCTTTCCCAACTGCCATGTGAATCAAGCCTGTTCCCCTCGGCGAGATCGGGTGGAGTGAGCCGATTCATAGTGATTAGGCACCCCGCCCCCGGCCACCCGGCGCACAGTCCGGCGCACGGGGCGCACGGATTCCTGTCCGGAGCGGTACCGAAGTGCCCGATGTTGACAGCACCGGCCGACGTGCTAGGCGCACGCCCTACTTTCGGGGAGTATCGGGACGAAGACCCCGCAGCACCCGGATCAGAAGTGGAAGAGTCGATCTATGCAGGTCTGGCCGGGACAGGCGTATCCCCTCGGTGCCACGTACGACGGCGCCGGTACCAACTTCGCGGTCTTTTCGGAGGCCGCCAACCGAATCGAGTTGTGCCTCCTGCACGACGACGGTTCCGAAACGGCGGTGGAGCTCCGCGAGACCGATGCCTTCGTCCGCCATGCCTACCTGCCCGGTGTGATGCCGGGTCAGCGGTACGGCTTCCGGGTCCACGGACCGTACGAACCGCAGCGCGGACAGCGCTGCAATTCGGCGAAGCTGCTGCTCGACCCGTACGCGCGAGCGGTCTCCGGGAAGATCGAGTGGGGCGAGGCGGTGTACGGCTATCCGTTCGGCCGGCCCGACGCCCGTAACGACCTCGACTCCGCTCCGCACACCATGAGCTCGGTCGTGGTCAATCCGTACTTCGACTGGGGCGACGACCGGCCGCCCCGGACGGGCTACCACCGCACGGTGATCTACGAGGCCCATGTGAAGGGCCTGACGATGCTGCATCCGGGGCTGCCCGAGGAGCTGCGCGGTACGTACGCGGGGCTGGCCCATCCGGAGGTCATCGCCCATCTGACGGAGCTGGGCGTGACGGCGATCGAACTGATGCCGGTGCATCAGTTCGTCCAGGACCATCGTCTGGCGGACTCGGACCTGGCCAACTACTGGGGCTACAACACCATCGGTTTCTTCGCCCCGCACAACGCGTACGCGTCCTGGGGCGACCGCGGCGAGCAGGTGCTGGAGTTCAAGCAGGCCGTCCGGGCCCTGCACAAGGCGGGCATCGAGGTGATCCTCGACGTGGTCTACAACCACACTGCCGAGGGCAACCATCTCGGGCCGACGCTCTCCTTCCGGGGCCTGGACAACGCTTCGTACTACCGGCTGGCCGACGACCAGCGGTACTACATGGACACCACCGGGACCGGGAACTCCCTGCTCATGCGGTCGCCGCACGTCCTGCAACTGATCATGGACTCGCTGCGGTACTGGGTGACCGAGATGCACGTCGACGGGTTCCGCTTCGATCTGGCGGCGACCCTGGCACGCCAGTTCCACGAGGTGGACCGGCTGTCGTCGTTCTTCGACCTGGTGCAGCAGGACCCGGTGGTCAGCCAGGTGAAGCTGATCGCCGAGCCGTGGGACGTCGGCGAGGGCGGCTATCAGGTGGGGAACTTCCCGCCGCTGTGGACCGAGTGGAACGGCAAGTACCGCGACACGGTGCGGGACCTGTGGCGGGGCGAACCACGGACGCTCGCCGAATTCGCCGGGCGGCTGACGGGCTCCTCCGACCTGTACCAGGACGACGGCCGTCGGCCGCTCGCCTCGATCAACTTCACCACCTGCCACGACGGCTTCACCCTGCACGACCTCGTCTCGTACAACGGCAAGCGCAACGACGCCAACGGCGAAGGCAACCGGGACGGCGAGAGCCACAACCGGTCCTGGAACTGCGGGGCCGAGGGCGAGACCGAGAACAAGGAAGTCCTGGAGCTGCGCAACCGCCAGATGCGCAACTTCATCGCCACGCTGATGCTGTCCCAGGGTGTGCCGATGCTGAGCCACGGGGACGAGTTCGCCCGTACGCAGCACGGCAACAACAACGCCTACTGCCAGGACAACGAGCTGGCGTGGGTCCACTGGCCCGACCCCGCCGCCCGTACGGCGGACGGCGAGGAGGGTGAGGACGGGAGTGCTTCCGGTGCGGACACCGGTCTGCTGGAGTTCACCCGCGCCATGGTGTGGCTGCGCCGCGACCATCCGGTGTTCAGGCGCAGGCGGTTCTTCCACGGCCGGCCGGTGGAGGGCACGCACGACGAGCTCTCCGACATCGCCTGGTTCACCCCGCAGGGGCAGGAGATGACCCAGCGGGACTGGCAGGCCGCGCATGCCAAGGCCATGACGGTCTTTCTGAACGGGCACGCGATCTCGGAACCCGGTCCGCGCGGCGAGCGGATCTCCGACGACTCGTTCCTGCTGATGTTCAATGCCGGTGCCGACACCCTGGAGTTCGCCGTTCCGGTGAATCACGGGCGGCGGTGGCAGATCGTCGTCGACACGGCCCGCTCGGACGGTGTGCCGCCCGCCACCGGGCCGAAGGTCTCGGCGGGTGAGCGGGTCACGCTGATCGGGCGCAGTCTGACGGTCCTGAAGCGCCCGGCGTAGCGGAGGCGAGGGCCCTCCGGCGGGTGAATCCGATGCCGCCGGAGGGGGTCCTTCCGCACGGGCCGTGACACAGACGGCTCCCCGATGGGTACTTACGTGTTCATGACGCCCACCGCCACATACCGGCTCCAGCTCCAACCGGACTTCCCCTTCTCCGCTGCCGGTAAGGCAGTGCCGTATCTCGCCGCGCTCGGTGTCTCCCATCTGCATCTGTCGCCCGTCCTGGAGGCGGTCCCCGGCTCCCGGCACGGCTACGACGTCGTCGACCACAGTCGCGTACGCGCCGAACTGGGCGGCGAGGCGGGGCTGCGGCAGCTGTCCGCCACCGCCCGGGAGTACGGCCTCGGACTGATCCTTGACATCGTGCCCAACCACATGGCCGCCGCGCCCCGCCACAACCGGCAGCTGTGGGAGGTGCTGCGCGAGGGGCGGGCGTCCCCGTACGCGCAGTGGTTCGACATCGACTGGACGGCGGGCGGCGGCAAGGTGTTGCTGCCCGTGCTCGCGGGACCGCTCGCCGACGAGATCGGCCGCTTCGAGGTCGGCTCCTTGGGGGTCGGCTCCTTCGGGGCCGGCTCCGAAGAGGGCTCCGGTGCGCGGGTGCTGCGCTACGGCGAGCAGGAGTTCCCCCTGCGCGAGGGGACGGCGGACATGCCCCTGCCCGAACTGCTCGACGCCCAGCACTACCGGCTCGCCTGGTGGCGCCTGGCACGCACCGAGCTGAACTACCGGCGGTTCTTCACCATCTCCGAGCTGATCGGCGTGCGCGTGGAGCACCCCGAGGTCTTCGCCGCCACACACGCCAAGATCCTCGAACTCCTGAGCGACGGCGTCGTCGACGGGCTGCGTATCGACCATCCTGACGGACTCGCCGAACCCGCCGCCTATCTGGAGCAGCTGAGCGAGGCGACCGGCGGCAGCTGGACGGTGGTGGAGAAGATCCTCACCGGCTCCGAAACCCTGCCCGCGGGCTGGGCGGTCGCCGGTACGACGGGGTACGACGCGCTCCACCGGATCGACGGGCTGTTCACCGACCCGACGGGCGCGGCGGACCTGCTCGGCCGGTACCGGGACTTCGCCGGGCCTCCCGGGGACCGCGGGGGCTACTGGACGGCGACGGTGCGCCGGGCGGCGTACCGCGTGGTCAACCACGAACTGGCCGCCGAGACCCAGTGGCTGGCCCGGCTCGCCACCCAGGTCTGCGCCCAGGACCCCGCCCTGCGCGACCACGCCCCGTGGGCGCTGCACGCGGCCGTCACGGAACTGCTCGTCCGGATCCCCGTCTACCGGCCGTACGTCACCGCGGGCGGCCCGGTCACGGAGCTCGCGGAATCGGCGCTTCCGGCCGCGGCGGTACGGGACGCGAAGGCGGTGTTCTCCGTGCCCGAGGAGGCGACGGCCGTCGATGTCGTGCGGGAGCTGGCGCTGGGGCGGCTGGGCGAGGGCGAGGCGCAGACGGCGTTCTGCGCCCGGTTCGCGCAGACGGCGTCCGCGCTGCACGCCAAGTCGGTCGAGGACACGGCCTTCTACCGCTACGTCCCGCTCATCTCGGCGACCGAGGTGGGCGGTGATCCGGGCCGGCCCGCGGTGACGCCGGAGGAGTTCCACGCGTTCTGCGCCCGTCTCGCCCGTGACTGGCCCGCCACGGGCACGGTGCTGACCACGCACGACACCAAGCGGAGCGCCGATGTACGGGCCCGGATCGCGGTGCTCTCGGAGTGCACCGAGCAGTGGTCGTCCCTGGTGGCGCAGTTGAGCCGGGCCACTGCTGTGGCCGCTCCCGACCCGCAGCTGGCCTGGCAGGCGTGGCAGTCCGCGTACGGCTGCGCGGGCCTGCCGGCGCAGGAGCTTGCGGCGCGGCTGGAGCCCGCGCTGCTCAAGTCCGTACGGGAGGCCGGTCTGTTCACCAGCTGGACCGAGCCCGATCCGGCGTACGAGCGGGCGGTGGCGGACTTCGTCGCGGCGGGGCCCGGAAGTGTCGCGGGTCCCGCGCGTGCGCTGCTGACGCGGTTCGCGGCCACGTTCGGCCCCCAGGTGCGGGCCAATGTGCTGGGTGCGGCGCTGGTGCAGCTGACGATGCCGGGGGTGCCGGATCTGTATCAGGGCACGGAGCGGGAGTACCTCGCCCTCGTCGACCCGGACAACCGCAGGCCGTTCCGGGAACCCGACCGCGAGGCGGATGAGAAGACGGCGGTGACGGTGGCGGCACTGGGTCTGCGCCGTGAGCGGCCGGAGCTCTTCGGGGAGTCGGGGACGTACACCCCGCTGGCGGCACGCGGCCCGGCGGCGGCCCACTGTCTGGCCTTCTCCCGGTCGGGCGAGGCGGTCACCGCGGTGACCCGGCTGTCCCTGCGCCTCGCGGAGGAGGGCGGCTGGCGCGGCACGGTGCTGACGCTGCCCGACGCGGGGCCCTGGCACGATCTGCTGGCGCCGGGACGCGAGTTCACAGGTCCGGCGGTCGAGGTGGCCGAGTTGTTCGCCGAACGGCCGGTGGCATTGCTCCGTAAGGCCGTACAAGGAGTGTTCGCGGGCCTCGGGTGAGGAGACCGGTGGCGGTGGGACGGAAGCCTTCCGCCCAGCGGATGCCGGGCATGGCGTCGAGCAGGGCGTGCAGCCCCAGTTCGGCTTCCAGCCGGCCGAGGAGTACGGCG
Organism: Streptomyces sp. NPDC057136; assembly: GCF_042670885.1. NCBI lineage: Bacteria > Bacillati > Actinomycetota > Actinomycetes > Kitasatosporales > Streptomycetaceae > Streptomyces > Streptomyces sp. NPDC057136. Next base: position 274,630 of record NZ_JBHUUV010000001.1, read on the forward strand.
GGGCAGTGGGCGGGGCCGGTGGTGAGGTGTCCCGGGTCGGGCCTGAACGGGTCGAAGCGGTCGGGTGCGGCGAACCGGTCGGGGTCGCGTCCCGCCGCGCCCATCAGACAGGCGACGGGCGCCCCTGCGGGGAGTGTGCCGCCGCTGACGGAGACGTCGGTGAGGGTGCGGCGCAGGACGATCTGCACGGGCGGGTCACGGCGCAGGGTTTCCGTCCAGGCGCCCACGATCAGGTCGGGGTCGGTGCCCAGGACTTCCAGGAGGCAGGGCTCGTCCAGGACGTTGGCGAGGAACGAGGCGAGGGCCGTTTCGCGGAGCGCGGTGTGCACGGCGCAGATGGTCACCGAGGACCGGGCTATCCGGAGGTGGAGGTCGGTGCGGGACAGCCGGGTGAGGTCGGGGTGGGAGAGCCCGGCCGCGGTGACGGCGCCGCCGAGCGGGAGCCAGTGGCAGAACTCCGTTACGAGGTCCGCCTCTTGGCGGTCGGCTATTCGGCGTGCCAGGACGTAGGCGGTCCGTTCCAGGGCCTCGCTGCCGTGCGCCGGCTGGGCTGCGGGCCGGTGCCGGGCGCCACCGGGCAGGGGCGCGCAGTCGAGGCTGCCCCGGCAGAGTCCGAGGGGCGCGGGGCTGCCGCGGGGAGCGCCTTCGTGCGGGTAGCCGGCGAACCGGGGGTCGGTGAGTGCGGCCGCCACATCGGCGTACCGGCTGAGCAGCCAGGCGCCGAGGCCCCTGTCGTACGTCAGCGGGTGGTCCTCGCGCAGACGGCGGTAGAGGTGCAGCCGGAACGGGTCCCGGTCCGCCCCGGGCGTCAGGACGCTGGGCCCCGCCGTGCCCTCCCGGGTGCGGGGGCTGTTGGTGCCGGGGGATTCCGCGGGCGGGCCGGTCTGCATCCGTACCCCCCGAGGTGCGTACGTCGCCGTCCGACGCGTGTGCCCCCAGCCGACCATTGCCGGGGGCCTGGCGCAGTGGAGGTACGGCCATTCGGGTGACGACGGAAGAGGCTGCCGTACGGGCAGCCGCTTCCGTCACGCCCTTACCGCCCCCGTTCCGCGGCGCCCACCTCGTGCCCCGTACCGCCGCCGGACCGTCCCGCGTGCGGGCCGTCGGTCACGTCCCTCGGCGCCGGCCGGTCGGGCCACCAGCAGCGGTCACCGAGCAGGGCCAGGGCGGACGGCAGGATCAGTGCCCGCAGCACCACGGCGTCGAAGAGGACCGCCACACACAGCCCCACCGCGATCTGCTTCATCTCCACCCGGTCGATGAAGAGGAAGCTGATGAAGACCGACACCATGATCACGGCGGCACTGGTGACGACTCCGGCCGATCCGGCGATCCCTTCGACGACGGCCTGCCGGGTCGGCACTCCGCGCCGTACGGCTTCCCTGATCCGGCTCACCACGAAGATCTGGTAGTCGGTGGAGAGGCCGACCAGGATCGCGAACACGAGCAGCGGGGTGCGTGATCCGACGAAGCCCAGCGACTCGAATCCGAGCGGCCCGTCCGCCCAGGTCCCCTGGAAGACCAGGGTCAGCACGCCCCAGGACACCATCACCGCCGCCAGGTTGAGCAGCACACCGAGCACCGCGAGTGCCACGGACCGGAACGCGGCGAACATGATGCCGAGCGTCGTCAGCGAGACGAAGAGAATCACCCATGGCAGCCGGCCGCTCTGGTGTTCCGCGTAGTCCACACCGCCCGCGATCTCACCGCTGACTGCGGTCTCGGCGCCCGCACCCGCCGTCTTCCCGACCGTCGTGGGAATCAGCTCGGTGCGCAGCAGCTCCAGGGAACGGGTGGCCTCCGCGGAATTCTGGGCGTACGGGACGGGCAGCCGCAGCAGAGCCGTGCGTCCGTCGTCGGAGGTCGTCAGGCGCGGCTCGCGGTCGTGGGCGAACAGCGGCTCGCTCATGACGCGTTCGGCGAGCTGCCGCAGCGCGGCCGTGGGTTCCGTGCCGTGTACGACGACGAGGTGCGCGGGGCCTTCGGACGGGTACGCCTCGACGAGCCTGTCGTAGGCGGCGACCGCCGCGACGCTGTCGGGGAAGGTCTCCTTGCCCTCGGTGCCCATCTTCATGCCGAGTACGGGCAGGGCGAGCGCGGCCGTCAGCGCCGTACCGATCAGCAGGGTGGCCAGCGGCCGCCGCATCACGGGGCGCAGCATCGCCGCCCACATCCGGCTGCCGACGTCCGGACGTCCCCGCCGGTCCGTGGCCGTGCCGCGCCGGGTCGACCGGCTGTCGAGACGGCGCCCCAGCTTGGTGAGCAGCGCGGGCAGCACGGTCAGCGAACCGGCCACCGCGACCAGCGTCACCAGGATCGCGCCGGAGGCGATGGACGAGAAGATCACGTCGTCCATCAGATAGAGACCGCCGAGCGCCAGCACGACCGCGATGCCGGAGTCGACCACCGCACGGCCCGAGGTCGCCGCGGCCAGTTCGATCGCGGCGGCGTGGCTGATGGTGCCACCCGACCGTTCCCTCTCCTCGCGGGCCCGCTTGAGATAGAAGAGCGAGTAGTCGACCCCGACGGCCATGCCGATCATGAAGATCACGCTGAGGGCCGCACCGCCCGCGTCGGGAGTGACCCAGGACGCGAGTCCGTACAGGCCGACGGCTCCGGCGAACGCGGAGAGCGCGAGCAGCACCGGAATTCCGGCGGCGAGCACGGCGCCGAAGACCACGAAGAGGATCACGAACGTCACCGGGAGGCTGATGGCCTCGGTCCGCTGAAGGTCCTTCCCCTGCTTGTCGTTGACCCCGACGGAGATGGACGCGCTGCCGGTCTCCTCGATCCGCAGCCCGTCGTGGGCCCGCTGGACCTCGGCCGTCCGGACGAGCAGGGCGTCGACGTCCTCCTTGGCGGTCTCCTTGTCGCCGCGCAGCGTGACAGCGACCATCAGGGCCGAACCGTCCCTGGCGGGCCGGGGATCGGCGACCGACACGACGGCGGGCAGCTTCCGCATCCGTACGGCGATGTCCTGCGCCGCGGAGCGGGCGTCGGCCGAACCGGCCGTGCCGGTGTCCGGGGCCGTGCCCTTCCCGGTGATGAGGATCTGCTCGACGGGTGCGGGGGTGAGCCCGCTCTCGGAGGCGAGCTGCTCCGCCCGTCCCGCCTCGCCGACCCAGAAGTCCTCGAACGTCCCCTTGTTGGTGCCCACCGCCGCGCCCGCGCCGACGCACAGGACGATGAAGACGAGCCACCCGACGACGGCTCGCCATGGATGAACCGCACACCAGCGTGCGATGCGAACCGTGCCCGGATTTCTGCCCGTCATGCGGGCACCTCCCCTTTGAACGCCTGTTTCTGCCGTTGATCAGCGTCCCGCCCGGGGAGGCGGAGGTCATTGGGGCTTCCCACCCAGTACCGCTATGGCTGTCCCTACCCTTGGTCACACCCCCTAGGGGGCGTCAGGCGGCGGGTCAGGCCGGCGGTTTGAGTACGGGTGCGGTGAGGCGGAAGCTCATCCGTCCGAAGCTCACCTGGTCCCCGTCGCGCACCGGCACCGACCCGGTGACCCGCTGCCCGTTGACGCAGGTGCCGTTCGTCGAGCCGAGGTCGCGCAGAATCCACCGGCTGCCGTGCGCGGTGAGTTCGGCGTGCATCCGGGAGACGGTCTCGTGGCTGAGACGCAGTCCGTTCCCCGGGTCGCGGCCGATGAGCAGGGGGTGCGGGCCGGGCACGGGCAGCAGGAGTTTCGGCAGCCGCTCGGACGTCCAGGCCCTGCGCAGCCGTACGGAGAAGGCCGATACGCCGCCGACGGCACGGAACAGTCCGCGCGTCCAGCGCCCGCCGGATTCCAGGTCGCAGGTGAGTGCGTCCAGTTCCTCGGCGCGACGGGCGACGAGGGCCAGTTCCATGCGTCGCATGAACGTGTCGTGCGAGAGCTTGCCCTGCGCCGCACCGTCTCTGAGCACACCGAGAACACGGTCGCGCTGGGCGTCGGAGAGCCGCGCGGGATACGTGTGGAACTCGAAGGAGGACGTCACAGTCCTGATTGTCGGTCCGACGGGGCCGAGGTGTCCAGAAGAACTCTTCTTTCCGCGCTGCTGACCTGCACGGCTCCGGTCTTGCTAACGTCTGCGACCGCGAGCCGACCGCAGGGAAGCGGCCGGCTTTTCGCCTCGAAGGAGACTTTGTGCCCGTAGCACCTCAGGAACTGACCGTCCGTCCACTCACCGGTCCGGACGAGCTCGGTCTCTTCTGCCGCCTTTCCTATGTCCTCGACCACGAGCTGGCCGACGACCTCGCCACCGGCCGCCGCCGCCCCGACTGGATGTGGGTGGCCCTGCACGGCGAGCGCGTCGTGGGCCGGGTGTCGTGGTGGACCTCGCAGGACGGCGGCGCCCCTCTCGCGCTGGACTTCTTCGACCTGGACGACACCCTGCCCGCGCAGGAACGTCACGAGATCGGCGTCCGGCTGCTGGAGACGGCCACGGCGGCTGTCGTACCCGCCGGTGCCGAGCGCCCCGAGTACGGCCGGTTCATTCCACCGGACTGGCGCGAGGACCCGGCGGCGCGCGACGTCGTCGAGGCCCGGATACGGGTCATGGAACAGACCGGCGCCCGGATGCTGGTCGAGCGGCTGCGCCTGGAATGGCGCGAGGGTACGCCGGTTCCCGAGGACTCGGGCCGTCTGGTGTTCCGTCCGGTCACCGGGCGCGAGGACCTGGTCGCGCTGATGACCCCGGTGATGGAGGGCACGCTCGACGCCCACGGCCAGGCGGACATGGCGACGGGGATCGGTGCCCGCAAGGCGGCCGAGAAGCATTACGACGAGGAGCTCACGGGCTACACGACGCCGCAGGAGTGGTGGCGGATCGCGGAGCTGCCAGACGGTGAGCCGGTCGGATTCGTCGTTCCCGCGCGCAACAACTACAACCCGATCATCGCGTACATCGGTGTGCTGCCCGCGCACCGCGGCAAGGGCTACATCGACGACATCCTCGCCGAGGGCACCCGGGTACTGGCGGCGCAGGGCGTGGAGCGGATCAGGGCGGCGACCGACCTCGGCAACGTCCCGATGGCGAAGTCCTTCGAGCGGCTGGGGTACGTGAACTTCGAGCGCGCGTTCAACATGGTCTGGGACTGACCGGTCCGTCGCCCGCTGACGGGCCGTTCACGGGAGGCTTGCGAAAACCCGTGGACGGCCCGCCCGGGTCGGGTTACGGTAAGCCGCGAAGTCAACGGCCACGGTCGAGGAAGGAGGCGAGAAGAGTGCGTACCAGCACCGGCACCACCACACGTACCACTTCATTCCCGCGCTCCCGTCCCGTCCGCAGGGCGGTGTCGGACTCCGTCTGACCGGGAGCGGACGCTTCGTCCCGGAGGACACTTCCATGACCGATCTGGTCATTCGCGCGCTCACCCAGAGCGACGCTTCTCTCTTCGACTCCCTGCAGGATGACGGCCTCGTCGGCCGCGCCGCTTTCGGACACCGCTACGCCACGGTCGCCGACGGCGGGGAATACCGCCCCGAGTGGAGCTGGATCGCCCTGCGCGACGACACCGTCGTCGCCAAGGCCGCCTGGTGGTCGGGGCCCGACGACACCGAGCCCGTACTGCTCAACTGGTTCGACTTCGCCGAGGGCGAGGACGAGGCGGGCGCCGAACTGCTGCGCCGTTCCCCGTTGCATGCCGAGTACGAGCTGATCCTGCCCGCCAACTGGCGGGAGGTCCCCGCGGTCCGTGCGGCGGCCGAGGCCCGGATCGCCGCCGCCACTGCGGCCGGCATGAAGCCGCTCGTCGAGCGGTTCCGCTATCTGTGGACGCCGGACTGCGGCCTTCCGGAGCGTCCCGGCCGGCTGACGTTCCGCCCCGAACCCGACGACGCGGTGATCCTCGACGTACTGCGCCGCGTCCATTCCGTCACGCTGGACGCGCATGCCCGGCGTGCCATCGAGGGTCCGGGGGGTCTGGAGGCGGCCGCCCAGGAGGAGCTGGACTTCTTCAACTGGTGCCCCTCGCCGCGTGCCTGGTGGCAGCTCGCGTACACGCCGGACGGCGAGGTGGCCGGCATCCATGTGCCCGCGCGCAACCCCTCGGGTCCGTGCATCGGCTTCATCGGGGTCGTACCGGAGGCACGCGGGCACGGTTACGGCTACGACCTGCTGGTGGAGTGCACGCACTTCCTGGCCGCCGAGGGCGCCGAGTTCATCGCGGGGGCGACGGACCAGGGGAACGTGCCGATGGCCGCCGCGTTCGCCCGGGCCGGCCACCCCGTGACGCAGGAACGCATCAACCTGGTCTAGAGCCTGCCGGACCGGGGCGGGGGCGCTTCGACCGCGCCCGCCCCGGTCCGCGTACCAGCCGCACGAGGGACCTTCCTCCGCCGCCCGGCCTTGCTACGTATGAGCGGAACCCGGCAGGGCAATGATCAGGGGGGCATCCGGTTCACGGACGAGGAGTGGCGCATGCAGTTCGAGGTGTGGGCACCCGACGCGGAGTCGGTCGGGCTCCGGGTGGCGGGCGGAACGCAGCCGATGGAGCGGGACACGACACGGCCCGGCTGGTGGACCGCCCTGGCGGAGGCCGCCGACGGGGACCGTTACGGCTTCTCGGTGGACGGCGGACCCGTGCTCCCCGATCCGCGCTCGCGCCGCCAGCCGGACGGGCCCGACGGCGAGAGCGCCGTGTTCGACCAGAACACGTACGTCTGGTGCAACGAGTGGGCGGGGCGCGGGCTGCCCGGGGCCGTCCTGTACGAACTGCACGTCGGTACGTACACCGAGGCGGGGACCTTCGACGCCGCCGCCGAACGGCTCGGGCACCTCGCCGAGCTGGGCATCACCCATGTGTCGCTGATGCCCGTCTGCCCCTTCCCCGGGACCCACGGGTGGGGGTACGAGGGCGTGTCGTTGTGGGCCGTGCACGAGCCGTACGGCGGCCCGGCCGGACTGAAACGCTTCGTCGACGCGGCGCACGGTCTGGGGCTCGGCGTCCTGCTCGACGTGGTCCACAATCACCTGGGCCCGTCCGGCAACTACCTGCCGGCCTTCGGCCCCTACTTCACCGACACGCACCACACCCCGTGGGGCACGGCCGTGAACCTGGACGCGCCGGGGTCCGACGAGGTGCGGGCGTATCTGCTGGCGAGCGCGCTCGCCTGGCTGCGCGACTACCGTCTCGACGGGCTGCGGCTGGATGCCGTCCACGCCCTCGCCGACAGCCGGGCTCTCACCTTCCTGGAGGAGCTCTCCACGGCCGTCGACACCCTCGCGGCGGACACCGGCCGGCCGCTCTCGCTCATCGCCGAGTCCGATCTCTGCGACCCGCGCACGACCACACCGCGCGAGGCCGGTGGCCTCGGGCTGCACGCCCAGTGGAACGACGACTTCCATCACTCCCTGCACACCGCGCTCACCGGCGAGTCCCAGGGGTATTACGCCGACTTCGCCGCCGCCCCGCTGGCCGCCCTCGCCAAGACCGTGACCAGCGCCTTCTTCCACAACGGGACGTACTCCAGCTTCCGTGGCCGTACGCACGGCCGCCCCGTCGACATCACCCGGACCGCCGCCCACCGCTTCGTCGGCTACGCGCAGACCCATGACCAGATCGGCAACCGGGCCCTCGGCGACCGGCTCGCCGCGTCCCTCTCCCCCGGCCTCCAGGCGTGCACGGCGGCCCTGGTGCTCACCGGCCCCTTCACCCCGATGCTGTTCATGGGCGAGGAGTGGGGAGCCCGCACACCGTGGCAGTTCTTCACCGACCACACCGATCCGGAGCTGGCGGAGGCGGTGCGCAACGGCCGACGGCGCGAGTTCGGGGTGCACGGCTGGGCGGAGGAGGACATTCCCGATCCGCAAGACCCGGCCACTCGCGACCGCTCCTGCCTCGACTGGAGCGAACCGGAGCGTGAGCCGCACGCCCGCATGCACGCCTGGTACCGCGAACTGATCGCGCTGCGCCGCGCGATGCCCGATCTGCGCGACCCGGACCTGGCGACGGTGAAGACCGCGTACGACGAGGCCGCCTGCTGGCTGGCGTACCGCAGGGGCGATCTGCGGATCGCGGTCAACCTCTCCGGGAAGCGGGCCAGCATCCCGCTGGGCGGTGGCCGGCACCGCGGCGGCGGGGGCAGGGTGCTGGCGGCGTGGGAGCCGGTAGAGGCACCCGGTGCGGACGGTCTGCTGCATCTGCCGCCGGAGTCGTGCGTGATCCTCGCCGACGGCTGACGGGCGATCGGGCTCTGTCAGGCTCTGTCGGGCTCTGTCAGGCTGGGGCTACTCGACGATCGCCATTTCGCGCGCGGTGGTGTTGAGCCTGCGGCCGCCGTCCTCGGTGACCGTCACGATGTCCTCGATGCGGACCCCGAAGCGGCCCGGGAGGTAGATGCCCGGCTCCACGGAGAAGCACATGCCCGGCACCAGCGGCTGCTCCTCGCCCTCGATCATGTACGGCGGTTCGTGGGTAGTGACGCCGATGCCGTGCCCGGTGCGGTGGATGAACCGATCGCCGTAGCCGAATTCGGTGATGACGGCGCGGGCCGCCCGGTCGATCTCCTGGCAGGCCACGCCCGGCCTGACGGCACGGCAGCCCGCCTCCTGCGCCTCCCGCACGACGTCGTGCACCCGCTGCTCCTCGGCGGTCGGTTCGCCGACGTGGACCGTACGGGAGGTGTCGGAGCCGTAGCCGTGCTTGAGACCGCCGAAGTCGAGCACCACCATGTCGCCCCGCTCGATGACGCGCTCGCCCGCCTCGTGGTGCGGGTTGGCGCCGTTGGGGCCGGAGCCGACGACAGTGAAGTCGACCTGGGAGTGGCCGAAGTGCTTGAGGAGCGCCGACAGGTCGGCGGCCACGTCGGTCTCCCTGCGGCCGGAGAACCGCACCTTCAGGATCTCGTCGTACGTGGCGTCGGCGGCAGCTCCGGCGGCCGTGAGCCGCTCCAGTTCATGGGCGTCCTTGACGGCCCGGAGCATGGGCAGGGCCTCGGTGAGCGAGGCGTACGAGGTGGCGGGGAGGAGCCGCTGGAGCCCGAGGAGATGCATCGCCCAGGCGTTGTCGCTGATCCCGAACCGGCCCGCGGCGTCGAGCAGTGGTGCGGTGACGGCGTACGGGTCCTTGCCGTCGGTCCAGTCGCGCAGGGTGAGCGCCGGGGCTCCGACGGCCCGCTCGGCGTCCGGTGCCTCCAGGGTCGGGACGACGAGGACCGGGTCCTGGCCCGCTGCGAGGACGAGGACGGTGAGGCGTTCGGTGATCGCGGTCGGCTGGTAGCCGGTGAGGTGGACGAGGTCGGGGCCCGGTGCGACGAGGAGGCCCGCGAGGCCCGCATCGGCGGCGGACTCGACGGCGCGGACCATGCGCTCCCGGTAGTCGTCGGCGGTGAACGGCACGGGCTGGTTCGGGCTGGACATGCGGACCTCCTGGCGGCGCGACACGGCACACAGCATCCTGCCGGTCGGAGCACGCTCGTGCGAACGGGGGTGGAATCCCGGCTGGTCAGTGGGCGTGGCCGAGCCGTACGACGAGGTCGGCGCGGGCACGGCCCCGCTCGACCAGACGGGCGTTCGGCTCGTCGGACCCGGTCACCCAGCGCTCGGCGTGCGGGCGGGACTTACCGAAGCGGACATGCCGGTCGACGAGCCGGCGCACCCGCAGTCCGGGGTCGGCGTCCAGGTACCACGTCTCGTCGAGCAGCCCGCGTACGGGCGCCCAGGGCCCGTCGTCGTACAGGAGGTAGTTCCCCTCGGTGACGACGAGCGGGATGCCGGGCGGTACGGGGACGGAGCCGGCGATCGGTTCCTCCAGTGCGCGGTCGAAGGCGGGGGCGTAGACGGGGCCTGGTTCGCCGGTGTCGCGCAGCCTTCGCAGGAGGGCCGCGTATCCGGCGGCGTCGAAGGTGTCGGGGGCGCCCTTGCGGCCGGCGCGGCCGAGGCGGTCCAGTTCGGCCCGGGCGAGGTGGAAGCCGTCCATGGGGACGAGGACGGCGAGCCCTCCCAGTGCTTCGACGAGCCGGGCGGCCAGCGTGGACTTGCCGGCGCCCGGCGGGCCGGCGATGCCGAGGATGCGGCGACGGCCGGGGACGGCAAGGAGTCGGGCGCGGGCCGTCAGCGCGGCGAGGTCACTCGTGTCCATGCCGGTCATTGTGCTGGCGGGGGTGGCGGGAGCGTTAGTGTCACGTACAACTTCACGAACCACCGTCACACGTCACATTGAGGTATGACATGTCACAGATCGCCCTAGTAACCCTGGTCGTCACCGACTACGACGAAGCCATCGCCTTCTACCGCGACGCCCTGGGCTTCGAGCTGGTGGAGGACACCGACCGGGGTGACGGCTCCCGCTGGGTGGTCGTGCGTCCGCGCGGCGGTACGGCGGGGTCGGGACTGCTGCTGGCCCGTGCGAAGGACGAGGCGCAGCGGGCGAGCGTCGGGGCGCAGACCGGCGGCCGGGTGGGCTTCTTCCTGCACACCGAGGACTTCGAAGGCGACCACGCACGGATGCGGGCCGCCGGCGTGCGGTTCCTGGAGGAGCCGCGGCACGAGGTCTACGGTTCGGTGGCGGTTTTCGAGGACTTGCACGGCAACCGCTGGGACCTGTTGCAGCCCGCGGCGTAAGCCCCCCACGGGGGCCGTGTCACGTCTCAGCGTGGCCCCTTCACGCCCGGTCGTCCCTCCAGATACGCCAGGACCGCGAGCACCCGCCGGTGCACGGTGCCGTCTTCCGGTTCGAGGCCGAGCTTGGCGAAGATCGAGCCGATGTGTTTGCTCACCGCCCGTTCGCTCACGACGAGGTCGGTGGCGATGGTGCCGTTGGCCTTGCCCTGTGCCATGTGCTCCAGCACTTCCCGTTCCCGGGCGGTGAGGCTCTTCAGGGGCTGCGCGGACGACTTGCGGGTCAGCAGCTGCGATACGACCTCCGGGTCGAGCGCCGTACCACCGGCCGCCACCCGTTCCAGGGCCTGGAGGAACTGGTCGACGCGCCCCACCCGGTCCTTCAGCAGATAGCCGATGCCCCGCACCCCCTGGGCGAGCAGTTCGGCGGCGTACGTCTCCTCGACGTACTGCGAGAGGACCAGAATCGGCAGGTCGGGCATGTCGGCGCGGGCGGCGAGCGCGGCGCGCAGGCCCTCGTCGCGGAAGCTCGGCGGCAGCCGTACGTCGAGGACCGCGACGTCCGGGCGGTGTTCCAGCAGGGCGGGCAGTACCTCGGGGCCGGTCGCGGCGTCCGCCACCACCTCATGTCCCGAGCTGGTCAGAAGCAGGATCAGCCCTTCTCTCAACAGGGCGTTGTCCTCGGCGATCACGATCCGCACGGCAGCTCCACTTCGATGTCGGTCGGCCCCCCGGCAGGGCTGCTGATGCGGGTGGTGCCGTCCAGTGCGGCAACCCGCCGTCTGATGCCTACCAGCCCGCTGCCGGCGCGTTCGTTCGCGCCGCCGTGCCCATCGTCGCCGATGGTCACGCTCAGGGTGCCGGCTCCCCTGCTGATCCGGACGGTCGCCGCTGTCGCCCCGCTGTGTCTGCTGATGTTGGTGAACGCCTCGGCGACCACGAAGTAGGCGGCTGCCTCGATCGCGGCCGGGAGCCGCCGCCCGTCCTCGACCCCCTCCAGGTCCGCCTCGACGGGCACGGCCACATCGGCGGCCAACGCCCGAACGGCACCGGCCAGTCCGCGGTCGGTGAGGACGGGCGGATGGATACCTCGCACCACGTGGCGCAGTTCGGCGAGCGCCGCCTCCGCACCGTCCTGGGCCTCGTCCAGGCGGGCCCTGGCGGCGGTGGGGTCGCTGTCGAGGAGCTGCTTGGCGAGTCCGATGCGCATCGACAGGGCGACGATCCTGGCCTGGGCGCCGTCGTGCAGATCCCGTTCGATACGGCGCAGTTCGGCGCCGTGCGCGGCGACGGCCCCGGCCCGGCTCTCCGTCAACTGGGCGATGCGCCGGGACAGTTCGGCGGACGGCGAGGAGTCGAGCAGGCCGTGGGTCCAGCCGGCCGACAGGTCGGCGAGCACGGGGTGCCATCGCAGCACCCAGCCCCGCCGCTCGGGAAGCAGCGTCCCGTACTCGTCGACGGTCCGCCGGTCGAGGGGACGTACGGCCACCAGCAGCATGCCGTCCACGAACAGTCCGACCGGCCACAGGACCATCGCGAGACAGGCGAGGCCGACGCCGAAGACGGCCTGGAGCGGCAGCCACAGCGCGTTGCGCCAGGTGGAGGGGTCGGTGAGGACCCGCCTGACCCGTTCGGACAGTTCGCCGTCGTCCAGCGGCAGATACTGCGTCGGCCGGAACGGGACGCCCAGCCTGGCGGATGCCCTGCGGCGCTCCGACTCCGCGAACCGCCGTAGCAGTTTGGCCGCTTCGGGCAGTGCGGGCAGCCCGATGATCAGGACGGCGAACATCAGCACGGCCAGCACGAGCGCCGTGCCGACAAGGGCGAACAGGGCCAGCAGGAGACCGATGAACAGGTAGCACGAGGCTTGCCACGAGCGGCGGATCGCCACCGTCAGCGGAGCGGGTGTGGAGCGCATGCCGTGCACGTTACGGGGGATGGCCCGCCGCCGGAGTGGGGGACGCCCCCGGGCCGTGGTGGAGCTGGCTGCACCCCCGTTCCGGGAGCCCGCTCCCTCGCCCGCGAACCCTCCGCCTCATACCGTTTAAGCAGGTCAGACGGTACGAGGAAGGCGGAGGAAACGGTGAGGGCAACGGTGGACACGGTCACGGTGGCGCAGGCGGCCGCGTTGAGTCTGGAGTCGGTCAGCCGACGGTTCGGACGGCGCGGCAGCGGCCGGGAGGCGACGGCGCTCGACACGGTCAGCTGTGTGGTCCCGGCCGGAAGTTTCACCGCGGTGGTGGGGCCTTCGGGGTCGGGCAAGAGCACGTTCCTCCAGTGCGCGGCGGGCCTGGACCGGCCGACCTCGGGGACGGTACGGATCGGGGGCACCGATCTCGGTTCGCTCTCCGAGGCGGCCCTGACGCGGCTGCGCCGGGACCGGATCGGCTTCGTCTTCCAGTCGCACGCCCTGAATCTGGTGCCGTCGCTGAGCATCGAGGAGAACGTGGTGCTGCCGCTGGTGCTGGCGGGCGCCCATCCGGCCGGTGCGGATGTCCTGGCCTACGGCCGGGATCTGCTGGCCCGGGTGGGGCTTGCGGGGCGCGGTGGTGACGGTCCCTCGACGCTCTCGGGCGGGCAGCAGCAGCGGGTCGCGGTGGCGCGGGCGCTGGTGACGGAGCCCGATGTCATCTTCGCCGACGAGCCGACCGCCTCGCTGGACCCGGAGTCGGCGACGCTGGTGCTGGGTCTGCTGCGGGACGCGGTACGGATCGACGGCCGTACGGTCGTCATGGTCACCCACGACCCGGTCGCGGCGAGCTGGGCCGACACCGTGCTGACCATGGACGGCGGGCGGCTGCGATGACCACGACCACACACAGGCGGCACCGTCCGCCCCGGCTCGGGCCCGTCGCCGAACGGCGCGGCTCGCGGCGGACGTCGGCGTTTCTCGCCCGGCGGTCGCTGAAGTTCCATCGCCGTTCCTGGGCGGCCGTGTTCGCGGCGACGGCGGCCGCGGTGGCGCTGCTCGGCGCTTTCGCAATGGTCATCGGTTCGTTGCTGCTGGCGCAGCCGCCGGTGGACCGGTATGCGGGCGCCGACGCGGTGGTGGCGGCCGGCCAGAAGGTGTCGTACACGGCGAAGCCGTGGGGCAGTGAGCCGAAGACCACGAGCGCGTATCTCTCGGAGCGGGTCCGTCTGGACCGTTCCGTGCTGGCCGAGGTGGCGGCGGCGGACGGTGTCGCGAAGGCCATCGCGGACGACTCGGTTCCGGTGGCAGTCGGTGACGGGGAGACGGCCGTCGGGCGCTCCTGGGCGTCCGCCGAGCTGACCCCGTACGAACTGGCCGCGGGCCGGGCGCCGCAGACCTCGGGCGAGGTGGTCCTCGACTCGGCGTTGCTGCCGGCCGGGACCGGGCCCGGTGACACCGTGAAGCTCCAGGCGGACGGGGCCGCCCGCTCGTACACCGTGAGCGGTGTGGCCGACACGGGCCACCGGAGCGGCGCTCCCGCCGTCTTCTTCACCGAGCGGAAGCTGACCGCGCTGGCGGGCCACCCGGGCACGGTCGATGCCATCGGGGTCGTGGCCGAGCGGGGTGTCTCCCCCACATCCGTACGGGACTCCGTGCGCGATGCGGTGACCGACCGTACGGGTGCAGGAACGGGCGTCGATGTGCTCACCGGTCCTGAGCGCGGACAGGCCGAGCATCTCGACGCGCTCGGCGGGCGCGGTGATCTGCTGGCGCTGCTGGGGTCGATCGCCGGCACGGTCGTGATGGTGGCGCTGCTGGTGATCGCCTCCACGCTGTCGCAGGCGGTCCACCAGCGGTCCGGGGAACTGGCGCTGCTCCGTGCGGTGGGCGCCACGCCCCGGCGGCTGAGGTCGGCCATCGGCCGGGAGTCCGGCCGGGTGGCGGCCGCCGCCGCGGTGCTGGGTGCGTTCGGCTCCGTACCGCTGGGGCTGCTGATGCGGTCGCTGCTGACCACGGATGCGCTGCCGCTGCCTGTGCCGGTATGGCTGCCGTTCGCGGCGGGCGCGGCTGCGGCGGTGTTCGTCGCGCTGGCGGCGCGGCCGGTCGCGATGCTCGCGGCCCGGGGGATCACCCGGATGCGGCCGTCCGCGGCGCTGGGGGCGGCGGGTGCGCCGGAGCCGGGCAGTCCTGGGCGGTTCCGTACGGTCGCGGGGCTGCTGCTGGCCGTCGTGGGCGTGAGCTCGGCCGGACTGGCCACCTCGCAGGGCCCACAGGCGGCGGCCGTCGCCGCGTCCGGTGCGGCAACCTCACTGATCATCGCGGTGGCGTTGCTGGGGCCGTGGATCGCGCGGGCGGCGATGCGGGTGCTCGGAGCGCCGGTACGGGGTGCGGGCGGGGTCTCCGGATTCCTGGCCGCCAAGTCCGCGCGGGCGCACAACCGGCGGCTGGGTGCGGCGATCACGCCGATCGTCCTGGTGGTCGCGTTCGTCTGCGTACAGCTGGCGGCCGCGGAGACGATGCAGCGGTCGGCCGACCGCGAGGCGGCTGCGGCGCTGCGGGCGGACCTGGTGGTGACGGGTCCTGCGGCCGGGCTGCCGGCCGGGGCGGCGGACGCCGTACGTGCAGTGCCGGGGGTGACGGGTGCGACGGGTGTGCTGCGCTCCAGCGTCGTACTCGCCCACCGCGAGGTCGGCGAACCGATGCTGGACCGGCTGCCCGTGCTGGGAGTGACGGCATCCGAGCTGTCCTCCACGCTTGATCCGCGGGTCACCGCGGGCACACTCACGAAACTGACGGGGAAGGGCACGGTCGCGGTCGGCGCGGACCGGGCGGAGAGCCTGGGCGTGGGCACGGGCGACGTGGTGAAGCTGCGCCTCGGCGACGGTACTGGGGTGTCGCTGCGGGTGGTCGCGCTGTACGAACGGGCCCTGGGGCTGGGTGAGTTCATGCTTCCGCGCGAGGGGCTGGCGGCGCATGTGTCAGCGGCGCGGGACGAGCGGATTCTGGTCGGGACACAGGGGCCTTCGGGTGCGGAAGCGGGTGCGGGTGTCTCTGCGGCGGTCCGGGAGGCACTGGCTCCGTACAGCGGGGTGCAGGTCCGTGCGGCGACGGCCGACGACGTCCGGATCAGTCCGGCCACGTCGGAGCAGGACGACGCCCTGATCATCATCGGGGTCGGGGTGATCGGCGGCTTCTCGCTGCTGGCGGTGGTCAGCACGCTGGCTCTCATCACGGTGGGCCGGCGCGGCGAGTTCCGGCTGCTGCGGATGGTGGGGGCGGGGCGGAGGCAGGTCTCGCGGACCCTGCTCGTCGAGACGGGCCTCGTCTCGGTAGCGGGCCTGGCGGTGGGCACGCTGGTCGCGGCGGTGCCACTGGTGGCGTTCTCGGTGTCGGTGACGGGCGCGATGCCGTATCTGCCGCCGGCACAGTACGGGGCGCTGGCCGCCGCGGTGGTGGTGGCGGCGACGATCGGCACGGTCGGGCCGGGGTCGTCCGGCGGCCGCTTCGCCCTCAAGAGCCGGGCGGGCTGAGGATTGTCCTCAATCGCCGGACGGGCTTGAAGTGGCTGCTCGGCCATCACGGTTCCGCTCGGCACACTCGCGGGGACACCATGCGTAGCCGGGCACAATCAGGCCCGTCCGGCGATTGAGGACATCTTTGGGCCCGCCCGGCGATTCCGGGCCCGCCCGCCAACGCGCTACGGCGTACGCGCGGCCAGGTCCTCTTCTCTCGCTCCCGCCGCCCCCAACGCGTCCAGTACCGGCCGGATCAAGGGGTGCCCCTCCGCACCCTGGCGGACCGCCGCGAAGACTCGGCGGGTCGGGGCGCTGCCCTCCACGGGGCGGACGACCACCCCCGTCCGTTCCACCCCACGCAGCGCGGACCTGGGTACCAGGGCCACCCCGGCGCCCGCCCCGGCCAGCGCGACCACGGCACGGAAGTCGTCCGACGAGTGTTCCAGCCGGGGTTCGAAACCGGCGAACTCGCAGGCGAGGACCACCACGTCGTGGCAGGGGTTCCCCTGATACGGCCCGATCCACGGGTCCTTCGCGAGGTCCGCGACCGCCACCTGGTCCTGACCGGCCAGACGGTGCCCTACCGGCAGCACCGCGTCGAAGGGTTCGGAGTACAGCGGCACACGGGTCAGCCGCTCGTCGTCAGCCCCCGGCGCGCCCCGGTACTCGACGGCGACCGCCACATCCACCTGCCGGTCCAGCACCATCGGCACGCTCGCATCGCCCTCGGCGTCCTGAACCCTGACCCGGATGCCGGGCGCGGTGAGGTTCAGCTCCGTGATGGCGGGGGCGAGGACAAGACCGATACCGGTGGCGAATGCGGCGACCGTCACCGTACCGGCCACTCCCGAGCTGTACGCCGCGAGCTCCGCCTCGGCCCGTTCCAGCTGGGCCAGCACCACGTTGGTGTGGGTCAGCAGGATCTCCCCCGCCGCCGTGAGCCGCGCCCCGCGCGCCCCGCGTTCGACGAGCCGGTGGCCGGTCTCCTGCTCAAGGGCGGCGAGCTGCTGGGACACCGCGGAGGGGGTCAGATACAGCGCGGCGGCCGCAGCAGTCACCGTGCGGTGGTCCGCCACCGCACGCAGAATACGCAGCCGCCGTGCATCGATCATGTGATCTATTGTCCCAGGTCCGGATCGTTCCAGGTCCGGCGGGAACTTCCGGACGGCCCGGCTATTCCGCCAGCGCCGCCCGCGCGTCGACGAACGCGTCCACGGCACGGTTCACGTCGTCCGTGGAGTGCGCCGCGGACAGCTGCACGCGGATACGTGCCGCGCCCTGCGGGACGACCGGGTACGAGAACCCGATCACGTACACACCGCGCTCGAGGAGCAGCTCCGCCATCCGGCCTGCCTTCGCCGCGTCCCCGAACATGACGGGGGCGATGGCGTGGTCGCCGGGCAGGACGTCGAAGCCTTCCTCGGTCATCCGGGTCCGGAAGAGCGCGGTGTTGGCGTTGAGCCGGTCGCGCAGCTCGCCCGCGGACTCCAGCAGGTCGATGACCTTGAGGGAGGCTGCGGCGATGACGGGCGCGAGCGAGTTGGAGAAGAGGTACGGGCGCGAGCGCTGGCGCAGCAGGGCGACGATCTCGGCGCGGGCGGCGACGTAGCCGCCGGACGCACCGCCGAGCGCCTTGCCGAGGGTGCCGGTGATGACGTCGACGCGGTCCATGACGTCGTGCAGCTCGGGGGTGCCGCGCCCACCGGCGCCGACGAAGCCCACGGCGTGCGAGTCGTCGACCATGACCATGGCGTCGTAGCGGTCGGCCAGGTCGCAGATCTCGCGCAGCGGAGCGACGTAACCGTCCATGGAGAACACACCGTCGGTGACGATGAGCCGGCGCCGCGCCCCGGACGCCTCCTTGAGCTGCTGCTCCAGGTCGGCCATGTCGCGGTTGGCGTACCGGAAGCGCTTGGCCTTGGAGAGCCGGATGCCGTCGATGATCGAGGCGTGGTTGAGGGCGTCGGAGATGACCGCGTCCTCAGCGCCGAGGAGGGTCTCGAAGACACCGCCGTTGGCGTCGAAGCAGGAGGAGTAGAGGATCGTGTCCTCCTGGCCGAGGAACGACGAAAGCCGCTGCTCCAGCTCCTTGTGGACTTCCTGC
This sequence comes from Streptomyces sp. NPDC057136, assembly GCF_042670885.1. Classification (NCBI taxonomy): domain Bacteria; kingdom Bacillati; phylum Actinomycetota; class Actinomycetes; order Kitasatosporales; family Streptomycetaceae; genus Streptomyces; species Streptomyces sp. NPDC057136. The sequence continues at coordinate 292,711 of NZ_JBHUUV010000001.1, forward strand.
GTGCCGCAGATGAAGCGGACCGAGGCCAGCCCGTAGCCCCAGCGGTCCAGCGCCGCGTGCGCGGCGGAGACGACCTCGGGGTGGTCGGCGAGGCCCAGGTAGTTGTTGGCGCAGAAGTTGAGGACCTCGCCGGGGCGTCCGCCGGAGGTGACCGCGACGGTCGCGGACTGCGGGGTGCCGATCACGCGCTCGGGCTTGTGGAGCCCGGCGGCCTTGATCTCGTCGAGGGTGGTGCGCACGTCGTCACGTACGGAGTCGAACATGAGGGGTGTCTCCCGGCTCGGTAGCTGGATACGTCACTGGATACGTCGGTGGCTGGACCGGAGGCGCGTGGTTCAGACGGTCCAGTCGAGAATGACCTTGCCACCGCGACCACTCGCCGCGTCGTCGAACGCCGCTTCGAAGTCGCGGTAGCCGTATCGTCCGGTGATCACGGGGGCGAGGTCCAGACCGCCCTCCAGCAGCACGGACATCGCGTACCAGGTCTCGTACATCTCGCGGCCGTAGATGCCCTTGATGGTGATCATCGAGGTGACGACGCGCGACCAGTCGACGGCGAACTCCTCGGCCGGCAGTCCGAGCATCGCGATCCGGCCGCCGTGCGTCATGTTCGCGATCATGTCGCGCATCGCCTCGGGCCTGCCGGACATCTCCAGGCCGATGTCGAAGCCCTCGCGGAGTCCGAGGTGCTTCTGTCCGTCGGCGATGGTCTCGTCGGCGACGTTGAGCGCGAGGCTGACACCGACCTTGCGGGCCAGTTCGAGGCGGGCCTCGCTGACGTCGGTGATCATGACGTTGCGGGCACCTGCGTGGCGGGCGACGGCCGCGGCCATGATGCCGATCGGTCCGGCGCCGGTGATCAGCACGTCCTCGCCGACCAGCGGGAAGGACAGTGCGGTGTGCACGGCGTTACCGAACGGGTCGAAGATCGCGGCGATGTCGAGGTCCACGGGGACCCGGTGCACCCAGACGTTGGACGCGGGCAGCGCGACGTACTCGGCGAACGCGCCGTCCCGGCCGACGCCGAGCCCGAGGGTGGAGCGGCAGAGGTGGCGGCGGCCGGCCAGGCAGTTGCGGCACTTGCCGCAGACGAGGTGGCCCTCGCCGCTGACGAGGTCGCCGACCTTGATGTCGACGACGTCGGAGCCGAGCTCGGCGACCTCGCCGACGAATTCGTGGCCGAGGACGAGCGGGGTGCGCACGGCCTGCTGGGCCCAGCCGTCGTAGGCCCGGATGTGCAGATCGGTGCCGCAGATGCCGGTGCGGAGCACCTTGATGAGTACGTCACCGGGACCGATCTCCGGTTCCGGCACGTCCATCAGCCAGAGCCCCGGCTCGGCCTTCTGCTTCACGAGTGCCTTCACGGCTGTGGCTCCCTGTGCCTGGTGCGGCGTTGAGTACCCCGAGCCGGGGGCATGGGGAAAAAAGCCTGCGGCCCGGGGAAGACATGAGATACGGCAGGTCACCGGTGCGCGTCGGACGTCCGGCTCCGCGCACCACTCTCTGCCGTCAGGAAGCAATCTGCCGCACCCCGCGCCGCAGGTCCATCGAGGATTTCTTAAGCGCCACCGCAGCTCCGCTTCACGCCGTCCGCACACCCGCGGCCGTCGGGCTCAGACCGTCGTGTACGGGCCCAGGAAGCGGGCCCGGCCGTCTTCGATCCGGTAGAGGAAGATTCCCGGCTCGATCCGCACCCGGTGGGTGGGGTGGAAGGACAGGGGCCGGGTGATGCCCGGGTAGGTGAGGAGGAACAGCCGCTGCGCGACCCCGCCGCGTTCCGCGTCGGTGGCGCTGGTGGCTTCGGCGGCCCGTGCGATCAGTCCGGCCGCGTCGTACGCCTCGGCGAAGACCCACCCTTCGCCGGCTCGTGCGCCACCCTTGAGGAAGGCGGGGGCCAGGCCCCCCGGCCCCGGGACCGGGCGTGGCATCCGGCGGGACGTGCTCGGTGGTCGGCGCGCTCCTGCCGGTGCTCCTCGCGTCCGGGCCCCCACCCTCACCGCCGGTGGAGCAGCCCGCCAGCAGCAGTGACACCAGCACCGGGATCCGTATCCGTACCTGCGCCTCGGCCGGTGTTACGTCACGAGTCCCCTCCCCCCATCTCGCCGACAGCGCCTCGATCATAGGTGGGCCGGTACGCCGGGGACGGGCCGGAGAGGAACTGTTGCCTCATCAAGACGCGCCTCCTCGTCTCCAAGCTGCGTAAGCTCGGGGGCGTTTACAAGGGGCCTCGTCGCCTTCCGGTGCGGCTGGACATCACAGAGAGGTGTGGCTATGAGGACCTTCTTCATGGGCTCCTTCGTCATCGCCACGGTGGTGGAGGTGGTCGTGGTCGCGATGCTCGTACGGCAGTCGTGGCGACAGAAGTCCCGTACTGCACTTGACCGGCCAGTGGTCCGGGTGAACGAGGTGGCAGCGGCTGCCGGACTGTTCGGCGGCACCATGGTCGTCGTCACCCTCGCCGCCCACGGATGGGGCTCACTCGGCGACACCGACGTCCTGCTGTTCTCGGCGACGTTCGGGATTGTCACCGCCGCCCTCATCGAACGCATCCGCACCACACCGGCGGCCAACGCCGCCTACGCTCTGCCCGTCGGTTTCGGCCTCATCGCCGGGTTCGTCGGCAGCTCCATCTGACGACGACGTCCGCAGCACCATCAGTCCGTCGTCAGGACGGTGTGCCCTTGCCGCACCCGTGGCTGTCAGGAATAGCGCCGCAATACCCACGGCGGCACTTCTCCGGATGCCAGTCTTCACGCTTTCCTCCTGAGATCTCGGTGTGGGCGCCCAACCAGAGCACCCACCCGTACGTCCCCCAACCCGCAGGTGGCAGGCTTGGCGGACCGGAACGTAGGCCATTCCCGGTACGCGGCGTTTCCCCCCGGTACGCGTGTGGTATCGACCACGAGCGGAAGCGAATTCACCTCTTCCGAATAGCGCTGCCGGCCGTATGTGGATCACCCCCACGGCCGTTCCGGGTTCCGCCTGCGACAGAACGGTGTCAGATCTCCGAGAACCCGGCCAGCCTTTCCTTTCTCGCGAAAAGGAACAGAATGCGGTCCGGGACTCTGCTACGCGCAAGCGCCCCGGACAGCGGAACGGGCAGCGGAGCGTGGGGCGGGACGGCCGGCAGGGCTTCGGCGTAGTCGCTGGGCGTCCGACTCATGACGATCTGCCAGCTCAGTGGCGTCCCGGGACGTGACAGGCGCGGACTTCCAAGATCATGGACCTGTCCGGAATCGCCGCCGAGGACCGGGCGCCCTTGGACCGCGTGCGAGACTGGCTTTCGGGCCTGTTCGCCGCCAAGCGGCACAAGGCAGGCGACCCAACTGTTCGCCACCGACATGGTCTTGATCGGCGGGACCAGCGCGGTCGTCGACTGCCACATCGCCGACCTCATCGCCCAGCTCACCCGCATCGTCCAGGACGGCGTCACCGGGGTACCTTCACCGCCCCCGACCCCCAACCACGGCCCGCGCCGTCTTCGACGCCACCAACCGCTTCCACGACCCCTGCTACGCCCGCGACTGGCAACAGCCGGGCATCGACGGACAGTTCGAAGCGGTTGTGGATCTGGTGGTACGGGGGTTGCGGGCCTGACGGCCCTGGGTTTTATCGGACAATCCGGCGGAAGCGGCTCAGCCGGAATTCGAAGGCTGTCGCTGCGACAGTCGCCGATCTGGCGACCTTCCGCGTGGGACCGGCCGCAGCTGTAAGCCCGAGCTGCCTCTGCCTCGTCGCCGAGATCGTCAGCCCGGCGGAGCCGCCCCGTCAGTCCCGGCGCGCTGTGTGAGTCGCCGCTTCAGGCGACGGATGCCGAGGGCGGCCAGGATGGCCGATACGGCGGCAAGTCCCCAGGACAGTATGGGGGGCCACTGCGTGAAGTTCGCGATGTCGGGGACGATGGACGAGCCCCACATACCCGCCGACGGAAAGGTGACGGTGGCGGTAGCGGTCTCCTGGACCCTGCCGCTGGCCAGAGCCAGCTTCACTTTCCAGGGTCCGTTGGGCAGTTGGTCATTCAACGAGACGCTCACCGCTCCGGTATCGCCGGGGGCCAGAGTGGTGCCCCGTGTCACGAGATACGGACCGGCCCGCAGACCCGCCGGGCCCTCGGACAGCCAGAGCTTGCCGGACATCTCCAATGCGCGTTCCCCTGTATTGCGGACCTGGGCGGTGAGCTGCGGTTTGCCCTCGCGGGAGCGTGCGGGGGTGAGGTTCTGGATCCGGAAGGCCGAGGGCGGTTCACCACCAGGACCGACATCCAGATAGATCCGGGTCCCGACCCGGTTGACCAGCTTGATGTTGCCCTTGCCGGAGCTGGCGACCTCGGCCCAGATGACCGCGTACCGTTCGCCCCGCGAGGCCATTCGCGGCACCCGGATGGTGACCCGCGCGGTCTTTTTGCTCTCCGGGGGAAGGGTGAGCACGGGGCTGTCGAGCGATGTCCATTCCGACAGTTCGTTCTGGGTTCGGTCAGCGGCGAAAGTGAATGTGCGGTCCTTGATGGAAGCCGCAGCGGCGTAGAGGCTGACGCGCAGGGGATTCGGGGACTTGTTGCCGACTTCCACCCGCCGGTCGATGGTGGCGCCCGGATTGAGGTGATCGACGATGGAGGTGTACGCGCGGGGATCGTCGCGCCGGGCGACTGGCGCGTCGAGCAGTCGTAGGCCGAACATCCCCTTCGGTTCTCCGGGCCCCTTGCTTCCTCCTGGTGCATCCCCCGTCGCGCCGGCATCACTGCCGGCCGCACCCTGGAAGAGCGCGGTCAGCAGAAGCAGCAGAAGCAGCGGGGCGGCTCGCCTAGACAGCGGCGACAGAGTGGGTCACCGTCCCCGAGTAGTCGCCGGCCACAACGTTGGCGGGGACATGCACGATGAGGTGGGGATCCCACGATCCGGTGTTAGCGCCGGCGCCGGCGGTGAGGCTGCAGGCGGTTCGGCTCGCGCCGAGATTCTGTGCTGCCCCCACGTTGGCCTGCCCGCCCGTCCACACCGGCGTGGCACCGCCTCCGTCGCCGCCGGTGCCGGTGCAAGTACCCGACCAGTAGTCCACGCTGCTGTTCGCGATGGTGCGAGAGGCCCCACCACCCGGGGTGGTGAAGGCGGTGGACGTCACCGACGCGGTCCATGCGGCGGGCTCCACGGACCGGGCGTCTGTCACCGTGAACGTACCGATACCGGCCGCGGGAGCGATGTTGGTGCCCGGAGCCCCACTGCCCAGGGGCGCAGAGGCCGGGAACACAGTGATCGCCAAGCCGTCCCCGGTCACGGTGAATGTCGTGCCGGTGTCCTCTGCGGACGCCGGAGCGGCGGTCACCACACCGAGGGCCGCCACGACGGCCACCGAGAGCCCGACACGGGAGGTTACCCCTCCCAATTGCTTGAATTGCTTGAACCGCGAATCCATTTGCTACTCCCAGAACTGATCGACGGCTGAACCCCACTGATCAACAGGTTCCTCCCACCCTTGATCGAGGAGCAATCCCGGTTATATGACGTTTCACCCGTACGGCATCCGCCGGCTCACGGCTGAAGGTGCCCAGCCGATTCATCCGTCACGGTGAACGCCCGCGCTGGATCGGCGAGCCTGGCTATCGGTCCGTGGGGAGCCGCCTTCACTAGCCCGGAGTCCAGACCGAGCGGAACCGGGGTCCCACGGCCGAGGCCGCGTCTTTGCCGCCACGAGGAGAAGCAGCGATGCCCCTTCCACCGAGTGAACATCGTCACGGACGGTGCACGCGGTGAACAGGTCACGGGCATGGTGGATGGCGCGGTACGGAACGTGGCCGCTGTGCATGAGTCTGCTGACGCTCCTCGCGGCACGCCCGGCGCAGGCGGACGCCGTACTGACCATTCCGGTGAGTGTTCAGCTCGCCGCTCTCGTGTCGCTCAGCGCGCCGTCGTCGGCCGACCTCGGCAGCGGGACACCGGGTGGATCGATCAGTACGTTCCTCGGACCGGTAACGGTCAATGGCAATCAGCAGTCCGACTGGACAGCCACGGTCTCCGCGACGAACTTCACCACCCCACCCGGAGACGCCCATCGGACCATCACCACCAGCCGGGTGTCCTACTGGTCGGGGGACTCCACGGAGACGTCCGGCCAAGGTACCTTCACCCCGGGGCAACTGGCGGCCGGAGACGCGCAGACTTTGGACAGCCCCCGAACGGCGTTCTCGCGGTCGGGTGACCTTTTTGCCAACTCCGCGACCTGGAATCCGCACCTGGTGATTGCAGTCCCCTCCACCGCTGTGGCAGGCACATACACCGGTACGGTGACACACTCGGTCGCGTAGCCCATGGAATTCTGCGCTGAGCACGTTCAGGCCGGCCGACTCTGGACAAATATGACCGGTCTGTCCACCTGCCCCGGACTGCGGGAAGGTGGTGTCGGCAACCTCCCGGTTGGCGTTGCCAGGCAACAACTTCTGGCTGTCGGTCCTGTTCAACCACTTAGCCGGGGACGGGACGATGACCAGTGAAGAGGTGGTTACCGACCCCGCCATGGTGGAGCTGTGTGCGTCCGCGTTCGCTGCCGCGCAGGAACGTGCGACTCAGCATGAGAAGTACCAGCCAGTCTGATAGCACGCACCCGAAACTGACGAACGTGACCACCTCTCGGGTGGGCTGGCACGAAAGCAAGTGCTGCCGCATCGAGAACGGACGCACGAACCTGCACTGGCTCCATGCACCATCTGCGTTCGAGGGCCTACTTGAAGATCTTCTGCGGCATCGACTGGGCGGAGGACCACCACGACGTCGCCCTGTCCAGGGTTTCGGCGTAGTCGCGTGGCTTCCGTGTCGTGATCATGTGAGTCCGAGGAGACCGAGGGGTCGGCGCGGGTCGCGGGCGTTGTGGCGGAGGCCGGCTGCGATGTTCCTGGCGCCTTGCAGTCGCAGGGCTCCGATGGCGAGGTTGCGCCAGGTGGCCATGGCGCGGGGTGCGTTGCCGGTTCGCAGTTGGGAGGCGTCCTCGGCGAACGTGGTGTCCCTGACGTGGTGCAGGGCCTCGACTTTCCAGTGGTCGCGGACGAGTGTCGCCAACTGGGCGGGAGCCGCCTGCCCGGCGGTCAGGCTGGTGACGCGTAGACCGTCTTGGCCGTGGTCTTCCCGGTCTTGCCGTCGCTGCGGCGGCGCTTGATCTGGACCGCCTGCCGGGCTCCGGGGAAGAGCAGGTTGTTCACGGTGCCGGCCTTGATGCGACGGATCTCCGCACGGCCGTGGCCGGTGCTCTTGGTCCGCCCCTGGAGCGGGATGTCCTTCCAGGGGAGCGACGACTTGAGTTGCCTGCGGAGCTTCTTCTGGTTGCCCTTGACGATCACGATGTAGTGGGCGCCGCGGCTCAGGAGGTAGCCGGCATGTTCGCGCTGGGTGCGCATCGCGTCGCTGGTGACGACCACGCCTGCCAGGTCGGTGACGTTGTCCAGCAGCGGCTGAAAGCAGGTGATTTCATTCGTCTTTCCTGCACGTCGAGCTGCTGGGCCAGCACGAGACCGGTGGTGTGGCGGCCGGGCCGACGCGTTGGAACGAGTCAGGCGGCCTGGCAGCACACCGACGGCCGGGAGGTCCAATGGCCGCTGGTCGGCGACTCGATGGAAGTCTGCTGCGGCGACATCCGTACCAAGGAGGCGTTCAAGGACTTCTCTCCACGTCGAATTCTGGCTGCCGAACCTCCCACCGGACGTGACCGGTCAGAACCGCGCGAACAGCGGCGTCTACCTCCAGGACCGCTACGAGGTCCCGATCCTCGACTCGTACAGTGACACGACACTCGCGGACAACGAGGCCGGGGCGATCTACACCAAGAAGGCCCCGGACATCAACGCCGCGACCGCACCGGAGACTTGGCAGTCCTACGACATCACCTTCCACGCGGCCCGCTTCGATACCACCGGCAAGAAGACCGCCGACGCCCGCGTCACAGTGGTGTGGAACGGCAAGACCATCCACGACAACGTGGCCGTCGACGGACCGACGGGCGCCGGGGCGCCCGAAGGACCGACGGCCGGAGCCATCCGCCTCCAGGACCACGGAAGCAAAGTCCGCTACCGCAACATCTGGATCGAGGCGCTGTTCTAGGCACGTTGGCGAATGGGCAGTCGACGCGCGAGCTGCCGACGCGCGGGCTCAGGAGTCGGAACCTGGGCGGCCGGGGTCTCTACCCCGGCCGCTCCGGAGGCGGCTGCGCCCCGCCCGTCAGATCTTGTTCCTGGACCCCGGGAGCTCCTTCATCCCATCGACGACTGCCCGCTCCGTTATCGCCGTGTGCCCCGTCACCGTGCCGGCCTTGATGCCGCTCCGGTCGCGCATCTGCACCGTGCGCTCCCCCAGGTAGCTGAAGGTCTTGGAGTCGAAAATCCACTCGGTGCGGTCGCCGGAATACTCATCGGTCCGGGCTATGGCGATCCCCTGACGGCCCACCGCGTCGGTCGTCTTCTCCACCACCATCACGCCGGGGATCTTCGCCGCCGCCCGGTACAGCGCGGACGTCAGCTGCGCCGGCATCACCTGCTCCCTCACCAGGTCACCGATCGTGGTGAAAGCCTGCTGGTCCGGCCCGTTGCCCTGCCCCTTCGTCTCCTTGTAGATCTTCTTCAGCAGCTCGTCGGGGTCGGTGGTGAGCTTCTTGAGGTAGTCGTAACTGGGGGCGCCGAGCCTCGGTCCCTCCTTCAGCGCCTCACCCTTGACGTCCAGGGTCAGCCCTTCCCGGGACGTCGTGCCGTTACCCGGCTCGATGAGCCAGCCCTTGCGTCCGTCCGGTGACATCCACGCCTGGCGGGGATGCAGCTTCTGCACATAGGTCTCGCTCTTCCCGTTGGCGTCCTCCGACTCCGTCAGCCACGAGACCTGGCTCTTTATGTAGATGAACTGGCCCGGCTTCGGCTCGGGCAACTTCTCGCGCGCCGCCGCTCCGGAGATCAGCGCGACCGTGTTGCTCAGCCCTTGTGTCGTGCCCTGCCCCGCCTGGACGACCGATGCGGGCACTGATCCCTCCGGCGAGCCGGCGGCTTCGACCGTGTCCTGACCGGTGAACTGGGCGGCCCCGGCCACACCGGCCAGCACTGCCACAGCGACGGCCGCCCCGATCAGCGCGAGCCGACGGCCACCACGGAACGGCCGACCGGAAGACCGAGAGGGAATCCGGCCCGCCGACTGCGGCTCCGTCTCCGCGGCTTTCCTGGCCTGCGCCTGCTGGATCTCGTTCATCAGGTGCTCCTCGAGCGTCGTCATGCGGCCGTGGGGCAGCACCGGATCGCCCGGCGCCGGCAGCAACCCCGCCAGCTCCGCCAACTCCGCAAGGTCGAGCGGCTCTCGGCGCCGCCGCCAGGGGGTGCGATTCATCGGTGCCTCTCCTCTTGCGACCGGACCGCATCGATGCGGTCACTCTGTACTTGTCCGCCCGCCCCGACCCGTTCCATCTTTCTGCGCCGACGGCGCAGTTCTCCGTCCGTCAGCTTGCGCAGGCGGCTCCTGGCCCGCGACAGGCGGGAGCGCACCGTACCGACTGGCACCCCGAGCGCTTCGGCAGCCTCCGCGTAACCGAGCCCGGACCATACGCACAGCGCGAACACCTCGCGCTCACCCCTGCGCAACTGCCCCATCGCGCACTTCGCCGCGGCCAGTTCCTCGGAGTCGGTGATCCTCCCGACCAGTTCGTCCGCGAAATCGGGAAGCACGTCCCGCAACGGCAGTCTGGTGAGGGCTCTCTCGTGCCTCCGCGCCGCGCGGCCGGTATTGCGCAACACGTTGATCGCGATACCCATCAGCCAGGGCCGCGGGCTGTCGCCCTCGTCCCGCAGTTTCTCGCGCAGCCGCCAGGCCTCCAGGAAGGTCAGCGAGACTATGTCCTCGGCCGCGGCCCAGTCCCCGGTGGTCCGGACGGCGTGCCGGTAGATCAACTGGGCATGGTCGCGGAACAACTCCCGGAAGGCCTCCGGGTCCCCCGCGCGGATGCGCGCATGCATCGAGTAGTTCACCTTCTGACTTGTCCGCCCACGCCGACCGGTTCCTGTGATCCACGTCACACCCCAGTCGGTCGGCTAGGCAGCAGCTGCGGTTCGCCATCCGGATCGGCGGCTGACCCCGCTCCTCCGACGCCAGTTGGTGGTAGGAGAACCCTAGGCCGCGACCACGAGTGCCACTCCGGGGGAGGAAGTCGGTTGACCAAGGCATCTCTGATCGCCGCAGCCAGGAAGGGGGCGGCCATCGCACCCCGGGCCGTGATCGTTTCGTACACCGACGCATGGTGCGTGCGGGCGAGTACCGGGGAGTTGGGGTGGCTGTTCGGCGCCGAGTTCTGGCTCGTGGTGCTGATACTCGCCGGGGTATACATCCAGACATGGACCCAGGACGACGAGGACTGGGTCGGCATGTTCGCGCTACTGACGCTCATAGCCGGGCTCGTCGCCGGACCTCTGCTCCTCTTCCACGGCGGAGTTGCCGCACTGGCGGGCGTGCTCGGTGTCGTAGTGCTCGGATTGCCGGCTCCCGCCGCGGCCCGTGCGTGCAACTTCGACGTCAATCCCCGTGAGAGCAAGGGCATTTGACCCGGAGCCGCCCCACCTGCGGGTCCCGCGTCAGCACTGCCCGCTGTGTCGTGGCACGCCCCACAGGGCAGCGTCCGGGCAGGGATTCAGCGGCTGACGGCCTTCACCTTGCTGGTGCTCGGCACAGCGCCAATTCTCCGCAAGCACCTCGCCAAGTGAGATGACTCCTTAGCCGACCCGCCGGGCCAGCACCTGTCCCGGCCAGGCCTCGGACAGGAAACGGCCGGTGGGGGTAAAACCGTTGCGCTCGTAGAACGCGACGAGTTCGCCTCCGCCTCCCGCCCAGCAATCGACCCGCAGCAGCTCCACGCCGGCCCGCCGGGTCTCCTCGGCGGCATGGGCCAGCAAGGCCGCCCCGATGCCCAGACCGGCGTGCCGTCGGTCTGAAACCAGCAGCCGGACGTACCGCTCGGGTTCCTCGGCCGGCGCGATGGGCATCTGTGGGCTGGGCCCGGAGTCCAACACCAGGGCTCCGACCGGCACTCCGTCCAACTCCGCGATGTACGGGGCATTCTCGGTCGTGTACCGCTCGACCCGCGCCACCCCGCCGGGCTTCTGCGAATACAGTGTCGTGCCCCACTGCTCGGTGTTGCCGCGCTCGTTCATCCAGACCACCGCGGAGTCGAGCATGTCCAGAATGGCCGGTACGTCGGCCAGGCTGCCTGGTCTGATGCGTGTGCCATGTGTGGTGTCGTTCACGGCGGAAGCCTAGGCACTTTCGGGCGGATCACGGACGAAGCAGGGCTCCGGCAGCGGGCCGATGGGCCGGCACGACATCGATTCCACACCGACTGGGTGAACGGGGTCGTCGCCGTCACGGGATGGGACACAACGGGTGCGCGTACGGTCGACTGGGCGGCGGTCGAGGCCCGGATCGGGACCGCTCTGCCCAGTGGCTACTGGTGTCCTGCGCCTGAAATCCGTCGGCAGAAGTGGGCGAGGGAGTCGAGGATGCCTCGGCCGTCTTGGTCCGGGACCGGTCCCAGGTCGTGAGTCCGCCGTTCAGGCATGCCCGGCATTATCGGCAGGACCGGACAACGGGTCCGTCGGCAGCATGAACGTGTCCGTCAGATGCGGGCGTCGGGTTCTGGCCCTGCCGCGCGATCGGCGAACCTGCCCCCACCCGGAGAGCGGGCAGGGGCCCTCTCAGGCCCGGGAAAGCGGCCGTCGGCCGAGCGGAGCCGCATCGATGCGAAGGTCAGCACCCTGGTGAAAACCCGGGACCGGCTCGACGCCATCATCACCACGGCTGCCACAGCCAGGAGCGCGGACCGGCCCTGCCCTCGCTGAGCAGCGCGCCTGCCCCCAGGCGTGGGGCAGCCCTCGGTGCGTTCCTGGTCCTGCAGCGCAGAACTCCAGCCGACCTGGCCTGCGGCGCGTATCCGCACGCGTGCGAGCATGCTGTTCGCTGACACGCTAAGACGGTAGGGGCGGGGTGCATGGCTGGCGTATGGGTGACGGTCTGTCTGCCGGCCACGGCCGCAGACAATATCGAAGGGGCGCTGACAAAGGCCCTCGCGCCCTTCTACTCGGACACGGGTGACAACCCCGTCGACCGTGGCATGTGGGACCACCGCCGTATCCACGGTGGCAGCAACGGCATGGGGTTTGCAGTCGTTCCCGGGCACGCGGACGATCCGAGACTCATCCACGACGACCCCGGATACGACGGCGCGCCCAGCCCCAGCGCCCCGGGCGTCTGCGCCGGAGGACCGCGTGCCCTGCTCGACTTCTCCCAGCCGCACCTTGCTTCCGAGCGTGCGGTCGCCGCGTCCTGGGACCTGTGGCACAGCCTGTCCGCCGTACACCCTCCGACCCTTCCCCTCGCGGACTTCGTGGACCGCTGGAGGAACGATCCGGACGCGTTCCCCGGTGACCGGTGGGGAGACAAGATGCTCTCCGCATACCGGGCTCAGCCGCTGATCGGGGCGTACCTCGACCACCCCTTCAGCCTCGGCCGGGGATATCTGGGCTTCCTGGGCCCTCACGATCCCCAGGAGCACCCCGTCATCAGCTACGCCGGAACCCGTGCCGAGTACATCAGTGCTCTCACTTCGCCAAACCCGCCGGATACGGACGTACTCACCCTGGACGGCTGGTGGTTGGAGGGCGGCAGCCACGCCGTCCATGCCTCCTGCGAGCCCGACCTTTGCCCTCACGACCCGCCGAAGCCCTCCATATGGCCAGGCAGCCAGGCGTACCTCGCGGGTCTTCCCGGCGACACCATCCTTGTCCGGCTCCACTGCCACGCCTGACGTCACTTACGTCCCGGAGTTCCCAGCCAACTCAGCCGGCTCAGCCGAACGCCCGTGAAGCGCGGTGTCAGGGCCGCGCCTCACGGGCTGTCTGTGTGTGCCGTCTACGCGGCGGCGTGTGCTCCGCTATGCAGCGGCGGTGAGGCGGGCCACGGCCAGGCGGGTCAGGGCGCGGTCGTGGGGTGAGTCGTCCAGTGCACGGTGCAATGTCATACCCTCGATCAGCGCGTCCAGTTGGCGGGCCGTGTCCGCGTCGAAGTGCTGCTCCAGCAGGTGGCGGCTGCGCCGCATCCACTCCTGCGTCAACGACCGGTACTCCACGTGCCGGGCGGCGAGCGTGTAGAGCTCCTGCGCGAGGACCAGATCGCGGCGCGGCCCCTCGGAGAGTGTGTGGATGAGGTCGGTGACCGCTTCGCGGGCCTGTTCGGTGCTGTCGGCGCGGCTGAGGTGCAGCTCGAAGACGTCCTCGATATGACGGGCGAATCCGGTGAACGCCTCACGCAGCAGCTCGTCGATGCCGGAGAAGTGGTACGTCATCGACCCGAGCGGCACCCCGGCGCGGGTCGCGATCTTGCGGTGGGAGACGCCTGCTACGCCGTCGTCGGCGATCAGATCGAGCGTGGCGGCGAGAATCCGCTCGCGTCGCTGCGGATCGGTCTGTCCGGTGGCCATGAGGGTGCGCCTCAGATGCTGCGGACGGGCCGCGCGGGGTTACCCACCGCGACGACGTTGGCGGGCACGTCCTTGGTGACCACCGCACCGGCGCCGATGACGGAGTTGTCGCCGATCGTCACGCCGGGGCACACGATCGCTCCCCCGCCGAGCCAGACGTTGTCGCCGATGGTGATGGGAAGCGCGGCTTCGAGCTTGTCGCGCCGGGGCTCGGGCTCCACGGGGTGGGTGGGCGTGAGGAGTTGGACGTTCGGGCCGATCTGGCAGTCCTCACCGATCGTGATCTGCGCGACGTCCAGCGCCGTCAGGTTGTAGTTGACGAACGTACGGGCCCCGATGGTGATGTTGCTGCCGTAGTCGATGTAGAGCGGCGGGCGTACGTCGACGCCCTCCCCCACTGAGGCGAGCAGTTCGGTCAGGAGCGGCCTGGCGGTCGCGGTGTCCTCGACGTACGCGGTCTGGTAGCGCGCCGCGAGCCGCATGGCGCGTTGCTGAAGGCGGGCGATCTCCGGATCGTCGGCGATATAGAGATCGCCCGCGAGCATCCGCTCCAGATTGGTGCGCGGGTCGTCAGCGAAGTAGTCCGTCTCCGTCGTCATGCGTACGATCGTACACTCTGGAGCGTACGGTCGTACACTCTCACTCAGCCGGCCGCGTCCAGCAGACGCTTCGCGGCCTCCGTCGCCCCGTCCGTGCGGATCGTGCCGGCCACCGACCTCGCTCGCTCGCGGGCTTCGGGGGTCAGGGCCGCCCTGACTGCGGACGACAGGGACTCGGTGGTCGGAGTCGGGCCGTCGTGGGCCACGCCGATGCCCAGGTCGGCCACCCGCCCCGCCCAGTACGACTGATCCCCCGCCTGAGGTACGACCACCTGGGGCGCACCGGCCCGGGCTGCCGTCGTCGTGGTGCCCGCGCCGCCGTGGTGCACCACGGCGGCCACCCTGGCGAACAGTGCCTGCTGGTTGACCTCGCCCACGGCGAAGCAGTCGCCCTTGTCGTCGATCAGGCCCAGGCCCGCCCAACCACGCCCGACGAGTACGCGCTGGCCCTGCGCGCGGATCGCCTCGATCGCCACCGCGGCGATGTCCTCCGAGACGCCGCGCATGCTGCCGAAGCCGACGTAGACCGGCGGTGCACCCGCGTCCAGGAACGCCAACAGCTCGTCCGGGAGCGGGCGTTCGTCCGGCGCGATCCACGCACCGGTGTGTACGACGTCGAGGTCAGCGGTCTCCTGCCACGGGTCCAGGACCGGGTCCGCCGCCAGCCACGGGTGGTCGGTGAAGATGAAGCTGCGGACGTCGCCCACCGGCGGCAGACCGACCGACTCCCGGTGCGCGTTGAGCGACTCGCCGTGCAGCGTGTTGAAGAGCTGGGCGTTCAGGTCCCACAGCACGCGGTTGTCGGTCACTTCCGGCGGGACCGGTCGGCCCGGCAGCAGCGGTGCGGGCGGCGGCGCGCGGTGCGGCGAGGGCAGCAAGTACGAGCAGAAGGTCGCGTACACGTACGGGATGCCCAGTTTCTCGGCCGCCGACCGCGAGCCGAAATGCGCGAGCCCCGTCGCCAGGAGGACGTCACATCCCTCGGCCGCCGCCGCGACGGGTTCGAACTGCCCGGCCAGCTCGGCCACGCGCCGGGCCGCCTCCGCCGACGACGCCGGCCGCACCATCGTGCCCATCGGTGCACCGATGGGCACCAGCTCCACGCCGACACCGGCCAGGAGCTCGGCGAACTCCTTGTCCGGCGGCGCGCAGACCCGTACCTCCGCGCCGAGGGCCCGCACCTGCACCGCCAGCGCCACCAGCGGCTCGACGTCCCCACGTGACCCGTACGTCGACAACAACACACGCATTCCGGACTCCCGATTCCCCAGGTTCAGCGGCTCAGGCCGACGATTCTGCGGTACGACCGGGGCCTTGCCGCAAGCCCCCCGGTGCGCTATACGTTGAGAGTGGAAAGAGGTGGCAACTCCCCTTCCATGTCTCCCCTTCCATATCGAGGGTCAGGGTCAGCAGGTTTCGCCAGTCGTTCGTGAAGACGGCGGTCGCACCCTCGTAGCGCACCCCCGTGAACGGGTTGGAGCTGAACATGACAGCGACCCACCGCAGCGAGCGGTCCGCGTCGAGACACGCGAGGTAGCCGATGTTGCCCATCCCGCTGCCGCCGCCGGACATCCATCCCGATCCGTCCGGCAGCGGACTCTCGAAGTAGGTGTCCACGTCGGTGGTGCCGTCCTCCTCAAGGGCGCGGGCCACGTCGAGGGGCTCCCCCAGGCGGAAGGGAATGGGCTGCCCGGCGTCCGGGTGGTAGGCACCGGGGCCGGGCACATGCACCTCCAGGGCGGTGTCGTCCTGCCTGTACAAGCCATCGGTGTACGGCATCTCTTGTGCCGCCCACAGCCGCTCGATCACTCCCACAGGCCCACCGCCCTCTCTTCCGGACACAGGCGATCAGTACAGCAGGTCCAGTTCCGCGCGGACCGTCTTGCCCGGCGCCCGGCGGCGGTCGCGTACCTCCCAGCGGTCAGCCAGGGCGTCGACCAGGACCATGCCCCGGCCCGATTCCGCGTCGGGTGGGGGTGGGGTGATGTCGGCGGGGGAAGGCGGGCGGGCTTCGGTGCGGGTGTCGGAGAGTTCGATACTGAGCGTGCTGAGAGCCGGGCCGCGTGGAGTGAGCGTCAGCACCAGTTCGAAGTCCCGGCCCGGTACGCGGCCGTGGGTGGCGGCGTTGGCCGCCAGTTCCGCGACGAGCAGCGCGGCTGTGTCGGAGACATCGCCGCCGTACGGGATGCCCCAGCGGTCCAGTTCGAACCGGGCGAACCGTCGGGCAAGACGGGCGCCTCGCGGGGTGGCGCTGAAGCGCTGGGTGAACTCACGCACGGTGAGCGGGCGTTGGGTTGCAGGGGGAGCTTCCATGCGACGAGCGTGGCGGCCGCGCCCCCGATACCTCCAGATCGGGCGGCCGTACGCGGAGTGTGCGTACGGGTACGTCCGCCGGGCCGGCGGGGTACGGACCGTGACCCCGGGCAGGAGCGGACTGTTGGATTCCGGCGATGCTCCGGCAGCTCCGACTCTCGGGGCTCGCATCCCGATGCCCGAGACTCGGGATTCGAGATCCGGACCGGGTTCCTCACTCTTTGGAGGGTACGTACGAGGGTGCGCGTCCCGAAGCTCAAGCCCCGGGATTCGGGCATCGGGATACGAGACGCGAGATTCGAGCTTCTTCCCAACCACCGGGTAAATAAAGCTGGTTAAGGAAAACCAACCCCACCTCCCCCACCCGTCACGGCGAGCAAGTACGACTAATCAGGACCAGCTTGCGGCGCGCCCGCGCGGATGCTTACGGTGCCGAGACACAACAAAACGACCCCGACTCGGTGTTAGCGCACCAGGCCGGGGTCTCACCTCAAGATCGAATAGAGCGATCCCGTGGCTACCGAGAACTTTAGCTCTGCCCTGCCCGCGCCCGCACCCTCGTCGTCGTACCCGATGGCCAAGAGCGGCTACGGCAAGCGATCCACCCCCGACCAGGCCCCGCGCCAGGCCGAGGACTTCGCCCTGCTGCCCGAGCGCGAGCGGTACATCGCCTCCTTTGTCGACCGGCTACCGGAAGGCGCCGCGATGACGGTCAAGACCCTCGCCCGGCAACTCCCCCGCTACGGCCAGCAGGCCGTCGGCACCGCACTCACCGCTCTGTCGGTGGCGGGCCACCTGCGCCGCGTACGACGTCCGGCCGGCGTGGGCGCCCAGGTCCGTTGGGTCTTCCGCACCTTCTGGTCCCGCACGGCTCGCGACAACGAGTGGTGGGCCGCCTTCATCGCCGCCGAGGACAGCAAGGGCGCGGTGGTGCGCGAGTGCGCCCCGGCACCCGCACCCGCCGATGTCGTCGAACCCCCTGCCCCGCAACACGACCACTCGCCCTCGCCCGCCTACCTCGCCCTCGCCCAACTCGGCTGCCGGGACGCCCGCCTGGCTCTCTCCGCCGATGACTGCGAGGCCTTGGAGGGTCTTGCTGCGGAGTGGCTGGCGCGAGGTGCGAGCGCGGAGTACCTGACGCATGCTCTGACCGCCGGACTCCCGACAGCGGTCGACGTGCCGCGCGGTTTCGTACGCCGCCGCCTCCGCGACAAGATGCCGCCCCGCCTGCCCGCCGCCACCGCAACTCCCGTACGCCGCACGATGGTCGAGTGCACCAAGTGCGGGGCCCCCGGCCACCCGGAAGCACTCCCGGATGGCCTCTGCCGCGCCTGTCGCCCCACTCTCGCGACGGCTGCGGAATGCGTCACCGACAGCACTGTCGCGCGTGACGTCCACGCCCTCGTCGACCAGCTCCGCGTGCTCACGCGGACTTCGTGACCCACACGTACCAGGTCAGAAGTTGTTTCCGATCTGCGGGTATGTCGAGTCACCCGCATGATCACGGCCTGGTGACGGCCCGGAAGGTCGTAAGCACCAGCACCACCAGACTTACGGGTGAAGGGATCCACCCTCCCCTTCCCATCCACTTGCGCCACCAGGTATCTTGCATCGCATGGAACCAGGTGATTCGACCAAGCAGGCCCGGGCTGCCGCCCAGCTGCGCAAGGGTGTCCTGGAGTACTGCGTACTCGCCCTGATGCGGGACCGCCCCCGCTACGGCGTGGAACTCCTCCATGCCCTGGAGGACTCCGGTGCCCTGGCCACCAGCCAGGGCACGGTCTACCCGCTGCTCTCCCGGCTCCGCCGCGACGACCTGGTCACCACTACCTGGCAGGAGTCCACCTCCGGCCCACCTCGTCGCTACTACGCGCTCACCGACAGCGGCCGGGCCGCGCTCGACGAGTTCACCCGCGTCTGGCCCGGCTTCCGCAACGCCGTCGACGCCTTCCTGACCACCCCGCACCCCTTTACCGGAG
Source organism: Streptomyces sp. NPDC057136 (assembly GCF_042670885.1). NCBI lineage: Bacteria > Bacillati > Actinomycetota > Actinomycetes > Kitasatosporales > Streptomycetaceae > Streptomyces > Streptomyces sp. NPDC057136. Next base: position 311,075 of record NZ_JBHUUV010000001.1, read on the forward strand.
ACCTCGAATGAAGACCTCTGCCGACCCCGTACGCGACTACCTCTCCGCCGTCGAGCGCGAGGCCTCCGCGCTCCCCGCCGACCGACGCCAGGAACTCCTCGCCGACCTCGCCGAACACATCGAGGTGACGCGCGCCGAACGCCCCCATGCCGCGATCGGCGAGGTCTTGGCGGAGCTTGGGGACCCCCGCGTGATCGCGGCGACGGCGCTGGCCGAGGCGGGGAACGGGGCCGCCGGGGCCTCGGCCCGGGGCGGTGCACCCGCCCGGCGTGGCAAGGTACACCCCCTGGTCCCGCTCCTGATGCTCACCCTCCCGTTCCTCTTCGCGGCGGTCCTCCCCCACGTCCCCGCCGCACAGTTCTGCAGCACCTTGTTCCGCGTCATCGGCGCGGTACTTCTCTGCACCTCAGTGCACTGGACCTCTGTCCAGAAGACCACTGGCGTTCTGCTCACCGCCGTCCTGCCGACCGTCGCCATCAGCATCTGGATTTCGTCCAGCGTCGCCGCGTCGGGCGACACCCCGGCCCTCCTGGCCAACCTGGCGATGCTCGCTCTGCTGGCCGGCACAGCAGCTTGGCTCTGGCGGGTCCGCCGCGCCTGAGACGTTGTTTCCGGTCTGCGGGTTTGTCAAGATCCGTTGGACGACTGGTGCGGTGACGGAGGGTTGCCGGTCAGCGGGTGATGCGGCGGGTCATGAAGGTGATGGCGGCCCAGGTGATGGGAGTTTCGGAGTGTTTCGTAGTCGCGGGCGTGGCGGCGGGCGTTCATGATCCAGGCCAGGGAGCGTTCGACGACCCAGCGTTGGGGGATGACGACGAAGCCGGTGGTGTCCTTGGGCCTGACCGTTTTTGATGGTCAGGTTGAGGTGGCGTTTGGCCCAGGTCACGAGCTTGCCCGCGTAGGCGCGGTCGGCCCGGACGATGGTGATCTCCGGGTGCATGAGACGAGCCGGAAGAGGACTTCCTTTGCGGCAGCGGAGTCGTGGAGGTCGGCGGGGGTGACCATGACGAGCAGGGGGAGGCCGCGGGTGTCGACGACCAGGTGCCGCATGCGGCCGTTGATTTTCTTGCCCGCGTCGTAGCCGCGGGATTCCCGGGTGACGGTGGAGGCTGCTTTCACGGACTGGGAGTCGATGATCGTGGCGCCCGCCCGGGGTCCTTTGCCCAGCTCACGGCGGATGCGGGACCACCTCAGCCTAGGTGTTCTGCCCACGGAGGTTAGGAGCGGTGACCGACGGCGGCTGGGGCTTGTTCGCCACCCGCTGGTTGTGTGCTCGAGATGGGCCAGCTTCTGTGCGTCCGGTGCAAAGGGCGGTGCCGCCGCGCGGATGGGAAGCGCGGCGGCACGGCAGGGCCTCAGGGTAGGGCGACGGTCATGGTGAAGGAGGCGTTGAGTCCGCCTTGGATGTGGCCGGGGACGACGGCGTGGACGTCCAGGAGCAGGTCCTCGCCGCCGACGGTCCGGTAGACCAGGTCGTCCTCGTTGGGGAGCCGTTCCAGCGTGGTGTGCTGGTTGTAAGGCGGGAATGCCTCGATGGCCTCGTTGTACTTCTCCGGCAGGTACAGCTGGCCGGTGTACACCTCCTGGCCGTCGACGAGGACCTTGACATGGATATGGATGCTGCGGGTGAAGTACCAGCCCGGGTAAACGGTGTCGAACTCGGCCGCGCCGTCGGCGCCGGTGGGCTGACAGCCGCGCAGGAAGCGTGAGACGTCGGACGGCGGGACGTGGCCGGTCTCGTCCATGGTCGGCAGGGTGTCGGGGTCGTGGGCCAGGTACCCGGAGTAGTAGCCGAGGGCGTCGCAGTGCCATACGTCGACCACGGCACCGTCGACCGGTGCGCCCTGGTCGGCGCTGAGCACGGTGATGCGCAGCCGGAGCGGAACGCCTGGGCGGCCGTCCGCGATGTCCTTGCGCTGGAGGGGTTCGCCGTCGCCGGGGACGTAGTACGGCCCTTCGGTGGTCTGCGGGGACGCGTTCGTGGTGCGCTCGCGGGCGGCATCGGCGCCGGCGAGGACGTCCTCCGGCGAGTGACCATGGGCGGCCAGGATGGCCTGGAGCGTTGTGACCTGCGCGTCGGCAGTGATGATGCCGGCTTCTTTCTCTGCGGGCATGGTGCGTTCCATTCCCTGTTCGTGGTCCGCGTGCGCGGCGGAGGGTGATGCGCTGTACAGGGCTGTCGGGGTACGCCTCAGAAGGCATGCGGGCCGAAGCGGCCCCAGGCGACCACGGCGGCGAGCGCCAGCAGGACGACGTTCACGGTGATCATCTGGAACTCTCTACGGCGGCCGTGCGTGACGGCCGCGCCGGCCATCAGTACGGCGAGTCCGGTGGCGGCCACCGGGGCCAGAACCTCCGCGACACCCGCGAGCGGCGGGAGGATCAGCCCGAAAGCTGCAAGGACTTCAAGCGCGCCGATGAGCTTGACCAGCCCGGCACCGAAATCCTCGGCCCAGCCCAGTCCGGAAGCGGCCAGCTGCTGCGGAGTGCGGCTGAGCTTCATCGCCCCGGCCAGCAGGAACACGGCCGCCAGCACACCCGCGACGATCCACAAGAAGGCATTCATCGGCTCTCGTCACTCCATCCAATAACTTCAAGGTTGAATTGACCGTACCAGATAATTACTTCAAGCCGAGAGTAAATTGATTGACATTTTGCTCCATGCTTGGAGTACATTGGAGGCATGGAAGACGCACAGGGATCGGCCGGGCCCCGTTGGCTCGACGCCGATGAACAGCAGCAGTGGAACGCCTTCGCCTACGTGCTGACCCAGCTGCCGGCCGCGCTGGAGACGCGGATGCAGCGGGATGCGGGCATCGCCCACTTCGAGTACGTGGTGATGTCGGCGCTGTCGATGGCGCCGGAGCGCACCCTGCGGATGAGCGAGGTCGCCCAGTACGCCGGAAGCACACTCTCCCGGCTGTCCAATGTGGTCATCCGGCTGGAGAAGCGCGGCTGGGTACGCCGCCACCCCGATCCCTCCGACGGCCGCGCCACCCTGGCCACCCTCACCGACGACGGCATGGACAAGGTCGCCGCCGCGGCCCCCAGCCACCTCGACGCGGTGCGCCGCCTGGTCTTCGACCCGCTGACCAAAGCGCAGCAGCGTCAGCTCGGCGCAGCCTCCCAGCGCATCCTCGGCGCCCTCGACGCGCCGTGCCCCACCGACTGGCCCGGCGTCACCCCGCCGGCCGACCAGGACTGACCCCGGCGCACGCCCCCTCGTTTTCACCCGGCCGACCGGTCGGGAACCGCACCGCCCTCAAGGAGTGTTCGCATGCCCACCATCGCCATCGTCGGAGCCGGCCCCGGCCTCGGCCTCTCCATCGCCAAGGTCTTCGGCGGCCACGGCTTCGACGTCGCCCTGATCTCCCGCACCAAGGACAAGCTCGACGCCCTGGTCGCCGAACTCGCCGAGGCTGGGATCACCGCGGAGGGCTTCCCCGCCGACGTCGCCAACTCCGCCCAGCTCGCCGGCGCGCTGGAGGCCGCGATCGCGCGGTTCGGGCGGATCGATGTCTTGGAGTTCTCCCCGCACGCGGGCCTGACCATGACCTCCCCCAAGGACGTGACCCTGGACAACCTGCGGCCGCAGATCGACAGCCTGCTCTACGGCGCGGTCGCCGCCGTCCAGACGGTGCTGCCCGGAATGCTCCAGGCCAAGGCCGGCACGCTGCTGTTCACCACCGGCGGCGGCGCGGTCAACCCGTACCCGATGCTCGCCGACGCCAACATCGCCCAGGCCGGTCAGCGGAACTGGGCGATCAACCTCCACAACACCCTCGCCGACGAAGGCATTTACGCGGCCAACGTGGCCATCAACCTCATGATCGGCACCCAGGCCCCCGAAGGCGTCCCCTTCCGCGCACCCGACGAGATCGCCCTGGACTACTGGACCCTCCACACCAGTCGCACCCAGGCCGAGCACTTCATCGGCGCCTGACGCCAGCACGCCGACCACGGGCGGCCACCGGTCCACACCACGACCGGACGGTGGCCGCCCGCCCTCTTCCCCGGAGCATCATGAAGACCATCCTCATCGCCGGCGGCAACAGCGGCATCGGCCTCCAGGCCGCCCGCGATCTCCTGGCCGACGGCCACCGGCTCGTTCTGCTGGGCCGTGACCCGCGCAAGGGTGAGGCCGCGCTCGCCTCGTTCGGCGCGGCTGCCGACCGGGCAACCTTCCTCGCCGCCGACCTGTCCACCCACGACGGCGTCCGCGACGCCGCCCAGCGCGTCCTCGGCCAGCACGACCGCATCGACGCCCTCGTCCACACCACCGGCGTGTTCACCTCGCAGGAGAGCCGCACGGCCGACGGGCTCCACCCGTTCTTCACAATCAACTACCTCAGCCGCTACCACCTCACGCAGCTCCTGCTGCCCGCCCTGCGCCGCGCCGAGCGGCCGGTCGTACTGATGATGACCGCCGCGGTCCCGCCGACCGACGACGCCGACTTCGCCCGCTTCCCCGAGTTCGCCCCCTTCGATTTCGGGCACGACCGTAAGCCGATCCAACTGGCCAACCACCACTACGCCGCCCACCTCACCCGCACCGAACCTGGCCTCGCCGCCGGAGTGATCAACGCCGGCGCCGTGAAGACCGACATCTTGCGCATCGCCCCCTGGTACATGCGCGCCGGCGCCAAGGTCCTCGGGCCGGTCCTCTTCGACTCCGTCGAGACCTCCGCCCGCAGCGTCGTCGAAGCCACTCGGCGCGACGACTGGCAGGACCCCGTCTACTGGGGCAAACCCGGCCGCTTCGAACAGCGCACACCGATCGCCCTCGACGCCACGACCACCCAGCACCTCATGGACGCCTCACGCAGGCTCGCCGACGCCTGACAACCACACCACCACAAGCCCCAACCCGCGCGCCCACGGCCCTTAAACAGGCCGATCTGCGCGCGGGTTTCCCTGTTTCGCCCCCTGAGACTTCACGAACCCGCGCGCTTCCCTACGCAGAACCAGAAAGCCCCATGACTCACCGCAATGCGCCCCTGACCGAAACCGGCCGCCTCCGCCTGGCCCTCTGCGTGGTGCGCGACGGCTGGCCGCTACGACGGGCAGCCGAACGCATCCAGGTCTCACCCACCACCGACAAACGATGGGCCGACCGCTACCGCGAACAGGGCGAAGCCGGGATGCGCGACCGGTCGAGCCGCCCTCATCGCAGTCCGCACCGCACTCCGACCCGCACCGAGAGACGGATCACCAAGGTCCGGATCCTGCGCCGCTGGGGCCCCGCCCGCATCGACTACCTGCTCGGGGTCAATCCCGCCACGGTGCATCGCGTCCTCACCCGCTACCGGCTGGCCCGTCTGACCCACCTCGACCGAGCCACGGGCCGTGCCATCAGACGCTACGAGCACCATGCCCCGGGCGAGATGGTGCACGTCGACATCAACAAGCTCGGCAACATCCCCGACGGGGGCGGACATCAGGTCCTGGACCGCCAGGCCGGCCGCAAGAACCGCTCCGGCGGTGGCTACAGCTATCTCCACAACGCCGTGGACGACCACTCCAGGCTGGCCTACAGCGAGCCGGCCCTACCGCACCGAGCAGGAACGACGCGCCGCCTACGACGTGTGGCTGCACCACTACAACCACCATCGCGGCCACACCGCGTTGAAAGGCCAGCCACCAGCCAGCCGTGTCCCCAACCTCGCGGGACAGTACACCCCAAACCCTGATCAATCCGGGCTTCCAACTACTCAGCGACTCGTACGCTGCGTCAGCGTACGGGTACACACGGTGGACAGTACCCCTCACGGAACGTGACGATGGATCAGTTGGGTTGGAGCGGTTGGGGACAGGCGCGAAGGGTGACCGGACATGGCCGACATCGGGGGCAGTACGAGTGGAGTTACGAGCGGTGGGGAGCCGGAATCCTCGGACAGCCTCAAGGCATTCGGAGAGGTCATCAAGGCGTTCCGGAAGCGGGCCGGTCTGACACAGGAGGACTTCGCGCCGAGGGTCTGCTACTCGGTACCGACGGTCGCCTCCATCGAGCAGGGCCGGCGCTTCCCTCCCGGGGACTTCGTGGACCGTGCGGAAGTGGTCCTTGACGCGTTCGGCACGATCCAGGGGGCGGCACGGCATCTGTCCCGACGGCCGGGGCTGGCCAAGTGGTTCCGCCAGTGGGCGAAGCTGGAAGCGGAGGCGGTGAGCCTCTATACGTACGAATGCCGGTTGGTGCCGGGGTTGTTGCAGACGGAGGCGTATGCACGGAGGTTGTTCGAAAACCGACTTCCTCCGTTGGGTGACGATGAGGTCGAGGACCGACTGTCAGCACGACTGGGACGCCAGCGTCTGCTGCGGGAGCGGCCGAACACCTCGTACAGCTTCATCGTTGAAGAGCATTTGTTCCGGCGCCAGATGGGCGGACCAGAAGTGACCCGGCAACTCATTGACCAAGTGCTCGACAATGCGCAACTGCGCAATGTTGAGGTCCAAGTCATGCCTCTGGTGCGTACGGGTCACGCGGGGATGGACGGGCCCATGCGGCTGTGCGAGACCCCTGGCAACCGCTGGCTCGGCTACAGCGAAGGGCAGGAAAGCGGGCAGCTCATCTCCGACCCCAAACTCGTCAGCATGCTCAAGATGAGGTATGCCAGGATGCGGTCACAGGCTCTTTCCCTGGAGGACTCCCTGAGCCTGTTGCGGCAGATGCGAGGAGCGGTATGAGCACCACAGAACTGACCTGGTTCAAGAGCAGCTTCAGCGGCAGCTCCGGAGACGACTGCGTCGAAGTCGCCCTCTCCTGGCACAAGTCCAGTTACAGCAGCGGGTCCGGCGATGACTGCGTAGAAGTCGCCTCCTGCCCCGACACCGTCCACATCCGCGACTCCAAGGTGACCGAGGGTCCGCAGCTCGCGCTCCGGCCCGGTTCCTGGACGAGTTTCGTCTCGTACGCCGCTGGAGCCTGAGCCCGCACATCAGTGCGCCCCCTCTTGATAGCGTCGCCCCCACGGCTGCGGGACTTCTCCCCGCCCCCAGTCGTGGGGTGCAAACGGGGACGCTCGCGGCAGGGACGAAGAGGGCCGACGCATGAGCCTTGCACAGCTGCACTACACCTCCGCCGCGCCGGGGAGCGAGGCTTCGGGGGGACGGTTCACGGCGGTCGGTCCCGGGATCTCCGCGTCGATGCTCGACGAGATCGAGCCATTGATCGGATACGAGTTTCCGGCCGACGCTCCCTTCCTGCCGACGGATGCCGAACTGTGGTCACTGCCCCAGGCGTTCAGCTTCAGCGTGCTGTCCGACGGCAGTCGGCTGCTCTGTCGCACGGTGCCCGTGCGCGGGGCGGGCTCCGCTCCCGTACGGTTCCACGCCCATGCGGTGCATCTGCCCGTGGACACGCGGCTGACGGGCGGGCGGTTGCCTGTCGATGCGTGGAGGTCGCCGCAGTGGGTGTCCGTGACGCCTGGCGGCGCGATACCCGATCCCCTCAGCAGCCTGCCGCCGCGGCATGGGGCGGTGCGTGAGGGGCTGGGCGACTTCGCCGTCTCCCGCAGTCCGTGGCTCGCGTCCGTCTTCGCCGATCTGCGACGGGTGAGCGAGGAGAGTCCGCCGGTGTCGCCGGTCGTGCTCGTCGAGCGGCAGAGTGCGGACGTGGCGCGGTGGATCGCGCTGGCCGGGGCTGCTCTGCCCCGGGAGAGCGCGGAGCGGCTGACGTTCACGACGTACACCCGGAAGCCGGGGCTCGCGCCGCACCGTGTGGTGGGTGTACTGCCGGACGACGTACGTGAGTTGGGCGGCGGCCTCCGTGTGCATACGTGCACCGGGTCCCGGCCGCAGGGGGCGTCGGAGGATGCCTGGGCAGAGACCGCTGCGCGGATCTGGCGGAGTCGGGCGCCGGAGCTGTTCCGGGAGGCGGGTGAGCTCCCCGGGGAACCCTTCGCCGCCGGCCCGCTGGCTGTGACGGCACTGTGTGCGGGGATCGCACTCGGCGCCAACGAGCGGGCGTCGGCGGCCGATTGGGCTGCCGAGCGACCGTACGCACTGGATGCCAAGCAGACGCGGCAGCTGGTCGAGGCACTGACGTCGCCCGGTGTCGACGACCGGACCGGACCCGAATTCGACGCGGTGGGCCGGCTGTTCGGTGCGCTCGACGGGCGCTCGCCCGACACGACGACCGCGCCGCTTGCGGCGATGCTGGTCACGGAGGCGGTGCGTGGGGGGAACGGTTCACTGGAACTGCCCGGCCGTTCCGCGTTCACAGGTCCGGACGGCGAGGCGATCGGGAGCGTACTCGGCCCGGAGATCCTGGCGGAGTTGAGTGCGCCCGCGACCAGTGGGGATGTGGCGCGGACGGTGCAGTTGCTGCGGGTGGCGCGGCTGCTGGACGTGGACTGTGCGGAGTTCCTTCCCGCGGTCGTACGGCGGTTGGCGCCCGCGCTGCTCGCCGAGGACGATCCGGAGTTCGGGCCGGCTCTGCTGGAGTTGCTGGACGAGCAGTTCGATGTGCGGACGGCGCTGCTCGGTGCGCTGGACCGGATCGCGCCGGACGATCCGGAGGCGGTGGAACGGCTGTTGGGCCGGGTGACGCTGCCATTCACGGGGACGCAGGCGCTGCCACATCTGCGGATGTGCGCCGAGGCCGCCGAGGCTCGGGCGACCCTGGGCGGCGACCGGGCGGCCGTGTGGCAGCGGGTGCTGCGGGCGGCCGGACTTTCGCCGTTCGCGGAGCCGATGGTGCTGCGTACCGCTGCGGGGTTGGTGTGGGGGGACCGCGCGCCGACGACCGAGGAGGCGCGGCTGCTGCTTGAGGCGGCCACGTCGGACGCGCACCGGACGGCCGGGACGTGGGCGCGGCTCGTCGATGCGGCGCTGGGCGCGTCGGCCGACGACGAAGAGGCCGCCGGGCTCACGCACGACTTGTTGCGCGGCTTCCCGCAGGAGATCGAGGGGCGGGTGCGGGGCGCGCTGATGCTGTTGGACTTCGCGCGCGAAGTGGGCTCCGGGGTGGCCGAGGAGGGCTGGGTGGAGCGGGCCCGCAAGCTGTGCGCGCAGGCCGAACCGGTCGAACCGGCCGTCCGGGAGCGGGCGTTCGGCGCCCTGGCCGTACGGCTGCTCGCCCACGACCGTCCGGAGGCCGAGCTGTACGCCTTCGTGCACAGCGAGGACGCCGACCTGGTGGCGGCGTACGACCGGGCGGCCCGTACGGACGGCGTCGCCCAGCGGCTACGGGCCGACGCTGCCTACGCGGCTGACTGCTTCGGGGTCTGGACGGCCTACCCGCACGCGGGCACCGTATGGAACACCACGGCCGACGCCCTGCTCCGGGACGTACTGCGCCCCGCCGTACGTACGCACTCGCCCGCCCGCCTCAAGGAGGTCGAGCAGGCCGTGGAGAGCGCGGGCAGCAGCGGCCGGGCGGATGCGTTCCGCGCGTGGAACCGGCCGAGCACCCTCGGACGGCTCGGCCGCCGGATCTCGGGGCGGGTGCGGCGGGGCTGAGCCGAGGAGGCTTCCCGGGAGGCCGTGCGCGCATAGGCGGTGACGTCGTGGGATGGATCCAGGAAGACGTCACCGAGTCCGTGGTGAAGCGCGCAGAGGAAGACCGGCCGGAGAAGGCGCGCCTTGAGTCCGCTTCGGGTTACGTAAGAGCCGAAGAGGCGGCCAAGGAATCAGCAAGGGACGCCGTCGAGACGGGCGCCAAGGGGTCCGGTCTCACGACTGCCCAGATCAAGGAATACCAGGGCTCCGCCTCAACAGAGACAGCATCAGCTCATTCCATTGGGCGGGACCTGATGGCGAGCTCGAACGGCAAGGGGTAGTACCCGTGCAGCAAATCAAGAAGATTGCCATGACGGTCGTAGGTCCTGCGATCCTGATTGCAGCCCTGACCAGCTGCTCGGACGGCGAATCCAAAACCGTTCCGGAACTGCCCGAGCGAATCTGCTGGGGCGCCTTCGCCTCGAAGGACGTAGCCCCCCTCCTGCCGACCGGCACGAAGGCCACCTTCAGCGCGTTGAGCATGCGCCCGCTCGCTCTGCCGGAGGAGGCGGACCTGGCGTCGTGCGCCCTCGATATCGACGGCGATACGGAGTTCCAGGCGACCGCGCGTCGCCGCAACTTCGAGGACAGCATCGAGTGGAGCAGCATGGACAAGGCGAAGCCGGTCCCGATCGACGCGGGAAAGAAGGGCATCGTCCGGTACGGCGGAGCGGCCTCATACATCGTCTGCCAGCCCTCCAAGACCCCTTTCACGCCCGGGAAATACATTGACCTGCGACTCTGGGTCGACAGCGCGGAGGAGGACGACACGGCGGCGCGCACCGCCCTGCCGAAGCTGATGAAGCAATTCGTGGCGTTCGCCGAGCGCGAGCTGAAGTGTGACTGACTGCCGTACCCTTGCCGCCGGTTGACGCGCATCACCAGCGGCAGGGGCAGGCAGGGACTCAGTACGCGAACGTGGACTTGCCCGTTGTCGCCGCGGCGACGTGGGCGACTCCGCTGCCTGCCGGAAGTACCGTCACCGGCTCACGTGTTGGCGTGGTCGTGCCGTCGCCGAGCTGGGCGTTGGCGTTGGCGCCGAACGAGATTACGGAGCCGTCGTCCAGGGCGGCGACCGTGTAGTCGAAGCCGCTCACGACCTCCGTGGCGCCCTGGAGCGGGGCGATCGGCACCGGGGTGGTGCGCATGGTGGTCGTGTCGTCGCCGAGCTGGCCGACGTCGTTCTTGCCCCAGGCGCTGACGCTGCCGTCGTCCAGGATCGCGAAGTTGGTGTAGGCGTTGGCGGAGATCTTCGCGACGCCTTCGAGGTGGTGCACGTCCACCGGGACGTTGCTGTCGCCAATGGAGTCGTTGCCGAGCTCGCCCTCCGTGTTCTTGCCCCAGGACTTGACCGTGCCGTCGGCGGTGAGGGCCAGCACATGGGCGCAGCCGACCGAGATGGACACGATGTCCTCCAGGTCCTTGACCTTCTGCGGGGTGTTGCGGGCGGTGTTATCGCCGTTGCCGATACGGCCGTTGACGCCCTCGCCCCAGGCCCAGACCGAGCCGTCCTGGCGCAGGGCCACGCTGAAGTCGCAGCCCGCTCCGACGTCCTTGACCTTGTTGAGGCTCTGCACGTCGACCGGGGTCTTCTGCACTCCGGTCGGGTCCGCGGCGGTCAGGCCGTTGCCGAGCTGGCCCTTGGTGTTGCTGCCCCAGGACAGGACGCGTCCGCCGCGGACGGCGAGTACGTGGTTGCTGCCCGCCGAGACCTCGCTGACGCCGGAGAGTCCGGCGACGGCGGCGGGGAAGTACTGGGCGACGACGGTGCCGTTGCCGAGCTGGCCGGTGAGGTTGGCGCCCCAGGACTTGACGGTGCCGTCCTTGAGGAGGGCGACGGCGAAGGAGTTCTTGTCGGCGTCGCCTCCGCCGGACATCTCCCGTACGGAGTCGCGGGCGATGCCCTGGACGCCGGCGGGAGTCTGCTGGTTGACGTTGCTGTTGTTGCCGAGCTGGCCGAGGTTGTTGATGCCCCAGGCGCGGACCCACGGGTCGCTGGGCGCGGCGTGTGCGGGGAGGCTGGGTGCGGCGAGCGCCGCGAGGGTGAGGGTGGCGGTGAGGGTGGTGCGCAGGGTGGTCATGGCGCCCTTTCAGTAGGCGTAGCTGGAATTCGCGTTGGTGGCCGCGTCGACATGGGTGATGCCGCTTCCGGCAGGCAGCACCTCGACGGGGGCGAGGCTCGGCGTGGTGCTGCCGTCACCGAGCTGCCCGGCGGCGTTGGCTCCCCAACTGACGACCGATTGGTCGGTTCGGACGGCGAGGCTGTGGTCGGCGCCCGGGTCCAGCTCCTGGATGTCGCGAAGGGCGTCGATCGGGACAGGGGTGGTGCGGTCGGTCATGGTGCCGTCGCCGAGTTGGCCGGAGGCGTTGGCGCCCCACGCCCGGACCTCGCCGTCCTCCAGGACGGCGAAGTTGTGGCGACCGCCCGCGTAGATCCTCGACACGCCTTCGAGGTGGGCGACCTCGACCGGGACCGGGCTGTCGTCCTGGGAATCCGTGCCGAGGCGGCCCATCCCGCCGTGGCCCCACGCGCTGACGGAGCCGTCGGCGCCGAGCGCGAGCGTGTGCTGAAGGCCGACCGAGATCGCCACCACGTCCTTGAGCCCCGCCACCTGGCGGGGCGTGTTGATGTTCGTGGTGTCCCCGTGGCCGAGCCGGCCGTTGTGCCCGGCGCCCCAGGTCCACACCGTGCCGTCCTCACGGAGTGCGACGCTGAAGGCGGAGCCGGCGCCCACGTCCGTCACCCGGTCGAGGCTCTGGACGACCACGGGCCGGTTGGCCGTGCCGTCATTGAGGGGCACGGTCTCCCCGTTGCCCAACTGCCCGTACTGGTTGGCACCCCAGGCCAGTACCCGGCCGCCGCTCACGGCGACAACGTGCTCCTGGCCCGCGGCGATCGCGGTCACACCGGTCAGTCCCGCGACGGTCGCGGACGCGCTCTGTCCGGTCTGGGTGCCATTGCCGAGTACACCAGTGACATTGGCGCCCCAGGACTTCACCGTGCCGTCGTCGAGAGCGGCTACGGCGAATCCGGTGGTGTCGGAGTAGCCTCCTGCCGCCACCTCCCGTACATCCGCGCGGTGCAGTTCGGGGACCGAACCCGGCGTGGGCTGGTCGACCATCGACTTGTTGCCGAGTTGGCCCGCCGCGTTGGTTCCCCAGGAACGGACCCACGGGTCGGTCCCCACGGACTGCGCCGGGGCGGCTGCCGCAAGGACGACGGTTGCGCTCAACACCGCGCCCACGGCGGCTCGGAGACCGTATGTCTCAGTACGCATAGGTCGTGTTGCCGCCCAGCGACGCTGCCACGTCCTTGATCGCGGAGCCCTCGTTGAGGATCTTCACGGACTCGTAGCGCGGGACGGTGGTGCCGTTGCCGAGCTGGCCCTCTCCGTTGTGGCCCCAGGTGTAGACGTCGTCGGCGGTGACGGCGACGCCGTGCCGCGCCCCGGCCGCCAGGTGCTGGGCGCCCTTCAGGCGCGGGATCTGGACGGGGGCGGTGCGGTTGGTGCGCGAGACGTTGGAGTCGAACGCCTCGTCGGACTCCAGGAGCTGGCCGTACTGGTTGTTGCCCCAGCCCCAGACCTCGCTGTCGCTGGTGACCACGTAGTTGTGGTGGGCGCCCGCCTCGATGTCGGAGACGTCCTCCAGCCAGTCGACGTCGACGGGGGTGACGGACGACTTGGTGGAGGAGTTGCCGAGCTGTCCGTAGAGGTTGTAGCCCCAGGACTTGACGGTGGATTCCGCGGTCAGCGCCAGGGCGTGGTGGCAGCCCGCGTCGATCTCGGTGATGCTGTCCAGACCCTCGACCTGGCGGGGTACGGAGCTGACGGCACGGCTGCCGTTGCCGAGCTGGCCGTAGACCCCCCGGCCCCAGGCGTAGACCTTGCCGTTCTCCAGGAGCGCGAGGCTGAAGTCGCAGCCGGCCGAGATCTGCTTGACGCGGGGCATGCCCTGGACGCGGTCCGGGACGGTGCGGCTTTCGCCGGTGCGGTTGTTGCCGAGCTGCCCGTAGGCGTTGTCGCCCCAGGAGTAGACCTGGCCGCTGGTGTCCAGAGCGAGGCCGTGCCCGCCGCCCGCGGCGACGTCCTTGATGTTGGTCAGGCGCGGGACCGTGGTGGGGACGGTCTGGTTGATGGAGCCGCCGTTGCCGAGCTGGCCCATGGAGTTGTTGCCCCAGGACTTGACGGTCTTGTCGGTGCGGGCGAGCGCGAAGGAGTCGGATGACGAGGTGCCGCCCGCCGAGACCTGGTCGACGTCTCCGCGGAAGAGGCTGGTCACTGAGGCGGGGCTGAGGCTGTCGGTGCTGGTGCCGTTGCCGAGCTGGCCGGTGCGGCCGGCGCCCCAGGAGAGGACGGTGGGATTGCCCTCGTTGGCGTTGGCCAGGGGGGTCAGTGCCGGTACGGCGGTGAGTGCCGTGGCCGTCACGGCGAGGGCCGCCAGGGCGCGCAGGCGCGGGGTACGACGCGTGGAACGGGACATGGGCGTCCTTCGGTGTGGGGTATGTGGGACGAGGCGGGGCGGCGGGTCCGGGGCATGGGACGGGTCGCGGGCCAGGGGAGGCCCACGACGATGCCCGACGGACCGGGTCACGGCCGCCGCGCTCTCTTCAAGACTGTCCACGCAAGATCGTTTACGCGCGCCGAACCGGAGCCACCACCCGAGCGACGGGCCGCTGTACGGGGTACGGGGCGGGCGCCGGGGGCTCGCGCAGGGGTGTGACGGGCCAGTCGGGAGTAAGGCCGCAGGCGTCTGGAGCCTTGTCGTGAACGGGACTTGGGCGCCACTACGCCGATGCGGTGAGCTTCCCTCCCGGGCTGTCGCTTCCGTGTGTCCCGGGCCTGGCCGCCCGCAATTTATGTACTTTTTCCCTGCGCTTAATGATCTTTGCAGGGCCGTCCCCAAGCCCCGCCCCGCGCCCCTTCCCCCTGCCGACCGATGGCCCGCCCCCACGGGCCGCGCGTCACCCACGGTCCTCCCGCGGGTCCATCCCCCCACCTCCCCACCCACGATCGCCTGGAGTCCCCCATGCGCATCTGTCCGCTGCCCACCCGCCCCGCTCTGCTGGCCGCCGCCGTGTGTGCCGTCACCCTGTTCCCGCTCGCGGGCACCGCCTCGGCATACAGCGGAAGCCACTCCGTACAGGCTTCAACTGCCGCCCCCGCCGAGGAATGCAAGCCCGACGACCAGGCGTGCAAGGACCGCGAGACCAACGCCAACGAGTCCAAGGAGATCGACAAGGAGCAGAAGAAGACCCAGGAGGCGGCGACCCAGGCCGGCAAGGACATCGACGCCGCCGAGGAGAAGCTGAAGGAGTGCCCGCCCGGCTCCGGCTCCTGCATGGAGAAGCTGGCCGGTACGGGTGCGGACGAGGAGCAGGGGGTCTCGGACATGACCGACACCATCGGCTCGTTCAAGCCCGACCCCTCGGACAACGCCGCGTCGGCCGTCGTGTCCACCTGCGCCGACTTCCCCGGGTCCCTGCCCGCCGGTTCGGCCGACGAGAGCGCGTCACCCTTCCCCGTCTCGCAGCTCTGCTCTCTGCTCGGTTCCTGAGCCGTCCCCGCTCCCCACTCCTCGGTCCCCGCTCCCCCAGCTATCCCACAGCCGGAAGGAACTCCGTCATGCCCAAGCGCGCCCTGCACCGCTCCACGCTGCTCCTCCCCCTGATCACCCTCGGTCTGATCGCCCCGCTCGCCCCCGCGATGGCCGAAGAAGGTGCGGACAGCGTGCCCACCGCCCGCGCGTTCACCGCCGACAACCGGCCGGCGAAGATCAGTGACGTGCTGGAGTACTGCGAGAAGAACAAGTCCAAGCGGAACGCCTGCACCTTCACCATCGACCCGACCAAGGACCGGGAGTTCGCCACTGCCGTCAAGTCCCTGGGCAACGCGGTCGTCAACTGCACCGTGGACCCGATCGATGTGACGCGTACGGTGACATTGCGCACCACCAGCACCGACAACATCGGCGGCGAGATCTCCGGCAGCATCACCGCCACGGGCACGGTCTCCGCCACAGGCGAGGTCTCCACCTCCCTCGGCAACGACATCACCAGCAACCACAAGACGCCGAACCTCAAGGAAGGTCCCACGTCCGAGAACGGCACCAAGACCAGCGTCAACGCCGGGGCGAAGGCGTCCGGCACCATGACCGCGTCGCTCGCGTTCCAGGCCGCCTTCAAAGCCACGTACTCCAAGTCCTGGACGGTCGACAACACCGAGGCCACCGCCTACAAGAGCACCGTCAAGCCGTACGACATGCTGGTGTTCGGCGCCAGTGCAGCGATGCGCCGGGTGGTCGGCAGCCTGGTCACCGACCAGGGCAACAAGATCAACAACATCGCGGTGGACAGCCCCTCGATGGTCAACAGCAGCACGTTCGTGGCGCAGACCTATCCCGTGCCCGACAGCCTCTGCGGCCGTAAGCGGCCCCCCGGGAACACGGCGGGCGACGATGACACCTCCCGTTCGGCACAGTCCCAGTTGCGCGAGGTGCCCGCCCAGGGCCTCGTACCGCGCGGCGTCCTGCCCACGAGCCAGGACGCCCTGCCGCCCGCCCAGCGCTGACCCCCGCCCCCAGGAGCCCTCATGTCACTCCCTCTCCGCACCCTGGCCGCGCTCGGTATCGCCGGGTTCGCCCTGCCCGCCGCGCTCGGCGCCACCCCGGCCGATGCCACCCCTGCCGGTGCCGCCGCGCCGTCCCAGTCCGTCCCCGTCCTCAACGGCGACTTCGCCGACCCCGCGATGAAGGGGGACGGTCCGCACACTGTCGGTATCGACTTCTGGACCGGCTCCAACCAGCGCTACTCACCCACCGCTTCGGGCCGCACCGACACTGCCCACGGCGTCGCGCTCCAGAAGGACAGCAACACCTTCCAACAGCGACTGCGCGGGGTGCGCTCGGGCGCCAAGATCACGGTCAGTTACGAGGACAGCCCGGCCGTGTCGAAGGAGTGCATGCCCGAACAGGTCGCCGACGGGCAGCCGTACACCGTGGACGGCTCCGGAGGAACGGTCCAGGCCGTCACCACGGCCGGCGACCCCGACCGCACCAAAGGCAGGGCGGGCAGCGGCCGTTGGACCGCCCGGAGCTACACGTTCACCGCCACCGAGAACGAGCCGATGCTCACCTTCGCCTCGAAGGTCACCGACTCCCGTACGCACGTGACCTGTTCACCGATGATCGCAAAGGTGCGCGCGGTGGAGGTACCGCCCGATCTGGACAAGCGGGTGTCCAGGATGAACCTGGAGCGCTCGGAGGCGTACAAGGGCAATGAGCGCCAGCAGACCCTGCACAACGCCGCGGCCTCCTGCAACGGCGAGAACGCGTGCGCTTTTCGTCCCGACACCCGGATGTCGTTCCGCTACTACGGCCAGGCGCGGGTGATCGGCGAGGCGTTCATCAACTGCACCCGCAACCCACTGGAACACACCCGGGTCCTCAGCTACGCCGAGCGCACCCACGACAGCATCGCGCAGACCTATGTGGACGCGGGCCTCGCGCTCAACGAGGTGGCCAGGCTGCCCAGCACCGGTGACCGCGAGGAGGACAAGAAGCGCCTCAAGGAACGCCCGATGGCCACGCAGTTCGCTCTCGCCTACGAGAAGGGCTGGCAGAGGCCCTGGCAGTGGTTCTCCAGCGACCGGCGCGAGATCGAGGAGAAGATCCAGCCGGGCGAGGTGAGCTGGGTCGAGCTCCAGCCCAGCCGGGAACGGATCGAGGGCTGGTTCCACAGCAACAAGGAGGACTACCGCCTGCACGCCGTCATCGACGGTCCGTCGCGCGCGGTCCCGGACCGCATCCTCCAGCGCACCGGCCCGATGTCCGAGTCGGAGAAGCAGCGGTGCGCCGCCGCACGGCCGATGACCAGCACTCCGGTGGGCGCCGACGCCCCCGCCGACTCCGCCGACAAGGGGCTGCTGGAGATCCCGGCGCCGACGGCCCCCGGGGCGCGGGCGGTACACGGCACGTCGCGCGACTAGCGGGGTGACCGCGTTGGGCTGCCGGGTCCGTCCGGTTGCCGGTTTTTCCTCAATCTCCCCATTGCCTAAAGGGCATGGGGGGACCCCCTCGACGGGCTGAGTTTTCAGCCCGTCGAGGCGATTGAGGACACGGCGCGTCAGACGTTGGGCACCTTGAGCTTGTCCCAGCTCGACTTGCCCGGAATGCCGTCCGCGTCGGTCCCCGAGAAGCCCAGCTTCCGCTGCCACGCGGCGTACGACTTCCGGTCGGCCTCCGACCAGTCCGGGCCCGGGCCGACCTCGTACTTTCCGCAGCCCTGGGCCACCAGTCTCTTTCCCATCGCCGTGATGACGGGGCTGTGACGACCCGCCCGGAAGAACGCGGCTCCGGGGAACGGCTCGTACGTCGCCGGGGGCTTCGGCGCGGGCGGCTTCGACGGACCGTCGGGGCTGCCGCCGAGACGTGCCTTGATCCGGCTGCGCATCGAGTCCATCGTGAACCCGCGCGGGTCGATCTTTCCCGGCTGCCACTCCTTATGGCCGATCACCGAGCGGTAGGTCCAGCCGTGTGCCCGGCACAGCGCGGCCGCCGCTTTCTCGATGGCTTCCAGCTGGGCGGCCGGCCACGGGTCCGTGCCGTTGCCGAGGTTGACGCACTCGAAGCCATAGAAGGAGCGGTTGCCGTCGGTGTTGGCCTCGTTGTCGGCGGGCAGCGCCGATTCGTTGACCACCGCGCGCAGGACGTCGTCGTCGCCGAGTCCGGCATGATTGGCGCGGCCGTTGCCGACCAGGTGGACCGAGCCGTCCTTGGCGATCACCCCGTGGCACAGCGGACCCGGCAGGCTCGAATGGCCGTTGTAGCAGATGTCCACGGAGTTCTGGGTGCCCGAGGTCACGGTGTGATGGATCATCACGCCGTGCATGGGCCCCCACGGACCCTTGTGGTTGCGGTTGTGCGTGCGCCAGCTCCGGTGCTCGACAACATGCAGACCTTCGTCCCGGAGGGCCTTGAGCAGTCTGTCGGCGGACAGAGGCGTTGCCATCGTGGTGTTCCTTTCCCAGGTGACGCGTCAGTTCTCGGGCTGTCCCTCGTCGTCCTGCCCCACCGGCCGCGGGGCCGAACCGGCCGCGGCAGCCGTCTCCGCCGCCGTGGCCTCCGCCTCGGCCGCTGCCTCCGCGGCCAGCTCCTCCTCGTCGGCGGCGGGGATGACGGCAGCCAACGGTGCGAACGTCATCCGCAGATCCGGGACCGTGGCCTCTCCCAACACCCAGGCCAGCGGCGCATAGTGGACCTGTATCCCCAGCGGGGACTGCAGCAGCGGCCGGCGGGCCGCGTCCGTCGGCCACTCGACGTCGCCCGTCGCCGTACGGGCCGGAACGGTCCAGAAGTCACCGGTTCGATACGTCCTGCCCGGCTCGAAGTACACGAGCACGCCGTCCTCCAGCGGAAGCCAGCCGCCCTCCTCGATCCGGACCGCGCCGCCCCGCAGCTTCGCGGCGGCCCGCTTCGTACGGCCCGAGCCGCTTCCGTGCCCGGAACCCGAGCGCTGGTCCCAGCGTCGCAGGAACGGGTGGAGTTCGGGGCGCCGCCCGACCGAAGGATCAGGCTCGTCCGAGAGCCGCACCCGCCGCCCCGGCAGATCGACCTCCTCGATCCGCAGCAGCGGCAGCGGCTCGCCCCGGCTGGTGTAGGCGGTGTCCACGAACTCCACCTGGTCGCCGACGTTCAGATCCAGTTTGTCGTCGCTGCCGAGCGAGGCCAACTCCACCCAGGTTCCGTCGAGTTCGTCGACCGGGAAGGTCACCGCACCGTTCTCCCGCGACCATTTGAAAGTGGCGTCCTTCGCCGGGCCGCCCTCGTGGATCTCCACGCGGTACATCTGGTTCTCCGGCCCCCGGTACCGGGCGTCCGGATTCACCAGGCAGGGGTCCTCGTCCGCGTGCTCGGGACGCCGGCTGCGCGCCGCCATCCGCGCGGTCGGCGCCTGCGCCGCCGTCCACCGCGCAAACGCCGCACGGACCTCGTCCTTGGTCGCCCCGTCCTCCAGCTCCAGCTGCGAGCCGGGCAGCGGCAGCACCTGCCACACGGTCTTGAGCCGGGCCGCCGTGTCGGGCATCGCCGACCCGAGCGCCACCTCGCGCAGCAGCGGGTCCTCGGCCGCGGTCACCGAGCGCTCCCACACCTTGAGATAGGCCAGGTACGGGAATTGGGTGGGCAGCCGGTCGCCGGGGCGCTCCGCATCCCGGTATCCGTCGGGCTGGTCCCAGTACGTCCAGGTCGCCGGGGCAGCGGCCGGCGCCTCGCCGTCGTCGGCGACAGTGTCGTCCTCGGCCTCGGCCGGGACGCCCGGCTCCGGCCGGGTCGCGTCCAGCAGGATGCCGTCCACGTAGTAGCGGCCGCCGCCGATGGACAGATCGTCCAGCTCCCGGCCGCCGCCCACGAAAGTCAGGCCGAAGCCGGTGGCACCGCGCGGGCCGCCGTGCTGCCCGATCAGATCGGCCGCGGTCGTACGGGCCCGCAGCAGCTGGATGGCGGCCTGTTCATTGGCATCGGCGTCGAGCTGTACCCGGCCCTGCTGTGCGATGACCGCCGAGTAGTGCCGGTCCGGCCGGAAAGTGATGCGGGAGATGTCTGCGTGCATGGGAAGGGGTCCCCCTTGGAAGTTCGGCAGTCGGAAGAAGTCGTGTCAGGTGACGGGGATCAGGTGACGGGGAAGATCCCGGCGTCAGTACCGGCCGGGGTGTACTCGGCGAGCCGGGCCCGCAGGCTGTCCTCGCGCTGCGGTTCGTACAGGTCGTGGAAGACGCCCAGCTCGGAGCCGTCGTCGGCGCCCCGGCGGATCTGCCACGGACCGACGTCGGCGAGCCGCCCGTACGCGGGTGTGCCGTACCGCTCGCTGCTCAGCAGCGGACGTACCGGCTGCGCCTCTTCGGCGCCCACGGGATCGGGCAGGCAGCGGTGCCTGCGCGGGGTGCGGGAGCCGGGCGGCACGTACGAGTACCGCAGGCAGCCGATGCCGCGCCGGGCCACCCGCAGCCGCCCGGTGAAGATGCTGTTCTCGGCGATCTCCACCGCGTGGGTGTGGACCTCGCCGATGACCGTGGTGCGGTGGGCGTGCAGCACAGCATGTGCATGGCGGCAGTCCGGTGCGGAGAGCGCGGCCCGGTCGTGGCCGGTGGCGTCCAGGATGCTGTCGCGGATATGGATCGGCAGCGGGTCGTGGCTCACCTCTTCACCGATCACCTCGATGGTGCCGAGGATGCTGCGGTCGATGGACACGCACGCGGTCGTCCGGTCCAGGACCAGGCTCGGCTCCTCGGGCGAGTGCGGGTCGCACTCCGGCTCCAGCGACCAGCCCGGTACGAGCGTGCAGTGCCGTAGCACGACCGCGCCGACGGGTCCGCTGACGTGGAGCCCGCGCCCGGTGATCAGCAGACCGTCCAGCACGATCCGGGGAGCATCGCCCTCACCGTCCTCCTGCGCCCGGATGTTGAGCGCGTCGGGCCGGTTGCTGTACCAGTCGAGCAGCCGGATCACCGGACGGCAGCCCTCGGCCGCACGCAGCTCCAGCCGGTCGCCGCGATCGAGGTCGAAGTCGAGCTGCTCCTGGTAGGCACCGCTGTGCGTGATCTCGATGACGCCCTCGGGGCCGCAGTGCCCCGCCCGCCGGTCAGTGCGCCACTGCTCGTACGCGTCCATGATCCGCTGGTGGCCCTGCCCCGGGCCCACCCGGTAGAGCCGTGCCGCGGGCGATGTGACACGCTCGCGCGGGTACTCGCCGCCGCCGGTGTCGTCGCCGAAGGCGTAGTGGTAGGTGACCCAGACCCCTTGCCGGGGCGCCGAACGGGACCCGAAGGCGATCCGTCCCAGCACCGGGTCCACGGCCACCTGCCCGAGCTTGGGGCGGTAGCGCCAGCCCGTCAGGTCCGCGACGACGATGTCCGACATCGGCACCGGCTCGTCCTGACCGTCGCGCCAGACCGTGAAGCTCTTGCCCGGCCCGTAGTAGTCCGCGAGCCGGTCGGCGAGCTGCCGCCTGGTGATGTACGCGGGGACATTGTCGATGGTCGCGATGTGCGTCGCCGACGGCTCCGGCACCGGCAGGGTCACCAGCGGACTGTCGTTGCCCAGGATCGAGAACGTGTACAGACTGCGGGCGCGGTCGATGCAGTACGCCGGTGCCCGGGTCACGTGGTACGGCTTCAGCCGCCACACGAACAGCCCGACGCCGGCCGGGGAATGGCCGCCCTGGCGGCGTACCGAACCGGCCCTGCGCACATCCACGGACCGCGCCGTCGTTTCGAACGGACCGCCCGCCAGGTCGAGTTGGGAACCCTCCCGTACGTCGGCCAGCCTGCCGCGGCCCAGCCTGCGTACGTCGTCGGTCGCCGCCCCCGTCCCGTACAGCTTGACCGGCTGCTGGTGGGAGACCAGCCGGGAGAACTCCACGGCCCTGGCCGGCCACCCGGCGACCTCCTGCGCCAGCTCCTCCAGCAGTGCGAGGGTGCCCTTGCGGCGGCGGTTGGCGACCGTCGCGGCGACATCGCGGCGCGGCGCGAGCGCCTCGGCGAGCCGCGCGCGGGCATCGCCGTCGCCCCCGCCGCCCAGCCCGGCCGACTGGACGCGCTCGTAGCCGGGAAGCGGCCGGTAGCCCACCAGGTCGCCGAGATACGGCAGCACCCAGGGCGCGGCCGTCTCCACGAACAGGTCCTCGTAGCTCTGCTCGACCCCCTCACGCACCCGGTCGACCTGTTCGGCGATCACCGCGAGCAGTGCGCGCAGCGGCTCCCCTTCCTCGGCGTCCCGCAGCCGGTGCCACTGCGGGAGCAGCTCCGCGAGCCCGTCCGGTTCCCTGCTCATGCGAGGCTCCTTTCCTGGGTGTTCATCCGGTGACCTCGTTCAGAATCAGCGTGTCCGGGACATCCGGTGACAACAGGGCGAGCTGGGCGGGCCGGATCCCGCGGAAGACGAACACCGCGCGGCCCTTCTCCAGGCGCCGGGTGTCGGTGATGTCCGGGTTGAGGTGCAGCAGTTCGCCGAGCGCGATGCCGTACCGGGCGGCGACCTCGGTGAGCGTCTCGCCCTCCGGCGCGGTCACCCGGTGCACGTCCTCGTCGTACGCGGCGAGCCGCGCCGGGACCGTCGCCCGCGGCTCGGAGAGCGCGTCCGCGAGCCCGGGCAGATCGTCGGGTGTGAGGGATGCGGGCACTCCGCCGAAGACGTCCACGTCCACATGGTCGACGCCGGGCACCGAGTGGGCCGTCGCCAGCACGTCCGACAGGTGCGCCGGGCTGCCCAGCTCGCGCCGGGAGCTGCCGAACCGGGCCAACAGGGCCTGGCGCAGCCGAGGTTCGACGACCTGCCAGCTGTGGTCGCGGGCCACCTTCACCTTCGCCGCGAGCAGCAGAAGGACCAGTTCGCGCACCTGCACGCGCACAGGCAGCCGGGAGTCTCCGTACCGGGCGAGCGAGGAGCGCAGCGCGGTGAGCACATCGGAGTCCTCGGCGATCGGGATGTCCTCCACCCCGGCGACCGTCACATGCAGCATCCGCCGCCTGCCGTCGAAGATCTCACGTGCCACCGCCCGGCCGATCCCGCCACGGGCACGGGCGAAGTCCTCGTAGTCCGCGACCGACACCAGCCGGTCGAGCGCCGATACGGCGAGCGGGATCGTGGACCGGGTCGCTCCGGGGCCGTCCGCGTCCGCGCCGCCCGTCGCGGGCTGCGGATTGGTGACCCCGGTGACACCCAGCGGCCGGGTGACCGCCTGGGTGATCCGGTCGGCCCGGACGTTGGCGGCCCGGCCGGTGCCGAAGCGGTAGCGGGCCCGGACGTTTTCGTGCCCGCCTGGCAGCCGGGCTCCGTGCACCCCGTCACCGAAGGTCACCGTGGTCCGGTCGCCCGCCACCCCACTGACGTAGACCCGCTCGCGCGGCCCGCGCCCGGCGAGGCTGTCCACCTCGTGCCACAGCAGCCCGTCGACCCGCACTTCGAGGACCGGGGTCGCCCCCAGCGGGTTGTCGGCGGGCAGCCAGGTCAGCGGTGACTGCCACAGGGCGAACGTCTGGTTGGTCCGGTCCGGGTCACCGCTGCCGATCGGTTCCTCCCGGCTCTCGCCGTGCGTGGCTCCCACCACATTGCCCCGCACCCGCACGGTGGCCCGCCGGTAGCGGTGGACCAGGTCCGTCGTCAGGGTCAGCCTCGTGTGCACATGGTCGCCGGGCAGCAGCGGGTCGAGCACCTGCTCGACGCCCGCGATCGTCACCAGTTCGGTGGCCTGCGCCGCGGGGACGTCCGTGCGCTCCCCCGACACCATCAGCTGCCGGCCCGGGCGCAGCCCGTCGTACAGTTCGGCCAGTTCCAGCTCGTTGCCGTGCACGTCCTCGCCGAGCGGCTCGTCGGCGAGCCGCAGCCCCTGCCCGCCCGCGTGCACGGTCGCGTCCCTGACCGTGGAGAGCAGCACATCGTGCTCGTCGAGCCAGGGGTCTGCCAGGGTCAGCTCCGTACCGCGGCCGGTGATGCCGAAGTCGGTGTACACGGCGGTGCGTACGGAGGTGACCCTGGTGGTGACGAACCTGAGTTTCTCGTCGCCCGGAATGCCGTCCGGTCCCTCGGCGCCCTTGCGGGGGCGCTCGATCGCGACCCAGCTGCCGACCGTGATCGAGTCCTGCACCGAGTCGAGCGCGATCACCTGCCGGTTGGCGGGCTCCGGCACCGTCGCGATGCCGATGACCACATTCGCCGGTTCGCTGCCGACCGTGTACCGCACGGTCAGCTCGTAGCCCTCGTGCCTGATCTGCTCGTGATCGCCGGGCGCCAGACGCCAGCTCCTGGGCTCTCCGTTGTGCACGGCGACATGGACCCGGCCGTCGTCCGCGGGCCGGGAGACGAACAGCGTCCGCTCGGGCAGCCCCTCGTGCAACTGGGCGGTGATGCCCGGCTCCTGCGAGTCGGCGGGCCGCCTGTTCAGCCAGCTCAGATCGTGGTCCTGACCGGCCCGGGTCCTGATCGTGACCCGGCCGGGCCCCAGGTCGAACGTGGCCTCCGACGGCAGATTCTCCGACTGCTGGACCGACGAACCCGTCTCGGTGTGCTGGAACTCGGCACGCACCGGGACCTTGCCCGCCGTGTCGAACACCACCCGCATCGTCGTCAGCGCCGAGCCGGTCAGCGGCCAGTCCGCCTGCCTGATCACCCGCCCCCGTTCGTCCTGCACGGGCCGCAGCGGCGCCATCGCGCCGAACGGTGCCGTCGTCACCCGCATCGCCTGCACCTCGTGCAGGAGCGGCGGCGCGGTGGGGGCGGACTGCCGCCACGCCGGATACATCCCGTCGGCGATCCGCGGGTCGAGCGCCGCAAGCAGCCGCGCTCCCAGATCGGAGCCCGGAGCCGACAGCCGGTCCGCACCGGCGTCCGCCGACACTGACCCGGCACGGGAACCGGGCCGTACGACGTCGCTGCGCAGCGCGGGAAGCACCGCGCCGAGCGCCCGCAGCGCCGCGGAGCCGGCCGGCGCGGCAGCGCGCAGTACGTCGGGTGCCGGCCTGGAGGGCTCCAACTCGGCTGCCTGCGCGATCACTTCGCCGACCATTGCCTCCAGCTGCTCGAACCAGGCGGCGACGTCCTCGTACGCTCCGGCGACGGCCTGTGCCTCGGCCAGCCGCTCGTGCGGTTCCGCCAGCCTGGCCGCGAGGCGGGAGGGCGAGGTGATGGAGTCCAGATCGGACCGCAGCGGGGCGAGCACCTGGGCGTCGAAGTCCGCGATGAACCGGCTGACCGGACGCGGGTTGGGGTTGTCGGGGGTGGGTTCGCCGTCCTCGACCGCCCGGTCGTCCTCGGTGATCCATTCGCGCAGCAGTGCCACGAGTTCACCCAGCGACGGCGGGGCGGACTGTTGTAGGCCGATCCCCGTCACCTCGTCCTCACGGTCGACGCGGAGCCGGGCCACGGTGCGGAGCAGCCGCTGTCCCTGCTGACCGTCACCCCCCTGCTGCCCCTTGAAGACGAACAGCAGCCGGTCGCCGGTCTGCAGTCCGGTCGTGGTGCCCGCCACCTGGATCTCGGAGCGCCGGGTCAGATCCTGCTCGGTCAGCAACGACGGCCTGCGCCGGCGCACCGCGAGTTCGTTCCATGCCGCGCGGGCCGCGAGATCGGCATCCGTCTCGAAGACCTGCGACTCCTCCTGGGAGGTGAGCGGAACGCTGTTGCTGCGCGCCCCGCGCGGGATGACCACCTCCACGTCCGCACCCCGCGGGTCCTGGTCCAGGGTGTACGCGAGATGGGTGTCGGCGGCGATGCCCGGCCTCGGCCGGTGCCCCACCAGGCGCCCGAGCAGCGCCAGTGAGCGGTACTCGTTCGCGGTGCGCAGATACGACTCGTCCACGATCCGCTCGGAGTGGAACGTCAGCAGGTCGCCGACGACGGCCCACGAGTCAAGCAGCCCGATCGCCGGATCGTCCGGGGTGCGGACCGTCAGCCCCCGCAGCGCCGGATAGGCGGGCGAGGCGAGCCGGTCCACCATGGCTGCCAGGAACGAGCCGTAGTCCCCGACCCGGTAGTCGAGTGCCGTACGCCCCGGCGGGTTGTACAGGGCCTCGGGGGCCCGGCGCTCGTCGTGTCCGCCGCAGCCGCAGCCGCAGTTGCCCGTTTCGCTCATCGGGTACCTCCGGCGAGTTCGATGGTCAGCCGCCCGTTCTCGGGCCGGTCCGGGTCGTTGTCGCACCGTGCGATCTCCAGCGGGCCGAGCCGCAGCACGCCTGCCTCCAGGGCTGTGTCGTCTCCGTCGTCCCCGGCCACGTCGTCGAAGAGCCGGCGCAGCCTGGTCACCGTCACGCTCGCCACCCCCTGTACCGCGGCCGCTGCGGCCACCAGTCGGCTGAGCCGCACCGGTTCGCCGAACACCAGGGCATCGGGATGGAAGAAGCCGAGCCGCCCGTCCGGCAATCGCCCACTGCCCAGCAGCCGGTACAGCTCGGCCAGGATCTGCCCGTGCTGATGGCCGGGTGCCGCACACACCGACAGTGCGATGTCCAGCGGTACGTTGCTCGCGGGGCCGACCACCAGGTCGTGTCCGATCCGCCGGTAGCTCTCCAGCGTGTACGCCACCGAGTCGAGCAGCTCGGGCGCCGGTTCCCCGGCCCCCAGCGTGTCGACGGCGACATGGGCCTCCTGCACACTGCCCGTCCAGCGGATCTCCGCCGCCGCCCGCTGCACCCCCGGCAGCCCGGAGGCCAGCGCGGCGTAGTCCTCGGCCGTCACCGCGCGCTGCCGGGTGCGCTTCAGGTCGAGCGGGGCCAACTGCCGTACCTGCTCCATTGGTTCGGGCTCCGTTCCGCCGACGGCGGGCAGCGGATTGCGTACCCCCGCGACCGGCAGCGCCGCCCCGGCGTCCTCGATATCAAAATCGCGTCGCAGCACCAGATGGTTGACGGCCTCCGCCCCCACGTTGCCCGCCGTGCCGCCGCCGAGCCTGTAGTGCAGCTCGAGCCGGGCGCCGGGCCGCGGCCGGGCACCGTGCCGCCCGTCGCCGAACCGCAGGGCGATCCGCCCGTCGTCCTCCAGCTCACCGACGAGATGCCGGTCCCGGTGCCCACTGGCGAGCAGATCCCGCCGCGCGGTCCACATCTCGTCGCCGTCCACGCCCGTCACGGCGGGCAGCGCGGCACGCGGATCCTGGACCAGGGCGGCCGCCGGTCCCCGCAGCACCGGCTCCTCCGGGTGCAGCCCGGTCGCGTAGCCGGGGCCCCAACTGTGCGCGATCTCCCAGGCGATGCCCGCGTCCAGCACCGCACCGGCGCGGGCCCGGGCCGTCAGCACATGGAGCCTGCGCAGCTTCGGCGCCAGCAGCCGCTCGCTGCGGTGCAGCAGCTCGCGCAGTGCACGTACCGGGTGACGGTGCAATGCCACATGTTCCAGCGCCCGTAACCCGAACAGCACGGTCAGCTCATCGATCTCCGCCTCGGTCAGCCCGTCGCAGTCACGGGCGCTGCGCCACAGCTCCACCAGCCGCTCCCGCACCCGCCCGGGCACGGCCGCCAGCCGGTCGGCCTGCCCGGCACAGACGTGCTCCGGCAGCGGGAAGGGCGCAGCCTGGACGACGGGAGAGCGCTGGAGGACCGGCCGGAACCGGGGCCGGATACCCGGGTAAACAACCTGCGCGAGCAGCGTGGCCAGCGCCTCGGCCTGCTCGTACGCGGTGCCCGGCACGACCTTCTCGCGCCGTCGCCCCGCCAGCTCCAGGCCGAGACCGGCGCGCGTCACCTGATCGTCGCCGACCTGCGTCGACAGCTCCCGTATCTGCTCGGCGGTGAGCAGCCGTCCGTGCCGGGTCTGTTCCAGACGTTCGCCCAGGAGCCGGGCCGTCGCGTTGCCCGCGTCAAAGTCCCCGCACCCGAAGCCGGACGGCTCGCAGGAACCGAGCACGGCTGGCTCCGGCGGCACGACCACCGTCTCGGGCAGGGCCCCGCCGAACGTCAGCGACCTGCCGTGATCGACGAGGACCACATTGCCCCGCGCGACGCTCACGTCCGCCACCGGTTCACAGCCCGGCCCGCCGCGCGTCGACAGACACACGGGGAACGCGAGCGCGTCCTCCCGGGCCCAGGTGACCTCCAGCACCGGCTGGTCGCACAACGTGTCCACACCCGGGGTGACCGAGGTCAGGCGTACGGCCTGCCGGTGCGCGGGATCCGCGTCACCCGGCGTACCCGAACGCGCCCCGCGTACCTCCTCGAACAGCAGCAGATCGCCCGGCGCCAGGGCCAGCGCCCGCACCGTGCACTTCTTGTCGGTCCACTCGTCCCGCAGAGTCGCCGACACCGCGCCCTTCGGCAGGGCGCACACCTCGTCGCCCCAGGTCCACAGGCGGATGGTGTTGTGCGCGGGACGCAGCTCGGCCGGCTCGCCGGCCACCACCGGCTCGAACACCTCCACCGACCCGCGCTCGGCCAGCATCGCCAGCTCGCGGTCCTCGATGACGGTGCCGATCTCGGGCCGGTCGCGCGGCCCCAGCTTACGGACGTCGACCGCGGCGAAACGGAACGTACCCGGCAGCAGCGTCAGCCGCTTCGTCACCTCGACGGTGACGAGAGCACGGGCATTGCATCCGTCGTGCATCGGATAGTCGATCAGCCACACGTGCCGACGCACCGACACCCGCCTGCGGGCGGTGTCCAGATACGCCTCGGTGGCCACCGCGTCCTGCTGGTAGCTGATCCGGTCCGCCATGTGCGCCAGCAGCTCGACGAGGGTGACGCCGAGGTCGGCGGGGTTGCGCTCGACCCAGTCGGGTGTGGTCAGCGCGAGCCGGTCCAGGATGAGCCGTCGAATGGAGTCGTAGTCGCGCGCCGTGTAATCGATGACGGGCGCCTCGGTACGGGGGCCGGGGCCACGGCCCGCCGAATCCTCCGCGCAGTCGAAGGGCGTGGGGCAGTCCGGCCGGAACTCGAACTCCGCCCGGAAGTACCGCTGGTCGAACCCGGGGAACGGTTCCGTACCCGGCCGCCCGTACGGATCGGTGTCCACGACCGACAGCTGGTAACGCGAAGTGTCCCCGGTGCGGTCGACCGTCACGAGCAGCCGGTCGTCGAGCTCCGGGTCCTCCTCCCGCTCCACGGTCACCTCGACCGCCTCGATACCCGTGATCCGGCGGCCGCCGTCGATCCGGATGTTCTCCGGGCACAGCCCGTGCGGCGCCTTGCCGAGGAACGTCACCGTCAGCGTCAGACCGTCGTCCCCGGCCTCCACCGCGTCCACGCCGTCGAGCCGTGCCGCACGCACCATGCCTCGCCTGCCCTCCGTACGGCAGACCAAATCCCTGCTCGGGCTGCTCATGCGGGCCCGCTCCCTTCGAACACCTCGTCGCGCCGGCTCCCGGTGGAGCGCACCACATAGCGCAGATACACCCGGACCACGTTCTCCTCGCTCACCACGTCCAGGGACTCCACATCGATCAGCTCGCCCAGCCAGCGCTGCAGCGCGGCCTCCACCGACAGCTCCAGGGCCGAAGCCAGCTCGGGGCTGTTCGGTGTGAACACCAGATCCAGCAGCCCGCAACCGAAGTCGGGCCGCATCACCCGCTCACCGGGGCTGGTGAACAGCAACTGCTCGACCAGATCCCGCACATGCTCGTCGTGCGCGGCGTGAGCCGTCCTCCCGCGCCGGTCGCTGCGGAACGGGAACGCGATGTCGCTGCGTACGGTCCTCATCGGCATGTCGCCCCCTGCTGCGCCGCGGTCACGACCGGTGGTCCCTGCGGCAGGAGCGCCGAGCTGAAGCAGTGCGCCGCACTCGTGTGCAGCAGAACGGGCGCGCCGTCGATCAGCACGCCGCCCGTCTGCGGGCTCCACCGGACTGTGGTGCACGGGTGCGGCACCCCGTCGACGGTGTGTGGGCACCCGGTCACGACGAAGGTGTCGGATGCGGTGTGCACGGGCAGCCCGTCGAGGCGCACGGCCGAGCGCGCCGAGGTGGCGGATGCCCGGCCGCCGTGCGGGCAGTGGAGTGTGGCGGCGGCGCTGACGATGGTCCCTGAGCTTGTGGACAAGAGTCCTCTCCCCGTTGTCTGTTACTGCTTCTTGGCCACGATCAGCCGGCCGTCGTTGATGTTGACCTCGCCGCCGTCCAGCACGATCGAGGCGCCCTGGCCGTTGGCGATCGTCACGCCCTTCTCGTCGACCTGGATGTACGCCCCCGTCGCGGCCTGGAGGCGGATGCCGTTGCCGCCGGGCACATCGCCCAGGACGAACTTGTGCCGGTCGGAGGTCTGGATCACCACGTTCTGGTGCGCCGGGCCGCCGGTGAGCGCATCGGGCGGCAGCTCGGTCCTGTCCCCGTACCAACAGCCGGTCCAGATCGGAAAACTGACATCCCCCTGCTCGAACTCCACCCACACCCCCGCCCCTTCGGCCGGCACCGCGTACTGCCCCGACTGCGGCCCCGTGAACGGCAGACACGGCAGGGCCCAGGTGGACGTCTCGTCCCCCAGGACGTCCGGCACCTTGACCGTGACCCGCCCGATCTTCAGCGGATCGTCATTGCTCACCACCCGCCCCCGGAACTTGCCGAGAAACCGGTTGTTGGGTCCTGCAGCCATGCGAAGTTCTCCTGGTCCTGTTCCTGTTCCGCTTCCGCTGTCGCGGCCGTTACGGTCGTACGGTGCCGCTCCGGGCGATGAGGCCCTCGCGCGAGAGCGTGAAGTTCTGCTGGTAGGAGCCCGGCCTGATGGTGTGGGTGACGGACTTGACGAAGTAGTCGCCGTCGTACGTCACCCCGGCGCCACGCACCCCGACGAGCTCGCGCGGCCGCAGGATGTAGCCGTGCCGGTTCACGTCCAGGGAACCGGAACCGGAGATGGCATCGGCCGACAGCGCGGCGCGCGCCAGCAGCTCCGCCTGCGCCTGCGCCGACTCCTTCTTGGCCGTGCCGGACAGCGTCCTGCGCTTGAGCGCGGGAGTGGCGCGGCGGCCCAGCGGCGGGCGCAGCGGCCCGATGTCGGGCTGCGGCAGGAGCCGGCTGTCCCGGGTGGCGGGGTCCTGCACGCGCGCCTGCGGCTCCTCGCGGGCGGTCCCGTCGTACGCGAACGTCAGCTGGTCCACGGTCGAGTTGACGTCCATGTTCACGTTGAGCGCGTGCTGCCGCTGCCCGATCCGGGCCTCGGGACCCCAGACGGCTGTGGAGTAGCCGGGGCGCGGCCCGGGTTCCAGATAGAACGTGTACCCGTTGGCCCGCGCCAGCTCGTTCACGTAACTCAGGTCGGTGCCCGACTGGTAGTCGACCCTCAGCTGCTCTCGCGGCGGCTGCTCGATCTGCTCCTGGAAGACGCGGGGCTCGATGCCGTAGTCGGCGTACTTGGCCAGGATGCGTGCGACGCGTCCGGAGGGCCGCAGATTGGGGTACCGGTCGGTGCGCTCCTCCAGATCCATGAGGAGGGTGAGATCCTCACCGGTCACCGTGAGGGTGGAGTGCCCCGGCTGATTGCTGGCGCCGACCTCCTGCCGCACGATGAGCCCGTCGAGCAGCACCCGGGCGGTGCCCTTCACGCTGACGCTGAGAATCACCCGGGTCTTCGGATCGAAGAACCCCTCGGGTAACAGCCTCCGGGACAACGCCCCCTGCTTGGTGAGGTCGAAAGCCATCTGGAAACCGCTGCGTTCACCCGCGGTGGCCGTGATCTGCGCCGACAGCAGCGCCTCGGTGACCTCGGGCGGAACGGGCCGGGTCAGCCGCGACCCCGTCTGCAGGGTGATGTGGATGGGCCCGCTCCCCACGGGCTGATCAGGCATACCGCGCCCCCGGCCCCGGGAAGCCCCCGGCATGCGGGATCGCGATGGTGCGGCCCGCCTCTTCGGTCAGCTCCTGCGGGTCCAGTACCGGATTGGCATCGGCGATCTGCCACCACTGCCCCGGGTCCCCGAAGTACCGCTGAGCCAGCAGATCCGGCCGGTCCCCGCTGCTGACGGTGTGCGGCGCGCTCTCCTCGGCCGCCGCCGTCTCGCTGAGCGGTGGCAGCAACCGGCGCTTGGCGTACCGCACTTCGGTCCCGTCGGCCATCCGGTGCACGCCGATCTCGGCGTCGTGGTAACGGCTGGAGCGGGGGTAGGGGTGGGCGCCGGGTATCGCGTCCAGTGCGTTCTCGTACGGTTCGATGTCGGCCATGGTCTTCAGCTCCTCCCCGTGACGGTATTGCCGCCGGCCAGCCCCAGCGAGCCGAGCCCGCCGCTGCGCGCGGCCCTGGCGAGCCGCTCCTTCTGCGCGAGATGCGCCATGTACAGATCGGCCCCGCGGTGCCCGGCCGGCAGATCACTGACGCTGAGCACTTTCATGCCGATGCTCAGCGCGGCCCGGATCGGATTGAGATTCACGTCGAACGCGGACTCGTTGATGGACAGTTCGGTGAGGCGCACGGGCATGACGCGCTTGCTGCCCCAGGTGAAGAGGGTGAGCGGCATCTCGATCGGACTGATCTCGATGGTCCCCTTCTTGGAGAGACGGCTCGCCTCACGTAACTGGGCGGTGGTCGGATGCACCAGCATTTCGAGGGTCGCCAACTCGGGGTGGATCCCGTCGGGAGCGGCCACCTCGAACTGATCGGTGGCATCGATCTCGGCAGTGAACTTCCAGGTCTCCTGAGCGGGGCCTTTGAGCCGAAGAGCCTCGTTCCGGTCCCCGGACCCGCTGCCCCCTCCACCGGAGTCCCCACTGCCGCCGGCGGCTTGGGGCGCGAGGCTGCGTTCGAGGGTGTCGGGGTTGAACTGGAGGACGATGATGCGCTGGGGGGTGCCGCGTTCGGGGTCTACTACGACTATGCCGGAGCGGATGGGCTTGGGTATGTCGGCGTAGCGGGTCATCGGCTCAAACTCTCCCTCTTCCGGGGGTCATCCCATTTTCATTCGAAAGCGATGAGAATTCCTGAATCTTTAGCGGCGGCCTGTTCGTAGAAATCCCTGACGGCAATAAAGGCCGCCAATAGATCATCAAGTCGATGGTGTTCCTGCGGCCAACCAGCCGGAGGAATATGTTCGTTCTCAAGCGCTTCGGCGTCGAACCAGTCAGTGAAATCGTCGATCGTCACGGCCGACAGAAGCTGTGCACTCTGCCGGACCTCTGGCAATGTCAGCAGACGGACCGGACCAAACGCCGTGCGAACAGAGGTCGCCGATCCACCCATAAGCACTTCCTCTAGCGGGTCGGCAGGAAAGTCCACCCCTCGCCGCAGCGCCTCCTCCTTGGGGATCGGTACCTCGCTTGTGAGAGTGAAATGCAGGGCAGGCCAGGTGTCTTGAATAGAAATCGAGTTTCCGTTGCCGTCAAGCAGGCGCTTGATTTCATCACCGGTGAGGGCGAATTCCTGATCGGCACGCGAGGGGACCTCGCTAAAAGTGGCTGTCATCATAGTGGGACCTCATCAAGACCAGGGAGACGCTTCGATGGTAATTTTTCGCATTTCCACATAAAGAGTAGTGGAGAATTCAAGCGCCTCGTACAGCTCGTCGGTGTTCGAGAAACACAGTGCGAGCTCCCTCTCCGGCGGCATCACTACTCCTTCTCGCCGCTTCAGGGCTGCCCACGTCAGCATGGCGAAGGGATCCCCGACAATCCCCTCCCCGGTCTTCAGGTAGATCATCGGCTGGATGACGGAGCCCCGAACGGAGAGATGAAACAGGAGGGTGAAGCCATCGAATTTCTCCTGATGTCGGAAGAATTTCTCCGACTTCATGTACCGGAACGACAAGGGGAGGCGCTCGACGCAACTCGTCACATCCGAGAGGTCGATCGACCTACCGGAGGGGACCGAGAGGTTGATGCGCTCCTTGCAGAAGGAACGGTATCTGAGATCGAAATCAATGGACTGGACGAGGGCGTTGAACTTCTCTTCGTTATGCGACGCTGTCATGTGGAGGATTCTTTCGCCGACTCTTCGTCTGGATGTTCCGGAGTGTACATGATCTCTATTTTCTTTTCTTGCGCGAGAGCCTCAAAGGCCGCCGCCTGCGGCAGGAGCCTGTTGCTTTCCGGGACCTCTAAATAATACTTCCCCTGAAGTTTCGAGCCGTCCAGTTTGGGATATTTATCACTTCTGATTTCCGTCCCGGTACTGTACTTAAGAAGTATTTCATTCAGGTGCTTATCGAGATCGGCTTCCTTGATGGCGTCGAAGTCTATCGCTTTCCTGGATATGATCATCCCCTTGTCCTCCCCCACGGGTGGTACATAGGTGTCCACCCGATACCTCTCGGCACCGTCCTTCGGCGACCGCCCCGGACCTGTCCCATTCTCCCTGAGGTCCTCCTCGGCCTCCTTGTTGGGCTTTACGTTCACTTCGTGGAACTGAGTCGGCCTTGTCCTCTCCACGCTCTCGTTGAATCTATTGCCACGTGCCATTGGGCTGTCGTTCTCCCAATAATCCCGAGTCACCTTCCAGTCTGCGCGATCGCGGGTCTTTACTGTTGAATCCTTCTTGGCCTTCTTCTCTTTCCCTTTCTTGTATGTTTCATATTCCTTCTCAAGTTGCGCGTCCTGAAATTCCCCGTTCTCTTTGAGTTGATCTTTTTTGACTTTCTCGATCAGTTCGCCGCGCTCTTGTTCGTACTCTTCCTTGGACTTTACTTTCGACTTGCCGCCGACTGCCTCCGTCCCGGTCGAAGCCGACTTTTCCTCCTGGCTCGGACTTGCCGAAGAGGACTCGGCAGGGTTCTTCGGCGCTTCGGGCTTGCCTTCGAGCTCCTGGGGCGTCTTGTTCAATTCCTTGAACTTCTGGGCGGCTTCCTCCGGGTTGAGGCGGGCCATGATGTCGCCGGTCCGCTGCCCTCGGAGGTCGAGCGAGGAGAGTCTGTGCCAGAGGCGGAGCCCACCCAAGGCGGCACGCATGACCGGCCGCACGATGCCCTTGTTGAGCAGCGAGCGCAGCGTGGGACGTATGCGAGCGACGATCTTACGAAGGCGGGCCTCCTTCGACTCCTTCGAGTCTTCGTCCTTCTTCTGCTGGTCCTTCTTGTCCTGCTTCTCCTTGGCCGGGTCCTTGTCCTTCGGCTTCCCGTCCTTGTTGTCCTTGTCCTTGTCGGGCTTCGGCCTCTTCGGGCCCTTGTCTCCGTCCTTGGGCTTCGGCTTCTTGCCGTCGCCGTCCTTGTCCTTGGGCTTGGTGGGTTTGCCCGGGCCGTCCTTGTCGTCGCTCTTGGGCTTGTTCGGGGCCTGGTCCTTCGGCTTGTTCGGGCCGGCCTTGTCGTCGGGCTTCGGCTTCGTGGAGTCCTTGTCGTTGTCCTTGGGCCTGCCCGGGGTGTCGTCCTTCGGCTTGGGCTTTGTGTCCGGCTCGGTCTTCGGCTTCGCCGGGGGTTCCGGCTTGGGCTTGGGCTTCGGGGACGGGGTCGGGCGGGTGTCCGGCTTGGCGTCGTCCTTGTCCTTCGGCTTGCCGTTCTTGTCGTTGCCCGGGGTGTTCGTGGGTTTGCCGGGCTTGGTGAGGTCCGGCTTCGGGGTGGTGGTGGTCGGGCGGGCGTTCGGGGAGGAGGTGTCCTTCTTCGGGTCCTGCTCCTGGTTCTTCTTGTCGCCGCCCTTGTCGTCCGAGCCTGTGCCGCTCGGGCCCTTGCCGTCGCCGCCCTTGTCCTTGCCGAGCTTGGCGGCGACTCCCTTGAGGCGCTTGCCCACCTTGGAGACGTACTTGCCGATGCCGGTCATCAGCGCCTGGTAGAGCACTTCGAGGAGGGCGACCACGCCCGCCGCGACCGCCTTGGCGAAGAGGATGCCGGCGCCGCCGCTCCGGACCGCCTTCAGCCAGTCCAGGACCATGCCCAGCGCGCTCAGGATCGCGCTCAGCGCACCCCAGGCCGTGCGGATGGCGTCGATGACGGCCATCACCCAGCCCGCGCCCGGAATCAGCTTGGCGACGATCTTGGTCATTACCAGTTCACCGATGATCAGGGGGAGTTGGGGGACTACGGCGTCCCAGGCCTCCTTGACGATCTCTTCCATCTTGATGCCGCCCTTGAGCAGCTTGTCCAAGATGGCTTTCGGGACGCCGATGATCTCCTGGATCTTGTCGTTGAACCACTGCTTGACGGCGGCCTTGACCTCCCGGAACAGGTGGTTCTTCGCACCGTCCACCGCCGAATTCTTGGCGCCGCCCAGCCAGCCGCCCGGGTCGGAGAGGAAGTCGACAGCGATCAGCATCCAGTCGCCGAGCGCGCTCAGCAGCTTCGAGGCGAAGTCCAGAACCGCCTTCACCGCGGCCACAACCGCCTTGACCGCCGCCTGGAGCATCTTCTTGAGCAGGTCGAGAATGCTGCTCAGGAGCTTGCCGATGGCGTCCAGCAGATCCGTGACGATCTGCTTCAGCATGGTGGCGAGCTTGTTGACCAGGGCGATCGCGGCCGCTATCAGGCCCGTGATGAACTTCCGGATGCTGTTGGCCAGTTCGATGACGGCCCGCACCATCGCCTTCGCGAACTCGATCAGATCGTTGATCAGATTCTTGATCGCGTCGACGATGAACTTGCGGGCCTCGTTGATCCAGCGCTCGACCGTCTCCTTGAAGTTCTTGATGAAGCCGACGACCGCGTCACGCGCCGCTTTGATGACGCGGACGATCGCGTCCTTGATCTCGATGACCTTCTTCTTGATCCAGTCGAAGGCCTTGCTGACCCAGTTGCCCGATTCCTCGACGCTGTCGTCGCGCTTCTTCTCCGCGTCCTTCTCAGCCTTGGTGTTCTCGTCCTGGATCTTCTTGTCGCCGTCGTCCTTCTCCTTGACGACGTCTTCGTCGGTCTTCTTTTCCTTGTCCTTGACATCCGTGCGGACCTTCTCGTGCCGCTCGGTCTTCTTGGTACCGAGGGTCTTGAGCTCCGCGTCCTGCTCCGTGCGCCAGTCGGCTCGCTCCGCGGTGACCTCGTTCAGGGCCTTATCGCGCTCGCCCGCCTGGCTCCTGGTGTTGGTCGCGATCTCGGCGTCGACCTTCGCCTTGTGCTTCTGCTGCGAGTCGCGGAAGTCCTTGTCCTTGGTCTGACGACCCTCGGACATGCCCTTCTGGCCCTCGCCGAACGCGGCCTGGAACTGCGGCCCCTGTTCGTGCTCCGCCACTTCGGAGGCTGCCTCGGGGGGTACGGCTCCGGTTCCCGCGCTGCCGTCGGGCGCGCCTCCGTTGCCGCCCTGCCCGCCGGGCACCTTCGCCGTCATCTGCTCCTTGGGAGCATTGGGGTAGACCTGGTTCTCGCCCATCGGGCGGGCGGCGTCGTCCTTGCCCGTCGCCACCGTTTCCTGGCCCTTGGTGTCGACGGCCGTGCCCTGCTCGCCGGCCGTCTGCTCGGCGGCGCCTTCCATCTCCACGCCCGGCGCGTTGCCCGCCTGGGCCTTCTTCAGCGCTTCGTCCTTGGTCGGCAGCCCGGCGAACTTGGCGGCCAGCTCCGACTCGTCGATGTCGGCGCCGAAGAAGTTGGCGACCTTGGCCAGGCCGAAGCCCAGGGCCATCTTGAAGGTGTCCCAGCCGCCCGGCTCTTCCGCCTTCTCCGCCTCGATCTGGCCCTCGGGCTCCTTGGCACCCTTGACCTCGGCCTTCTCGTCCTTCGGGGCCTCGGACTTCTCCGCCGCGTCCTGGGAGTACTGGGCCGGCGCATCGGCCTTCGGCTTGCCCTGGAGTGTCTGCGGTGCACCAGCCGGGCGCTGCATCGACGGCGGCGCGGCCGCGAGGGTCTTGTGCTCGTCGCCGACGGTGCGGTCCACGGAGCCGCTCACACCGGTCATCGCCTGAAGTGCCTTGTGCGGCTTGAGCTTCGAGGCTGTGGTCAGGCCTGCTTCCGGGGCCACCCCGGAGAGATTCGGGGCCGGCGCCGAGTCCTTCCTGCCCTTGCCCGGTGCGGCCGCCTTGGCCCCGCCACCCCCGCCGCCGCCTCCGCCTCGCGAACCCTTGGCGGCCGGGGCCGGCTTGGAGGCCGCCGCCTTGGGCGCCGGTGCGGCCTTCGCTGCCGTCGGAGCCTCCGCAGCCTTCACGGGTTCCGGGGCGGCAGGTGCGGCGGCCTTCGGCGCCGGGGTCTCCGTACGAGAAGCGGGTTCGCTCTTCGCCGGGCCGCCGTCCGACGACTCGCTCGGTGCCGCACCGGACGTATCCGTGGTGGACCCGCCGGAGACATGGGTGTCCCGTGCGGGTGAGGGGGCCTGCGCGTCCGCCGTCGGTTCGCTCCTGCCCGCCGGAGCCGCGTCCGTCTTCTTCTGCTCCTCCTTGGCCGCGGGTTCCGGCGCCGCCGCGTTGCCGGCCACCGCCTGCGGGGATGCCTTCTCCTGAGCACCCGCCGACGTCTCGCCCCCGGCAGGAGTGCCCTTCTCCTCCTTGGCGGCAGCTTCCTTGGCATCGCTGCCGCCCTCGGACGTGCCCGGTGCCTCCTGCACCGCCGTCTGCGCGGCAACGGGGCCGGCCTTCGGGTCGGCGCCGCTCTTCGGGTCGCGTGAGCCCGTCACCGGCCGCGTCTCGGCGGCCTGTTCCAGGGCGAGTCCACCGGGCTGTGTGTCCCGGTGCGCGCCTTCGTCCGCCTCGGCCGACGGCTCCGTCCCGGCGGGTGAACCGGCGTCGTCCCCCTCGGGCTCGTGCTCCGCCGCCGCGTCCTCGGCGTCCTCCGCATCCCGCTCCGCCTGCACCTGGTCGGCCTTGGTCACCGGGGGTGCGGGGAAGGACGGGGCGGCTGCGGCGCCGGACGAGGAGGGTGCCAGCTTGTCCGCCGTCGGTACGGAGGACACGTCGAGGTCCTGTGCGGGCAGGAAGTCCTCCGGCTGGAGCTTGACGTCCCAGGCGCTCGGCTCCCCGCCTCCGACCTCGACCTCCGACTCGCTGCCGGAGCCGAACGGATCGTCTTCGGCCTTTTCCTCCGGACCGTCGAGATCCTGGTTGCGTACGCCGTCGAGCGTGCTGAACACACCGGGCAGCTGGTCGTCCTTGCCGGACGCGGCCGGCGAACCCGTGGGCTTCTCCGAGCCGCGCTTGTCCTCCTCCTTCAGCTGCTGGCCCGCCACGAGCGCATCGACCGCGCCCGCACGGTTCTTGGCCGCGGACTCCTCCTTGCTCGCGGCCGGCGCGCCCTGCTGATCCTGGCCTTCCTTGCCCTCGGCGGAGCCTGCGGGCTCCTTCCCGCCGCCCTCGGACGACGACTGCTGCTGAGGCGCGACAGCCGGGGCCGCCGAAGCTGCCGACTCCTGGCCCCCCGATGCCGTACCTGCGCCGCTGCTTCCCGAGTCGGCGCCCGGTTCCTGCTCCTGATCCTGGTCCTTCTCCTGGTCCTTCTCCTGGTCCTTCTCCTGGTCCTTCTCCGGACCCGGCGCCGCCGCGGACTGCCTCTCCTCTTCCCTCTGCTCCTCGGCCGCCCGCCGCTCGGTCTCACGCTCGTACGACAGCTCCTGGACCGGATCGTTCTCGACGGTCGGGGCTTCGAGGGAGTTCCGCTCCAGATCGTCGTAGGCCTCGACCTCGTCGACCAGGTCGAGCACCCGCTCGTGCTCCGAGCTGAGCAGCCTCGCCTCCAGGCGCTCGAGGACGTTGTCCTGCAACTCCTCGGGCAGCCTGGCGAGTTGCTTACGGGTGCGCTTCGACCGGTCCTCCGGGTCGCCGCGCAGCGAACGTACGACCGAGTTGGCCAGCCGCTCCACGAGCGTTGCCGGGTCGATCTGCTCCATTCGGTTCCGGTCCGCGTCCACCGTCGCGTACCGCAGCCAGCCGGGGGTGGCCTGACCCGGCTCCACCGCCACGTCCGACTGCTGCTTGTCCGGGCGCACCGACTCCTGCGCAGCCGACTCCGCCTCACGCTCCATCGCCTGCTGCGGCATGCTCACCGCGCCCAGGTCACGCCCGGCCCGCAGCGCACCGAGACCGTGCGGGTTCTGCACCGTGTGCAGCAGCTCATGGGCGAGCAGGCGCTGACCGTCCAGCGTGCCGGGACGGTAGGTCCCCTCGCGGAAGAAGATGTCCTGGCCGACCGCGACCGCGTCCGCGCCGAGCATCTCGGTGAGCGCGCCCGCGTCCGGGTCGGTATGCAGCCGCACCCGGCTGAAGTCGTGCCCGAGCTGCTCCTCCAGCTCCCGCCGTACGCTCAGGTCCAGCGGCTGGCCCGCACCGCTGACGATGTTCTTCGGCTCGGGCGCACGGGATGCGGCCCGTTCCTTGCGCTTGCGACGCTTGGCGGACTGGTCGGACCGGGTCTCCTGCGAGTGGGACGTACTCATCGCGTCACCTCACCCCCGCCCGAGAGGCCCGAGTGCACCGCGCGCGCCAGCTCCTGGCCGAGGCGCCGCGCGGAAACCGTCGCGGGCAGCGGGGGCAGCCCGGCCAGGGCGTCGAGCGCCTGCCCGCCGTCCGCGGCCAGCGGCACTCCCCGTTCCCGTACGAGCCGCCCCAACTCCACCTGGAACGCCTCCGATACGCGTTCCGGGTCCACCCGGCCGAACCCGTCGAGCACCAGCTCGCCGATGTCCACCCGTACCGTGCGCTGCTGCTCGTTCAGACCCATCCGTGCACCTCCGAAGGCGTCAGGGAACGGTCGAGCTTCAGGTATTCGGTACGAGCGGCCTCCAGCATGTGGCGCATCTGGAGCCTGTCCCCCTCCTCCGCGGCGAGGAAGGCACCCGACAGTGCGATATTGCGGATGGAGCCGCCCGCCACGGTCAGCCGGGCCAGCAGCTCCGGATCGACGCCCTTCATCGGCGCCCGCGCGGGCAGCACCCGGCGCCAGATCTCGGCCCGCTCGCTCTCGCCGGGGAAGGGGAAGTCGACGACGAAACGGATACGGCGCATGAACGCCGTGTCCAGGGCCTGCTTCATGTTCGTCGTGAGGATCGCGAGCCCCCGGTACGCCTCCATCCGCATCAGCAGATAGCTGACTTCGAGGTTGGCGTACCGGTCGTGGCTGTCCTTGACCTCACTGCGCTTGCCGAACAGGGCGTCGGCCTCGTCGAACAGGAGCAGCGCCCCGCCCTGCTCGGCGGCGTCGAAGACCTTGCGCAGGTTCTTCTCGGTCTCACCGATGTACTTGCTGACCACCTGGGAGAGATCGATGATGAACAGATCCAGGCCCAGTTCCTTCGCCATCACCTCGGCGGCGAGGGTCTTGCCGGTGCCGGAGCCACCCGCGAAGAGCGCGGTGACGCCCAGGCCACGACGCAACGTCTCGGCGAATCCCCACTCCTGGTACACGGTCGGCCGCTGCCGCACATGCGCGGTGATCTCGCGCAGGACCCGCAACTGCCGCTCCGCCAGCACCAGATCGCCCCAGGCCGCCTGCGGCTCGATCCGCCGGCCCAGCTCGTCCATGCCCATCCGGGCCTCGGTCAGGCCCGCCTGCCAGGCCAGCCCGGTCGCATCCAGCTCGTCCTCGCCCGGCAGATCCCGGGCCACGGCCGCTCCGGCCGAGCGGACGAGATGCGGCGGCAGCGAGAACTGGGCCACGAGGTCACGCAGATCGGCCTCCAACACCTCGGGCACACCGGCGAACGCATCGGTCCAGACCCCGAGTTGCTCGTCCGCGTCCAGCGGCGGAACAGTGACGCGTTCACCGCGGGGGCGTGCCGTCTGCCGCGGATCGGGACTCGACACGACCAGCGGCACGGCCGCGCTCTCGACGAACACGTCGGTGGCGGCGGCCTGTTCGCGGTCCATCTCTCCGACCTCCACCAGCAGCGCCGCGGGCAGCAGAATCGCCTCGCGCTGCCACAGCCGGGCCAGCAGATCGCGTTGGGCCGGAGCGGTCGGAATATCGGCGGCCGACATCTCGTAGAGACCGAGTCCCGAGCGGCGGGCTGCGACCGCGGCGATGTCCGCCCGGGTACGAAGATCGCCCCCGACCAGCTCGACCCGGAGCGGCGCCCCGCGCCCCGCCCCCGACCAGCCCGCCGCGACCCGGCTCGCCGCCAGGTCGTAGGAGGTGGGCAGCGAGTCCGGCACGGTGGTGCGGCGCAGCAGCCCGTGCAGCCGGGCGTCCAGGTAGGGCGAGCCGACCAGGAAATGCAGGATCCGCTCGTCGAGCCGGAGCCGGGACGTGGTCAGCCGGGTCTCGTCGTCGAGCTCGACGATCCGCCAGCGTCGCAGCGGGGCGACGGGTGTGAGGGCGCTCCAGTGCGGATCGCCGAGCGCGGCGAGGGAGAGCGAGAAGGTGGGGTACGTACGCTCCGGGTCGCCGCCGGCCGCGGCGCACCGGGTGCCCGTGGTGGGCTCCAACTCGGCTGCTGCGGCCAGCAGGACGATCTCGCGCTCGAACGGGCTGAGGCCGAAGCAGGCAACGAGGGCGTCAAGGGCGGCGGGGGCGGCATTGTTCGAGGGGGTGACGCCGGAGCCGGTCCCGGATTCGGCTGCGGTGCCGGTTCCGGCCACGGCTGTGCTGCCGGAGGGGGCGCCGGGGTCCGCCGCTCCGGCCGTGCCCGGGCGGCGGGTCGCGCGCCCGGCGTGGGCGTCGACACGGGCGAGTACGGCGTGGCTGGCCGCCGAGAGCGCCCGTCCCTGCGCTGCCGCGTCCCGGTCCTCGCTCCGACCGGCCCCTTCGTACGTACCCATGTCCTCACCCCCCGTGTTCCGCACTCCGGCTCAGCCCTTGTCGTCCGGCGTCGGCGTATCGCTCTCGGCCGTCCTGCGGGGCCGAGGTGGAGCCGCTCGCCTGGCGGGGGCCTTCTTCGCCGCGGCCTTCTTGACCGTGGGCGGGCGGGAGTTGTTCTCGGCCGTCTGCTCCTCGGGAGCTGCAGGGACAACAGGAGCGACGGGAGCCGCAGGAGCCGCATTCGCCCTGTCCACCCCGTCCGCCCGAGGCGGCACCGGAGCCCCGGGCGCCCCGAACGGGAGCACCCGTACCGTG
The DNA here is from genome assembly GCF_042670885.1 of Streptomyces sp. NPDC057136. Classification (NCBI taxonomy): domain Bacteria; kingdom Bacillati; phylum Actinomycetota; class Actinomycetes; order Kitasatosporales; family Streptomycetaceae; genus Streptomyces; species Streptomyces sp. NPDC057136. The sequence continues at coordinate 353,842 of NZ_JBHUUV010000001.1, forward strand.
CGTTCCTCCACCGGCTTCGCCGGGACCGGCTTCTCTCGACCCTCGATCACCACCAGCGATGCCTGGTAGGCCACCGACAGGGTGTAGGGGGTCTGGTGCAGCATTCCCCAGAGCTTGGACGTCTCGTCGACGTCCATGACCGTCGGCGTGAAACGCACCTTCTGCAGTGAGGCCGCCAGATCACTGCCCGCCAGATACGGCCGCTCAGCGGCCAGCTCGATCAATTCCCGCGGCAGCACGGGCATTTCGTGCAACGTGCGGATCACGCATCCCAGCAGCCGCTGCCCGACCAGCTCCGTCTCCTCCCCGTACGCGCTGATCACGTAGTGCAGGTCCAGCGGCGCGGCCGCCCGGTTGCGCAGGGTGCCGTCGGAGGCGCGCGTCGGCAGGTCGTTGTTGCGCATTCCGGCGTTCGGCGTCACCTGGTAGAGGAACACCGTGATGGTCGGCTCGCTCGGTGGCTCCGACGGCGGTTTACGGGTCTCCACCTTGACCGCGATGTCCATCTCGGGCCCCAGATTGCTCTCGATCAGCAGGGCGAGCGCCTGGGTGACCGTGGCGACGGCGAGTGCGTTGCTCATGTCGTCAATCCCTCTTCCCGCCGCGCGACAGGTAGTCGTCCAGAGTCAGTACGGGGGCCGGCCGGCCGGTCTGCTGTGCGGGGCGCCCGGCCGGTGAACCGTTCGCACCGGGCTGCGGTGCCGCGCTGACCTCCAGCCGGCCGATCTGTACGTGCACGACGCGTTCGGCCGGGCGCGGCGCGCGCCGCCCCACCGAGCCGAACGCCGCACCGCGCGCGGCAGCGGTGTCGGAGTCGCGTGGCGCGGGAAGTGCGGCCGCACGCGCCGGTGCTGCGGCCACCGGTGCGGGTCCGGCCGCCACAGCGGGCGCCGACGTCGCGCCGTCCGGCGTGGACGGCCTTCCCCGGCGTACCGCACGCGCGCCCTCCGACCCACCGGGCCCGGCCGTCGGCGACGGGGCGGACGGGGGCCGCAGCAGTGGTGCGGGGGCCGGTACTGCGGGCCGGACCGGCTGCCCCGGCTCGCCGGACTGCGGAGCCTGCTCCGTGCGCACCACAGTGTGCCGCTCCGTGCGCACCTCCCGGCCCGGCCGCAGCGACCGGGGCCGGTCCGGGGCGGTCGCCGGAGCGGAGGGGATCAGCGCGGCCGGCTCGTCCGGCTCGGGCGGCCCGTGCCGCAGCGCCTCGGCCCGCTCGAACGGGCCGGCCAGTCGCGGCCGCACCCGCACCCGCGCACCGGAGTCGCCGGTGCCGTCGGCCGCGGCCACCGGCGTGTACCGGGCGAGCAGCCGGTCGAAGTAGTCAGGCATCGGTGCACAGCTCCAGGTAGTAACGACGCCGAATGGGGCTGAGCGCCAGAATTTCCGGCTCGCTCCACCCGTAGGCGGTGGCGAGCAGATGGACATCGAGCAACAAGTCCCTTGCCCAGGTGTCCAGTTCGGTCCACAAGTAGAAGGTGATGTCCAGCTCGGCCGGGGTGGCCTCACCGCATTCGGGGCACGCCACGTTCAGCGTCACCTCGGCCGTCGGGTCCGCCTCGGCGGCCTTCTCGGCGATGAGCCGCTCCACCCGTTCGGGCAGCAGAGCCGCCAACTGCTCCGCGGCGACGGGCTCCCCGCCGCGCAGGGCACGCACCGTGCAGTCGGTCACGAGCATCCGACGGGCCTCGGCAGGAGAAGCGGCTGCGCCGGCCGCCGCGAGGTCGGCGACGGTGGGCAGCCGGAACTCGACCACCCAGTCGTCCTCCGCCACCCGCAGCGGCCGGTCCCCCGCCACCGGACGTGCACCCAGTGCACCGGCGTCGAGGTCGAACTCCATGGCCTCACCGCAGGCACCGCACTCGACCCGCACCTGCATCCGCTCACCGAACAGCGACCGGCGCAGCGCGAACAGATCCGCTTCCCGCTCGCCGACCGGCACCGACAGCAACTCGTCGGTGCCGGCCCCCGGGCGGGCCGCCCGGTGCAGCAGCAGCGACTTCTCCGCGGCCCCCAGGGGCAGCCCGGTCTCCCAGGCGGCCAGTAGCTCGGCGGGCCCCACCGGGGCTGTCCCAGGGATCACGGTGACGTTCAGGCCGGGTGGGTGAACGACGGCTCGACCGGTTCCGGAATCTCGTAGTCCCGCTCCCAGCCCTCGCACTCCAGCTTCACGCTCTGGATGGCGACGGCATTGGCGTTCGCATCGAGCTCGCCGATGACCTGGTACTCGCTGACCCAGGCCCGGTACAGCTTGTGCGAGACGGCCACCTGCCCGGCCTCGTTGAGGACCTGGATGATGATGTCCTTGCGGAAGTCCCGGAGCGAGACCTCCGAGCCGAGCCCGGCGCCGACCTGCCAGACCTTGTTGGCCCACCGGTCGAATTCGGGGTCGTGGGTGACACCGCGCTCGAGTGTGACGCCCTCGAATTCGGAGCGGCCCGGCGACTTGCGCGGTGAGCTCGGGTCGCCGCCGTGGCGGTGCTTGACCACCTCGGTGGTGCGCTTCAGGGGACTGATTTTGCTGATGCCCGCGACCGTTCGACCGTCCCAGAGGACCAGGAACTTGAAATTCTTGTAGGGGTCGAAGCGATGGGCGTTTATCTGGAACTCAGCCATCGGTTTCCTTCGTGTTCCTTTGCTTGGTTACGAGAGGGAGAACTCGCCGGCGACCTGCTGGATCTTGACGATCACGAACTCCGCAGGCTTGACGGGCGCGATGCCGATGACGACGTTGACCACTCCGCGCTCGATGTCGGCGTCGGTGGTGGTGTCCTTGTCGCACTTCACGAAGTACGCCTCGCGCGGTGTGCCGCCCTTGAACGCACCCTGCCGGAACAGGTCGTTGAGATAGGCCGAGGCCTTCAGCCGGATCTGCTGCCACAGCTGCTCGTCGTTGGGTTCGAAGACGACCCACTGCAGACCGCGGAAGAGGCTCTCCTCGACATGCAGCGCGAGCCGGCGCACCGGTACGTACTTCCACTCGCTGTCGAGCGCGTCCGCGCCCTCGAGCGTGCGGGCGCCCCACACCAGCGGACCCACCACGGGGAAGGTGCGCAGGCAGTTCACGCCCAGCGGATTGAGCAGCCCGTTCTCCCGGTCGGTCAGCTTGACCGTCAGCGACCGGACACCGGCGAGTCGCGCATCGGTCCCGGCCGGCGCCTTCCATACACCGCGCTCGCCGTCGGTACGGGCGATGACCCCGGCGACGGCACCCGACGGCGGGAAGGAACGCAGCCGTCCGGTCAGCGGGTCCGTCAGCTGCAGATGCGGGAAGTACAGCCCCGCGTGGTTGCTGCGTACGGGTTCGAAGGCGCCGATCCCGGCCCGTGCGGCGTCGACGCTGCCCCACGTGGAGGGAGAGTCGACGAGCAGGAAGATCCGTCGCTCCCGGCAGAGCTGCTCGGCCGCGGACAGCACGGTGACCATGTCCTCGGTGGACTCGTACGCCGAGAGTTCCGGCAGGGCCAGCAGGTTGACGTCGTCCACGTCGCGCAGCGCCTGCACGCCGGTCTTGCGCGCCTCGCTGCCGATGAGGTCGCGCGGCCCGGGCGGATCGCCGTCCTTGCCGCCCTTCAGCGGGAAGACGGGCGGGTTGACCGAGGCCTCAAGACCCAGGTCGTTGGCGCACTCACCGACGAAGCGGACCACGTCGTCCGGGTCGACGGACCCGGCGACGACCTGGAGCCGCCGGCCGAAGGCGGTGACCTCGGCCCCGGCGAAGGCGTGCTTCCCCGGGGCGTCGGGCAGCGCGCGCAGCTTGCGTTCCAGCAGAAGCGCCAGCTCGGTGACGTTGGTCGGCGGCTCACCGTCACGGTCGGGCTCGTGGAGCGTGAACTCACGCTCCACATCGCCGATCTTGACCTTCAACTCGACTTCCAGGTCCGGCAGTTCCGCCGCGAAGGGCTTGGAGACCGTGCCGGACGGGTCGGGCCGGTCCTCGTCGAGGACCTTCACCCGGACGAGGGAGGAACCCGCGTTGACGACTGTCTCGACGAAGCGGCCGTGGCCGGCGTTCATCGAAAGGCCGGTGAAGGACTCGCGCGCTCCGCCGCGCGCGTCGAGGATCTGGAGATTGAACGTCTTGTCCGGAGCCGGGGTGTCGTGGTCAATGGCCACCCGCAGGCCCGAGCCCCAGACGCCGGGCTCCTTCGCGTGCACCTCCAGCACCGGGCACTCGCTGTGCCCCTCGGTGGAGTGGAGCGTGACGCACGCTTCCTCACCGGTGCCGGCCTTGGCCACCCGGACGACGACCGCTTGGGTACCGCCGTTACCGAAGAACTGGTGCACCGCGTAACTGACAGCGCTCTGCGAGGTGAGTCCGCCGAAGCGGCGCTCGAAGTCGGCGAAGCTGGTGACCCGCACCGGTTGGTTGAGCGGACCCCGGCGGGTGTGCCCGACGAACGCGGTCACCGAGGTGGTGACCGAGGCGATGGTACGGATGCTGCTGGGAAGTTCTTCGATGTAAACGCCGGGATAGCCCATGTGCGTCGGCATTCCCCCTCCATTCCCTTCGCGCACCAAGAGATGAGAGAGGATGTGAAGGAATTGCGCGCATGCGTCGATTCCGCATGAACGATCCCCTTGTGTTTCCCCCGCCGTTCACCCCGTGCGATATCGGTCTCGCAGGGCCATCCGCATGCAAATGCGCTCGTGGCTCCTGATGCATGAGTGCCTCTTGGAAGTCTGTTATCGCGCCCAGGGACCGGTCAAGGAGCGTTTCAGTCATCCGGCGATCATTGCCGGCGAAATCGGCCACGGATCATTCGCGGTGGTCAGAGGATTTCCGCAGCGGAATATGAAGACCGAATTCACGATCACTTCACAGTAAAGTCAAGATCGAACGGAGAAACAAGCCGAATGGGCTCGATGACGGCGCGCCGCCTTGCGTCCCACTCGCGAGGAATAGTCACTTTGTCCGGTTCTCGGCCGGAGTGCTGGGGCCGGACAGGGAGTCCGGGGGCCGCCGGTGCGGGGCGACAGGTACCGTAGGGAGAACGATTTCGTAGACCTCCTGGCGGGCTGCGTACACCCAGGAGGAACACATGACGACCAACCGCGGACGCAAGGACGTGATCCGGGACCGGATGGCGGCGACCGGCGAGTCGTACAACGTTGCCGCCCGGAACCTCAAGGCCATGAAGGACATGGGCGCCACCCGGGAGGCCCTCCTCGTCCAGCACTGGCGCCCTGCCGACTCCCTCGACGTGCCCTGCCCGTGCGGCGGAACCTGCGAGCCGGGCGAGACGTGCGACCGCTGCCACGCCAGGCACCGGCATGTGAAGCGGTATCCGGGCAGCGTCACGGACGTGGAGACCTGGGCCGACCGCTACGAGTGCACCGGCTGCCCGTCCTCGTACACCCTCACCGTGCAGCTGACCGGTCGCCCCTGGGGCGTTGCCGAGACGGTCATCCAGGGCGGGGCGGCGGAATCGGTCGTCCGGGCCCGGGTCTTCCCAGGGGTCGTCCACCCGCTGCTGCGCCCCGAGGCCCCCGAGGAAGACTGACTCCGGGGCCCCGGATGCGAAAGTCCGGCGTCGGCTGTCCGGCTCAGCTCTCGTCCGGCGCCAGCGTCAGCGAGATCGAGTTGATGCAGTACCGCTGATCGGTGGGCGTCGGATAGCCCTCGCCCTCGAAGACATGCCCCAGGTGCGAACCGCAGCGCGCGCAGCGCACCTCGGTGCGGACCATGCCGTGGGTGCTGTCCTGGATCAGCTCGACCGCGTCCGTGTCCTTCGGGTCGAAGAAGGACGGCCAGCCGCAGTGCGAGTCGAACTTGGTGTCCGAGCGGAACAGCTCGGCGCCGCACGCCCGGCAGGAGTAGACGCCCTCGGTCTTGGTGTCGGTGTACTCGCCCCGGAAGGCGGGCTCGGTGCCTGCCTGGCGCAGCACGGCGTACTCGGCGGGGGACAGCTCCGCCCGCCATTGCTCGTCCGGCTTCTCGATGTCGTACGCCACAGTGGCTCCCTCAGCTCGACAGGTGGTCCAGGATCTGCGGGCCGAGGTCCGTGACGTCGCCCGCTCCCATGGTGAGAACGAGGTCACCGGGCTTCGCCATTCCCGCGATGACCTCGGGGATCGTCGCCTTGTCGTGGACGGCGACGACGTCCGCTCCGGCGGCCTTCGCCGCGTCGACGATCAGGGTGCTGGTGATACCCGGGATCGGGTCCTCGCGGGCCGGGTAGATGTCGAGGACCACGGAGGCGTCGGCGAGCGCGAGGGCCTGACCCATCTCGGTGCCGAGCTCCTGGGTGCGGGAGAACAGGTGGGGCTGGAAGACGACGAGGAGGCGGGCGTCGGACGCGGCGCCGCGCATGGCTTCGAGGTCGGCGGTCATCTCGGTGGGGTGGTGCGCGTAGGAGTCGATGACCTGGACGCCCGCCGCCTCGCCCTTGAGCTGGAGGCGCCGCTTGACCCCGGTGTACTTGCCGAGGGCCGAGGCGAGGTTGTGCGCGGGGATACCGAGGGCCACACCGGCGGCGAGGGCGGCCACCGCGTTGTGGGCGTAGTGGCTGCCGGGCACGGAGACGGTGAAGGTGAGGTACTTCCCCTTCAGTACGACCGTGACCTCGCTGGTCAGGCCGCGCGGGGTGACCTTGTGGACGCGTACGTCGGCGGTCGGCGCGGAGCCGTAGGTGACGACGTTCAGGGTGGAGATGTCACGGACCCGCTGGACCAGCTCGACGGCGCCCGGCTGGTCGGCGGAGACGACCAGGGTGCCCCCGGGGACGACCTTGCCGACGAACGTCTCGAAGGAGTCGTAGATCTCGTCCATCGAGGCGTAGTTCGCGTGGTGGTCCAGCTCGACGTTGAGGACGATCGCGACCTCGGGGTCGTACTTCTGGAAGCTGCGGTCGCTCTCGTCGGCCTCGGCGACGAAGATCTCGCCTTCGCCGTGCCTGGCGTTGGTGCCGGGACCCTCCAGGTCGCCGCCGATGGCGTACGAGGGGTCGAGGCCCAGTTCGGACAGGGCGACGGCGAGCATCGACGTGGTGGTCGTCTTGCCGTGCGTACCGGCGACGGCGATCGCGCGCAGGCCCTCCATGAGGGAGGCGAGAGCGTCGGAGCGGTGCACGACCGGGACCGAGAGCTCGGCGGCGCGGACCAGCTCGGGGTTGTCGGAGCGGATGGCGCTGGAGACGACCACACAGGTGGCGTCGTCGGCCAGATGACCGGCGGCGTGCCCGATGTGGACGGTCACCCCCAGCGCCCGCAGCGCCTCGGCGGTGGCGGACTCCTTGGAGTCGCTGCCCGCCACCTTCGCGCCCCGCTGGGCGAGGATCTTCGCGATGCCCGACATTCCGGCGCCGCCGATGCCGATGAAGTGCGGCCGTTCAAGGGCGGCAGGAATTCCGGGTGCCATGCGCGTGTCTCCCAGGGTCGAGGCTAGTAACGGTCCCCCAGCCTATTCGCTGTGCGCGAAGAGCTTGAGCACCGGTACGCCGACCTTGTGACGGGCCCGGGAGGCCCAGTCGCGGTGGAAGAACTCCTCCACGTAGTGCGGTGCGGTCAGCACGATGACCTCGTCCGCGCTCGCCTCTACGACGACGGTCTTCAGCTTGTCGAGGGGGTGGTCCTCGACCACCTGTCCGACCGCGTCGGAGCCGGCCTTGCGCAGCGCCTGGAGCGAGAACTCGAGAGCCAGTTGGGCAGGCTCACGGGCCGCTCTGCCCTCCGGTTGCTCCCCCTCGCGGGTCGCTTCCTTCAGTTCGCCGAGCGCCACGTCGTCGATCGCGCGCAGGAGTACGTCGGCCTGGTCGCCCCGCGGCTGCATCAGTACGACGAACGAGATCCGCTCCTCGCCGTGGAGGGTGGTGACGAATTCCACGTCCTCCGGGGTGAGGGGCTTCTCGATCATCAAAACGCTTGTGAACACGACAGGCGCCCTTCCGCTTTGTCTCATCGACCGTGACGGTCGCTGCTGAAACCATCCTTCCCCGCGATCGCACGGGGTCTGCAGAAGTAAGTGTGCCCATCGGGAGCTAACCGGAACGGGAAATTCCGCTACTTGTCAGAACTCGTGTCAACACGTGCCCCGTGTCCACGCGTGCCGACTCCCATGTCCCCACGTGCCGGACCCGGTGTCAGCGAGACCGGTCACGGCGGTACCGGGTGAAGAGGAACCCGTCCTCCTCCAGCATCGACGTCAGGGCGAATCGTTCCGGCACACCCACCGAGAGGCCCACCGCGATCCGCTGCGCGTCTCCGGCGGACAGCATCGGGGACATGGTCAGACAGAGCTCGTCCAGCGCGTCGGCCGCCACGAACTGGCCGAGCAGCCTCGGCCCGCCCTCCGTCAGCAGCCGGGTCAGACCGCGGGCAGCCAGCTCGCGGACCGCACGCTCCGGAGCGACCCCGGCGCCCTCACCTGCGACGACGACCTGGACGCCCGCCCGCTCGGCCTCCTGGACGCGGTCGGAGGGGGCGCCCGCGCCGGTCAGGACGAGGGTCGGGACGAGGGGCGAGGTGAACAGCGGAAGCGAGAAGTCCAGGTCCAGGCTCGCGCTCACCACGGCGATCGCGGGGGCGGGGGCCTGGCCGGCCGCCGCACGCCGCGCGGCGAAGGCTTCCCGGGCCCTGGCCGGCCGGTAGCCCTCCAGGCGCACGGTCTCCGCACCGACCACCACCACGTCGGCCAGGCCGCGCAGCGTGCCGAAGATCCGCATGTCGGTCGCGCAGGAGATGCCCTGGGAGCGGCCGTCGTGCTGGGCGGCGCCGTCCAGGGTGGACACCATGTTGGCGCGCAGCCACGGACCGTCCCTCTCCGGATAGGCATAGGCCTCGGCCAGCTGTTCGAGACTCCACTCGCCGTCGCCGGCCGCGGTCGTCGGGGCGGTCGCGGTGGCCACCAGGCCGGTCTCGTCGGTTGTCAGGTCCGTCACAGGGAGCAGGCGTCGCATGCAAAGCAGTCTGGCACGGCCCTTAAGGTGGCGAGTTGTGTCGTCATCCACCGCCGTTCCGGGGCAGAGCCCCATAGCTGAAGCGGCCCCGCTGTCCCTGTGCGCCCGTGCGCCACGCGTTCCCGCCGACCGTCTGGTCGCCGAGATGGTGCCGCCACCGCGCTTCGATTCGGTGCGCTTCGAGACGTACGTCCCCGACCCGAACCAGCCGAGCCAGACCGAAGCGGTCAGGGTGCTGAGCGAGTTCGCGGGCGGCCTCGGCGGTGCGCACGCCACCGGGAGCGGGAAACGGAAGTGGTTCGGCCGGAAGGCGCCCGTTGCTCCGACCGGGCCACGCGGGGTCTATCTCGACGGTGGTTACGGCGTCGGCAAGACCCACCTGCTGGCCTCCCTCTGGCACGCCACGCCCGCCGCTCCTTCGCTGAAGGCGTTCGGCACGTTCGTCGAGCTGACCAATCTGGTCGGCGCGCTGGGCTTCCAGCAGACCGTGCAGACGCTCAGCGGGCACCGACTGCTCTGCATCGACGAATTCGAACTCGACGACCCGGGCGACACGGTGCTGGTGTCCTCGCTGCTCAGCAGGCTGGTCGAGGCGGGGGTCGCGCTGGCCGCCACTTCCAACACGCTGCCCGGCAAGCTCGGCGAGGGCCGCTTCGCCGCCGCCGACTTCCTCCGCGAGATCCAGGGGCTCTCCTCGCACTTCCGGCCGCTGCGGATCGACGGCGAGGACTACCGCCACCGCGGGCTGCCCGAGGCTCCGCCGCCCTACTCCGACGAGCAGGTCACCAGGGCCGCGTACGCCACGCCGGGCGCCGCCCTCGACGACTTCCCCGGTCTGCTCGACCACCTGGCCCGGGTCCACCCGAGCCGCTACGGGGCGATGACGGACGACATCAGCGCGGTCTGCCTCACCGGTGTGGAGCCGGTGCCGGACCAGTCGACGGCGCTGCGGCTCGTGGTCCTCGCGGACCGGCTCTACGACCGGGAGGTACCGGTGCTCGCCTCGGGGCTCCCCTTCGACAAGCTGTTCAGCGACGAGATGCTGAACGGCGGGTATCGGAAGAAGTACTTCCGAGCCATCTCCCGGCTGACGGCCCTGGCGCGTGACGCAAAGGGGCTGGTGGCGCAGTAGGTTCGGGGGCGTACCACCGTACGGGGCACCTTCGGGAGCCTCGTACGTCCCGTACAACCGCGCACACCGTTTGAAGGGAATCCAGCATGGCTACCACGCGTCAGGCGCACACGGTCTGGGAAGGCAACCTGATCGAGGGCGAGGGCGTCGTCACCTTCGACTCCTCCGGCATCGGCGAGTACGCGGTCTCCTGGCCGTCGCGCGCGGAGAAGGCGAACGGCAAGACCAGCCCGGAGGAGCTCATCGCCGCGGCGCACTCCAGCTGCTTCTCGATGGCGCTCTCGGGCGGCCTGGCCAAGGCCGGCACCCCGCCGACCCGGCTGAACACCCAGGCCGACGTGACCTTCCAGCCCGGTACGGGCATCACCGGCATCCACCTCACCGTCCAGGGCGAGGTACCCGGTCTCGACGAGGCGGGCTTCGTGAAGGCCGCCGAGGACGCCAAGGCCAACTGCCCGGTCAGCCAGGCCCTGACGGGCACGACGATCACGCTGACCGCTTCCCTGGCCTGATCGCACGGGCACCTGGGACCACTGACGCCCCAGGTGCCACCACGTGGCTCAGTGGCCCGCATGGTTCCCACGCGGCAACACGCGTGCTACACACATGCGGGTCACTTCACCTGTCCGCCAACAGGGAGTTGCCTCATGTCTTCAGCATCGTCACGCCCCGCGACACGACGTCAGGTCCTGGCCGGCAGCGCCGCCGCCGCCGTCTCGGTCGCCTTCACCGGAGCGTTCTCCGAACTCTTCGCGGGCACGTCGGCCGCCGTGGGCCACAGCGGTTACGGCCCGCTCGTCCCCGATCCGGACGGTCTGCTCGATCTGCCGAAGGGCTTCCGCTATCGGGTGCTCTCCCGGCAGGGCGACGAGCTCCGTTCGGGTGAGGGCCTCGTTCCCGGCAACCACGACGGAATGGCGGCCTTCCAGGGCCACCGCGGCCGCATCCATCTCGTACGCAATCACGAGAACCGGGCAACCGCCGCGCTCGCGGTCCCCACGGTCGAGGGCCTCACCTACGACCCGATGGGCAAAGGCGGCTGTACGGCCCTGGAGCTCGACAGCCGCAACACGGTCCTCGGCGAACGCGTCGCCATCGCCGGTACGGCGGTGAACTGCGCCGGTGGCCCGACCCCCTGGAACACCTGGCTGACCTGCGAGGAGACCGAGGACAAGGCCGGCACGAACGGCTACACCAAGGACCACGGCTTCGTCTTCGAGGTGGACGGCGCCGATCCGCGCCGTACCGGAGCCGTACCGCTCACCGCGATGGGCCGCTTCCAGCACGAGGCCGTCGCCATCGATCCGCGCCGCGGGATCGTGTACGAGACGGAGGACGCGTTCCAGCGGCCGTTCGGGCTCTTCTACCGCTTCCTGCCCGAGAAGCCGCTCGGCGGGCGCGGCTCGCTGCGGGCCGGTGGCGCGCTGGAGGCCATGCGGGTGCCCGGCGTGCCCGACCTCTCCGCCGTCCAGGAGACCGGGGCGAGCTTCGGCGGGGTCGAGTGGGTACCCGTACCCGATCCGCTGGCGGCCGAGACCCCGATCCGGCTCCAGGACTTCGGCCCGAAGGGCATCACGCACGCCCAGAAGCTGGAGGGCTGCTACTGGGGCGGGTCGTCGGTCTACTTCGTCTCCAGCTTCGCGCGCCGCTCGGAGGGCTCGTCCGGCGACCACTACGGGCAGGTGTGGCGGTACGAGCCGCAGCGGCGCCGTCTCACGCTGGTGGTCGTCTTCGGCCCGGACACGGACATCCAGCTGCCCGGCGAGTCCCCCGACAACATCTGTCTGTCGGCGGACGGCGGGCTGATGGTGTGCGAGGACGGCAACGGGGCCCAGTACGTGCTCGGGGTGACACGGCAGGGCGAGGTGTACACGATGGCGCGCGGCCGGCAGAACACGGGCACGCCGGAGGAGCCGGAGTGGGGCGAATTCGCCGGATCGACCTTCTCGCCGGACGGCCTGACGATGTATCTGAACTGCTATACGCCGGGGACGACCTTCGCGGTGACGGGACCGTGGCGCTGACCGGCTGAACCCCGGGGTTGGCGGGGCCGTACGGTCCCGCCCCCAGCCCCCAGCCCCGGCCCCCGGCCCCCGGCCCCCGTAACAGCGGTGTAATCCCTTGGCCGCACGCTGTCAAAAAATGCCTGACTCAATGCTCTCCACTGGACTGACCAGCACCGGAGGGCATGCCATGGACGATTCACCGCAGGTTCGGACCGCGCATCCCGTGGACCGCCGGCCGCCCCTCGGGAAGCTGGCGGTCTTCGGGTTCCAGCACGTCCTGATCATGTACACCGGCTGCGTCACCGTACCGCTGGTCTTCGGCGCGGCGGCCGGGCTCTCCACCTCCACCATCGGTCTGCTGATCAACGCGGATCTCCTCGTCGCCGGTCTGATCACGCTGATCCAGAGCCTCGGTATCGGCAAGGTCTTCGGCATAAGGCTGCCGATCGTGACCGGTGCGACCTTCGCATCGGTGACGCCGATGATCCTGATCGCGGGCGAGTACGGCATGCAGGCGGTCTACGGATCGATGCTCGCCGCCGGAATCTTCGGACTGCTGATAGCCGTGCCGTTCGCCCGGCTGGTGCGGTTCTTCCCGCCGCTGGTGAGCGGCGTGGTGATCACGGTCGTCGGGCTCTCGCTGATCGGCGTTGCCGCGGGACTGATCACCGGCAATGATCCGGAGGCCGCAGACCACGCCTCGACGACCCGGCTCGCACTGGCGGCGGGCGTCGTCCTCTTCATCGTGCTGTTCGCCCGCTTCGTCCGCGGTTTCGCCGGGCAGATCGGCGTTCTTATCGCGCTCGTCGTGGGCACCCTGGTCGCGATCCCGCTGGACCTGACGGACTTCTCCGGGGCCTCGGGGGCGGACTGGGTGGGACTCGCCGCACCGTTCCACTTCGGTGCGCCGCAGTTCCCGCCGTCCGCGGTGATCTCCATGTGTGTCGTGATGCTGGTGATCTTCACCGAGTCGACCGCCACGATGATGGCGGTGGGCGAGTCGACCGGACGGCCCGTCACCGACAAGGATCTGGCCCGGGGGCTCGCCGCCGATGGTCTGTCCGGTGTGCTCGGCGGCACGATGAACGCCTTCATGGACACCGTCTTCACGCAGAACGTCGGCCTCATCCGGCTGACGAAGGTCTCCAGCCGCTACGTCACCGCGGTGGCCGGCGGCATGCTGGTCGTCCTCGGCCTCATCCCCCGGCTCGGCGAACTGGTGGCCGCGCTGCCGGGTCCGGTGGTCGGTGCGGCGGGCCTGGTGCTGTTCGCCACGGTCACGATGGTCGGCGTCAATACCTTGCGCCGGGTCGATCTGGATCAGGGGCACAACATGACGATCGCGGCGGTGGCGCTCGGGGTGGGCCTGCTGCCGGAGGTCTCCGAGGGCATCTACGACGACTTCCCCTCCTGGGCGCAGATCGTGGTGGGCAGCGGCATCACGAGTGCCGCGTTCGCCGCGTTCCTGCTGAACCTCCTTTTCCATCACACCTCTTGGAGCGGGGAGAAGCCGGTGCCGAGTGAGGCGGTGCCGGGTTCACCCATCGCGGCTGCGACGGACGTGGCTGCCGTTCCCGCGCAGGCGGGGGCCGTCAAGGCTTCGACGACCGAGTGAATCCGGGGGCTGCCCGGCGGCGCGGGAGCGCCGCTGGCGGCTCGCCAACGGGTGATCGGTTACGTTCCGGGAGTGACCACCTTTGTACGGAAAATGACGTCACTGATCGTTTTTGGGGCGGTACTCGGAAGTGGCCTCTTCGGCTGCGGGAGCCCGGAGGGGCCTCGTACCGACGGCCCCCGGACCGCGACCCATGCCCCGTCACGCTCTCCGGCGGCGACTCCCTCCGCCACCCCCTCCGCTCCGGCGGGTGCGCTCGCGTCGATGCCGGCCGGGCGGAAGCCGCCCACGATGGCGCCGGGGCCGGCCGGTCTGACCCCGGTCTTCAAGCGCGGCCCACGCGGGAAGACGGGCGGCGCCCGGTCCCACGACAAGGTCGTGGCCCTGACCTTCGACGCGGACATGACCGCGGATCAGGGGCCGCGTGCCGCCTCCGGCGAGCGCTTCGACAACCCCGAACTGATCGCGCTGCTGCGCCGGCTGAAGGTCCCTTCGACGGTCTTCATGACGGGCCGGTGGGCGCAGGAGTATCCGGCGCAGGCCCGGTCGATCGGCACCGATCCGCTGTTCGAGATCGCCAACCACTCGTACCGGCACTACGCCTTCACATCCCCCTGCTACGGCCTGCCGGTGGTTGAGGAGGCGGACATGCGCGACGACGTGCGGCGCGCCTTCGCCGCGTTCCGGAAGGCGGGGGCGCGCAACGTGGTGCCGTACTTCCGCTTCCCCGGCGGCTGCTACGACGAGGCGGCACTGCGCACGCTGGCCTCGGAGAAGGTGACGGCGGTGCAGTGGGACGTCGTCAGCGGTGACGCGTTCGCGAAGGACGCGGACGCGGTGGCCGAGCAGGTGCTGGCGGGGGTGACACCGGGATCGCTGGTGGTCATGCACTGCACACGCAGCGCGGCACCGGTGACCGACGAGGCCGTGAAGCGGGTGGTGCCGGAGCTGCGCGCGCGTGGCTACCGGTTCGTGAAAGTCTCCGAGCTGATGCGGGACTGAGTCCCCGGCGGCGCCTCAGCCGGTGCAGGCCGTGCGCTCCGCTTCCCGCCACTCGCACACCGGGCACAGGGTGATGCCCTTGGCCGACTCCGGATACTCGGTCGGCTTGCGGCACAGTACGCATTCGGCGAACGGAGGACCCGCGTCCGTGCCCGTGGTCACCGGCTCAGGTGCGGGAGTCTCGCAGTACGAATCGTCCATACGTACGAGGGTACTCACTCGCGCACCGAGGTGAGCCGGCAGACGAGGGCGGCCACCGCGGCAGCGATCGCGACGGCACCGGCCAGCGGCAGGACCGGCAGGCGCACCGTCCCGGAGAGCGATCCGGAGACCAGTCCCGTCACCGCGTACTTCGCCGGTGAACCACTGGTCACCAGGGCGAGCAGGACGCCCAGCACGGTGGCCGCCACCGACCAGCCCCTGCGGTGCAGCACCGGCCGGGTGCACAGGGCCCCGACCGCCGCCCCCACCAGGGCGCAGCACACGGCGGCGAGCAGCCGGGCGAGTCCGGTCGCCGTGAACGGCAGGGCTGCAGGTAAGCGCTCGGGGACGTACGACGTGCGCGGGCCCCCGGCGGGTGATCCGGCCCTCGCTCGGTGCGTCGATCCCGGCGAGCCGCAACAGGGTCGGCTTCCCCGTGCCGTTGGCACCCTCGATCCGGACCAGGGCCCGCGCGGGCAGTTCCATGTCGATCCCGCGCAGGACCCAGGGGCCGCCGAGGCCGTACCGGCGGCCCACGCCTCGCAGCCTCAGTTGGCCGACGCCTTCTCGGGCCTGACCTCGCTCGGCCGTACGATCACGAATCCCTCGCCCTGGAGCATCAGTTGGACGGCCTCGCCCGAGCCACCGCGCACCATCGAACCGAAGCTCTGCGAGCGGTGCAGGGACGTGGTGAGCCGCTCGCTCCATCCGACGACCGCGTCCGTGTCGACGTACACCGGCTGCGCCGCCGTGACGGGGATCACCAGCGGCTGCCCCTCACATATCAGTCCGAGCTTCCCGTAGCCGCTGAAGACGCTGTTGAAGAGGCCGCCGCCGGTCATCCCGGCCCCCTTCACGGTCTTGATCTCGTACGCCAGGGTGGCGTCGAAACACAGGACGTTACGGCCGTTGACGGTCAGGACGTCGCCCTGCTCCATCTCCACGATGAAACAGCTCGCCGCCTCGTGGGCGAACCACGCCTCGCCCTGGCCACGGACCGCCATGAGCGGCAGCCCCTCGCCGGTGACCGCGCGCTTGAGCATGCCGCCGATGCCCTGGCCCTTGCGCTCGAACTGGAGATTGCCGCGGAAGGCGATCATCGAGCCCTGGCGTGCGTGCATCTCACCGTTGACGGCGTACTTGATGGACTTGCTGTTCTGCAGGGTCATTCCGGGGACGGTGGCCGGCTGGACCATGTGCTCGCTGGAAAAGAGATCGCTCTTCATGCGGAGCATCCTCACCCGGAGCCTTTCGTTCCGCCAAGGAGCGGGTGACGGGTGCCTGGCAGACTGGGCGGGTGAGCAGCAACGACATCCCCGCATCCGAGTCCGCCGGCACGTCCCCTGCCGGGTCCGTTCCCGCGGACAGTCCGTTCCGGACGGAGCCGACCGTCCGCGACGAGGCGCCGCAGTTCGTCCTGCCGCTGGTGGTACACATCGAGAAGACGGCGCCCCCTGCCCGTACCGACGCCCTGCGGACCGCCGCCCGTGCGGTGCTCACGATCCTCTCCGACGAACGCTCGCTCGACGAGGGCGAGTGGGCAGAGGTCATGCGGGACTGGCAGGACGCCCGGATTCGCAAGGTGGTGCGCCGGGCCCGCGGCGCGGAGTGGCGCAAGGCGTCCGCGCTGCCCGGGATCACGGTGACCGGCGACAGCGCCGAGGTGCGGGTCTTCCCGCCTGTGCCGTTGGACGGCTGGCCGAAGGAACTGGCCAAACTCCAGGTGTCGGGCACGGATCTCGACGACCCCGAGCCCCCGGCCGCGCCCGACCCGGCCGGTCCGGTGCTGTGGCTCAACCCCGACCTCGACATGTCGGCGGGCAAGACCATGGCCCAGGCCGGACACGGCGCCCAGCTCGCCTGGTGGGAGCTTCTCGACACCGAGCGCAAGGCGTGGCGCGAGGCCGGCTTCCCGCTCGCGGTGGCCACCCCGGACGCGGCCCACTGGCGGGAGCTCACCGTGAGCGGCCTGCCGGTGGTGCGTGACGCCGGGTTCACCGAGATCGCGCCGGGCTCCTGCACGGTGGTCGCCGACCATCCTGCGCTGCACCGCTGAGTCAACCACCCGGACCGAAGTCCCGGACTTGCCGCTCGCGACCATCACTGGCTGTGATGGATCCGGTGGCGTCCTGGGTAGGCATGCTTGCGACTGACGCCGCCCAGGTCGCTGCCTCGTTACAGGCGGTCAGGGTCGCCTCAAGCGCCGACGCCTGCACGGGCGTCGGCAGCAGCTTGACCCGCACCACCAACTTCATGCCGCTAACCTGTCGGTGATACAAAACGGACGGATCCGTACACCTTTCGCCCGATCAAGCGACCCGCCACACAGGCGTTCGCTTCGGTGAATCCGCATCCGGAGGGTGGCGGTGCAGGCACTTCATACCCGGAGACAGACCTGTGCGACGCTCCGCCGCAACAGGCCAGATCGATTCCTCCGGCAAGCCCTGTGCTCCTCGCAAGAATCCTCTGAACATCCCTGCGCACACTTACGTACCTCCCGATACTGCCGTACCGGCATTACTGCCAAGTAGCCTGCACGGCGAGTTCAGTTGGCGGTTGATTCGACGCTGTCACGCATCGGCCCGGGAGACACACCTTGTTGCGACGCATCAACGGAACGGCCCTCATCATCGCGGCACTTGTCGCCACGCTCGGCGCGCTCGCCTTCCCCGTGTGGTCGTACGCCGACCGCTCGGGCACCGGCGAGGCCAAGCTCAACGCGTCGAGCGTCGCCACCCAGTGGGGCCCGCTCTCCGCGACCGACCGGGACTTCCTGGTCAAGGTGCGTCTCGCCGGGCTGTGGGAGCTGCCCGCCGGACAGCAGGCAATCCAGCGGGCGCCGAGCGAGGCGACGAAGGCCGCCGGAGACCACCTCGTGGTGGGTCACACCGATCTGGACCGGCGGGCCCGGGACGTGGCGGCGAAGCTCGGGATGGAGCTGCCGAACCAGCCCACCGCCCAGCAGCAGGGCTGGCTGCAGGAACTCACGGCGGCGAGCGGCGAGGAGTACGAGCGGAAGTTCGCCAATCTGCTGCGGGCGGCGCACGGCAAGGTCTTCGCGCTGATCGCCCAGGTGCGGCACACCACCCGTAACGCGCTGATACGGCAGCTGGCGTCGGACGCCAACCAGACGGTGCTCGATCACATCACCATGCTGGAAGGCACCGGATTCGTCGACTTCGACGGACTGGCGCGCGAAGCGGCGGGCACCTCGACGGCCAGTCCCTCGGGCCCGTCCGTGTCGTCCGGCGGCGCGGTCCCGCAGGTTCCGGTACCGGTCACGCCGACCGGGGACCAGTCGTTCACCTCACGTCCGGTGCCCCCCACGATGATGCCGATGCCCTGACGGGTCGCGCTCACCGGGAACCTCAAATCAAGCTCTGAACGTCCCCCTGTTCGGATTCACCACCGCTCGCCGGGGCCATCACTCCTGCACGAGCGGACCGAGGGGGACACACATGAGGCTGGGAATCGGGATCGGCTGGCGGCCGGAGATCGCCGACGCCGTGGCGACGCTGCCCGGGATCGACTGGGTCGAGGCGGTGGCGGAGAACATCTGCACCGGCCATCCCCCGGACGCGCTGATGCGGCTCAGGGCGCGCGGGGTCACCGTCGTCCCGCACGGCGTCTCCCTAGGGCTCGGCGGGGCGGACCGGCCCGACCCGGGCCGCCTCTCGGACCTGGCGGCGCGGGCCACCCTGCTGGGTGCGCCGCTGGTGACGGAGCACATCGCGTTCGTACGCGGCGGGGGGCCGCTCACCGCGTCGCCGAGGCTCGAAGCGGGCCACCTGCTGCCCGTGCCCCGCACTTGGGACGCCCTGGACGTCCTGTGCGAGAACGTACGGATCGCGCAGGACTCGCTGCCCGTGCCGCTGGCCCTGGAGAACATCGCGGCGCTGATCTCCTGGCCGGACGAGGAGCTGACCGAGGGGCAGTTCCTCGCCGAACTCGTCGAGCGCACCGGGGTCCGGCTGCTGATCGATGTCGCCAATCTGCACACCAACCACGTCAACCGCGGCGAGGACCCGGCCACGGCGCTCGACGAGCTGCCGGTCGAGGCCATCGCGTATGTGCATGTGGCGGGCGGCGTCCAGAAGGACGGTGTCTGGCACGACACGCACGCGCACCCCGTGACGCAGCCCGTGCTCGACATCCTCACCGAGCTGCGCTCGCGGGTCGACCCGCCCGGCGTCCTGCTGGAGCGCGACGACGACTTCCCGCCCGCCGCCGAGCTGGCGGGCGAGCTGACGACGATCCGCGCGACCCTGGACGCCGCGGCGGCTTCCTCCCCGGCCGGGGAGGTGCGCCCGGAGGCCGTACGCCCCGAGCGGGCCGCAGCCCCGGTGGAGGGCGCCCGGGACCGCAGCGCCGTCGCACAGACCGCCCTGCTCTCGGCGCTCGTCGCCGGCACCCCCGCACCGGAGGGCTTCGACCACCGGCGGATCGGGGTGCAGAGCCGGGCCCTGGCCGCCAAGCGGGCCGGCGTCGTGGCGAAGGTGGCCCCGGAGCTCCCGGAGATCCTCGGCGACGGCTACCGCAGGGCGTTCGTCGACTACGCGAGGACCCACGCGATGTCCGACGGGTACCGTCGCGACGCGGTGGACTTCGCCGAACGGCTGCTGATCGACGGACTCCTGGCGGACAACGCGGCCCGGCGCCGGCTGACCCGCTGGTGGCAGGACTGCGTCGATCCGCGTCCGCCCCGCCGCACCGTCCGACTCGTCCGCGCGGCCCGTGCCGCTCTCGTGGGGAAG
Source organism: Streptomyces sp. NPDC057136 (assembly GCF_042670885.1). NCBI lineage: Bacteria > Bacillati > Actinomycetota > Actinomycetes > Kitasatosporales > Streptomycetaceae > Streptomyces > Streptomyces sp. NPDC057136. The sequence continues at coordinate 373,446 of NZ_JBHUUV010000001.1, forward strand.
TGACCCGATGAACGCTCTCGCCATCCTTCTGACGCTCGCCGTGGCCGTCTCCTCGGCGCTTCTGATCGCCCGTACCGTCGCCGCCGGCCGCTCCGTCACGGGAGCCGACAGCCCTGTGCACGACCTCTACGAGGCGGCGTTCCTCAACGGCGGCCCGGCCAGGGTGGTGGACACCGCGCTGACCGCCATGTACACGGACGGACGGCTGACCATCGGCGGCCCCGGCATCGTCGCCGTCCTGCGGAACGAAGCCCACGATCCGGTGGAACGAGCCGTGCTCCAGGAGCTCGCCGCGGCCCCGAGCGGCGCCCTGAACACACTGCGGGAGGCCGTGATGCGCCACCCGGCCGTACAGGAGACAGGCGACGGCCTCGCGGCGCGCGGACTGCTCGTCTCCCCGGGCACGAACCGTCCACGCCGCACGTGGGCACTCGTCCAGGGCCTCGGCTGCATCGCGGCTTTGCCGGTCGGTCTGGCGCTCACCTTCTTTCAGTACACCCTGCACGAGGGCTATGCGGACATCCCGTTCCCGTTCATCGTCAAGGTGCTGCCCGCCCTGCTGGCCGGCGCCGTGATCGGCATGGTCGTGGCGTCGTCCGCCCGCTCCAGGATCACCAAGGCCGGGCGGCGGGCGGCCGACGGCTACCGGGCCGCGCACGCCTATGTGATGACACCGGCCCACCTGGTGGCCACGCTGGGGCTGCGCGCGCTGCCCGATCCCGAACTCCAGGCCCAGTTGGTCGCCGCGGCACGGGCCAGGACCTACGGTCCGCACAGGCCGTCGGCGTCCACGACGTCCTCGGATCACTCCGCGGCCCTGCTCGTGCCGGCGGTGTGGTGCGCCGGGGCCGGTCCCGGCAGTGCGAGCTGCGGAAGTTCCGGCGGAGGCGGCGGGGGCGGCTGTGGCTCCGGCTCCGGCGGGTCGACCTGCAGTTCCGGCTGCGGAGGGAGCAGCGGCGGGGGCGGAGGCTCCAGTTGCGGCAGCAGCAGCGGGTCGAGCTGCGGCGGCAGTTCCAGCAGTTCCAGTTGCAGCAGCAGTTCCGGCGGCTCCAGTTGCAGCAGCAGCAGTTCCTGAGCGCAGACCGAAACCGGCCACGCGTACCAACGGGCGGACCACATCGCATCCATATCGTGAACAGGGCATGGCGCTTCGTGCCCCTCTCGCATAGAAATCCGGCATGCTCTGGGTCTTGTTCCTGCTGGTCGCGTGGGCTGTGGCGGCCCTGTCGTGTCTCCGCCTCTGCCTCGCTACCGCGGCGGCGCCCCCGCAAGCCGCCGCGCCGGAACCCGCACGCCACACTCTGAATCTGTACGAGACGGCCTTCCTGGCCGGCGGCCCGCACCGGGTCGCCGATCTGGCGCTGGTCTCCATGCATCTGCGGCGCCGGCTGCTGCTCGCCCACACCGGCTGGGCAACGGTCGTAGACCCGGAGGGCCGCGACGAGGTCGAACGCACCGTCATACGGGCCATCGGGCCGGAGGGCCAGTCCCGGATAGCGCCGATACGGGCCGCCGCGGCTGCCACCGACGCCGTACGCGCCCTCGCCGACCGGCTCGTCGCCGCGGGGCTGGCCGTTCCGCACGGGACCCGTACGGGCGTCGCGTCGGCGGCGCGTGCGGTGCGCGCTTCGGCCGTGCTCGTCGTGGTGCTGGCCGGCGCCGCGGTGCTCCTCCCCGGCCGGCAACCGGACGGCGCGGGCCCGGTGGTGGCCTGGTTCGGGCTGCCGCTCGTGCTCACGCTGGGCTGTCTCGCGATCGCCCGCGTCGAGAACCATCCGTACAGCCCGTGGGCCTCCCCGTCCGGACAGCAGTGGCTCGACTCGCTGCCCGCCCCGGTCTCGGGCGCGGACCGTGACCTGCTGGCGGCGGTGGCCGTCCAGGGGGTGCGCGCCGTGGAGGACCCCGCGCTGCGCGCGGCCCTGACGGGGCGGCGCACCGGCTGGTCGGCCCATCCGGGGCATTACATATGACATTGCAGTGTGGTGCTTTACATCGCTGATCAAGCGCCCGACCATCCCCTTCGGCTTCGCGGGCCCCACCGGCCCCACCGGCTGTACGAAGGGAACGCGCGTGAGAGCAGCAGCGCTGTACGGAACCATCGTGTGCATGGCCCTGTCGGTCGTGTCCGCTCCCGCGACACCCGCCATGGGCCTCGACCGCACGACACCCGCGTCCGCCGGCGCCGCCGAGGCCCGCGGCACCCAGCTCGCAGCGGCCCGCGCCGCAGCCACCGGGATCGCCTTCGGGCCGTGTCCCGAGGAGGAGATGCTGCCCGATTCCCTCCGGTGCGGGACCGTCGCCGTCCCGCTGGACTACGCGGCGCCGTACGGCCGGCAGATCGAACTCGTCGTCAGCCGCGCCCCGGCGACGGGCGACGCGGACGAGCACCAGGGCTCGTTCGTCTACAACCCGGGCGGGCCCGGCGCGTCCAGCATCACGTTCCCGCTGGTCGGTGAGTTGCCGGAGTGGAAGAAGATCGCTCGCGCGTACGACATGGTGGGCTACGCCCCGCGCGGTGTCACGCCCTCGGCTCCGCTCTCCTGCCAGGACCCCGCCGAGTTCGCCAAGGCGCCGGCCGCCTTGCCGGTGCACCCCTCAACGACGTACAAGCAGCGGCGCATCGAGCAGGCGAAGGCGTACGCGGACGGCTGCGCGCGCGACGCGGGTCCGGCGCTGCGGCACTACACCTCGCTCAACAACGCCCGTGATCTGGACGTCCTGCGGGCGGCGCTGGGTGAGCGGAAGCTGACGTTCATGGGCGCCTCGTACGGCACGTACTTCGGGGCGGTGTACGCCACGCTCTTCCCCTCCCACGTCCGGCGCATGGTCTTCGACTCGGCCGTCGATCCGGCCCCGGGCCAGATCTGGTACCGCTCCGGCCTCGACCAGTCGCTGGCCTTCGAGTCCCGCTGGGAGGACTTCCGCACCTGGGTCGCCAAGCACGATTCGGTCTACCACCTCGGCACCGACGCCGGGGCGGTGCAGCGGAGTTACGACACCGTGCGTACGGCCGTCGCCCGGCGGCCCGCAGGCGGGAAGGTCGGGCCCGCGCAGCTGCACTCCGCGTTGCTCGGCGCCGTGTACTACGACGACTACTGGGCGATGCGTGCGACGGCGCTCTCGGAGTACGCACGGGGCAATCCGATTCCGCTGACCGATCAGGCGTCACCCTGGGCGGCGGCCGCCCGGGACAACGAGAACGCCAACGCGGTCTACACGGCGGTCCAGTGCAACGACGCGGCGTGGCCGACGGACTGGCGGGTGTGGGACCGCGACCACACCGCGGTCGCCGGGATCGCCCCGTTCGAGACCTGGGCCAACGCCTGGATGAATCTGCCGTGCGCCTACTGGCCCGCGCCCCGGCAGGAACCGGTCGACGTCGGTACGGAGTGGGGCGAGCTGCCCCCGGTCCTGATCCTGGCGGCCGAACGGGACGCGGCGACACCGTACGAGGGGGCCCTGGAACTTCAGCGGCGGCTGCGCGGCGCGGCGCTCGTGACGGAGCGGGACGCCGGTTCGCACGGCATCGGCGGCAGCAGCAACGCCTGCGTCAACAGGCATCTGGAGACGTACCTGCTGACCGGAAAAACACCGGTGCGGCGCGCGGAATGCGCGCCGCACCGGGAGCCGAACCCGGTGTCGCTGGAACGACGGGCGGGGCAGGAAATGCCGGTGCCCGTCGTCTGATCTTCCGGGTTGGGGTGGTCGGGAATCGCTGGCTATGCGAGCCCGGCCACCAGGTCTGCGACCGACTTACGACGCCCCGTGTAGAACGGGACCTCTTCGCGGACGTGGAGCCGCGCCTCGGAGGCACGCAGGTGACGCATGAGGTCGACGATGCGGTACAGCTCGTCGGCCTCGAACGCGAGAAGCCACTCGTAGTCGCCGAGGGAGAAGGAGGCAACGGTGTTGGCGCGGACGTCCGGGTAGCCGCGGGCCATCTTGCCGTGGTCCGCGAGCATGCGACGACGGTCCTCGTCCGGCAGCAGGTACCAGTCGTAGGAGCGCACGAAGGGGTAGACGCTGATGTAGTTGCGCGGCGTCTCGTCGGCCAGGAAGGCCGGGATGTGCGACTTGTTGAACTCGGCGGGGCGGTGCAGCGCCATGTTCGACCAGACCGGCTCCAGGGCGCGGCCCAGCTTGGTGCGCCGGAAGAGGTTGTACGCCTCCTGGAGCTCGTCGGCGGTCTCGGCGTGCCACCAGATCATGAGGTCGGCGTCGGCCCGCAGCCCGGACACGTCGTACGTCCCGCGCACGGTGATGTCCTTCGCGGCGAGCTGGTCGAACAGCTCCTGGACCTCGTCGGCGTAGCCGGCGCGGTCCAGCGGCAGCACGTCGCGCAGCTTGAAGACCGACCACAGGGTGTAGCGGATGACCTCGTTGAGGTCCTTGGCCTTCTTGCCGGCGTTCGGGGCCTTTGATGTCTCAGTCTCAGCAGCACTCATACGGCTATTGTCCCGCCTCGCTCCGAGTGCCCTGAACCAGGGGTGGGGTGTCGATGATCTCCCCCGCGATGTCGCGGGCGATCTCGTCCGCCGCGCGGTGGGCGCTCGCGATGCAGGCCGGGATGCCGACACCGTCGTACACCGCTCCGCAGACCCGGAGTGCCGGCAGTTCGGCGACCTCCTCGCGGATGCGGGCGACGCGGGTGAGGTGGCCGACCGGATACTGCGGGAGGCCGCCGATCCACCGGGTGACCTCGGTGTCGACGGGCGTCGCCGCGAGTCCGGTCGCGGCGGCGAGATCGCGCAGGGACACGTCGACGAGCTCGGCGTCCTCGCGGTGGAGGTGGTCCTCCTCGCCGTACCTGCCGACGGACGTACGCAGGACGAAGAGGCCGGGCGCGGAGTCCGCCACCCACTGCCACTTGTGGCTGGAGAAGGTGGACGCCTTGATCGTGCGGCCGTCGACCGGCGGTACGAGGAATCCGGAGCGCCCCTGGAGCGCCTCGGTCGCCGCGATGTCGGAGCGCCGGAACGCCATGGTGATGAGCGCCATCGAGGCGTACTCGACCCCGGCCAGTTCGGCGGAGGCGGCCGGGGACTCGGCGGCGAGCAGTGTGGAGGCGGACCAGGCGGGGGTGGCCAGGACGATCCCGTCGGCGGTGATCACACGGGTGTCGGTGCGGACGTCCCAGCCCGCGGCGGTCCGGGTCAGGCCGAGCACGGGCGTACGGGTCAGGATCTCGGCTCCCCCGGCGCGTACGGCGTCGGCGACGGCGTCGGGCAGGGTGCCGATGCCGCCGTCGATGCCCTGGAAGACCGGCCCCGTTTGCTGCCGGGCTGCGGCCCTCTCCTGGGCACGCCGTACGCCGTCGAGCAGTGAGCCTCCCTCCTTCACCACGTCGAAGAGCTGCGGTACGGCGGCCCGCATCGAGATCCGGTAGGCGTCGCCCGCGTACACCCCGCCGAGCAACGGCTCCACGAGCCGGTCGACGACCTCGCGGCCGAGCCGGTCGGCGACGTACGCACCCACGGCGACGTCGTCGCCGACGGGGGTGGGGGTCAGGTCGCGTTCCTCGGCGATCCGGGCGAGGCCCGCCGGGGAGAGCACTCCGCTGAGCGCCGCCGGGTCGCCGGGGACGCCCATCAGGTGACCCTTGGGCATGGGACGCAGTGCGTCCCGGGTCCACACCGATGCGGTGGCGGTGGCGGGCGGCTGGAGACGGTCGCCGAGTCCGACGGCCCTGGCCAGTTCGACCGCCTCGGGGCGGCGCGCGAGCATCGACTCCGCGCCGAGGTCGACCCGCGTCCCCGCGATCTCGCCCGTCATGAGCTTTCCGCCGACGCGGTCCGTCGCCTCCAGGAGCGTGACCCGCAGCCCGGTGGTGAGCAGCCGGTGCGCGGCGGCCAGACCGGCGATGCCGCCGCCGATGACGACGACATGACCCGTGCGCGTGTTCACGCGCTGATGAGAACCCTGCATGGGTCCACTCTCTCAAACCCGTACCGAGTCCCGACCGTGACCGCATCGAAACCGCTGCCAGGCAACCCGCACCGGGGTCCCGTACGTCGAACCGGCAACGTCAACCACCACCCTGGGGGGACCAGTTATGGACACCAGACTGCACACAGGCCGGACCCGGCGCACCACAGCGGCTCTGGCCGCGGGGATGCTCGCCACCCTGCTGGCCGTCGGCGGCTGCGGTGCCGGTTCCGGCGACAACGGGGCCGACAAGGGCATCGCGCAGTCGGACTCGAAGGAGGGTGGCGCAGGTTCGGCGGCGGACAGGTCCGGGGGGAAGTACGCCGACGGCTCCAAGAGCGCGGCGGAGGCCGACAAGCCGAAGTCGGCCGTCACCCACGTCATCCGCACGGCCACGCTGTTCGTCGAGGTGAAGAACGTACCGAAGGCGGTGGCGGGGGCCCGGGCCACGGCGGAGGGCGCCGGGGGGCTCGTATCGAACGAGACCACGGAGCGGATCGACGACGAGCACGAGAGCTCGCACCTCGTGCTGCGCGTGCCCGAGGACCGGTACGGGGATGTCCTGCGGAGTCTCGCGGGTTCCGGGAAGCTCCTGTCGCGTACGTCGAACGCGAAGGACGTCACCGACGAGGTCGTCGACGTCGACAGCCGGATCGCCACCCAGAAGGCGAGCGTCGCCCGGGTCCGGAAGCTGATGGACCAGGCCGAGAAGCTCTCCGACGTGGTCACGCTGGAAGGTGAACTGAGCAGCCGCCAGGCGTCCTTGGAGTCCCTCCTCGCCCAGCAGGCCGGCCTGAAGGACCGCACCTCGATGGCGACGATCACGCTCGACCTCGTGGAGCCGGATTCCCCGGCCGCGAAGCAGGGCGACGACGAGCCGGGCTTCCTGGACGCGCTGGGAGGCGGCTGGGACGCGTTCGTGACGATGCTGCGCTGGGTCGCCATGGCGATCGGGGCGTCGGCCCCGTTCCTCGCAGTGGCGGCGATCGCCCTGCTGGTCTGGCGCCGCCTGCGCCGCACCCGGAAGAGCCCGGCAGCCGGCCCGCAGTCGAGCCCGTCCGTGGCCACGTCCTCCGACCCGTCCGAAGCGACGCATTCGAGCCCGTCCGGCGATTGAGGGCACAGCGGGGCCGAAGGCCGAGCAACCCGCACAACGTCGTAGCGTTGGCCACTGGACACGCACGGCGAAGGGACCCGGCATGGCAGCGGAGCGACTGGTCGTCATCGGAGGCGACGCGGCGGGCATGTCCGCCGCGTCGCAGGCCCGCAGGTTCAAGGGGCCCGGCGAACTGAGCGTCGTCGCTTTCGAACGGGGCCACTTCACCTCGTACTCCGCCTGCGGCATCCCGTACTGGGTGGGCGGCGACGTCGAGCAGCGGGACGACCTCATCGCCCGTACGCCCGAGGAGCACCGGGCCCGCGCCATCGATCTGCGGATGCGCACCGAGGTGACGGAGATCGACGTCGCCGGACAGCGGGTGCGCGCCGTGGACCGGGACAGCGGCGAGACGTCCTGGACGGGCTTCGACAAGCTGGTGATCGCGACGGGCGCCCGCCCGGTCCGCCCGGAACTGCCGGGGATGGACGCCGAAGGTGTCCACGGGGTGCAGACCCTGGACGACGGGCAGGCACTGCTGGACTCCCTGGACCGGGCGCCGGGCCGGCGTGCGGTCGTCGTCGGCGCGGGCTACATCGGCGTCGAGATGGCGGAGGCGATGCTGAACCGCGGCTTCGAGGTCACCGTCCTCAACCGCGGGGCGCAGCCGATGGCGACGCTCGACCCGGACATGGGCCGCCTCGTGCACGAGGCGATGGACGGCCTGGGCATCACGACGGTGAGCGGTGCGGCGGTCACGAAGATCCTCACCGGCCCCGACGGCCGGGTCACGGCCGTCGCCACGGGCGCGGAGACCTACCCGGCCGATGTCGTGGTGCTCGGCATCGGCGTCACACCGGAGACGACACTGGCCGGCGCGGCGGGCCTCCCGCTCGGTGCGCACGGCGGGCTGCTGACGGACCCGTCGATGCGCGTCATGGGCCACGAGAACATCTGGGCGGGCGGCGACTGCGTCGAGGTCCTGGACCTGGTCTCGGGCCGGCTCCGCCACATCGCGCTGGGCACCCACGCCAACAAGCACGGCCAGGTCATCGGGGCGAACGTGGGCGGCGGCTACGGGACGTTCCCCGGAGTCGTCGGTACGGCGGTGAGCAAGGTCTGCGACCTGGAGATCGCCAGGACCGGGCTGCGGGAGAAGGACGCGAAGGCGGTCGGGCTGCGGTACGTCACGGCGACGATCGAGTCGACCGGCCGGGCCGGCTACTACCCGGGGGCGCAGCTGATGACGGTGAAGATGCTCGCGGAGTACCGCACGGGCCGGCTGCTCGGTGTGCAGATCGTGGGCCGCGAGGGGGCGGCGAAGCGCGTGGACATCGCGGCGGTGGCGCTCACCGCGGGGATGACCGTGGACCAGATGACGGCGCTCGACCTCGGCTACGCCCCGCCGTTCTCACCGGTCTGGGACCCGATCCTGGTGGCGGCCCGCAAGGCGAACGCGGCGGTACGTCAGGCGGGCACCGCCTGACGTACCGGACAGGGCGATCCGCCGGACAGGCCCTAGCGCGCCGTCTGCGTGTGCACGTACTCCACGAGCCGGGTCAGCGCGTCCGGGTCCATCGACGGCATGACCCCGTGGCCCAGGTTGAAGATGTGGCCCTCCAGGCCGGCAGCCGCGTCCAGCACCTCGCGGGTCTTCTCCTCCACCGCCGTGGTCGGAGCGAACAGCACCGCCGGGTCGAGGTTGCCCTGGAGCGCCTTGCCGGGGCCGACGCGGCGTGCGGCCTCGTCCATCGGGACCCGCCAGTCGACGCCGACGACATCCGCACCGGCCTGGCCCATCAGGCCGAGGAGCTCACCGGTGCCGACACCGAAGTGGATGCGCGGGACGCCGTACGACGCGACGGCGTCGAAGACCTTCGTGGAGGCGGGCAGCACGGAGCGCCGGTAGTCGGCGGGGGCCAGGGCGCCCACCCAGGAGTCGAAGAGCTGGACCGCCGACGCACCGGCCTCGATCTGGACCTTCAGGAAGGCGCCGGTGATCTCCGCGAGCCGGTCGAGCAGGTCGGCCCAGAGCTCCGGGTCGCCGTACATCATTGCCTTGGTGCGCTCGTGGTTGCGGGACGGGCCGCCCTCGACGAGGTAGCTCGCGAGAGTGAACGGTGCTCCGGCGAAACCGATGAGTGGAGTGGACCCCAGCTCGGCGGTGAGCATGCCGATGGCCTCGGTGACATACGGGACGTCCTCGGGCGTGAGGTCGCGCAGCCGGGCCAGGTCTGCGCGGGTACGGATCGGCTCGGCGATCACCGGGCCGACCCCGGGCTTGATGTCGAGGTCGATGCCGATGGCCTTGAGCGGGACGACGATGTCGCTGAAGTAGATCGCGGCGTCGACCTTGTGGCGGCGCACGGGCTGCAGCGTGATCTCGGTGACGAGCTCCGGCATCATGCAGGAGTCGAGCATCGCGATGCCCTCGCGGACCTTCAGGTACTCGGGAAGCGAGCGCCCCGCCTGTCGCATGAACCAGACCGGGGTGTGCGGCACGGGTTCACGCCGGCATGCCTTGAGGAACGCCGACTCATGGGTGGCGGATGACGTCGTCTGCTGGCCCGAGGATGGGGTATCCCCTGCTCGAGCGGAGTCGAGAGCTTGGGGAAGTTCGTTGGCACTCACGCCAAGAATCTTCGCATGACGGCGTAAGGAGCTTGTGCCGCCAGGGTGTCCCTCCCTGCGCGAGGCTCCGGTTCCGCCTACTCTTCCCCGCATGGCTCCGGCTCAGGGACAATATTCCGATCATTCCGATGGCGCTGACAGCAAGGACAGAACGGAGGAGGCATCCGTCCCGCCGGCGTTCCGGTCGGCGGTCGACGCGTTGCGCTCCGCGCGGCTCCGTCCAGAACTCGAGGTCGAGCCGACGAGGCCGCCTCAGCGCCTCGCTCCGCACGCGTACGCCCTGGAGGCGGCGGTCGTCGACGGCGAGGACGATCTCGCCGACGGCCGTCTCGTACTCCTGCACGATCCGTCCGGGCACGACGCCTGGCAGGGCACCTTCCGCCTGGTGACGCTCGTACGGGCGGAGCTGGAGCCGGAGATGGCTGCCGACCCGCTGTTGCCCGAGGTGTGCTGGTCCTGGCTGACGGGGGCGCTGGACGCACGCGGTCTGTCGTACGGGGAGGCGGGCGGCACCGTGACGCGCGCCGGATCGCACTACTTCGGTGCGCTCTCCTCGCGCCGACCCGCGACCCAGATCGAGATCAGGGCCTCCTGGACGCCCCGCGAGGGGCGCGGCGGGGTCCCGGACGCGGCGGCGCACCTGGTGGCGTGGGGTGATCTGCTCTGCCAGATCGCCGGGCTGCCGCCGTCGGGGATTTCCGAGGCAACAGTGGTGACACTGCCTCAGTGGCGAGGACCCCAGCTTCCATAACGCTGTGTCACATTGATCGCACATTCACCGGCTCTCTTTTCGTACAATCGATCGCGCGTCCTATTTGCCCGAATTGTTACTCACCAAATCGTGATCTTCCTCTAAAGGAGGACGGGTCTGCTGCCGAAGAGGTCAATGACCCTTCAAGCACGGTTCGCCCCGGCTTCATCCCCGAGCCGGCCCGTCCCGCCACTCCCCAGGAGGCCTGGTGTCCGTTCTCCTCGAGCAGCCCGCAAGCCTGGTCGCCTACCGCCCGAACAAGCCGACGGCCATGGTCGTCGTCGCCGACCCCCGTGTCCGTTCCACCGTCACCCGGCACCTGTGGGCACTCGGAGTTCGTGACGTCATCGAGGCGTCGTCCATCGCGGAGGCCCGTCCCCGAATCGGCAACCCGCGCGACATCTGCGTTGCCGAGGTCCACCTGCCCGACGGTTCCGGGCTGACCCTGCTGTCCGAGACCCGAGCCGCGGGCTGGCCGAACGGCCTTGCCCTCTCCGCCGCCGACGACATCGGTGCCGTGCGCAACGCCCTCGCGGGCGGCGTGAAGGGCTATGTCGTCACCGGCACCCGTACGAACATCGGCCACCCCACCCGTCCCGGCGTCGCACCGATCGGCGCCAATGCCGCCCGTATGCACCGTCGGCCTCCCGGTTCCCCGAGCCACCCGGGCGGCTACCGCGAACTGTCAGGCCGCGAGGTGGAGGTGCTCCGCCTGGTCGCCGAAGGCCAGTCCAACAAGGCCATCGGCGTCTCGATGGGCCTCTCCGCCCTGACCGTCAAGTCCCATCTCGCCCGCATCGCCCGCAAGCTCGGCACCGGAGACCGCGCAGGAATGGTCGCCGTGGCCCTGCGGACGGGCATCATCCACTGACCGCCACTGCCCCGGCCGCCACGTGCACGGATGCGGCCCCGGCTGGAATACGTGCATCAGCGCCCGCCGACGGATCATTCCGTCGACGGGCGCTGTACATACACAGATACCCTTGACATGTGACCGACGCCCAAGAGACCGCAGAAGACACTTCACTGCGAACCACCGGGGGCGCTCCCCCGGACGACGTCGCCCCGGCGCCGATCCCCTTGCTCGAACCGCGCGAGGGCATTCCCCCGGTGGTGGCGTCCGACGACGCCCTGGCCCAGGTGATCTCCGCCTTCGCCGCGGGCACCGGCCCCGTGGCCGTCGACGCCGAGCGTGCCTCCGGGTACCGCTACGGCCAGCGCGCCTACCTCGTACAGCTGCGCCGTGAGGGCGCGGGCAGTGCGCTCATCGACCCGGTCGGCTGCCCGGACCTGTCGGGACTGGGCGCCACCCTCTCCGACAGCGAGTGGATTCTGCACGCCGCGACCCAGGACCTTCCCTGTCTGCGCGAAATAGGCATGATCCCCACCGGGCTCTTCGACACCGAGCTCGCCGGACGGCTTGCGGGCTTCCCGCGCGTCGGCCTCGGCGCGATGGTCGAGAGCGTGCTGGGTTACGCGCTGGAGAAGGGGCACTCCGCCGTCGACTGGTCCACCCGTCCCCTTCCCGACCCCTGGCTGCGCTACGCCGCTCTCGACGTCGAGCTGCTGATCGATCTGCGCGACGCCCTGGAGGAGGAGCTGGACCGACAGGGCAAGCTGGAGTGGGCCCAGGAGGAGTTCGAGGCGATCGCCTCGGCGCCGCCCGCACCCCCGCGCAAGGACCCGTGGCGCCGTACATCCGGCATGCACAAGGTGCGCCGCCGCCGTCAGATGGCGGTCGTGCGGGAGCTGTGGAACACCCGGGACCAGGTCGCGCAGCGCCGTGACATCTCGCCCGGCAAGGTCCTCGGCGACGGCGCGATCGTGGAGGCCGCGCTGGCGCTCCCCCTCACCGTGCAGGCCCTGACCGCCCTGCCCGGCTTCGGCCACCGCATGGGCCGCCGTCAGCTGGAGCAGTGGCAGGCGGCCGTCGACCGGGCCAGGGCGCTGCCGGAGTCCGAGCTCCCGCAGCCGGGCCAGCAGCTCGCGGGACCGCCGCCGCCCCGCTCCTGGGCGGACAAGGACCCGGCGGCCGCGGCCCGTCTGTCGGCGGCCCGCGCCGCGGTGTCGGAGCTCGCCGAGCGGCTGAACATGCCGCAGGAGAACCTGATCACGCCGGACACCGTGCGCCGGGTCTGCTGGGAGCCGCCGCAGAGCATGACGCCGTCCTCGCTGGAGGACACGCTCGCCGGTTACGGGGCGCGACGCTGGCAGATCGAACAGGTCTCCCCGCTCCTTTTCCGGGCGCTGAACACCGACGCCTGATCCCGCCCCTCCTGCGACACCGACACCCCTGGCCGACCGGCCGGGGGTGTTCTGTTGGTGCGGGAGGACACGGGAGCGGTCCGATCGCCCCTCGAAGAGGATCGAAATCACGCCAGGTTGACGGCGTCGCGCAATTTCGGTGCCGAGGGGCCGGACGATCACTGCCTGTGACCGCCGTGCGGCGACGGGCGTGTGACGTTCACCGCTCCGGTCGTGAGGGGTGGGCAGTCTGGTTACCCGCAAGTAGCATGAGGGCGGCGGCGCGCTTTCCCAGTGCGCCCCGCAGCAGTGCCATCCCGCACCCTGGAGGAGAGCCACCGTGCCTCGTACCATCCGGGACGTCGTCTTCGTCGACGGCGTCCGCACCCCGTTCGGCAAAGCGGGCCCGAAGGGCATCTACCACGAGACCCGCGCCGACGATCTCGTCGTGAAGGCCATCCGGGAGCTGCTGCGCCGCAACCCGGACCTGGACCCCGCGAAGATCGACGAGGTCGCCATCGCCGCGACCACGCAGATCGGCGACCAGGGCCTGACGTTGGGCCGTACCGCCGGAATCCTGGCCGGTCTGCCGCAGTCCGTCCCCGGTTACTCGATCGACCGCATGTGCGCGGGCGCGCTGACCGCCGTCACGTCGACGGCCGGTTCCATCGCCTTCGGCGCGTACGACGTCGTCGTCGCCGGTGGTGTCGAGCACATGGGCCGCCACCCGATGGGTGAGGGCGTGGACCCGAACCCGCGCTTCCTATCGGAGAAGCTGGTCGACGAGTCCGCCCTGTTCATGGGCATGACCGCGGAGAACCTGCACGACCGGTACCCCACGATCACCAAGCAGCGCGCCGACGAGTACGCGGTGCGTTCGCAGGAGAAGGCCGCCAAGGCGTACGCCGACGGCAAGATCCAGCAGGACCTGGTTCCGGTCTCCGTGCGCCGCACCAACGCCGAAGCCGGTGAGACGGGCTGGGGCCTGGTCACCGCCGACGAGCCGATGCGTCCGAGCACCACGATGGAGTCCCTGGCCGGTCTGAAGACCCCGTTCCGCGCCCACGGCCGCGTGACGGCCGGTAACGCCGCGGGTCTCAACGACGGCGCCACCGCCTCGCTGCTCGCCGCCGAGGACGTCGCCCGCGAGCTGGGCCTCCCGGTCAAGATGCGCCTCGTCTCGTACGCCTACGTGGGCGTCGAGCCGGAGGTCATGGGCTACGGCCCGATCCCGGCGACCGAGAAGGCCCTGGCAAAGGCCGGGCTCTCCATCTCCGACATCGGTCTCTTCGAGATCAACGAGGCGTTCGCCGTGCAGGTGCTCGCCTTCCTGGAGCACTACGGCATCGCCGACGACGACGCCCGTGTGAACCAGTACGGCGGCGCGATCGCCTACGGTCACCCGCTGGCCTCCTCCGGTGTGCGTCTGATGACGCAGCTGGCCCGCCAGTTCGAGGAGCAGCCCGAGGTCCGCTACGGCCTGACGACCATGTGCGTCGGCTTCGGCATGGGCGCGACGGTCGTCTGGGAGAACCCGAACTTCAACGGAGGCAACGCGTGAGCGAGCGAACAGACAAGAGGTGCAGCCTGAGCGAATGCCGGGCCGAGCGAAGCGAGGGTCAGGCATGAGCTCCACCACTGAGCTTCTGAAGGGTGCGGCCGAGCTGTTCCCCGGCGAGGTCGTCACCCAGGCGCACGTGCGCCACCTCGACCTCCCGGCGGGCGCCGGCAGGTTCGCGCTGATCACGCTGGACAACGGCCTGGACCACACCAAGCCGACCACCTTCGGACCGCAGTCGCTGGCGAACCTGAACGCCGCCATCGACCAGGTCGAGAAGGAGGCCGCCGAGGGCGCGATCACCGGTATCGGTGTCACCGGCAAGCCGTTCATCTTCGCGGTCGGCGCCGACCTCAAGGGCGTCGAGCTCCTGAAGGAGCACAAGGACGCGCTGGCCATCGGCAAGGGCGGCCACGACGTCTTCCGTCGGCTCTCCGGTCTCGCGGTCCCGACGTTCGCGTACTACAACGGCGCTGCCATGGGCGGCGGTGTCGAGGTCGGTCTGCACTGCTCGTACCGCACCGTCACCAAGGCGCTCCCCGCCTTCTCGCTGCCCGAGGTCTTCCTCGGCCTGGTCCCCGGCTGGGGCGGCTGCGCGCTGCTTCCCAACCTGATCGGCGCCGACCGCGCGGTCTCGGTGATCATCGAGAACTCGCTGAACCAGAACCGTCAGCTCAAGGGCAAGCAGGTCTTCGAGCTCGGGATCGCCGACGCGCTCTTCGACGGCGCCGACTTCCTGGAGCAGTCGCTGATCTGGACCGCGTCCGTGCTCAACGGCACGGTCACGGTGGAGCGCCCGGACGTGGACCGCGGTGACGCCTGGGACCAGGCCGTCGCGCGCGGCAGGGCCATCGCCGACTCCAAGGTGCACGGGGCGGCCCCGGCCGCGTACCGCGCGCTGGACATCATCGCCGCGGCCAAGGACGGCGACCTGAGCGCCGGCTTCGACGCCGAGGACCAGGCCCTCGCGGACCTGATCATGGGCGGCGAGCTGCGCTCCGGCATCTACGCCTTCAACCTGGTCCAGAAGCGCGCCAAGCGCCCGGCCGGTGCCCCGGACAAGGCGCTGGCCCGTCCGGTCACCAAGGTCGGCGTGGTGGGTGCGGGTCTCATGGCCAGCCAGCTCGCCCTTCTGTTCCTCCGCCGCCTCGAGGTCCCGGTCGTCCTCACGGACATCGACCAGGCGCGGGTCGACAAGGGTGTGGGCTATGTCCACGCCGAGATCGAGAAGCTGCTCGGCAAGGGCCGCATCAACCAGGACAAGGCCAACCGTCTCAAGGGCCTGGTCTCCGGTGTGCTGGACAAGGCGGAGGGCTTCTCCGACGCCGACTTCATCATCGAGGCCGTCTTCGAGGAGATCGGCGTCAAGCAGCAGGTGTTCGCGGAGGTCGAGGCGGTCGCCCCGGCGCACGCGATCCTCGCCACCAACACCTCGTCCCTCTCGGTCACCGAGATGGCGTCGAAGCTGAAGAACCCCGAGCGGGTCGTCGGCTTCCACTTCTTCAACCCGGTCGCGATCCTGCCGCTGCTGGAGATCGTCCGCGGCGAGCAGACCGACGACGCCTCGCTGGCCACGGCCTTCGGTGTCGCGCGGAAGCTGAAGAAGACCGCGGTGCTGGTGAAGGACGCCCCGGCGTTCGTCGTCAACCGCATCCTGACCCGCTTCATGGGCGAGATCCAGAACGTCATCGACGAGGGCACCCCGGTCGCCGTCGCCGAGAAGGCCGTCGAGCCCCTCGGTCTGCCGATGTCCCCGCTGGTCCTCCTGGAGCTGGTCGGCCCGGCCATCGGCCTCCACGTCTCCGAGACCCTGAACCGCGCCTTCCCGGAGCGCTTCACGGTCTCCGAGAACCTCGCGGCGGTCGTGAAGGCCGGCAAGCGCGGCTTCTACGTCCACTCCGCCGAGAATCCAGCCAAGCCGGAGCTGGACCCGGAGGTCGCCGCACTCCTCAAGCAGGGCGATGTCGTCCTGACCGAGGAGCAGGCCCGTGACCGCGTCCTGGACGCGGTGGCGCAGGAGATCGGCCTGATGCTGGACGAGGGCGTCGTCGCCGAGGCCCAGGACATCGACCTCTGCCTGATCACCGGCGCGGGCTGGCCCTTCCACCTGGGCGGCATCACGCCGTACCTGGACCGGGCGGGCATCTCGGAGCGCGTCAACGGCAAGAAGTTCCTGGCACCGGGCGTGGCGAGCGTTCCCGCGTAACGTCCGCGAACGATCGACGAAGGGTACGGCTCGGCGACGAGTCGTACCCTTCGCTCGTGCCCGGGTCGTCCGGTCTCGGCGGGGTGGTGACAGAATGCCGGATCTCACCCCAGATGAGGTGGACGGTGTGCCGTCCCCGGGCAGAACGGCATTCACACGCAGCATGGCGGGCTTCAGGAGCCACATCGGCCGCAGAGCCGTCCTCTTCGCGGGCGGTGGCGCGGTGATCGCCGCCGTGGGTGGTGTATCGGCCCGCGTGAGCGGGCCGGACGACGGCAGGCCCGCCGGTACGGTCGGGCTGTTCGCCGTCGACGAGGCAGCGGAGCTGCTGCCACCGAGCCCGCTGCGCACCGTCAACGGGCCTCAGTCGATCGCCTTCGACGACGAGCGCGGCCACGTGTACGCGCTCCAGGTCATGCCGGGCGGGCTCCGGCTGCCCGACGAGAAGGAGCCCCGGTCCGGACGGGAACGGCGACTGGCAGGCGATATGTGCGTCTCGGTCCTGTCCCTCTCCGGGGCCGCCGCCGGGCACATGTATCTCCGGGGATTCGGCCACGGCATCTCGATGGGCGTGGAGCCGTCCGGCGCTGACGTGCTGCTCTGGGTGGAGTCCGACGTGGACGAGCGGACCGGCTACGGACGCGCCGTCGCGCGGGTCCCTTTCCGCGACGGGGCCGTACTCGACAGTTCGTCGCCCGCGGTACGGCATCACCGGCCCCTGCCCAGCAGCCACCAGCTCCATCCAGCCGTCGACCTGGCGGGCCGTCATGTCCTGGTGAGCCACTGGTCCGGGGACGCGCACCACTACGCGGTCTACCGGATGGACGACTTCCTCGACGGGCGGTACGAACCACTGCACACCGTCGCCGATGTCGCGCTGCGGGACGGTGAGTGGGTCCAGGGGTGCGCACTGCACGGGGACCACATCTACCAGCTGACCGGCAAGGGCTACACGGACGAGGCCGGCTCCAACCCTCCGTCGGCCGGGGGCGACACCTTCGTGTCGGCGATCGAGGTGAGGACCGGCAGGGTCGCGGGCCGCCGCAAGGTGACCGTGGCCCCGGAGCTGCACTTCCGTGAACCCGAGGGCATCGCCGTGCGGACGGCACCGGAACCGCGGCTCTGCATGGGCTTCTCGGTCAAGACACCCGAGCGGCGGGACCTCGCGGTCTACGCGTGTCCGGTCAGGGCCCGCCGCGACCGGACCGGCGATGATCACCGAGGGTGAGACTTGTCGCCCATCCGATCACACAGCGGCCCTCTGTTTCATAACTGTTCGGTATCCAGACCCCGTTTGTTCGACTTTTAACCCTTGAAAGTTCTCGAACGATGCACCAAGTGTCTAAAGTTTGACCGGATGCTTCACAAGTTCCTTACGCACCGTCCGCACCTCGGTCATCTCGCGGAACGGCCCCCCACTGTGACGTGCGGCAGTCCCTGTTCCTGGCTGGCACCGAAGCCAGACGCCGCACACGATCATTTGAAGGAGGGGTCGGCCGTCCATGGGCAAGCCACAACGTCAGGCCGCGCTGGGGGTCCTGATCACAGCTGCTCTGGTGCTCAGCTTCGTCGCAATGATGGCAGCGGTCGTGATGGTTTCACTCCCCGTCTTCGCCTGCGCCGCAGCCATCAGCTACCTGGCTGACCTGCTCCTGCACACGGCCGAGTCCTCGACCCTGGACCGGCTGAGAGACTCCCGCTTCGGACTCACCATCCGCTTCCTGATCCGGCAGTTCCTGCTGCTGGCCCTCTGCGGCGCCATCATCGACCTCGACTCGTTCGTCGTCCAGATGACGTCGGTGGGGCTGCTGCTCCTCTTCACCCTGCAGCTCGTCTACGGAGCTCTGATCAAGCGGGTCAAGTCCGAACGCGCGGCGCTGCCGTTCACGACACGCGGACTGGATCTCGAAGCGCTGGGCATCCGCCGCCTGCCGCACCCGTTCCTGACCAGCAGGCATGTCCGCAAGATGCTGCACCTGGACATCCCGCTGGTCGCCGGTGCGATCGGCACCATCGCCACGGACAACTGGAAGTACGTGACCTTCGGCGGGATCGCCACGGTCTGGTTCGCCTTCCTGGCCGTACTCGTCCTCCTGCCGGGTGCCCGGAACGCGCTGGTCCTGCCCACCCCCGACGAAGCCATCGACGAGCTGAACTGGCAGCTCGGGCAGTACCGGCCCCAGGTCGCGCTGTACTTCACCTTCGCCGCCGTCTCCCGGGACTTCATGTACCAGGTGAACATGTGGCTGGAGTCGCTGGAGTCGCTGGACCTGCGCCCCATCATCGTGCTGCGCGAACGGGCCACGCTGCGCTTCCTGGACGCCACGTCCGTGCCGGTCATCTGCGTCCCGAAGGCCGAGTACCTGGCCCGCGTCGAGATGCCCGAGCTCCGGGTCACGCTCTACCCCGGCAACGCCGGAAAGAACGTGCACATGCTCCAGCGGCACGAGGTCAAGCACGTCTTCATCGGTCACGGCGACAGCGACAAGCTCGCCAGCAGCAACCGCGTCAGCAAGGTGTTCGACGAGATCTGGGTGGCGGGACGCGCCGGACGCGACCGCTACGAGCGCATCAAGCACGCGGTGACCACCCATCAGATCGTCGAGGTCGGCCGGCCGCAGCTGATGCCCCTGCGTCGCTGGACGGGCTCGGTCGACAATGAGATACCCACCGTCATCTACGCCCCCACCTGGGAAGGCTGGACGGACGACGCCTGCTACACCTCCGTCATCCCGGCCGGCGAGCACCTCATCCGTACGCTGCTCTCGTACGAGCGCCAGCTGCGGATCATCTACAAGCCCCACCCGCTGACCGGCACCCGCTCCCCCGCCGCGGCGGCCGCGCACCGGCGCATCATCTCGCTCCTCCAGGAAGACAACGCCCGCCGGTTCGGACGCAAGATCCTCGACTCGAAGACCGCGGCCCGCCGACTGGCACGTATCGACAAGCGCCTCGCCGCGCTCCAGGAGCGCGGTGTCCGCTCCAAGTACCCGGACCTGACCGAGGACGAGCGGACCACCCGTATCCGTAAGTTCCGTGACCAGGCCGGCACGCTCTACTGGGACTCGCTGCCCGTCGACGCGCACCACGTGGTGACCGACAAGGTGCCCACGCTGTACGACTGCTTCAACCACTCGGACCTTCTCATCGGCGACATGTCGAGCGTGGTCTCGGACTTCGTGGCGACCCGCAAGCCGTACGCCATCTTCAATCTCGACGGTCTCCCTGACGCGGACTTCCGCAACGAGCAGCGCACGGCGTACGCGTCGTATCTGCTCGACTCCGAGTGCAACGGTCTGGAGATGGCCCTCACCGCCATGCTCTCCGTGGACCAGGACGTGATGGCCCCGTACCGGGAGCAGCTCAAGGAATACCTGCTGGGGCCGGACAGTCCGCCGTCGACCGTCCGCTTCGCCGAGGCCGCGAACAATCTCTACCTTCGCGGACTGCAGGACTTCCCCGTCGAGTACCCGGACCAGCCGGACTTTCCCGGCCAGCAGCCGCGTCAGCCCGCCTGACCGCAGCCGGCCGCTGCGCACAACGAGGCTCTCCGGACCCGTCCGGACCTCTCGCTCATCCTCACCCTCAGCAGGAAGCAGGAACGTCTTGACCACGCGCGCCACCCGTCGCCGTACTGTCGCAGTTGTCCTCGCCGGTGGCACCGGGCAGCGCATCGGGCTCGCCATCCCCAAGCAGCTCATCAAGATCGCGGGGAAGCCCATCCTGGAGCACACCCTGCGCATCTTCGAGACCGCTCCGGACATCGACGACGTCATCGTGCTGATGACGCCGACTCATGTGGCCGAGGCCGAGAAGATCGTCGCCGGGGCCGGACTGCGCAAGGTGTCGGTGGTACTGGCCGGGGGCAGCACCCGCAGCGAGACGACGAACATCGCGATACGGGCGGTGTCCGAGCGGCTCGGCGACGACGAGGACTGCAATCTGCTGTTCCACGACGCCGTGCGTCCGTTGCTGTCCCAGCGGGTGGTGAAGGAATGCGTGGCCGCGCTGGACCGCTACCGTGCCGTCGACGTGGCCATCCCGTCGGCCGACACCGTCATCGTCACCAGGACGCACGGGGACGACGGCGAGTTCATCACCGAGGTGCCCGACCGCGCCAGGCTCCGGCGGGGACAGACCCCTCAGGGGTTCCGGCTCTCCACCATCCGCGCGGCGTACGAACAGGCCGCCGCAGACCCGTTCTTCCAGGCGACCGACGACTGCTCGGTCGTCGTGAAGTACCTGCCCGACGTGCCCGTCCACGTGGTGACGGGCGACGAGTACAACATGAAGGTCACCCAGCCCGTCGACGTCTTCATCGCCGACAAGCTGTTCCAGCTGGCCTCCACGACGGCTCCGGCGCACAGCGGCGAGGAGTTCTACCGGGACCGGCTGGCGGGCAGGACCATGCTCGTGTTCGGCGGCTCGTACGGAATCGGCGGCGACATCGCCCGGATAGCGGAGGAGTACGGGGCGCGCGTCTACGCGCTCGGACGCTCCACGACCGGCACCCATGTCGAGAACCCCGACCATGTGGACGAGGCCTTCGCCAGGGCGTACGCCGAGACGGGCCGGATCGACTTCGTCGTCAACACGGCGGGCGTGCTCCGGATCGGCCGGCTGGACCAGGCCGACAACGCCACGGTCCGCGAGGCGATGGAGGTCAACTACCTCGCACCGGTGAACATTGCCCGTACCTCGTACAAGTACCTCGCGGAGACCAGCGGGCAGTTGCTGCTCTTCACGTCCAGCAGCTACACCCGCGGACGCGCCGAGTACAGCCTGTACTCCTCCACCAAGGCCGCCATGGTGAACCTCACCCAGGCGCTGTCCGACGAGTGGGCCGAGGACGGCATCCGCGTCAACTGCGTGAATCCGGAGCGCACCGCGACCCCGATGCGGACCAAGGCGTTCGGGCAGGAGCCCAGTGGATCGCTGCTCTCCTCGGAAGAGGTCGCGCGCAGCTCGCTCGACGTGCTCCTCTCCGCGATGACGGGTCATGTGATCGACGTACGGCGACAGGACCCGACGTCTGCACCCGACTCGGCCTTCGAATCGGCGCTCTCGCAGATCCTGAATCACTCCGAGAATCAGCCCATCTGAGCCGGGCCTCACGGCCACTGATCCAGGGGAACCCTGTGAAGATCGCATTCCTGATGTACAGCGCGTACGGGCAGGCCGGTACATCCGTCGCCACACAGACCCTCGCCAACTCCCTCGCCGCCCGGCAGCACGAGGTCGAGTTGGTGAGCGTCTTCCAGTACCACGACGTCCCGCCGCTCCGGTTCGATCCGAGCATCACGCTGCGCACGCTCGTCGACACCCGCGACGGCTCGCCGGATCTCGGCCATCCGCTGCACGCGGTCGCCACGGAGTACTGCCCCGGTGCCGGGTTCAAGCCCGACGACAAGAACCGCTACAGCCGGCTCATGGACGAGCGTGCCGCCGGCTATCTCAAGAGCACCGACGCCGACGTCGTCATCGCGACGGCGCCCAGCACCATCGCGCTCGTGACCACCCTGGGCACCGGGAAGTACATCACCCTGGGCCAGGCACACACGCACTACCACCACCAGAGCGCGGCTTCACGAAAGATGCTGGACGAGGCCATCCCGCAGCTGGACGGTTTCGTGACGGTGACCGCGAAGGACGCCCAGACGCACCGGGACGCGTACGGTGCGGTCGGGACCGACTTCCATGCCATTCCCAACGCGGTCACCAGCACGTTCATGCGGTCCGATGTCCGCGAGTCGCGGATCGTCACCTCATCGGGGCGCATGGTCGACTGGAAGCGGTTCGACCTCCTCGTCAACGCCTTCGCACAGCTCGGCAGGAAGTATCCCGACTGGACACTGCGCGTCTACGGAAGCGGTGTGGAGAAGCCGAAGCTCCGCAAGCTCATCGACGACCTGGGCGCGAACGAGCGCATCCTCCTCATGGGGCACACGCAGCACCTTCGTGAGGAGCTGGCCAAGTCGGCGCTGCACACCTCGACCTCGACGGACGAGACGTTCGGTCTGACGATCGTGGAAGCCATGACCTGTGGGGTCCCGGTGCTCAGCACCGCCGGCCCGCACGGTCCTTCCGAGATCATTACCGACGGAGTGGACGGGGCGCTGTCTCCCGTGGGCGATGTCGACGCGTTCGCCAAGAACCTCGACTGGCTCATGGGAGACGCCGATACGCGGGCGCAGCTCGGCGCGAACGCGGTCGAGAAGGCCCGTAACTACAGCAACGAGGCCCAGGCCCAGACATACGAGGCGTACCTCTCCAGGCTGCTCACGGCGCGCGACTACCGCCCCGAGGCGCTGTGCCGCGCAACGTCCGCGGGCGACCTCGAATTCGTCGTCGACCCCAGCCGTGCGCCCGGCAGCCGGTTCACCGTCCTGTGCGTGAACGCGGCGGACGGACGGCAGGCGCTGATGGCGGGCCCGGCGGAGCAGACGGCCAACGGGCACTACGTGGCGATCCCGGCGCAGCTCCGGCTCGCACCAGGGACCTGGAACGTCCTCCTGCGCCGCGAGGACGACGGGGTGATGCGCCGGGTGAAGGTCAAGGAGCTCCAGCAGTCCGCGAATTCGCTCATCTCCACCCCGGCCCACTCGACTCCGGTGCGCTTCAGGTCCTTCACCCGTTCCCCGAACGGCGGTTACCTCCAGATCGTCTCCCGCGAGTTCCCCGCGCACGCGGAGGTCCTCGGTATCGAGTCGGCCGGATCGCATCTGAACGTGCAGATCTTCGCCCTGGGCGTCGCTGCCGCCCAGGGCGGCCCGCAGGTCGATGTCACCGGGCAGGGTGCCCACGTCATCGCGCAGAGCCGCAAGAACAAGGAGTCGTTCTTCACGATCCCCTGCGCGTTCTCCAACGGCGGCGCCAGTTTCACCTTCGATCTCCAGCAGTACGCCGACAGGATGATCGAGCTCGACACCATCTGGGATCTCTCCCTGAGCATTCCGGGGAATCTGACGGTCTCGGGCACGGCGCACCGGCTGCGGATCGGCCGTTTCGGCGACGACATCGTGCAGCGCAAGCCCGTCAACGTGTTCCCGAAGCGGAACGTCGCCACCCCGCAGGGCCGGTCGGTGAGCTTCCACCCGTACTACACGGACAGCAACTACCTGTCGGTCGGGCTGAAGCTCCTCACCTGAGCCCGCACGGCGGAACCGGACACACGAACGGCGGGAGAGCCCCAGGGGCCCTCCCGCCGTCGTCGGTTCACACGCGTACGGAGGGCTCCAGCGCCAGACCGGGCTCGCGGTTCTGGCGTGCGATGTGCAGGGCACCGTCGTCGCCGATCACAGCGAGCACCACCCGCCCGTACGCGTCGTGCGCCAGCGCGGGACCGCCCGCGCAGTGCTCGCCGGTGGGCGACCACCACACGCCGCCGCCCTCGTTCTCCGTACCGCAGGCCGTCAGCATGACCTGGCCGTCGTGTCCCCGGTGGGCCAGCACCGTGCAGTCGTAGCCGTCCAGCACGGCGCGCAGGGCGGCCACCGGGACGTTCGACGCCGATCCACCCAGCGGAATGGCCCAGGTGCCCGGACGGTACGCCACGACGCCCCCTGTGGCCTCGTCCATCCAGTAGTACGTCACCCGCTCCTGCGCGGTCTCCAGCGCGACGGCGCTGCCCGGGGTGTGCCCGAAGGGAATGTCCTGGTCACGGTGGAAGGCACCGTCGGGCTCGCTCTGGCTCCAGCGCATCGCCAGCCCCTCGCCGGGGGCCACCACCTCGACGCGGCCGGACGTGGTGACGGCCACGGCCGCTCCGTCCCTGAGCCGCCCGACCTTCAGGTCCTGCCACCCCTGCCACTTGCCGCCCGCCGTCTCGCGCCGCAGGACGAGACTGCCGTTGGCGTTCCGTACGACGACGTGGAGCGTTCCCGACGCACCCACCGCGGCTGTCGGTACGCCGAAGCGCACCGCCTTCTCGGGCTCTTTGTGCTGGTTGCCGAAGGAACGCCACTCGGTGACGGGGCGGCCGGACTGGAACTGTGTGGCGCTCACCAGGTCGACGGCGGAACCGTCGTCCTTGGGTACGGCGCGGCGGCCGACGAAGTGCACGAAGCCGTCGGCACCCTGAGCCACCGACAGATGGGTCAGATGCGGCACCGGAATGAGCTCGGGGCCGGTCCACCGGGGCCCGCCCGGGTGCTCCTCCGTCCAGCGGAGAAGCCCCTGTGCGGCGATCCCGTAGGCGGTGAGCCTGCCGTCCTTGCCGAGGACGAGCCACCGGCCGCCGGCCGTCGCCCGGGCCGCGTGATGTGTGCGTGCGTCGTGGTCTTCGGCACCCGGAAGGGGGGCCCCTCTCCGGGCAGCGCGCTTGGATCTGACCGGCATGACGTGAGGTCGTCCTTCCCAGAAGTTCCTCGGCCCCGCTCCGGACAACGCCTTGGCGTTGCGGCATGCGGCAGGCCGAACTCACCCATCATAGAATCTGCGTTCGGCCGGGGGATCAGCGCTCCCCCAGCGCGGCGACGTGGTCGCAGAATCCAAGCCGGCATCACGACATGGATAACAATCGGATGCCGGAAACGAAGATTGCGCGAAAAATTACACAACATTCGAAAATATGTCTATAGTGCACGCTCAGCCCCCCACATGCGTGGACCGGCCCCACCCGAGTCCCCCACTCCACCCCGCCCTTCCGGGCCACGAGAACAAGGGACTTGAGCAGGATGAGCCACGACGCCATGCCCCCGGGCCCGCGCGCCTCACGGCGAGGGGACCGCGCCACGCGAGGACGCAAGAAGGACCGCAAGCCCCGTCGCGGCCTCAAGATCGCCCTCGGGATCTTCCTCGTGCTCCTGCTCGCCGGCGGCGGCACCCTCTACTGGATGTACAGCAGCCTCGACGGCAACATCAAGGCCGTCGACATCAACAAGGCTCTCGGTGAGGACCGTCCCGAGAAGCTTCCGACGACGGGTCAGAACCTGCTCGTTCTGGGTTCGGACTCGCGGGCCGGTTCCGAGAACAAGGAGCTGGGTGGGGGCGGCAACGTCAGCGGAGCGCGGTCCGACACCGCGATGGTGGTGCACATACCCGAGGGCCGTACGAAGGCCGTCGCCGTGTCCATCCCGCGCGACACCCTGGTGACCCGGCCCGAGTGCACCAAGTCCGACGGTTCGACGATGTCCTCCGCGAACCGCGTGATGTTCAACTCCGTGTACTCGCTGGCCGGTCCGGCCTGTGTGGTCAAGACCGTCGAGAAGATGTCCGGCGTCCGGATCGACCACTATCTGGAGATCAACTTCGCCGGGTTCAAGGACCTGGTCGACGCCATCGGAGGCGTCACGGTCGATGTCCCCCAGGACATCAACGACAAGGCGTCCGGGCTGAACCTCACCGCCGGTCCGCACAAGCTCAACGGCACCGAGTCGCTCGCCTACGTCCGTACGCGGCACGGCATCGGTGACGGCAGCGACCTCGGGCGCATCGGGCTCCAGCAGCAGTTCATGATGGCGCTGCTGAGCGAGATCAAGTCGCAGGACCTGCTGGGCAGCCCGACGACGACGTACAAGATCGCCAGTTCCGCCACCAAGTCGCTGACGACCGACGAGGGGCTCGCCTCGCTCAAGTCGCTCAGCGACTTCGCGCGTTCGATGAACGGCGTCGACCCGTCGTCGATGGAAACGATCATGCTGCCGGTCGCGTACGACAAGCAGGACCCCAACCGGGTCGTGGCGTCCGAGCCGCAGGCCGGCACGCTCTGGAAGGCGATCCGCGCGGACACGACGATTCCGGAGTCCGCGAAGAAGTCCCCCGCCACCGGCGGCTGACGGACCGTGGGCGGCGTCGGCCCGTGGCACTCTGCCGGGATGCCGACCGAGAAGACGCCGACCGAAGAGACGCCGACCGGGAAGTCGCTGCCGCTGGTGATCGTCGACGCCGCCAATGTGGTGGGGTCGGTCAGGGGGCACCTCCCACGCCGAAGACTGTGGGGGCGGCTGGTGGCGGAACCGGCAAGGGGCGGCCGAGCGGCTGCGGGACTCGTCTCGTCCCGTACGCCGCGGACGGCCTGACCTCGGTCCCCGGCCCCGTCGAGCTGGTGCTGGTCGTCGAAGGGGCGGCGCGGGGCGTCGGTCCGGTGCCCGGGGTACGGGTGGAGACGGCGCCCGGCAGCGGAGACGACCTGATCGCCGGACTTGTAGCGACGGAGGCGGCCCGGACACCGGGCCGCCTCTGTGTCGTGGTCACGGCGGACCGGGGGCTGCGGCAGCGGGCCGAGGCGCACGGGGCGCGGTGCGTGGGGCCGCGTACGGTACGCCCCACGCCACCGCCGCGGCTCAACTGACCGGCTTGCGCTCCCCGTTGTCGTTCACGCGACTGTGCTTCTGCCCGTACACGAAGTAGATGGCGATACCGATCACCATCCAGACCCCGAACCGCACCCAGGTCTCGGCCGGCAGGTTGAGCATCAGCCAGACCGAGGCGGCCACCGAGAGAATCGGGATGAACGGGACCCAGGGGGTGCGGAAGGCGCGGTGCAGATCGGGCCGGGTGCGGCGCAGGACGATCACGCCCAGCGCGACGACGACGAACGCGAAGAGCGTGCCGATGTTCACCAGCGTCGCCAGTTCGTTGATGCTCGTGAAGCCCGCGATGATCGCGATGATCACCCCGAGCAGGATGGTCGGCCGGTACGGCGTGCCGAACCGCGGGTGCGTCACGGAGAAGAACCGCGGAAGCAGCCCGTCCCGGCTCATCGCGAAGAACACCCGGGTCTGCCCGAGCAGCAGGATCATGCAGACGGTCGTGAGGCCGACCGCGGCGCCGAAGCTGATGACACCGGCGTAGAAGGGGTGCCCGGCGGCCTTGAACGCGTCGGCGAGCGGGGCGCTCACCGACAGCTCGCTGTAGTGCTGCATGCCGGTGACGACGATGGACACGGCGACGTAGAGCACGGTGCAGATCAGGAGCGAGCCCAGGATGCCGCGCGGCATGTCCCGCTGTGGGATCTTGGTCTCCTCGGCGGCGGTGGCCACGACGTCGAAGCCGATGAAGGCGAAGAAGACGACGGAGGCGGCGGTGAAGATGCCCATGATGCCGAAGTTCGTGGGTTCGTAACCGAACATCAGCTGGACCAGCGGTGCGTCCAGGCCCGCACCGGCGGGCTGCTCCACGGCGTCGGGGATGAACGGCGAGTAGTTGTCGGTCTCGATGAAGAAGGAGCCCGCGATGATCACGATCAGGACCACCGTCACCTTGATGGCGACGACGACCGCGGTGACGCGTGCGGACAGCTTCATGCCGAGCACCAGGATGACCGTGAGCACCAGGACCAGCGCGAAGGCCAGGATGTCGAAGCCGAACCCGTCGGCCACATCGGGCCCCGAGAGTGCTTCGGGCATGGTCCAGCCGACGTTGTCCATCAGCGAGCGGACGTAGCCGGACCAGCCGACCGCCACCACGGCCGTGCCCAGCGTGAATTCCAGGATCAGGTCCCAGCCGATGGTCCAGGCGACCAGTTCGCCGAGTGAGGCGTACGAGAAGGTGTACGCGGACCCGGCCACCGGGACGGTGGAGGCGAACTCCGCGTAACAGAGCGCGGCCAGCGCGCAGACGATGCCCGCGGCGACGAAGGCGAGTGCGGTGGCGGGGCCCGCCGTCTCCTTGGCGACCTTGCCCGTGAGGACGAAGATGCCGGTGCCGATGATGACTCCGACACCGAAGACCGTCAGGTCCAGTGCCGAGAGCGATTTCCTGAGTTTGTGCTCCGGTTCCTCCGTGTCCCTGATCGACTGTTCGACCGTTTTCGTCCGGAACATTGTGCTCACCGGTCTGCCTCCGTGATCGTTCGTCTCGTCCGTCGCCGGGGCCCTCGCGATTCCCGAATCACGGCCATGATCGAGAGGGCGCGCGGCATGCGGGCGGTCGCGCGGGGCGATTCACCCGATGGGGCCCGGGAGAGCGAAGACCACTGGGCCGTACGGAGTAGACGGGAGCCCCTGGCGCCTCCGTAGGGCCCGGAACACGGGACACGTCTGCGCCCCCCGGTCCGGTGGGACCGAGGGGCGCAGACGGGTGACGCGGTGGTGCGATCAGTCGCGAGCGGGCTCCACCGAACGCGGCTCGGCGTCCCGGCTCTCGTACCGGCCGTCGAGCTTGGCCACCAGACCGGTGACCTGACGGGCGATGTCCGGGGCGGTCAGCCCGATCTCGGCCATGACCTCCTTGCGCGAGGCATGGTCGAGGAAGACCGGCGGGATACCGAAGTCCCGCAGCGGTACGTCGACGCCGGCGTCGCGCAGCGCCTGGGCGACGGCGGAGCCGACACCGCCGGCGCGGCTGTTGTCCTCGACGGTGACGACGACCCGGTGCTGCTCGGCGAGCGGGGCCATGGCCTCGTCGACGGGCTTGACCCAGCGGGGGTCGACCACCGTGGTGGAGATGCCCTGGGCCTCCAGCAGCGCGGCGATCTCCAGGCACATCGGGGCGAGCGCTCCGATGGACACCAGCAGCACGTCGGGCCGCTTGGTGCCGGCCTCGCGCAGGACGTCCATACCGCCGACCCTGCCGACGGCCGTGACCGCCGGGCCGACCGCGCCCTTGGAGAAGCGCACCACGGTGGGTGCGTCGTCGACGTCGACGGCCTCGCGCAGCTGGGCACGGACCTGGTCGGCGTCGCGCGGGGCGGCGATCCGCAGGGTCGGCACGCACTGGAGGATCGACATGTCCCACATGCCGTTGTGCGAGGCGCCGTCCGTACCGGTGACTCCGGCGCGGTCCAGGACGAAGGTGACCCCGCACTTGTGCAGGGCGACATCCATCAGGACCTGGTCGAAGGCACGGTTGAGGAAGGTCGCGTAGACCGCGAAGACCGGGTGCAGTCCGCCGGTGGCGAGGCCGGCCGCGGAAACCGCGCCGTGCTGCTCGGCGATGCCGACGTCGTAGATCCGGTCCGGGAAGGCCTCCTCGAACTTGCCGAGTCCGACCGGCTGGAGCATGGCCGCGGTGATCGCGACGATGTCCTTGCGCTCCTTGCCGAGCTTGACCATCTCCTCGCCGAAGACCGAGGTCCAGTCGAGGCCGGAGGTGGAGATCGGCAGTCCGGTGTCCGGGTGGATCTTGCCGACCGCGTGGAAGCGGTCCGCCTCGTCCTGGAGGGCCGGGGTGTAGCCGCGGCCCTTCTCCGTGAGGCAGTGGACGATGACGGGGCCGCCGAAGCGCTTGGCCCGCTGCAGCGCGGACTCCAGGGCCTCGATGTCGTGGCCGTCGATCGGTCCGACGTACTTCAGGCCGAGGTCCTCGAACATGCCCTGGGGGGCGATGAAGTCCTTGAGGCCCTTCTTGGCGCCGTGCAGAGTCTCGTACAGCGGCCTCCCGACGACGGGAGTGCGCTCCAGGAGGTCCTTGCCGCGGGCCAGGAACCGCTCGTACCCGTCCGTCGTGCGGAGGGTGGCGAGGTGGTTCGCGAGGCCGCCGATGGTCGGGGCGTACGAGCGCTCGTTGTCGTTGACGACGATGACGAGGGGGCGGTCCTTGGCGGCGGCGATGTTGTTCAGCGCCTCCCAGGCCATTCCGCCGGTGAGCGCACCGTCTCCGATGACCGCGACGACGTGGTCGTCCTTCTCCAGTACCTCATTGGCCTTGGCGAGGCCGTCGGCCCAGCCGAGCACGGTCGAGGCATGCGAGTTCTCGATGATGTCGTGCTCGGACTCGGCCCGGGAGGGGTAGCCGGAGAGGCCGCCCTTGCTCTTGAGCTTCGAGAAGTCCTGGCGGCCGGTGAGCAGCTTGTGCACATAGCTCTGGTGGCCGGTGTCGAAGAGGACCTTGTCCCGTGGCGACTCGAACACCCGGTGCAGGGCGATGGTCAGTTCGACCACACCCAGGTTGGGGCCGAGGTGGCCGCCGGTCTTGGATACCGCGTCGACGAGGAACGTACGGATCTCCCCGGCGAGCTGCTCCAGCTGCTCAAGGCTGAGCCGGTCCAGGTCGCGCGGTCCCCCGATGCGGGTCAGCAGATCCACCCGTGCCTCCTTGCGTTTGAGCTGGTCGAGCGTGCCGATCCGACGAGTCTAATGTTCCGCCCGCGTGCGCCGTCAGCGGGCGGTGCGTTCCGTGTCATGCGATCGGGTGACGTATGACATGGCACACCCGTGCACAACAGGGAAACGCGGACACGCACGAGCCCGGCACCTCGGAGGATGCCGGGCAGGTGCGTGGTCGAGCGGTCAGGCGCGACCGGCCGACTTCTGCGTCTTGCGTGTGACGGAGTCGATGACGACCGTGATGAGGAGGACGCCACCGGTGATCATGTAGTTGATCGGGGTGGCGATGCCCTCCAGGGACAGGCCGTACTGGATCGAGACGATGACCATGACGCCGAGCAGCGCGTTCCAGGTCCTGCCGCGTCCGCCGAAGAGGCTGGTGCCACCGATGACGGCCGCCGCGATGACGTTCATCAGCAGGTCGCCGGTGCCGGAGCCCTGGTTGACCGCCGCGATCTTGGAGGCCCAGAACAGACCGCCGATCGCCGCGAACGTACCCGCGATGGCGAAGACCGAGACCCGGATCGCCGTGACGTTGATGCCCGCGCGGCGGGACGCCTCGACGCTGCCGCCGAGCGCGAAGATCTTCCGGCCGTACGCCGTGCGGCGCAGGACGAAGTCCGTCGCCACCAGGACCACGAGGAAGAGGACCAGGGCCAGGGGCAGGCCCCGGTACTGGTTGAACATGATCGCGGCGGCGAAGGCGAACACCGCGAGCACGACGGTGCGCACCACGATGTCGGTGAGCGGCCGGGCCGGGATGCCCGCCGCCTCGCGGCGGCGGCTGTCCAGGAACGCGGAGAGGAAGTAGCCCACGACGGCGACCGCGGCGAGGCCGTACGCGGCCGCGACATCGGCGAAGTAGTACGTGGTGAGGTGACCGACGACGCCGTCGCCGTCCAGGTTGATCGTGCCGGTGTCGCCGAGGAGCTGGAGCATGAAGCCCAGCCAGAACAGCAGGCCGGCGAGGGTGACGGCGAAGGCGGGCGCACCTATCCGGGCGAAGAAGAAGCCGTGGATCGCGCCGATGGCCGCGCCGCTGGCGATCGCGATGACGACGGCCAGCCACTCGTTCATGCCCTGGGTGACGCTCAGCACGGCCACGAGTGCGCCGGAGACGCCGCTGACCGAGCCGACCGACAGGTCGATCTCACCGAGCAGCAGCACGAAGATGATGCCGACGGCCATCATGCCGGTGGCGACCATCGCGACGGCGATGTCGCTGAGGTTCTTCGCGGAGAGGAACTCCGAGTTCAGGCTCTGGAAGACCACGCAGATGATGACCAGGCCGATGATCACGGGGATCGAGCCGAGGTCACCCGCGCTCATCTTGCGTTTGAACTCGGTGAGGTATCCGCCGAGGCCCTGCTCGCGTACGAGGAGCCGGGGGTCGACCGCGGTGGCCGCGCCCTTGGCGGCGTCCGGGTTCACCACGGGGGCGCCGGCGGGGGCGGCCGTCTTGTCGGTCTTCACTTCTGGACCTCCGCGTTGCGCGCCGCACGTCGGGTCACGGCGTTTTCCGTGGCGCCGGTGATTGCGGAGATGATCTCTTCCTGCGAGGTGGTCTTCACGTCGAAGACCCCGTTGTTACGGCCCAGCCTGAGCACCGCCACCTTGTCGGCGACGGCCTTCACATCGGCCATGTTGTGGCTGATGAGGATGACCGCGTGGCCGCGCTCGCGCAGCCGCTCGACGAGGTCGAGGACCTGGGCGGTCTGCTCGACACCGAGGGCCGCGGTGGGCTCGTCGAGGATGACGAGCTTGGGCTCACCGAGCATCGACCGGGCGATGGCCACGGTCTGGCGCTGGCCGCCGGAGAGCGAGGCGATCGGGATACGGACGCTGGGGATGCGGATCGACAGCGTGCTGAGGAGCTCGCGGGAGCGGCGCTCCATCTCGACCTCGTTGAGCACGCCGAACTTACGGAGTTCCCGGCCGAGGTAGAGGTTGCCGACGACATCGATGTTGTCGCACAGCGCGAGGTCCTGATAGACGGTCGCGATGCCCAGATTCTGGGCGTCGTGCGGCTTGTTGATCTGGACGGCGTTGCCCTCCCACTCGATGACTCCGTCATCGATGGGGTGCACACCGGCAATCGTCTTGACCAGCGTTGATTTACCGGCGCCGTTGTCGCCGACGAGGGCGACCACCTCGCCGGCGTGGACCTCAAGCTGTACATCGGTGAGCGCCTGAACGGCACCGAATCGCTTGGAGACCCCTCGCAACGCCAACACGGGCGTAGCGGACACGTGAACCATCTCCTTCGCCGCCTGACCGGCGGGGATGCCGCGCCTGGGGGGAGGCGCGGTGGGTCGAGCAGAAGAGAAACAAGAGGGCGCAGCAGAGGCTGCGGTGAAGTGTTCCGTCCGGCGCCCCGCCCGGCAGCGGGACAGTTGGTGGGCGAGGCACCGGACAGGCTTCGTGGGCGCAAGTCGCTTGTACGTCAGCGGACTTGCGCCGGGTGGCGGCCTTCGCACCGTGCGGTCACGGTGGCCGGCCTGCCGCGCGGGTCCGGCCGGGAGCGGCCGGACCCTCGACGGACTACTTCAGGCCGAGCTTGTCGCAGGCGGCCTTGTACTTGGCCGTGCAGATCTCGTCGACCGTGTAGATGCCGTCCTTGAGGACGGTGTCCTGGATGTTGGCCTGGGTCAGCGAGACGACCGGGACCAGGACGGTGGGAACGGCCTTCTGGGTCGGGCTGTCGACCGTGGACGTGGCGATCGAGTCGAGCTTCTCGCCCTTGGCCAGCGCGACGGCCATCTCGGCGGCGGCCGCACCCTCGGGGGCGTACGGCTTGTAGACGCTCATGAACTGCTCACCGGCGACGATGCGCTGCACACCGGCGAGTTCGGCGTCCTGGCCGGTGACCGGCGGGAGCTTGGAGAGACCGGCGGCCTTGAGGGCGGTGATGATGCCGCCAGCCATGCCGTCGTTGGCGGAGTAGACGCCGACGATCTTGTCCTTGCCGAGAGCCGTGATCGCCGCCTCCATGTTGGCGTTGGCGTTCTCCGGCTTCCACTCCTTGGTGTCGTACTCCTTGCCGTACTTGACCTTGCCGTCGAGCTCGGCCTTGGCGCCCTTCTTGAAGAGGGCGGCGTTCGGGTCGGTGATCGCGCCGTTCATCATCACGATCGTGCCGCCGTCGGCCTTGTCGCCGAGGGCCTCCAGCAGAGCCTTGCCCTGGACGTGGCCGACCTCTTCGTTGTCGAAGGAGGTGTAGGCGTCGATCGGGCCCTCGGCGAGGCGGTCGAAGGCGACGACGGGGATGCCGGCGTCCTTGGCCTTCTTCACACCGCTGGCGATGGCCTTGGAGTCCACCGCGTCGATGATCAGCGCGTCGACCTTGTTGGTGATCATGGTCTCGACCTGCTGCGACTGCAGCGTGGCGTCCTGCTTGGCGTTGGCGTAGATGACCTTCGCCTTGCCACCGGTGAGCTCGCTGACCTTCTCTTCGATGAGCGGCTTGTCGAACTTCTCGTACCGGGCTGTCTGGTTCTCCGGAAGGAGCAGACCTATCTTCAGGTCGTCGCCCTTCTTCGCCGAACTGTCTTCGGTCTTGTCGCCGGACTCCTTGGCGCTGCCGCAAGCGGCAAGCGAGACAGCCATGGCGGTGGCGGCAACGGCAACGGCGGCACGA
This sequence comes from Streptomyces sp. NPDC057136, assembly GCF_042670885.1. Taxonomy (NCBI): domain Bacteria; kingdom Bacillati; phylum Actinomycetota; class Actinomycetes; order Kitasatosporales; family Streptomycetaceae; genus Streptomyces; species Streptomyces sp. NPDC057136. Next base: position 407,482 of record NZ_JBHUUV010000001.1, read on the forward strand.
CGCATACGCGTGTTCATTCTCGAACCTCCCTGACGAGGCCGCGACGTTGCGGCCGAGGTGGCTGGAAGTCAACTCGGCCGCGAGGCCGTCGTCAAGGAGTAAATTCTTAACGAGATGACAACGGTGCCATTCGTTATCTAAGTGAAGGCAGGAGCAGCCGGGGAGAGGGTGCTCTCCAAAAGGGTCGAATCGCCCATCTCGTTGAGTACGAGGGCCAGCGCGCCCAGCACTTCCGCCCGGCCGCCGAGGGCTCCCGGCAGCACCGACAGCTGCCGCGCCGCACTCGGAATGGCATACCGGGAGACCGAGTCGCGGATCGGCCCGAGCACCAGCTCCCCCGCCTCGGCGAGGGACCCGCCGAGCACCACCCGGCTCGGGTTCAGCAGGTTGCACAGGTTGGCGACTCCGCTGCCGATGTGCCGTCCGACGTCCCCGATCACCCGGCGGCAGCCCGGATCGCCCTCACGGGCCAGCTGGACCACGCGCTCCATGGTCAGATCGGGCCCGTGGCTGGGCTGGAGCAGGGGCAGGACGTACCGGGCTGCGGCGAAGGTCTCCAGGCAGCCGCGGTTGCCGCAGCGGCACACGGGGCCCGACTCGTCGAGCGTGATGTGCCCGATCTCGCCTGCCGTGCCGCCCGGGCCCCGGTAGATGGAGCCGTCGATCACCAGACCGGCGCCGACCCCGCTCGCGACCTTGATGTACGCGAGATCCTTGACCCCGCGCCCGCTCCCCCAGACCAGCTCGCCCAGCGCCCCGAGGTTGGCGTCGTTGTCGACGTACACCGGCACGCCGAGGCGTCCGGCCAGTTCCTCGCTGGGGTTGATGCCCGTCCAGCCCGGCAGGATCGAGGTGGAGCCCAGCGTGCCGGACTCCACGTCGATCGGTCCCGGCACGCCGAGCCCGACGCCGATCACCTTCTCCGGAGCGATCCCGGTGGCCTCGATCAGCCGGTTCACCAGCTGTTCCGCCCGGTCGAAGCCCTGTGCCGACGAAGCGTCGACGTCCAGCGGCTCGGACTCCTCGGCCAGCACCTGGTGGGCCAGGTTGCCCACGGCCACCCTGAGGTGCGTATGGCCGAAGTCCACGCCGACCACGATGCCCGCGTCGCCGCTGAGCGAGACGCTGCGGGCCCTGCGGCCGCCCGCCGAGGTCGGGGTGACCTCGACCGTGCCGCTGTCCTTCAGCTCGCGAACGATATTGGAGACGGTGGCCGCGGAAAGGCCGGTGCCCCTGGCGATCTCCGCCTGGGTGAGCGATCCCGCCATTCGTACGGCCCGTACGACGCGCTCAAGATTGGCCCGATGCAGAGATGTCTGCGACCCCGGAGTCTCCATCGACTCTCTCACTCCTGCCGTTTTCTCTAACATGTGAACTCTAAGCAGAGTCTTAGGGACCACCTCCCGTCAAGACCTGAGCGGGGAGGGCCTCGGTTGAGCGCAGTGGCGGAGAACGCGGAACGCCCGGGTCCGGCTGCCTGAAGCAGCTGGACCCGGGCGTTGCCGGAGCGGATGTGCCGTACTACTTCATCGCGCCCGCCGTCAGACCGGCCTGGACCTGGCGCTGGAAGATGAAGTACACGACCAGGACGGGCAGCATGGCGATCATCATGCCCGCCATCAGTGCGCCCCAGTCGTTCTCGTAACCCTGCTGCAGGGCGATCATCGCGAGGCCCTGGGTCAGCACGTAGTCCTTCTCCTCCTGGTTCAGCACCATGGGCAGCAGGTACTGGTTCCACTGTCCGAGGAAGTTGAAGATGCCGATGCTGATCAGGCCGGGCTTGGCCATCGGCAGCATGACCTGGAAGAACGTCCGGGTGTGCGAGGCCCCGTCGATCATCGCCGCTTCGGCCACCGAGGTCGGCAGCGTCCGGAAGAACGACGTCATGAAGAAGACGGTGAACGGCAGCGAGTAGGCGATGTAGACCAGGATCATGCCCTGGTACGTGGTGAGCAGCGACCCGGTCGGGAAGTCCCGCATGACGAAGAAGAGCGGGATCACCAGCATGAAGACGGGGAAGGACATGCCGGCCACGAACAGGTAGTAGATGAAGCGGTTGCCCGGGAACTCGAAGCGGGCCAGGACGTAGGCGGCCATCGAGCCCAGCACCATCGTGCCGATGACCGAACCGCCCACGACGATCACCGTGTTGATGAAGTACTGGCCCATGTTCGCCTTGTTCCAGGCGTTGGACCAGTTCTCCCAGTGAAGGCTGCTGGGCAGGCCCCACGGGTCGGTGAGGATGCCGTTACTGGTCTTGAAGGAGCTCCACAGCACCCACAGGAGCGGGACTCCCACCATCAGCGCCCAGACGACCAGCATGCCGTGGGAGAAGACGTTGAGTACGCCTCCCTCCTTGCCGCCCTTGCCGCTTTTGCCGCTCTTGGCGGAGCTCGGCTTCCTCGCGCCGGGTATGACGCCCTGCTTCGGTGTCTCGTCGGTCTTGATCGTCATCCGCCCGTACCCCTAGAACTCGATCCGCTCACGCCGCGCAAAGCGCATGGTGAGCACTGCGAACGTCATGGTCACGACGAGCATCGCGACGCCCATCGCCGAGGCGTAGCCGAACTGGCTGTCACGGAAGGCCGTCTGGTAGAGCCTCAGCGGCATGACATCCGTGGCGCCGTCCGGACCGCCCATGTTCACCGACATGATCTGGACCAGGGCGAACGCGTCGAGGGCGATGATGCCCATGTAGACCCAGCCGGTCTGAACGGTGTCCCACAGCAGCGGGAGGGTGATCCTGAAGAAGGTGTGGATGCGGTTGGCCCCGTCGAGCAGGGACGCCTCGTAGATCTCCCGCGGGATGGATGCCATCGCCGCGGAGAAGAGCACCACATAGAAACCGACATTGGACCAGACCATGACGGCGCTGATGCAGATGAGCGCCAGGCTCTTCTCGCCCAGCCAGGCGTTCTGCAGGCTGTCGAGACCCACCGTTCCCAGGAGGGAGTTGAGCATGCCGTCCTGGGGATCGGGGTTGTAGATGTTGAACCAGATGACCGCGATGATCGTGATGGAGATGACCTGCGGGAAGAAGAAGATGAGCTTGTAGAACTTCGATCCTGTGACGCCGCCGACCACTTCGTTCTTCTTGCGCCGGCCGCCGACATTGAGCATGAAGGCGAAGAAGAGCCCCATGCCGAGCGTGACGACCGGGATCGCGACGAGCATGTAGATGTTGTGCCGCAGCGCGTTCCAGAAGTCGTCGCTCTCCCAGAGCCTCTCGAAGTTGTCCAGGCCGACGAACTTCGACGTGCCGACCAGTCCCGACCAGTCGGTCATCGAGATCTGGAACGCCTGGACGAACGGCGAGAGCACGAAGATCGCGTAGATGATCAGAGGCAGGGCCAGGAAGCCCGCTATGAATCGGTATTTGCCGTGTTGCATAGTGCTTCCCGGCCCTTCCCCTCGTTTGCCTTCTACTGCCAGGTGCGGAATCGGAACCGCGGACTCGTGAACCGCGGCTCACGAGTCCGCGGGCACATCAGGCAGTGCGCTTGAACTTCTTGACCGAGCTGTCCCGTGCGACGTCGTCGCAGTACTTCTGGGTCTTCTTGATCCAGTCGGAAGCCTTCAGGTCGCCCGTGAGGAGCTGGCCCGTGAGACCGCCGATCTTCTCGTCGGTGAGCGCCGGGTACCACTCCTGCAGCTGGAGGCTGATGAGGTTGTTACCGGCCTCACCGAAGACCTTGCTGGCCGAGGCGAGACCCGGGGAAAGGGTCATGCCGTCGGTGGCGCCGGTGACACAGGTCAGCGACTTCACCTTGGTGGCGAAGTTCTGCGCGTGCTTCTTCGAGAGCATGATGCGCAGCATTTCCATGCCGCCCGCCGGGTTCTTGCCCTTGCTCGGGACGATGAACGGCTCACTGGGCTCGGCGCGCAGCGAGGCGGCGGGCATCTTGTCGTCCGCACCCCCGTCGAAGAGCGCGCCGACGGCCATGCCGAAGTCCTTGGGCGTGGTCGAAGCGGCCTCGTTCTCGACCCACGAACCGTTCGGGATGAACACGGCCTTGCCCTTGTTCCAGGCGGTCTGCGACTGGATGTGGGTCAGGCCCTGGCTGCCCTCCAGGAAGTACTTCTTGGCGGCCAGCTCCTCGTAGTGCTCGACGACGACCTTGACCGCGTCGTTCTTGGCCCAGGCGTTCGGCTCGAGGTTGTCGATCTCGATCCACCCCGGCATGCCGCCGATCTTGGCGATCTGCGCGAAGAGGTTGAAGTGGACGTAGTACGGGAACTTGCCCGCGTACGTCCAGGGCGCGATGCCCGCCTTCTTGATCTCCGCGCAGGTCGCGACCATCTCGTCGAGGGTCTTGGGGTACGCCCAGCCCTTGTCCGTCAGCAGCTTCTCGGAGTACCAGGTGCCGTAGATGGTGAAGGCGTAGTACAGGACGTCGAAGACGTCGCCGTGCATGCCCTTTTCGAGCGTGCTCGGGTGAATGGTGTCGCGGATCTTCTTGGCCGCGTCGTCCATCGACGCCGCGTCGAGAAGGACACCGAGGTCCTGCAGCTGGCCCTGGGTGGACAGCTTGTTCATGTCCAGGTGGTCGGCACCGGAGTTGTCGATGACGTCCGGGGGGTTGCCGCCGGCGAAGCGCGGGGTCAGCTTGGGGCCGACCTGCTGCGTGCCGGTGTGCTTGACCGTGGCGCCGTAGGTCGCCTTGAAGTCGGTTTCCGCGTCGATGGCGTACTGGTCGCCCAGGCCGCCCTTGAAGATGAACGCCTCCAGCGGGGCGCCCTTCTTGACACCGAGCGGGTTCTTCGCCGACTTCTCGCCCTCGGGCTTCTTGGTGCCCTTGTCTTCGGTGCCGCCACCGCCGGTGGCGCAGGCGGAAAGGAAGCTCATCGTCGGAATGGTGACCAGACCGAGTGCGGCAGACCGCTTGATCAGATTACGACGGCCAAGGCCCTCATTGTTGTGGGCGGAGGTGGATCCCATGCTCAAGTCCTCGCCTTCTCCAGGACTCAGGCGGTGTATCGGTCACCCGTCGATATCGCCTCAGGCGAAGGGCCCCGCCACCGCGGTCAGTTGCGCTTGGGTCGTACAGATTTTCGGATCTTGTGTGCGGTGGGGGCGCCGGGGAAACGTACCGCTTCGAACGCCCCAGGCGTCTCCCGCAACCGTCCCCCGTGCCCCCGAGTGCACCGCCGTGTGAAGCGGCCGTGCAGATGCCGACAGGTATAGTCCACTTGTCGCCAACTCAGCAAGATCGAGTGCAGGTTTGGGCGGCAGTCTTTCCCGAGTTGAGACCTCACCGCTACCCGCGCTCTCCCCAGTCGGATCACGCCGGACTCCGCGCGCCGCCGCCGCAAGGTATCAATTTCCCCACGACGGCTGATTTCAGCACCGTTTCCCCGGCAACACCCTTGACACCACTGCGCCCTTACCTCCCTACTGGACCCTGCGAATCGGGTTTGACAACGTTGTCCAACGCCTTTTTCAGGGGAGGAATCGCTCGGGATGATCCGGAAGACCGGTATCAAGAGAGTCCATGCAGTCGCGACAAGAGTCCATATGAGAGCCCATGTGACCGCCCTGGTGGCGGCCGCTTCGCTCCTTGTGGTGACCGCTCCTTCCACCGCCACCGCCCGGCCCTCCGCCGCTCCGGACCAGCCGGTCGACAGCGGCCGGGAGTTCAGCACCTCGTTCGAAACGGATGAAAGACAGCCAGACTGGCGTAACACCGTCGAAGAGGGGCCCGACGGAAAGAACCGGTCATCAGGTGTTGATGGCGGATTCTCCGCCGGAATACCGGGCAATGTCACCGACAAGGTGACGGACCTGCGCGCCAGTGGGGAGAACACCGGCAGCGGAGAGGTGAAAGAGAATCTCGTCGATGTCGAATCCGGCACGAAGTGGCTGACCTTCGCACCGACCGGATGGGTCGAATTCGACCTGGCTGAACCGGTCAAGGTTGTGACATACGCCCTGACTTCGGCCAACGACCACGACGAACGCGACCCGAGCGACTGGACGCTGAAGGGCTCCACCGACGGCACCACATGGAAGGACCTGGACACCCGCACCGGCCAGACCTTCTCCGAGCGATTCCAGACCAAGTCGTACGATTTCACGGCCGATGCGGCCTACCAGCACTTCCGTCTGGAGATCACGAAGAACAACGGCGCTTCGGACGTGCTCCAGCTCGCCGACGTCCAGTTCTCCGACGGTGACACCTCCGCGCCCACCCCGGACGAGATGCGCAGCCAGGCCGACCGCGGCCCGTCCGGCTCCCCCACCGCGAAGTCGGGCGCCGGGTTCAGCGGGAAGAAGGCTCTGCGGTACGCCGGTACGCACAAGCCGGACGGCCGCGCCTACTCGTACAACAAGGTCTTCGACGTCGACACGGCCGTCACGAAGGACACCGAGCTCTCCTATCTCGTCTACCCGCAGATGGGCGAGACGGACCTCGACTACCCGGCGACGCACATCGCGGTCGACCTCGCGTTCACCGACGGCACGTACCTCAGCGGCCTCAAGGCGACCGACAGCCACGGCGGCGTGCTGACCCCGCAGGGCCAGGCCGATGCCAAGCGGCTGTACGTGAACCAGTGGAACAAGGTCGCCTCGCGCATCGGCACGGTCGCGGCGGGCAAGACCGTCGACCGTGTCCTGGTGGCGTACGACTCCCCCAAGGGCCCGTCGAAGTTCCAGGGCTGGATCGACGACATCACGATCGCCCCGAAGGCCCCGGAGAAGCGCAAGGCCCACCTGGCGGACTACGCGCTGACCACACGCGGCACGAACTCCAGCGGCGGGTTCTCGCGCGGCAACAACATCCCGGCCACCGCCGTCCCCCATGGCTTCAACTTCTGGACGCCGGTCACCAACGCCGGCTCGACGAGCTGGCTGTACGACTACGCCCGGGGCAACAACGAGGACAACCTGCCCGAGATCCAGGCGTTCAGCGCCAGCCACGAGCCGAGCCCCTGGATGGGTGACCGCCAGACCTTCCAGATGATGCCGTCGGCGGCCGAGGGCACGCCGGACGCCTCCCGTTCGGCGCGCGCGCTGCCGTTCCACCACGAGAACGAGACGGCGAAGCCGCACTACTACGGTGTGACATTTGACAGTGGACTCAAGGCCGAGATGACGCCCACCGACCACGCGGCGCGCATGCGCTTCACCTACCCCGGTGACGACGCGAGCATGGTCTTCGACAACATCTCCAACGCCGGCGGGCTGACCCTCGACGCGAAGACCGGTTCCTTCACCGGCTTCTCCGACGTGAAGAGCGGCCTCTCGACCGGAGCCACCCGGCTCTTCGTATACGGCGTCTTCGACGCGCCGGTCACCGGCAGCGGCAAGCTGAGCGGCGGTGGCGGCGCCGACGTCACCGGGTACTTCCGCTTCGACGCCGGTGAGGACCGTACGGTCGGTCTGCGCCTCGCGACCTCGCTCATCAGCGTGGACCAGGCGAAGCAGAACCTCGCCATGGAGCTCCCGGAATCGGCCTCCTTCGAACAGACCAGGGACCGGGCGCGGAGCGCCTGGGACCGCATCCTGGGCAAGGTCGAGGTCGAAGGGGCCAACGCGGACCAGCTGACCACGCTCTACTCCAGCCTCTACCGGCTGTACCTGTACCCGAACTCGGGCTTCGAGAAGGTCGACGGCACGAACAAGTACGCCAGCCCCTTCTCCCCGCAGACCGGCCCCGACACCCCGACCCACACGGGCGCGAAGATCGTCGACGGCACGGTGTACGTCAACAACGGCTTCTGGGACACCTACCGGACGACGTGGCCCGCCTACTCCTTCCTCACCCCGAAGAAGGCCGGCGAGATGGTGGACGGCTTCGTCCAGCAGTACAAGGACGGCGGCTGGGTCTCCCGCTGGTCGTCCCCGGGTTATGCGGACCTGATGACCGGCACCAGTTCGGACGTGGCGTTCGCCGACGCGTACGTCAAGGGCGTGAAGTTCGACGCGAAAGCGGCGTACGAGGCGGCGCTGAAGAACGCCACCGTGGTCCCGCCGACCTCCGGCGTAGGACGCAAGGGCATGGAGACCTCGCCCTTCACCGGATACGCGAACACGGTGACGCACGAGGGTCTTTCCTGGTCGCTGGAGGGCTACCTCAACGACTACGGCATCGCGCAGATGGGCAAGGCCCTCTACAAGAAGACGAAGAACGAGCGCTACAAGGAGGAGTCCGACTACTTCCTGAACCGCGCCCGCAACTACGTCAAGCTCTTCGACGACAAGGCCGGCTTCTTCCAGGGCAAGAACGCCAAGGGCGAGTGGCGGGTCCCCTCGGACCAGTACGACCCGCGGGTCTGGGGCTACGACTACACCGAGACCAACGGCTGGGGCTACGCCTTCACCGCCCCGCAGGACAGCCGCGGCCTGGCCAACCTCTACGGCGGTCGCGCGGGCCTCGCCAAGAAGCTGGACACGTACTTCGACACACCGGAGACCGCGGGACCGGAGTTCGTCGGCTCGTACGGGGGCGTCATCCACGAGATGACGGAGGCCCGCGACGTACGGATGGGCATGTACGGCCACAGCAACCAGGTCGCCCACCACGCCACGTACATGTACGACGCGGCCTCGCAGCCGTGGAAGACGCAGGAGAAGGTCCGCGAGGTCCTCGGCCGCCTCTACACGGGCAGCGAGATCGGTCAGGGCTACCACGGTGACGAGGACAACGGCGAGCAGTCGGCGTGGTTCCTCTTCTCCTCGCTCGGCTTCTACCCGCTGGTGATGGGCAGTGGCGAGTACGCGATCGGCTCGCCGCTCTTCACGAAGACCACGGTGCACCTGGAGAACGGCCGGGAGCTCGTGGTGAAGGCCCCGAAGAACAGCGCGACGAACATCTACGTTCAGGGCTTGAAGGTCAACGGCAAGCAGTGGACGTCCACTTCCCTGCCGCACGACCTGCTGGCCAAGGGCGGCGTGCTGGAGTTCGACATGGGCGCCAAGCCCTCCGCCTGGGGCACCGGCAAGAACGCGGCGCCGGTCTCGATCACCCAGGACGACGAGGTGCCGACCCCCAAGGGCGACGCGCTCAAGGGCGACGGCGCACTCTTCGACAACACCTCGGCCACGAAGGCCACGGTCGAGTCGGTGGAGCTGCCGGTGGCCTCGGCCACGAAGGCGCTCCAGTACACACTGACCTCGTCCGCGGCGGACAAGGCCCCGGCCGGCTGGGTCCTCCAGGGCTCGTCGGACGGCACGACGTGGAAGGACCTCGATCAGCGGTCCGCCCAGTCGTTCGCCTGGAACAAGCAGACGCGGGTCTTCTCGGTGAGCACACCGGGTGACTTCACGAAGTACCGGCTGGTGCTGGACGGTTCGGCCGAACTCGCGGAGGTGGAACTGCTGTCCTGACCCCTGGTCCCACGCCGGCGGCCGGTGCCCCTCGGGGGCGCCGGCCGTCGGCGCGTGCCGCCCCCGGGCCGGGCCAGTCCCCGCCCTGTCCGGTCAGCGCTCCTGGAGTCTCTCCGGAAGCGCCAGGTTCAGCGCCGCGACGACCGGCCGGCCGTGTTCCGTACCGAGCCGGGACACGGCACCGGTGGCGAGCTGGAAGAGGCGGCCCTCGGCCGGTGTCAGCCCGAGGTAGCGGGCGGTCAGCACCCGCAGGAAGTGCGAGTGCGCTACCAGTGCAATGTCACCTTCCCCAGTACGCTCGGGCGCGGACCGCACGCCCGCCAGCACCAAGTCGGCCCGCTCCCCGACCTGCTCCGGGCTCTCCCCCGGGTGCTCCTCGGCGCCGGGGTCGACCCCATCGGTCCACAGGTTCCAGAGGGGCCGCGTGCGCTGGATCTCGCGAGTGGTGATGCCCTCGTAACCGCCGTAGTCCCACTCGCGCAGCTCCGGTGTGACGCGGGCCGAGGCGAGACCGGCGAGCGCCGCGGTGCGCCGGGCCCGCAGGGCGGGGCTGACGAGCGCGAGCACGATGTTCCGGTCGGCCAACAGCGGGACGAGCGCACGGGCCTGTCGCTCACCGACCTCGGTGAGCGGCAGGTCGGTGTAGCTCGTGTGCTGCCCGGAACGGGACCACTCGGTCTCGCCGTGGCGGATCAGGATCAGCTCGCCCATGGTGGTTGTTCCGCTCTCTGGTATATCGGTGGCGCGGCTGTCGCAGGTGCGAACGCGCGGGCCCACGATCGCACTTACGGATGAGCGTTGCCCGATCGCCCCAGCGGCGCGCCGCTCGACGCTACGTTGTGGTGCATGCCGCTGCCGAAGGATCTGGATCCGTACACCAATCCGCGGGCCTTCTACGGTGCCGAGTTACGGCGACTGCGCGAGGCCGCCGGGATGTCACAGGAGCAGTTGGGCGAACGGGTGTTCTGCTCGGGGGCGTACATCGGCATGTTCGAGGCAGCGGCCCGGCGTCCGCAGGAGGACATGTCGAAGGCGTTCGACGAGCTGCTGGGAAGCGGCGAGCATCTTCAGCGGCTGTGCAGGCTGGCGCGGCAGTCGAAGGTGGCGGAGTACTTCGCGGATGCGGCGGAGCTTCAGGTGCAGGCTTCGTACATCGACGAATTCTCGTCGATGCTCATCCCCGGCCTGCTGCAGACCGACTCCTACGCCCGGGCGCTCACCAGGGCCTCGCATCCGTTCGCGGAATCAGAAGTCATCGAGGGCCACGTGAGGACGCGCATGGAACGCGCATCTCTCCTCAACTCTCCCCGGCCACCCGTGCTCTGGATCGTGATTCACGAAGCCACGCTGCTGCTGCCGGTGGGCGGGCCAGCCGTGATGGCCGAACAGCTCAGCTACCTCGCGGAGCAGACCCAAGCGCGCCCTCGTGTCGTCACCCAGGTGCTCCCATTCTCCGCAGGGGTGCACAGTCTGCTGGACTCAGCAGTGACTCTGATGCGGTTCGATGCCTCCCCCGCCGTCGTGTACACCGAGAGCGCGTACAGCGGCCAACTCATCGAAGAACCGCTGCTGGTGGAGCAGTGCCGCTCCGCATACGATCTGGCGAGGGCTGCCGCACTGTCGCCGGAGGCGTCCCTGGCTCGGATCGTCTCGGCGGCAAGGGAGTTCGCGACCGATGAGCACCGCACCTGACCTGCGCACCGCTGCCTGGCGTACCTCCTCGTACAGCAACGGCGACGGCGGCAACTGCGTTCAGGTCGCCGACAACGTCCCCGGCTTCGTGCCCGTGCGTGACTCCAAGCTGGCCGACAGCCCGGTGCTCGCCTTCCGGGCCGCCGGCTGGGCGGAATTCGTGCGGAGCCTCAAGCGGTAGTCACTTACCGTAGGGGCCCTGCCTGCACGTTTTCCCGAGGGGGGCCTCATGTCCCACAGTTTTCCGCCGCCACCACCGCCCCACCAGCCACAGCAGCAACAGCCGTGGGTGACGCCGCCCGGGTGGGGAAAGCCGCCGCCGCGCAAGAGCAGTACGGGGCTGGCCGTCGGCCTGTCCGTCGGAGGTGCCGTCTTCGTGCTGGCCCTCCTGGGCACGTTCCTCTACTTCCTGGGCCAGGTCGTCACCGAGTCCGAGGGGCCGCGCACCACTCCGTCGGCCGAGGCGCTGCCGAGCCAGGAACCCACGGTCACGCCCAGTCCTACGCCCACCGGAACGGATGCAGAGGACGACGTCCGGATCGCCGGGTGTGCCGTGGACTCGCTGACCTCGTGGCCGTCCGCCCGGATGGAGATAGTGAACGGCTCAGGGGCCGCGGCCGATTACGTCGTGACCGTGGAGTTCGTGGACGGGGACGGCGCCCGGGTGGCGGACGGGATCGTCGGCGTGGTCGGCCTCGCGCCGGGAAAGACGGCGAAGAAGAAAGCGCAGGGGCTCGGCGAGGCCCCGCGCGACACGAAGTGCCGGATCTCCGACGTGCACCGGACTCCGGCGGCCGGCTGACCGCACGCCCCCCGGAACGAACCGGAACCAGACCGAAGGGCCGCACCCCGTGACGAGGGGGTGCGGCCCTAAGTGGTGTCCGCTGCGCTCTACCTCTGATCTTGGCCAGTGCTCCACCCTTCGGAGGCGGGGAGTAAAGGCCGCCCTTGGCCCGGAGGTGCGGAGCGCTGGAGTGCTCTGCGCTTTTGGGGTAGCGGTCAGGCGGGAGCTGGTTTCCGATGTACTGCTTGACCACGGTCAGGGGTCGTTAGTGAGCGCATTCCGACGGTACTTCGTGACAAGGACCAAGAGAACGTGCAGGTTGTGGACAACATGGCGACCGGTTCCGACATCGGGATGCGAATTCCAGCGCGGTGACATTAACCAGCGCTATGTTCCCGGTTGTGAGTCAAAGCACTGTGGTCAAGCGGCAGTTCGGGCACCGTGCCCGGCTTGCACTGTCGCCTGCCGAGGTGTTGAAGACCGATGACCAGGCGCACGCGGCCCGCACCATGTGGAACCTGCTGCACGCCTGGTGGCAGATGATGCCGAAGGAAAAGCGAACTCTTGGACACGCGGACGCCGCGATCCGCCAGGCCCGCAAAGACATCGACTTCCTCGCTGTCCTTCCCGCGCAGGCCGCGCAGGCGGTACTCAAGACGTACTTCCAGGCGTGGAAGAACTGCTGGGAGGGCCGGGCCGGCGCGCCGGACTTCAAGGGCCGGTTCCGCACGGTGATGTCCGTCGACATTCCGCAGGGCAGAGACCTGAACATCGTGCGTGTGCATCGCCGCTGGGGCATGGCCAACATTCCCAAAGTGGGCCGGGTCCGCTTCCGCTGGACCAAGGACCTGCCGGTCGCCAAGCACGCCAACGCGGAGAACCGGATCACTGGGGCACGACTGGTCAAGGACACGCTCGGCTGGCACATCGCCTTCCGTGTCCAGAGCGTTGAGGCCAAGGCCGAGCCCCACCAGGGGCCGGAAGTCGGCATCGACGTCGGTATCACCGTGCCCATCGCCCTCTCCGACGGCCAGACGTACGAACACGGCGAGTGGCTGACCACGAAGGAGAAGGCCAAGCTCCTGGACTTGGAGCAGCGTGCCACCCGGCGTAAGCGGCACCGCAAGCCTGGTGAGCGCACCAGCCACCGGCTGCACCGCACCTATGACCAGATCGCAGGACTCCGCGCGAAAGCCAAGCGCAGGGCCCTGGACTGGCAGCACCGCACGACCACCACCATCGCCCGCACCTACGGCACCGTCGTGGTCGAAGCACTCACCATCACGAACATGGTCAGATCCGCCAGGGGCACCGTCGAGAATCCGGGGAAGAACGTCGCCCAGAAGTCCGGGCTGAACCGCTCCATCGCCGGGGAGGCGTGGGGCCGCACGGTCACCATGCTGACGTACAAGACCGCCCAGCACGGCGGCACCCTGGTCAAGGTCCCGGCGCCCCACACCTCCCGACGCTGCTCAGCGTGTGGACTCATCACGCCCGGCAACCGGGAGTCCCAGGCCGTGTTCGTGTGCAAGAACCCGGACTGCGGATGGTCGGGCAATGCCGACCACAACGCAGCCCGGAACGTCTTGCACCTGTACCGGATGGGCCTCGCGCTCATCCCGGCTGCCGGGAGGGCAGTCGTCAGGCGCGCGAAGCGCGTCAAACCCGCTACCGCAAGGTAAGCAGGAATCTCCCGGCCTCAGCCGGGAGAGCACTTCAATTGCGGATCAGGCTGCGGAGCACGTACTGCAGGATGCCGCCGTTGCGGTAGTAGTCCGCCTCGCCGGGGGTGTCGATGCGGACGACGCCGTCGAACTCCACACCGGTGTCGGTGGTGACCTTCACCGTGCGCGGCGTGGTGCCGTTGTTCAGCTCGGTCACGCCGGTGAAGGAGAAGGTCTCCTCGCCGGTCAGGCCGAGGGACGCGGCCGTATGGCCCTCCGGGAACTGGAGCGGCAGGACGCCCATGCCGATGAGGTTCGAGCGGTGGATGCGCTCGTAGGACTCGGCGATGACGGCCTTGACGCCCAGGAGCGCGGTGCCCTTGGCCGCCCAGTCGCGGGACGAGCCGGAGCCGTACTCCTTGCCCGCCAGGATGACGAGCGGGGTGCCCGCGGCCTGGTAGTTCTGCGAGGCGTCGTAGATGAACGACACCGGCGCACCTTCATCGGACCGGGTGAAGTCACGGGTGAAGCCGCCCTCGGTGCCCGGCGCGATCTGGTTGCGCAGGCGGATGTTGGCGAACGTGCCGCGGATCATGACCTCGTGGTTACCACGGCGCGAGCCGTAGGAGTTGAAGTCACGGCGCTCGATGCCGTGCTCCGTGAGGTACTTGCCGGCCGGGGTGTCGGCCTTGATCGCACCGGCCGGGGAGATGTGGTCGGTGGTGACCGAGTCGCCCAGCTTGGCGAGGACACGGGCGCCGGTGATGTCCTCGACCGGGGTCGTCTCCATCGTCATGCCGTCGAAGTACGGGGGCTTCCGCACGTAGGTGGACTCGGAGTCCCACTCGAAGGTGTTGCCGGTCGGGATCGCCAGCGCCTGCCACTGGGCGTCGCCCGCGAAGACGTCCTTATAGGACTTGTTGAACATGTCCTCGCCGATGGAGTTGGCGACGACGTCGTTGACCTCGGCCTCGGAGGGCCAGATGTCCTGGAGGAAGACGGGCTTGCCGTCCTGGTCGACGCCGAGGGCGTCCTTGGTGATGTCGACCTTCATCGAGCCGGCGAGGGCGTACGCGACGACCAGCGGCGGGGACGCCAGGTAGTTCATCTTGACGTCGGGGTTGATCCGGCCCTCGAAGTTACGGTTGCCGGAGAGCACCGAGGTGACGGCCAGGTCGTGCTCGTTGACCGCCTTGGAGACCTCTTCCGGCAGCGGGCCGGAGTTGCCGATGCAGGTGGTGCAGCCGTAGCCGACGAGGTTGAAGCCGACCTTGTCGAGGTACGGGGTCAGGCCCGCCTTGTCGAAGTAGTCGGTGACGACCTTCGAGCCCGGGGCCAGGGTGGTCTTGACCCACGGCTTGCGGGTCAGGCCCTTCTCCACGGCCTTCTTCGCGACGAGCGCGGCGGCGACCATGACGTACGGGTTCGACGTGTTGGTGCACGAGGTGATCGCGGCGACGGTGACGGCGCCGTGGTCGAGCTCGTACGTCGTGCCGTCGGGGGCGGTCACGGTGACCGGGTTCGACGGGACGCCGTCGGGGGACACGGCCGGGGAGTCGGAGGCCGGGAAGGACTCCTTGCTCGCCTCCATGTCGTCCGAGACGTAGTTGCGGACGTCCTGGGCGAACTGCTCCTTGGCGTTCGCGAGGACGATGCGGTCCTGCGGGCGCTTCGGGCCGGCGATGGAGGGGACGACCGTGGAGAGGTCGAGCTCCAGCTTCTCGGAGAAGTCCGGCTCGGCGGCCGGGTCCAGCCAGAGGCCCTGCTCCTTGGCGTACGCCTCGACGAGCGCGACCTGCTGGGCGTCGCGGCCGGTCAGACGGAGGTACTTCAGCGTCTCGTCGTCGATCGGGAAGATCGCGGCGGTGGAGCCGAACTCCGGCGACATGTTGCCGATGGTGGCGCGGTTCGCGAGGGAGGTGGCGGAGACGCCCTCGCCGTAGAACTCGACGAACTTGCCGACGACGCCGTGCTTGCGGAGCATCTCGGTGATGGTCAGCACGAGGTCGGTGGCGGTGGTGCCGGCCGGGAGCTCGCCGGTCAGCTTGAAGCCGACGACGCGCGGGATGAGCATGGAGACCGGCTGGCCGAGCATCGCGGCCTCGGCCTCGATGCCGCCGACGCCCCAGCCCAGCACGCCGAGGCCGTTGACCATCGTGGTGTGCGAGTCGGTGCCGACGAGGGTGTCGGGGTACGCCTGGCCACCCCGGACCATGACCGTACGGGCCAGGTGCTCGATGTTGACCTGGTGGACGATGCCGGTGCCCGGGGGGACGACCTTGAACTCGTCGAAGGCGGTCTGGCCCCAGCGCAGGAACTGGTAACGCTCCTTGTTGCGGCCGTACTCCAGCTCGACGTTCTGCGCGAACGCCTCGTTGGTGCCGAACTTGTCGGCGATGACGGAGTGATCGATGACCAGCTCGGCCGGGGCCAGCGGGTTGATCTTCGCCGGGTCGCCGCCCAGCTCCTTCACGGCCTCACGCATGGTCGCGAGGTCCACGACGCAGGGGACGCCGGTGAAGTCCTGCATGATCACGCGGGCCGGCGTGAACTGGATCTCCTGGCTGGGCTGGGCCTGCGAGTCCCATCCGCCCAGCGCCCGGATGTGGTCGGCGGTGATGTTCGCGCCGTCCTCGGTGCGGAGCAGGTTCTCCAGCAGCACCTTCAGGCTGTAAGGGAGGCGCGCGGAGCCCTCGACCTTGTCCAGCTTGAAGATCTCGTACGACTCGTCGCCCACGCGCAGCGTGCTGCGGGCGTCGAAGCTGTTCGCCGACACGACAGTCTCCTTCTTCAATGTGCGCGTACTACCGCGCCGCGCCTCATTGGCGGCCGGCGCCGCGTGGTGCCGCCTACGGCCCCCACCATCCGCTAAGGTAAGGATTAGTTAGGTAACCCTTACCGAGCGGCGGCTGCGGTACGCCTCGGCAGATATCTCGATGTCGAGATAACTCTAGTACATCGCCGCCGCGCGGTCATGCCCGGGCGCCGTCGATATGTCGTGGCGCCTTCGACCTCGGCCTCTTCGCGGCGGGCAGCGTCTCCGTACAGCGCCGGGAGCAGCGGGCGGAAATCGCGACTCGGGGCACTTACGTCCCTCGGCAGGTCCCTCGGCGCCCACGGGCCGCGATGCGGCCGATCTCCTCCAGCGGGTACGGGGTCTCCCTGCTCTCGTACTGGAGCTTACGGAAGAAGTCCGCCATCACTGCGGCGAGCGGCGCATGGCGGGCGAGGATCGCCGCGGCCACCTCTGGGTTTCCTGTGGGGCGCTCCCCTTGGGCATAGGCGCGCACCTGCGCCTCGCGGTCGTCCCTTCCGTGTCCGTGCAGGGCCGTGACCAGCCAGTTCACCAAGTAGCTGGCTGTGTAACAGCGATCGTAGGTCTGATGCCGGTCGAAGAAGTCGGCCTCCTCCTGGGACAGCTCGAACCGGGAGGAGAGTGCAAGGCCGAAGTCCGTGAAGAACAGCCGTCGGCCGTCGGTCAGGATGTTCTCGAAATGGGCGTCGAAGTGCAGCAGTCCGCGGCTGTTCATGAACGAGGTCCCGGCTTCCAGGTCCCGCTCCACCATCGTGCAGGCCCGGTCGGCGGCCTCGCCGCCGACGTCCATCTGCCGGCCAAGCCACCGGTGCAGGTTCTGCGGGATGTACTCCAAGAACAGTGCGACGCTCGCCGAGGACTGCTGGAGCGCCTCGATCCGGCGGCGTACCTGCGATCCGCCGCCCCAGTAGGCAACAGCCCGTTCGACGTCGGCCAGTTCCTCGGGCAGGGGCGTCGAGTCCGGCAGCACTCGCCAGTGATACATCAGGGGGAAGCCCTCGTATTCCCCTGCTCGTACCCAGTTCGTTGTCATGGTGTGCACGGCAAGTTCTCTCCAGGCCCCGAAGCCCGGCCCGCCGATGCCGTACTGACAAAAGACCGGCAACGCGAACACGTTCGCCGTGGACCGGATGAAGCCGTCCGGTTGCCTCTCCAGATCGGTGAGCGGCACCCGCTTCACGAAGACCTGGGTTCCGGCGATCTCCAGCAGAGCCGACTTCCCGCCGATGCCGGAACCGAGCGGCTCGGCCGTATCCACGAGCGCGCGCAGTGCGCGGTCATCGAGCAGAGCCAGGGACGCGGAGACGGCTCTGTGGGCGGTCAGACGCGCACCGCGCGACATAACAGAGAACTCCGCTGCTGCCTCCACCTGAACTCCGACCTCGATCGACCACGCTCGACATGTAGCTCGGCGGTGTGGCCTCCGGAACCGGTCGAGCTTCCCGGACGGCAACGATCGTGAACGGCTTGGAGTGCCCTGCCGCCGTTCAGGGGCTTCGGCCGATCTCTCGCGGGAAACACGCGGCGGATCGGTCAGGAATCGAGAAGCGCGGGTCGCCGAGCCGTGCCTAGCATGATCGGCATGGACATCACCATTCACACGAGCGCGCTCCCGCACGACGACCCGGATGCGTCCCTGGCCTTCTACCGAGACACCCTCGGCTTCGAGGTCCGCAGCGACGTCGGCCAGGGCAAGATGCGCTGGATCACGGTCGGCCCCGTCGGCCAGCCCAGCACGTCCATCCTGCTGGCGCCGCCGGCCGCCGACCCCGGGGTCACCGATGACGAGCGCCGCACCATCGCCGAGATGATGGCCAAGGGCACCTACGGCTGGATTCTGCTGGCCACCCCGGACCTCGACGGCACCTTCGAGAAGGTGCAGGCCGGCGACGCCGAAGTCGTCCAGGAGCCGACCGAGCAGCCGTACGGCATCCGCGACTGCGCCTTCCGCGATCCCGCGGGCAACCTGATCCGCATCCAGGAGCTCCGCTGATCCGTCCGGTCACCGATCCGGTCGCCGGTCCAGTCATGACGGCCGGCGTCGCGACCACCTGCGCACAAAGGCGGCGGCCAGCTCTTCGAGGCCGCCGCCCTCGCCATTGAGCGCCTCGCCGCCCACCTCTCCATGCGATCCAGGTGCTCGCCGACATCGATGAAGAGGAGTTCACCCATGTGTCACCCCTCGTGGGCCCGCGCACGCACCGCGGCGCACCATCTGAGCGACCTCGCGCGGCTGCGCCGCGTCCGCGACCGGATCGACCGTGAATACGCGCAGCCGCTGAACGTCGAGGCGCTCGCCCGCGGCGCGAACATGTCGCCGGGGCACCTCAGCCGCCAGTTCCGGCTGGCCTACGGCGAGTCGCCGTACGCGTACCTGATGACGCGTCGCACAGAGCGCGCGACGGCACTGCTTCGCCGAGACGACCTCAGCGTCACCGAGGTCTGTTTCGCGGTCGGCTGCTCCTCGCTCGGCACCTTCAGCACCCGCTTCACCGAACTGGTCGGCCTATCGCCCAGCGCCTACCGGCGCGGCGCAGCGGGCTCGGTGGCGGGGGTGCCGGCGTGTGTGGCCAAACAAGTGACTAGACCGGTCAGGAATCAAGAAGCACCGGCCGCCGCACCCCAACTAGCGTGATGACCATGGCATCCATCGAAACCATCACCCTCGACGTGGCCGACCCCGCGGCCGCCGACCACTTCTACACGACCGCCTTCGGCCTGGACTCGCAGATCCGCCTGCGGGCCTCGGAGGCACCCACCACCGGCTTCCGTGGGTTCACGCTGACCCTCACGGTCTCCCAGCCGTCCACCGTCAACAGCCTCATCCAGGCCGCCCTCGACGCCGGCGCCACGACGGTCAAGCCTGCCGCGAAGTCGCTCTGGGGCTACGGCGGTTTCGTCCAGGCCCCGGACGGGACGATCTGGAAGATCGCGACCTCGGCGAAGAAGGACACCGGCCCCGCCACCCGGCAGATCGACGACATCGTGCTCCTGCTGGGAGTCGCGGACGTGGCCGCGAGCAAGCGGTTCTACGTCGGCCAGGGCCTGGTCGTGGAGAAGAGCTTCGGCCGCATGTACGTGGAGTTCGCCGCCGGGTCGAGTCCCGTCAAACTGGCGCTGTACAGACGCCGTGCCCTTGCGAAGGACGTCGGCGTCTCTCCCGACGGCACCGGATCGCACCGGCTCGCGATCGGCGGCGACGGCGGGCCCTTCACCGACCCGGACGGGTTCGCATGGGAGGCCACGTCGGCGGCACCCGCATCCTGAGATGTCGCCCCACTGCCTCGAAACGAACGCCTGATGACCGGACGGAGCCCCTCCCCCTATGAAGGGGCTCGCCACGAAGCGACTGGAGGAAGCATGACGGACGCACCGCCCCGTGAACTTGAGGAGAGGCTGCGGGACACGCGTGCGAGGCTGGAGGGCGACGTCGATCTCTGGGTCGCGACGTCCGGCTCCCCGGGCGGGGTCCACCTCATCCCGCTCTCGTTCCTCTGGGACGGGACCACGTTCCTCGTTTCGACGCCGCGCACCTCGATCACCAGCCGCAACCTGGTGGCGGACGACCGGGTGCGACTCAGCTTCGGGCCGACCCGCGACGTCGTCATCGTCGACGCCACCGCCGAGCCGGTGAACATCGCCGACCTCGCTCCTGGGACGGGCGAGGCGTTCGCGGCCAAGACCGGTTTCGACCCGCGCGAGCCCGATGAGCAGGCCTACCGGTTCTTCCTGATCCGACCGCGGCGCATCCAGGCCTGGCGTGAGGCGAACGAGCTCCGGGGACGCGATCTCATGCGCGACGGCCGCTGGCTCGGCTGACCGCCGCCACCCGTACGGACGCGCTCGATGCGCCGGTCCGTCGGGCCTGACGGACCATTCGGAAGGGGCGGGGTCGCAGCGCCGGTGAGGGGCGGGGACGCGGCACCGGTTCGCGACACCCCACCCCCGCCGCGATCTTCATCTCATATCTGAGATAACGTGCGGGCATGGAAGACGACTACCTCGTACGCATCGGCAAGCTCATCCGTGACGCCCGTCAGCACCGGGGCTGGACACAGACACAGCTGGCCGACGCGCTCGCCACAAGTCAGAGCGCGGTCAACCGGATCGAGCGCGGCAACCAGAACATCAGCCTTGAGATGATCGCCCGCATCGGCGAGGCTCTCGACAGCGAGATCGTTTCACTCGGCTACTCCGGTCCCATGCACCTCCGCGTGGTGGGCGGCCGCCGGCTCTCCGGCTCCATCGACGTCAAGACGAGCAAGAACGCATGTGTCGCGCTGCTCTGCGCCACGCTCCTCAACAAGGGCCGTACGGTGCTGCGCCGGGTGGCCCGCATCGAAGAGGTCTTCCGGCTGCTGGAGGTGCTGAACTCCATCGGGGTCCGCACCCGCTGGATCAACGACGGTGTGGACCTGGAAATCGTCCCGCCCGCGCAGCTCGACCTCGCGTCGATCGACGCGGACGCCGCGCGCCGGACCCGGTCCATCATCATGTTCCTCGGCCCGCTGCTGCACCGGGTCGACCAGTTCACCCTCCCGTACGCGGGCGGCTGCGACCTCGGTACGCGGACCATCGAGCCCCACATGATCGCGCTGCGCCGGTTCGGTCTGGAGATCGCCGCGACGGACGGGCTCTACCACGCGCAAGTCGACCACTCGGTCTCCCCCGACCGCCCCATCGTGCTGACCGAGCGCGGCGACACGGTGACCGAGAACGCGCTGCTGGCCGCCGCCCGGCACGACGGCACCACCATCATCCGTAACGCCTCCTCCAACTACATGGTCCAGGACCTGTGCTTCTTCCTGGAGGCGCTGGGCGTCAAGGTCGAGGGCGTCGGAACGACGACGCTGACCGTGCACGGCGTCCCGCAGATCGATGTGGACGTCGACTACTTCCCGTCCGAGGACCCGGTCGAGGCGATGAGCCTGCTGGCCGCCGCGGTGGTGACGGAGTCCGAGCTGACGATCCGCCGGGTGCCGATCGAGTTCCTGGAGATCGAGCTCGCGGTGCTGGAGGAGATGGGCGTCGACTGCGACCGTACGACGGAGTACGCCGCCGACAACGGCCGCACCCGACTGGTGGACCTGACCGTCCGGCCCTCCAAACTGGAGGCGCCGATCGACAAGATCCACCCGATGCCGTTCCCCGGCCTCAACATCGACAACGTGCCGTTCTTCGCCGCCATCGCGGCCTCCGCGCACGGCCAGACCCTGATCCACGACTGGGTCTACGACAACCGGGCCATCTATCTGACCGACCTCAACCGCCTCGGCGGCAGGCTCCAGCTCCTCGACCCCCACCGGGTGTTGGTCGAGGGCCCGACCCGCTGGCGCGCCGCCGAAATGATGTGCCCGCCGGCACTGCGGCCGGCGGTGGTGGTCCTGCTCGCGATGATGGCGGCCGAGGGCACGTCCGTCCTGCGCAACGTCTACGTGATCAACCGCGGTTACGAGGACCTGGCTGAGCGCCTCAACTCGGTGGGCGCGCAGATCGAGATCTTCCGCGACATCTGACCGACGAAGGCCGCCGCACCCTATCTGACCAGTGAAAACGCGGGTCAGGAGGGGTGCGGCGGACCCGTGGGACTTCTCTGGGACCACGTCACCTGCTGCCGCACTCTGCGCGGTATGACCCTGCAGGCATCGAATCTGCGCCATGGGCAGATGGCCTTGAAGCTCGCGGACTCGGCCCCCGGCTTGCCGAGCGTTCCTGCGCGGCCAACAGCCGGGGCCTTCTCTGTCACGTACGTCAGCAGCCACCGGAGGAGGCCGGGGCGCCGCGGTGTTGGCGGTTGACCTGCTGGTTCGCTTCGATCCCGGCTCCGGCTCCGGCTCCGCTCATGACCCGCAGCATGGGTTATGCCCAGGTACGGGAGCAGAGCACCAGGCGGTAGCCGTCGGGATCGGCGATCGTCACGCCGTGCGTATCCCAGTACGGGTTGTGCGCCTGCACGCGCGTGCCACCAGCAGCTTGCAGGCGGTCGATCAGGGACTGGTCAACCGGCTCGCCCAGGTAGATCACGAAGAGGTCGTCCACTGTCGGGGTGGGCTCCAGCGGGTCCTGCGTTGCCCGTTGCCAGCGGACCGTTTCCCTTGCGATCCGCAGCCGCCGCGAGACCTCCATGATCGAGTGCCCCTCTGCACGGTGAACGTCGGATCGTCCACCGCGACCCGGCGCACATTTCTCCCCGGGCGGCGCAGCGCAATCCGGGCACGTACGGTTTCTCGCGACCTGCCGCACGGCAGGGTCCACAGCTCTGCGCGACAAACGAGATCAGGACTCTCCCGGTGATGCCCTGCACAGGACCGTCTCGGATGGCTCGTCCCCGGTGCTGGTGTCAGCCTGTCGGACGAGGTTCGCTGCCCGTTCGGCCGTGAGCTTGCGGTGAAAGTTGAGGAGCCAGGACGGTGGGTCATGGAAGAGGGCGGCCAGTTCCCCGACCGTTCGAACGTCGAGGCGGTGCTTGACCGTGGTGGCGTGTGCGATCTGAAGGGCCTTGGCGACCTGGTTCGGCTCCAGCACGTCGGTGTGGGAGCGCGCCAGGAACCGTTCCGCTCGGCTCGAGATCAACAGGTGCGGGTGTGGGGGCCCGGTCCGGGGCGTGGGACGAGGCCGGGGAGCCTTGGGTGCGCGGCCGAGCTGCTGGTTCTGGTTGACAGTTCGCTTCTCGGCAAGTGTGCGGTGGTAGGCCACCAGCCAGCTGGCAGGTGAGGCAAAGGCGGCCTGGAACTCTGCCGCTGTGGTGATCACCAGGCCGCGATTCTCGAAGGTCGACGGCGCGAGCTGGAGCGCCTGGCCCACCTGCGTGGACGTCAGCCTCTGCTCGGGGAGCAGAGCCAACAGAGCCTTCGCCTTCGAGGACACGAGCAATTCGGGGTGCGGAGGCTGAACAGCGGCTGGACGTTGTGACGGCATCACGGTGGGCGTGATGGCAGGGCGCCGCTGTTCAGCGAAGGCGGTCAGCTTGGTGACCGCCGTGTCAGGGATGTGGCTCCAGCGAGGCTGCGGGCGGTGGTTGGGGCGCGACCTGAGCTGTTGGTAGCGCAGCGGCAGTCTCCAGCCCTGGAGCCGGGCCAGTTTCGATGTGACCCGGGCTGTTTCCTCCGGGACACCGCCCTTGGTCACCAGCATGTCGAGGAGGCGATCCTCAGGAGTGTCCGGGCACTGCTCACACGAGGAGCAGATCCGCCACACACGGCCCCGGATCTCCAGCTCGGCCGCATCCGGCCGAGCCGAACCGCCGCAGTACGCACAGCCCCATACGGTGTGCTCGGCGACGGTACGGCGCACGGTACGGGGAAGCCGCGACACTGACGGGAGCTCTGCCAAGATCCCTTCCAGAACTGCAAGTTCGGGACAGACCAGGCCGACCCTCTGCTGCCCCCGGCTCCCCGAAGACGGCTGGAGCACGGTCTGGGGAACCAGAGGCGGCAGCCCAAGTCCGGCGCGCAGAGCATCGACACGGGCCTCGTCGGCGATCGGATGCCCGGATACGGTGCCATACACCTGCGGGCGCCGCTCTGCCACGCACAGCGCGTCCTTGGCCTCGGCCAGATGCCGGGCCGGAATCCGCCCCTGCCCAACCGCAGCGGTGACCAGCGGCAAGACCTTGCGGATCTCCGTCCCGTCCAAGGTCAGGAGAATCCGGTGCGCAGCCAACACACCCTGCTCACCGACCTGCTCCACGCCCGGCCAGGCCCGCAAGACGCCACAGGCCATCGCCAGATACTTGAATCCCTCGCGTCGGCACTGTCCGGCATATCGGATCCGGGTCGCCTTCTCCGCCGGACCCGCCTCACGCACCCGCCGACGCGAGTCGGCGATCCGCGCGGACCACTGTTCCAGGCCGGCCCGGAGTTCTTTCGTCAGCACACCCACATCATCATGGGCACCACCGGGATCCCTCGCTGTCGAGCCCGGGCGCGTTCGGGTGGCGTTTCTCAACTCGGGCCGCCGATGACCTTCCCCAGGCGGCTCCGCGTAGGAGATGTCAGTGCAACGACTGCCCTCGGGCTTTTCTGGGAGTTCCGGCTGCGCGAGGGGTGCTGAAGGTTGACGGTCACGAACCTGCCCCTCCGGCGTTCAGTGAGAGACGGGTACGTCGACACGCTCGGCGCCGTCCCCCGCTGCGACGGTCGGCGTACCGCCCCTACGGGACTGCAGGCCGAAGGCGCCGACGGCGGCGGCGATGACGGCCGTGGCGAACGGGACGAACAGTCCGGCCCGATAGCCGTCCAGCAAGGCGGCAGGAGTGTCGCCCCGGGTGGCGGCAACACTGACGGCGGTGACGGCGGAGAGACCGAAAGCGGCACCGAACTGGAAGGCGGTGTAGAGGAGACCGCCCGCGAGACCTTGCTCCTCGTCCGCGATCCCCTCTGTACCTACGATGGTCAGGGGGCCGTAGGCCATGGAGAAGGCGAGTCCGAGGACGATCAGGCTCGGGAACATGGCCCCGTAACTCCAGTCCGCTCCCAGTGGCAGAAACAGCCCGTAGGAGAGCGCTGCGAGCACGAGGCCGCCGAAGATCACCTTGGCGTTGCCGAAGCGGTTGACGAGGCGTGGGGTCAGGGTCGGCGAGAGGACCGCGTCGATACCGATGACCAGCAACGCCAGGCTCGTCTGCAGCGTCGTCCAGCCGCGCAGTTCCTGGAGGTACAGCACCACGAGGAACTGGAAGCCGAAGAATCCGGCGGCGAACAGCATGGCCGCGAGATTCGCCCGCACCAGGGAACCGTTACGGAAGATACCCAGGCGCACCAAGGGCTCGGCGGCACGGCGTTCGATGAGGACGAAGGCCACGAGGAACGCCAGTCCGGCGAGGAGCGTGCCGAGGCTGGAAGCGGGAGCGCCGTGTGCCGCACGCTCGACCCCCAGCACAATCAGCACCAGACCGGCAGTGACGGTGAGCGCGCCGGCCCCGTCGAGGCGCCTTCCGGACCTGTCGGGACGCGCCGAACGGGGAACGAACACCAGGGCCGCGACCAGAATGAGAAAGGACAGGGCAACCGGCGCGAAGAAGACCCAGCGCCAGCCGATGGCGGTGAGCAGCCCGCCCGCGACCAGTCCGATCGTGAAGCCTCCCGCGGCAGTGCCCGAGTAAACGAGCAATGCCTTGTTCCGCTCCGGACCTTCCGCGAAGCCTGTGGTGATGATGGAGAGACCCGCCGGAGTCATGAAGGCGGCGGCGACTCCCGTGACGAACCGGGCGACGATCAACATCCATCCTTCGGTGGCGAAACCGCCCAGCCCGGAGAACACCAGGAAGACCGTGAGCCAGAGAACGAACATTCGACGGCGTCCGAACAAATCGGCCGCCCGTCCCCCGAGAAGCATGAAACCGCCGTAACCGAGTACATAGGCGCTCATGACCCACTGCAACTCACCTGTGGACAGGCCGAGATCGGCACGGATCGACGGCAGGGCCACATTGAGCATGGCTACGTCGATGCCTTCGAGGAAGATCGCGCCGCACAGCACGAGCAGGATGCCCCACTTGCGCGCGTCCAGCTCTCTTGAAGCACTCATGACGATGAACTCCTTCCGGAGCACGAGGTTGTCTGGTGCCTCCAGCCTTCGCGACGGTGTACCCGGGAACAACAGCGATGATCGCAACGTTCGTTAAGCCAGGCTTACCGATTCTTCTCCCCGCCACCCCGGAGACGTACGTGGACCAGAGCGAGCTCCACTCCTTTCTCGTGCTCACCGAGGAACTGCACTTCGGCCGTACCGCCGACCGCCTGCGTCTCTCACGCGCCCGGGTGAGCCAGCTCATCCAGCGGCTGGAGCGCCGTGTGGGTGCTCCCCTGTTCACGCGCACGAGTCGCCGTGTGACCCTCACCGCTCTGGGCGTCCGGCTCCGTGACGACCTCGAACCGCACTACCGCGGGATCGAGGATGCCTTGGCGCGTGCTGTCACCGCGGCACGCGGAATCGAGGGGGTCCTGCACGTCGGCTTCTCCACGCCCTTGGCAGGAGAGATGGTGATGAAGGCGACCGAACGGCTGCGCGTCACGCATCCCGAACTCGCCGTCGAGGTGTGCGAGGTTCCACTCTCCGACCCATACGGAATGCTGCGCAGGGGCGAGTACGACATTCAACTGACGGACTTTCCCGCATACGAGGACGACCTGACGCGCGGCCCCACGCTTCTCACCGAAGACAGGGTGCTGGCTGTCGCGACCGGGCACCTCCTGGCCGGACGGGACACGGTGACACTCGACGATCTGGCCGGTGTGCCCTTGCTGACCGTTGAGGGCGACATTCCGGACCATTGGATGGAACATCAGGTTCCGACGCGCACGCCAAGCGGCAGGCCGATCGAACGGGGGCCGTCCGTCACCAACTTCCAGGAGGCGCTGACGTTCGTCGCCGGCGGGAAAGGGGGCTTACTGGCGGGAGCCCATATCGCGCTCTACCACGGGCGTCCCGGAATTGCCTACGTACCGGTGGAGGAGGGCAAGCCCCTCGGGTACGGACTGATGTGGCGGTCCGACGGCAGCAACCGGGCCATAGAACTCTTCGGTCGTACAGCCCGCGAGGTTGCGCGGGACATGGCACCGGCCGATCCCGGGAAACCGGTAGCCAGCTGATTCCGGGGGCCTCGCGGCGGCAGGTTGGTGGGTCCGCTCGATGCGGGGGGTTACGAGATGGCCCGGAGCCTGCCGTGCGGTCGGCGGAGCAGTTGCTCGACAGCCTCGGCCGTCCTCTCGTCCGCCGGGAGGAGGACCACCAACTGCTGCGTGTCAGCCGGTAGTTCAAACGTCTCGCGGTGCAGGTGCAGTGCGCACCCGGACGGGTGGTTGAGCCGGAGTGTTCCCCGTTGCGGCACCACATGGCGGTTGAAGCGGCGCGTGAAGTCGGGGCCGGCGACGGGGGCGAGTTCCGAGGTGAACCACTCGGAGTTCTCCACGGATGGTCCGAGCCACAGGTCGAAGGCCTGCTCGTCGGCGACCTCGTCCCAGTCGGCGAAGAACGTCCGGGCGCGGGGGTCGGTGAAGACGTACCGGGTGAGGTTCGGGGCGTCGATGTCGAGCAGTCCCGTTCCGCTCGCAAGGGACTGGTAGCCGCTCGTGTGGGCGAGGATGTCGCCCAGCCGGTTGGTGACCAGGGCGATTCCCGGTTCGAGGAGGCGGAGTGTCTCCAGGACCGAGGGGCGGACGTCGCGGCGCGGTGGTGCCGGCCGGGTGTGCGCGGAACACTCACCGCCGGTGATCTTCGCGAGGTAGCGCAAGTGGTCGCGCTCCGAGGCGTCGAGGCTGAGCGCATCGGCCAGCGCGTTCAGGACCGCCACCGAGGGGTTGCGGTCACGGCCCTGTTCCATGCGGGTCAGGTATTCGACGCTGATACCGGCCCGCGCGGCGAGATCCAGGCGACGCAGGCCCGGTGAGCGGCGGCGGCCGTGGTCCGGCAGTCCCAGCGATTCCGGCTGGATGCTGTCACGCTTGGCCCGGATGAAATCTCCCAACGGCGTTCCCATGCAGCGAGCATACGGCGGCGGACGCGGACCGCCGAGTGCTCGGAGTGGCCCTGCCGGGGCCAGCCTGAGCACGGCCTGGCTGCCGCCGCGGTGCGGCCCGATCGTGGTGGCCATGGAGAACAAGAGCAAGCTGGTGATCATCGTCGGAAGCGTCCGCGAAGGACGGTTCGGCCCGAATGTGGCCTCATGGGTTGCCGAACAGGCCGCCGTTCATGGGGGTTTCGAGGTCGACGTCGTCGATCTGGCCGAGATCGAGATCCCGTTGGCGCTGCCCGCGGCCTCGCCGAAGTTCGCAGGCGACGACTACCCCCGTCCGGCCGGGATGGCGGCACTGACCTCGGCTCTGGAGGGCGCCGACGCGTTCGTCGTGGTCACTCCGGAGTACAACCACAGCTACCCCGCGTCGCTGAAGGCTGCCATCGACTGGCACTTCACGCAGTGGACGGCCAAGCCCGTCGCCTTCGTCAGCTACGGCGGTGCGGCAGGCGGCCGCCACGCGGTGCTGCACCTGGAGAACGTACTGACCGAGTTGCACGCGGTGACGATTCGCGACGGTCTGAGCTTCCCGAACTACTTCACGACCTGGCAGGACGGCCGCCCCCTGGACTCCGAGGCCCCCGGGTACGCGAAGACGGTGCTGGACCAGCTGGCCTGGTGGTCGGCCGCACTCCGGTCGGCGCGCAACGCCGCCCCCTACCCGGCATGAGCGCGGCACGGCGGGACATCGTGGGGCGGTTACTTCGCGAGTGAGGCGACGCCCGCCTGGGCGAACTTCTCGTCCAGGTCACCGCTCGGTGCACCGGCGACACCGATGCCCGCGACCGGGGCACCCTTGACCTGGACCGGGGCGCCGCCGCCGAGGAACAGGGTGCCGGGGATGTCCTTCAGCGTCGGGGCCTGCTCCAGGCGCTTGGTCAGCTCGGAGGTGGGGGCGTTCCAGGAGACGGCGGTGAACGCCTTCTTCTCGGCCGCCTCGTACGACTGCGGGCCTGCACCGTCGCCGCGCAGCGTCACGATGGTGTTGCCGTTGCGGTCGACCACGGCCACGGAGACACGCTGGTTCTCCTTCTTCGCGGCGTCCAGCGTCGCCTGCGCGGCCTCGGTGGCGGCCGCGATCGTCAGGTGGCTCGTCTGCATGACGTTCTTGTTGGCCGCGTCGGCCTTGACCGCGGCGGGGGCGGCGGCCGGGGTGCCAGCATTGGCGGAAACCGCGCCGACCGTACCGGCTCCGAGGGCGGCGGCAGCGACGGCACCGGTCAGGACACGAGTACGCAGCGACATCTTCTTCATGATCAATGACTCCTTGGGGCTCACCCCGGTGGGGGCTGGGAAGCTCTGCGTTCCCGCTCTGGTATCCATCCTGGGCCCGAATCCGGCCCGCCCCGGTCGACCTACAAGCTCCTCTCGGCACCCCCGGCGGACGACACGGGGGTCAACCGAACGGACGATGCGGGTTCTGGTGGGCGGGGTCGGCCGCGGCGGAAGCCGGCCGATGGAGGAATGAGCGCCCCGTGGGCACGGGACCGCGCCGTCGATACTCTGTACGGCATGATCAACTCGTATGCGGGCCTTGACGATACCGAGGTGGCGACAGCCGCCGCGCGTGCCGGCGCGGACGTGGTGCACGGGATGTACGGCCAGCGGCTCGCGCGTATCGACAAGGGTGCCGGGGACTTCGCCACCGCCGCCGATGTCGGGGCCGAGAAGGCCATCCTCGGCGTTATCCGCGCCGCTCGGCCCGATGACGCGGTGCTCGGCGAGGAAGGCGGGCATCAGGGCACCTCCGGGGCCGTACGCCAGTGGCTGGTCGACCCCCTGTGCGGCACCCTGAACTACACCGCCGGCACCATGGTCGTGGCGGTGAACGTGGCGCTGCGCGACGGGGCGGCGGCCGTGGCCGACCCGTTCGGCGGCGACGTCTACTTCACCGACGGCCAGAGCGCCCGGGTGCGGCACGACGGGGCCGATGCACCGCTGACACCTACGTCCGCCAGCGGCCTGGTGGACGTCAACCTGGACCCGCCGTTCCCGAGCTCTCCCGGCTTCCGGGCCGTGGAGCTGCTGGGGCACCCGGGGTTCGTCGAGCGGTTCCGGCCGCGCGTCGTGTCCACGACGCTGGCGCTGGCCTGGGTCGCGGCGGGCAAGCGTGCCGCGTACGTCACCGATGGCGGCGACCTGTCCGGGAGCGTGCACTTCGCCGCCGGTATCGCTCTGTGCCGGGCTGCCGGCTGTGTGGTCACCGGGATCGACGGCGGTCCGCTCGGGCCGACGGGCCGCGGACTTGTCGTCGCCGCCGACGCCGAGACCCACAGGCTGCTGATGTCGCTGATCCGGAACCCCGTGCCGAAGGACCAGTGCCACCATTCCGTCGGGTAGTTCACCAGCCCGGCGCCGGTCCCCGCAGGTGGGCGAACGCCCCTGCCGGGTCTTCTTTTCATCGCGCAATCATCCCGCACGGCTGAACCCCGGTGAAGAATCCTTTGGGCCTGGCAGGTGATTGGGCCACCGGTCGGGGCGTCGTTCGTGGCGTGGGCCGAGAAGGCTGTGTAGCGTCGGCTCCAGCTGTCGTGGTTCGGAAGGAGCGCCCCGTGGACGCGAGTTCGCGGGCGTTCTGCTGTTTCAGTGTCTCCGAGGACCATGGCGATCACCTCGGGTGCCCGTACGGTGCGGGCGCCGATTTCTGTGTCTGCTTGGAGGACAAAAAAATGGCCAGTGGAACCGTGAAGTGGTTCAACGCGGAAAAGGGCTTCGGTTTCATCGAGCAGGACGGCGGTGGCCCGGACGTGTTCGCCCACTACTCCAACATCGCCGCCCAGGGCTTCCGCGAGCTCCAGGAAGGCCAGAAGGTGAACTTCGACGTCGTCCAGGGCCAGAAGGGCCCGCAGGCGGAGAACATCACCCCCGCCTGATCGCCCGGGATCGGAGCGGGCCCCGCACCAGTCGGCGGGGCCCGCTCGCCGGCTGGTGAGCGCAGCCCGCTCGCCCCGTGCACGATCAACTCCCGGGGCTGATAGGCCCCGACGGTCGTCAGGCCGTCGGCGCGCTGTCCGGATTCGTGTCCTTGATCGCGTCCAGGAGATTCCTGCGCTTACGGCGGGACAGCGAGTCGCCGTCGACGCTGCTCATCGACCACGGGATGGCGCACGGGCCCTCGTGGGAGGCGTCGGGGCACAGCACATCCGTGATCCGGTCCATCAGCGCTTCGTGCTCGGCCGCCGTGGCGACGATGGCAATGTCCACCTGCCGCAGCCGGGGCCGGTCCGCGGGTGACGTGGTGGGATCGGACATGATGCGGTCTCGTCTCTGAGGCCGGAGAGGGAACACGGTGGCCGGCCGGCCTGTGCGCCGGCCTCGCGAGAACCGTTCAGATGCCGAACCGGATCGCGATCCCGTCCAGGACGCAGTCCAGGCCCGTTTCGAACGCCCAGGTCGCGTCGTCCTTGCGGGTCGCCCGCTGACCGTAGCGCTTGTACGTGGGATAGCGGCCGGTCTCCATGAGATAGGTCATCTGCGGCGCCAGACCCATCCGCGTCTCGGCACCCGACGACCAGCCCTCGGACCGTGTCCAGTCCCGCAGGGCCACCTCCGACTCGGCCGCCCCGTGCGCGAAGGCGCTGACGGTGCGGAAGGCCACCATCATCGCGTCCTCGTCGAGACCGAGTCCGTCGAGTGCGGCCAACTGCCGCTCGGCGATGGCCATCCGCCCCGGGGTGAGCACGAACAGAACCGTCGGCAGCTCACCCAGCCACGGGTGCCGGAGCATCATGTCGCGGGTTCGCAGACCGAAGGCCCGCAACACCTCTCGCCAGCTGGTCAGTTCCTCGGAGATCTGCTGCTCGGCAGCTACCCGCTCGGCCATCAGCGCCCACAGATCGTCCTTGCCGGAGACATGCCGGTACGCCGCCATGGGCGCGACACCGAGCTCGGTGGCGAGCCGTCGCATGGTCACGGCCGCGAAGCCCTCGGTGTCGGCGACCTCCACCGCGACGGCTCCGATGCGTTCCAGGGACAGCGAGGCGCGGGGTGCGGCCACCGGCCGTTCCAGGCGCTCCCACAGCGACTTGTCCGGCGCCGCCTTGCCGTCCTTCTTCTGGCCAGCCACAGCGAGCCCCTCTCTCCGTAGAGGATCAGCGTACAGCGTATCCCTCAGTAGACAACGTACACACTCGCGCATACGTTGTACGCATCGGATACACCGTACACATCCAGCATCCCGGGGGCTCCCATGTCCAGCACCAGCACCACCACCCCGCTCCGCATCGCCGTCGTCGTCGGCAGCACCCGCGAGGGCCGATTCGCGCCGGTCGTCACCCAGTGGCTGCAGGGGCAGCTCGCCCAGCGCGCCGACATGACGACCGACGTCGTCGACCTCGCCGAGACCTCGCTGCCCACCGTCCTCCCCGCCTTCGGGCAGCCGCCCGCGCCCGGCACCGACGAAGCCCTCGCGCTCGTGTCACCGCGCCTCGCGGCGGCCGACGCGTTCGTCTTCGTCACGCCGGAGTACAACCACAGCTTCCCGGCGTCCCTGAAGAACGCCATCGACTGGCACAACAAGGAGTGGCACGCCAAGCCGATCGGCTTCGTCTCCTACGGCGGCCTCTCGGGCGGGCTCCGCGCCGTCGAGCAACTCCGCGTCGTCATGGCCGAGTTGAACGCCACGACCATCCGCAACACGGTCAGCTTCCACAACGCCTACGGCCGGTTCGGCGAGGAAGGCGCCGTCGACGACCCCGCGGTCGACACCGCGGCCAAGGCGCTCCTCGACCAGCTCTCCTGGTGGGCGCATGCCCTTCGGGACGCCAGGGCCACCCACCCGTACGGCGCCTGACGGCATGTCATTTCGACAGGGGGAACGATGAGTCGACGTACGGAAGAGACCAGCACCGCGCAGCCGCCCGCCGAGCAGAGCGGCCTGCCCAAGTCCGTGCTCTTCGGGCTGCTGCTCGGCCTCATGCTCGGACTGCTCGACGGCACGATCGTGGGCACCGCCCTGCCCACGATCGTCGGCGACCTGGGCGGCCTCGATCACCTGCCCTGGGTGGTGACCGCCTATCTGCTCACCGCCTCCGTCTCCACTCCCATCTGGGGCAAGCTCGGTGATCTGTACGGGCGCAAAGGCAGCTTCATCTGGTCGATCGTGGTGTTCCTCGCGGGTTCCGTGCTCTGCGGGCTCGCTCAGGACATGGTGCAGCTCATCGCGTTCCGCGCCGTGCAGGGGCTCGGCGCGGGCGGCCTCATGGTCGGCGCGATCTCGATCATCGGCGTCATGCTGCCGCCGTCACAGACCGGCCGTTCACAGTCGATGGTCGGCGCCATGATGCCCGTCGCCCTGGTCGGCGGGCCCCTGCTCGGCGGCTTCCTCACCGACCAGCTGGACTGGCGCTGGGTCTTCTACGTCAACGTGCCCATCGGCGCCGTCGCCCTGCTCATCATCGGACTGCACTTGCGTCTGCACACCGAGAAGATCACGGCGCGCATCGACTACGCGGGGGCCGCGCTGCTCTCCGCCGGCATTCTGGCCCTTACACTGCTGGCCAGTTGGGGCGGCACGACCTACGACTGGTCGTCGCCGCAGATCCTCGGGCTCGGTGTGCTCGGCGTCGGAGCCCTGGTCTGGTTCACCCGGGTCGAGCGACGGGCCGCGGAGCCGGTCATCCCGCCCCGGCTCTTCGCCGACCGCAACTTCACCGTCGCGCAGGTGCTCACCTTCCTGGTGGGCGCGGCCATGCTCGGGGCGGCGAGCTATCTCCCGCTGTACATGCAGTTCGTACGGGGTG
The DNA here is from genome assembly GCF_042670885.1 of Streptomyces sp. NPDC057136. Taxonomy (NCBI): domain Bacteria; kingdom Bacillati; phylum Actinomycetota; class Actinomycetes; order Kitasatosporales; family Streptomycetaceae; genus Streptomyces; species Streptomyces sp. NPDC057136. The sequence continues at coordinate 441,021 of NZ_JBHUUV010000001.1, forward strand.
CGTCCTCGACGGCGAGCGGCATGCTGCTGCTCCCGCTGATGGGGGGCATGTTCGGGGCGCAGCTTCTCGTGGGGAAGCTCATCGCCAACGGCGGCCGGTACCGTGTGTATCCCGTCCTCGGCGGTGCGCTGACAGCGCTGGGAGGTCTCGCGCTGCTGACGGTCGGCACGGAAACCCCCACGGCGGTGACCTCCGCGCTGACCCTCGTACTCGGCTTCGGCATGGGCCTGTTGATGCAGAGCACGCTGCTCCTCACCATCAACAGTGCGGAGCCGCGCGACATGGGCGCAGCCACCGGCACCGCCACCCTCGTCCGCACGATCGGCGGCTCGCTGGGCATCGCGGTGCTCGGCGCGGTCTATGCGAGCCGGCTCGCGTCGAGCGGCATGCCGGAGGGTGGCGCTTCGTGGACGCCCGAGGCGGTGCGCGGGATGCCGGAGGGTGTACGGGAGGCGGTGGAGACCGCGGTCACCAGCGGGCTGCACGGGGTGGTGCTCGGGGCCGCGCTCCTGGGAGCCGTCGCCTTCGCCGCCGCCTGGCTGGTACGTGAGGTGCCGCTCCGGAAGGGGTGAACCATCCCCTGTCCGGCAGGCGTCGCAGCGGGCTGCGCTCGCGACCTGGGGCTGTCGATCCTCTTGCCTCATAGGTGCGTTGAGTGGTGTAGTCCACTGCTGACAGGAACGACTCCCACCTCATGACGTCTCCAGGAGGACCACGCATGAGCAAGAGATCACCCCTTCCGCGCCTCTCCCGGCGGAGCGTCGTCACGGCGATGGCCGCCACGACGCTCCCCGTCGGTCCCACAGCTCTCACCGCGTACGCCGCCGACGGCAGCGAGGACCGGGGCATGGCCGAGCAGGGCCTCAACCCACGGCCGGTTGTCGCTCCCGCTCTGCAGGAGTGGGCCGGGGGCACTGGGACATTCCGGCTCACCGGGTCCTCACGGGTGGTGGTCGCCCCGGAGGATGCCCGGCAGTTGATGCCGCTCGCACGGCAGTTGACGCAGGACATCGCCGATGTCACCGGCATCCGGCCGGCGGCGGCGCGGGTCACAGGCAGCGCCGGGGAGGGGGACGTCGTACTGCGGCTCGATCCCAACGCCCGGCACGACAGGGGTGGCGAGCGATACCGGCAGGAGGGGTACGCGTTCGAAGCCGGCGAGGACCTCCTGACGATCACCGCGCCCGCGTACAGCGGTGTGTACTACGGGACCCGGTCGCTGCTCCAGATCCTGCTCCGTGACGAACAGCGCCGCACCGTCCCGGCCGGAACCGCGCAGGACTGGCCCGACTACGCGTTGCGCGGCTTCATGCTGGACGTCGGCCGGCGCTTCTTCACACCCGGCTTCATCCGCGACTACCTGCGGGTGATGGGCTGGTTCAAGCTCAACGACCTCCAACTCCACCTGAACGACAACGAGATCCGCCCGCCCGAGGGTGACTGGAGCAAGGCGTACGACGCCTTCAGGCTGCGCAGCGACAACCCCGCGTTCGAGGGTCTCGCCGCGCCCGACGGCTCCTACTCGCGTGCCGACTGGGACTCCTTCGAGGACACCGCGGCACTGCACGCCGTACAGCTCACCCCGGAGATCGACGCCCCGGCCCACGCCCGCTCCTTCGTGCGCGTCCGCCCCGACATCGGCCTGGGCGGTGCGAACAGTGACCATCTCGACCTGGGCAACCCGGACACGATGGCCTTCATGAAGGAGGTCTTCAACGAGTTCACTCCGTGGTTCCGTAGCCCCGAAGTTCATTACGGGGCCGACGAGTACACCGGCCCGGAGTCGCACTACCGCGCGTACTTCAACGGGATGGCCGCCCATCTGCGGTCCCTGGGCAAGCATCCGCGCGCCTGGGGCAGCCTCACCGAGATGACCGGGGACACGAGCACCTACGACCGGGACGTCACCATCCACAGCTGGAACAACGGCTGGTACGGGCCGCGGGCCGCTACATCCGACGGCTACGAGATCGTCAACACCAATGACTCCCTGCTCTACATCGTCCCCTTCGCCACCTATTACCACCCGCACGGTCTCGACGGCCGCTATCTGTACGACACTTGGGCACCGCATGTCTTCCCGGGCCAGGAGAGCCCGACGCCCGGCCACCCGCAGCTGCGCGGCGCCATGTCGGCCGTTTGGAACGACCTGGTGCATGCCACGTACACCCAGCAGGATGTCCACGGCCTGGTGGAGAAGACCTTCGGCATCCTCGGCCAGAAGATGTGGAGCGGGACCGCGGCGGGCCTGCCGTACACCGCCTTCACCGCACAGCTGCGGCGTGGTGCGCTCGGTCCCGGTCTGGCCACCGTCACCCCGACGCTCGCGGAACCCGAGCAGGTGTCCTTCGGGGCCGCCGCGACCGCCTCCTCGGGAACGCACGCCGGGTACGCCACCGACGGCAGTCCGGTCACCCGCTGGACCAGCGGGACGGAGCAGGGCGGGCCCTGGCTGCGGGTGGACCTGGGACAGGTGCGCGACGTCCAGCGGGTGCGGCTCGACTGGGGTCCCGAGTACGGGCGTGCGTACGACATCGAGGTCTCGGACGACGGCGATGCGTGGCGTACTGCCGTGAGCCGCCGGGACCGGAGCCGGCCCGGCTGGGACGAGCTGGTCTTCGAGGCCACCCGGGCGCGCTTCGTCCGGGTGCGCGGGCGAGAGACGGGCAAGATCCGCTGGACGCTCTGGTCGGTGCAGGTCTTCGACATCCCCGACCTGGCACGCGGGCGCACGACCACCGCCTCGTCGGAGGAGACCGCGACCCTCGTCGCGGCGAACGCGACCGACGGGGACCCCGGCACCCGCTGGGCCTCGAAGTACACCGACAGCGAGTGGATCGCCGTCGATCTCGGTGCGCCGCAGCCGGTTCGCCGTATCGAGCTCGACTGGGAGGCGGCGGCAGGCCGCGACTACGACCTCCAGGTCTCGGACGACGGTACGCAGTGGCGCACCGTCGCCGAGCGGCGCGCCAGGACCGCTGCGGGCGTCGACACCGTGGAGCTCCCCGAGCCCGTCACCACCCGCCATGTGCGGATGCAGGGCATCAAACGGCAGACGACGTACGGCTATTCGCTGTACCGCTTCGAGGTGCGCGGCTGAGACCGTGCTCGTTCCTGCCCGGGGCCGCCCCCGGGCAGGAACGCCGGTCAGCCGGTGATGATCGCCGGGTCGCTGACGCCGGGGGCGCCCGTCTCGACGTGTCCGGCGAACCGTCGCCGGAAGGTGCTGTTCCCGTCGGAGACGACGGTCAGGTCGTACCAGCGCGCGCTCGGCCGCAGGTCGGCCGTGTGGGTCACCGTGGCGCCCTTGGCCACCTTGAAGGTCTGCGGGGCGCCGCCGTAGGCGTTGCTCAGGGTGAGGTTGACGTCGGTGACGCCCGGGTTCCTCATCGTGAGCACCACCGTGCCGGCGACGTTGTCGTGGCGGGCGGTCACTTCCGGGCCCGCGGTCGTGCCGGGTCCGCGGAAGGTGCGCAGGAAGCCGTTGGGGCCGTACACCCAGAGGTCGTACACGCCCTTCGAGTAGCTCGTGTTCCAGGTGTCGGTGAGCGTCTTGCCGCCCTCCACGGTGTACGTCCACGGGCCGTCGGTGCGGTTCGGTGACGTGACGTGGAAGAACGCGCCGGCCTGCGCACCGGCGCCGAAGGACAGCGTGAAGCGGCCCGTCGAGGGGGTCGCCGTACCGTCGGCCACCAGGGTGTACGGCAGCGGCCTGGAGGGGCGTGAGCCCGGTTCCTGGACGGGCAGGACACCGACCGCGGGCGGCTTCGGTACGTAGCTGGGGTGCCGGTCGCCGTCCGGCGGCCGGTAGCCGTCGGTGCCGGGGAGCGAGGCGGGCGTCGTGTCCCGGAGACCGAAGTCGAAGACCGAGGTGAGGTCGCCGCAGACGGCGCGCCGCCACGGCGAGATGTTCGGTTCGCTCACACCGAAGCGGCGCTCCATGAACCGGAGGATCGACGTGTGGTCGAAGACCTCCGAACACACGTAACCGCCCGTGCTCCAGGGCGAGACGGCGATCATCGGGACCCGCTGGCCCAGGCCGTAGACACCGGCCGCGTACTTGGAATTGCCGGGGAAGAGATCGAGCGCGGTACTCACGGTGGAGAGGCCCTGGGCCGCGGAGGACGGCGGGTACGGCGGGATCAGGTGGTCGAAGTACCCGTCGTTCTCGTCGTAAGTGACGAAGAGGGCGGTCCTGCTCCACACCTCCGGGTTGGAGGTCAGTGCGTCCAGAACCTGGGATATGTACCAGGCGCCGTAATTGGCGGGCCAGTTCGGGTGTTCGGTGAAGGCTTCCGGCGCCGCGATCCAGGAGATCTGCGGCAGCTCTCCGGCGCCGACGTCGGCGCGGAGGACGTCGAAGAGGCCGTCGCCCTTCGATACGTCCGTGCCGGTGCGGGCCTTGTCGAACAGCGGGTTTCCGGGCTTGGCATTGCGGTACTGGTTGAAGTACAGCAGCGAGTTGTCACCGTAGTTGCCGCGGTACGCGTCGTTGATCCAGCCCCAGGACCCGTTCGCGTCCAGGCCGTCGCCGATGTCCTGGTACACCTTCCAGGAGACCCCGGCCTGCTCCAGGCGCTCGGGGTACGTCGTCCAGCCGTACCCGGCCTCCTCGTTGCCGAGAACGGGACCGCCGCCCTTGGCGTCGTTGCCCGTGTGCCCCGAAAGCATGTAGTAGCGGTTGGGGTCCGTGGCTCCGATGAAGGAGCAGTGGTAGGCGTCGCAGACCGTGAACGCGTCCGCGAGCGCGTAGTGGAACGGGATGTCCTCGCGGGTCAGATACGCCATGGTGCCCGCGGACTTGGCGGGGATCCACTGGTCGTACTTGCCGTTGTTGAAGGCCCTGTGGCCGCCGGCCCAGTCGTGGTTGAGACCTGCGATGAACTGCATGCCGAGGTCGTCGGCGTCCGGGTGATAGGGCAGGACATCCTTGGCGCCGTCCGGCTGATGCCAGACCGACTTCCCGCTCGGGAGCGACGTGGGACGCGGATCACCGAATCCGCGTACGCCCTTCATCGAGCCGAAGTAGTGGTCGAAGGACCGGTTCTCCTGCATCAGCACGACGATGTGCTCGACGTCCGCCAGCGTGCCGGACACGCGCCGGGCGGGGATCGAGGCGGCGCGGGCGATGCTGTCCTGCAGGGCCGATAGGCCGGCGGTCGCGCCTGCGATCTGCAGGAAGCGGCGGCGATTGAGTTCAGGCATGCGGGTGAGGACCTCTTCGGAGTCGGGGGAGAGCCTTCTGTGGCGATTCCAAGGGCAGCTGGCTGAAGGGGCATCCGGGCATCGCCCGGGTCACGCGGTCCCGTACGCGACAAGAACGGCCGGGGCTGCCGCGTCATGACGGTCCGTCAGCCTAGGGGCCCTGCCACCGGCGGTGGCCGCGAGCGCCGAAGAGTCCATGAGGACGGTCGAGAAGTCCATGCCCGGCACATCCCCCGACCACTTGCCAGAGATACAGGGTGGGGGTATATATGACCAACCCATACCCTACCGGGGTATGGGTGCCCTTGAGGTGGGTCGAGCGGCCAGGAGAAGGCTTGCCCGAACCAGAGGCGCAGGGCGTCGGGGCCGTCGAGCCAGCCGGTGAGCACATCGGCGTCCCGCAGGGTGAACGGACGGGTTCTCAGCATGTGTCAATCTCCACCGCCTCTCGCGCCCAGGACCACTCAATATCGCACCCGCGTAAGGTAGTTACGCCCGGTTCGTCCGGTCGACAAGCGCTTGCCGAACCCCTGGAAAGCCGAACAGGCGTGCACAGAAGCTGAGTTCCCGCCCGGAACCGGACGAGATGCGAACCGTCCGACCTGTCTGAACTTCACTGGAACTCCAGCGAAATGGCACGTGTGTGGATATCGTGCACCGAGCGAGGGCGCATCCGTCAGTCCATGGGATCGACGGGTGCGTCCCGTTTGTGGGGATGCGACTTGGGCTGGGGGGTTCATGGGGCATGTCGAAATACCTGACACAGACATATCCGGGCACGTTGGACTGGCAGGAGCGCCACGACCACGCACCGCGGCGTCCAGGAACCGGAACGCGGCCCTGGAGCAGTTGTGGAGGACGCCGACCGCGGAGCGCGCACACACCGAGCGGCCCCGGGCCAGGAAGCGTCCTGGCCGGCAGCTGCCGCTGCTCGTCCTGGCGGATGTACTCGGACTGGGGGGTCCGGCCTGGCTCGTCCAGCAGGCCGGTGACCAGCCCGCACCGCTCATCACTGCGGCGCTGTCCGCGCTGGTGTGGGCCGTCGTGCGCTCCGCGCGCGGGCGGTACGCGCAGCGGCTGCCCGGGGCCACCGGGGGCACACTGGGCGCCACCGGTGACTGGCTGCTGCTCGTGGGGGTGCTCGCCGTGCTGCTCACCGTGTCCGGTGAGTCCGTCGACCCGGCGATCGCGGTGGTGGCCCTGGTGCCCGGCCTCGCGGTGACGCTCCTGGTATCGGGGCTGCGGCAGTGGCTGTCGTCCGCCCGGCGGCGGCTCGCGGTGCGCCGTGTGCTCGTGGTCGGCCAGGCGGCGGGCGTGGACCGGGCGGTGAATCTGCTCAACTCCCGTAAGGACCACGCCTATACGGTGGCCGCCGCTATACCCGTGGGGGCCACCCCTCTGAGCTGCGAGGCACCGGTTCCCGGCCGACTCGCCGCAACTCCGGCGGAGGACGACCTCTCCACCGTGCTGGGCGGGGCCTTCGCCCACGACGCCGATCTCGTGCTGGTGGCTCCCGGGCCGGAGCTCGCGGAGGAGCGGCTGCGGCGGCTGTCGTGGGGGCTGCACGACAGCGGAGTGCCCCTGTGCGTGCTCTCGGAGCTGTCGGAGACCGCGGCGAACCGGGTGCGGCTCTCCTCCGCGGCCGGGCTGACCCTGCTGCACATCGCCCCGCCGCTGCGCAGCGGTCCGCAGCCGGTGCTCAAGACGCTCGTGGACCGGGTCGGCGCCGCTTTCGGGCTGCTGTCCCTGGCTCCGCTGCTGCTCGTGATCGCGATGGCCATACGGATCACCTCGCCCGGCCCGGTGTTCCATCGCCAGATCCGCCACGGCCAGCACAGCCGGCCCTTCACCATGTGGAAGTTCCGCACGATGGTGGCGGACGCCGAGGTCCGCAAGGCGCAGCTCAGCGCGGCGAACGAGGCCGAAGGTCCGATGTTCAAGATGCGCAGCGATCCGCGGGTGACGCGGGTGGGCCGGGCGCTGCGCCGGGCCTCGCTCGATGAACTCCCGCAGCTCATCAATGTACTGCGGGGTGACATGTCACTGGTGGGTCCCCGTCCGCCACTGCCGGAAGAGGTGTCCCGTTACGACGAGCGCGAGCACCGGCGGCTCGCGGTCAAGCCGGGGCTGACCGGCCTGTGGCAGGTCAGCGGGCGCTCGGACCTGTCCTGGCAGGAGACCGTCTCGCTCGACCTCTGGTACGTCGACAACTGGTCGGTGGCCACGGACATGGGGCTCCTCGCCCGTACGGTGCGCGCCGTCACCGACGGCCGCGGGGCCTACTGACGTGGGCGGGGAACGGATGCGAGGAGCCCCTGTACGCGGTGGCGGCCGGTCCGCGCCCTCAGCTCTGCGGGGACCGCTGTCCGAGCCACCAGGCATAGGTACGCGCGATGCCGTCGCGCAGCGGGATCTGCGGCTTGAAGCCGAGGGAGGTCAGGCGGGAGACGTCCAGGAGCTTGCGCGGGGTGCCGTCGGGCTTGGACGTGTCCCAGGCGATGCTTCCCTGATACGCCGTCACATCACGGACGGTTTCGGCGAGTTCCCTGATCGTCAGGTCGTCGCCGCAACCGATGTTCACGGGGTCCTCCCCGTCGTAGGACTCCAGAAGCCGCACACAGGCGGTGGCGAGATCGTCGACGTGCAGGAACTCGCGGCGTGGGCTGCCCGAGCCCCAGAGGGTCACCTCGGGCGCGCTGTCCCGCTTGGCCTCGTGGAACCGGCGGATCAGGGCGGGCAGGACGTGCGAGGTCTCCAGGTCGAAGTTGTCGCCGGGGCCGTAGAGGTTGGTGGGCATGGCGCTGATGTACGCGGCGCCGTACTGCCTGCGATAGGAGCGGATCTGCGTGATTCCGGCGATCTTCGCCAGCGCGTACGCCTCGTTCGTCGGCTCCAGCGGGCCGGTGAGCAGGGAGTCCTCGCGGATGGGCTGCGGGGCGTGCTTGGGATAGATGCAGGACGAGCCGAGGAAGAGCAGCCGCTCGGCGCCGGCCGCGTGCGCCCCGGCGATCACGCTGAGCTGGATGCGCAGGTTGTCCTCCAGGAACTGCACCGGGTAGGTGCTGTTGGCCATGATCCCGCCCACCTTGGCGGCGGCCAGTACGACGGCGTCCGGGCGGACGTCGCGCAGATACGCCTCGGTCTGCGCACTGTCGCGCAGATCGAGGAGGTCCCGGCCGCGGGTGAGCACCTCGTGGCCGTCGGCGGCGAGGCGGCGCACCAACGCCGAGCCGACCAGACCTCGGTGGCCCGCGACGAACACGCGGGAGCCTGGTCGTAGCAGGGGGCGGACGGATTCCTGGGGAAGGCCGGGGAGATCAGTCGTCATGGCTCGGATTCTGCCAGGAGCCATGTGAGTCAGTGAACCTTTACCGCAGAACACTCAAACTCTGAAATTTCGGTGAGACCGCCTCTCGGGCGGACAGAAGGGGGGAACCATGGCGAAGACCGCGCTCATCACCGGCGTGACCGGCCAGGACGGTTCGTATCTGGCGGAGCTGCTGCTCGAGAAGGGGTACACGGTCCATGGCCTGATCCGCCGCTCGTCGAGCTTCAACACCGAGCGGATCGACCACATCTACCAGGGCCCGGAGGAAGCCGGCCGCTCCTTCGTGCTCCATCACGCCGATCTCGCGGACGGCGTCGCGCTGGTGAACCTGCTGCGCGACATACAGCCCGACGAGGTCTACAACCTGGGGGCGCAGTCGCACGTCAGGGTCTCCTTCGACGCACCGCTGTACACCGGTGACGTCACGGGGCTCGGTGCCATCCGGCTCCTGGAGGCCGTGCGCGCCAGTGGCATCGACGCCCGGGTCTACCAGGCGTCCTCGTCCGAGATGTTCGGCGCCAACCCGCCGCCGCAGAACGAGCGGACGCCGTTCCACCCGCGCAGCCCGTACAGCGTCGCCAAGGTCTACGCGTACTGGGCGACGGTCAACTACCGTGAGGCGTACGGGATGTTCGCGGTCAACGGCATTCTGTTCAACCATGAGTCCCCGCGCCGGGGCGAGACCTTCGTGACCCGGAAGATCACCCGTGGGGTGGCCCGGATCAGGGCCGGGCTCCAGGACCGTCTGCACCTCGGCAATCTCGATGCCGTACGGGACTGGGGGTACGCCCCCGAGTACGTGGACGCGATGTGGCGGATGCTCCAGTGCGACAGCCCGGACGACTACGTGGTCGCCACCGGTGAGGGCGTCAGCGTCCGGCAGTTCCTGGAGTTCGCCTTCGAGCACGCCGGGCTCGACTGGCGTGAGCATGTGCGCTACGACCCGAAGTACGAGCGTCCCAGTGAGGTCGACGCGCTGATCGGGGACGCGTCCAAGGCCGAGGAGCTGCTCGGCTGGAAGCCTTCGGTGAAGTCGCAGGAGCTGGCCAGGATCATGGTCGACGCGGACATCCGCCGGCTGGACGACCAGCTCAGCGGAGCAGCCGCCCGGGCGCACCGATGAGAGGGCCGGGACGCCTCGGACGCAACCGCTGCGGTGCGCTCGCCGCGGTGCTCGCCCTCGCCTCCGGTGTGCTGTCCGCGGCCGGGGCCGTCGCGCCCCCGGCCGCCGCACTGACACCGCCGGTCGGCTTCACCGCCGACCACCTCTCCACCTATCAGACCAACGGCATCGTCTGGGCGCTGGCCGAGGCGAACGGGGTCGTCTACGTGGGCGGCACGTTCTCCAATGTCCGGCCGGCCGGCGCCCCCGCAGGGAGCAGCACGACGCCCGCCGTGAACTTCGCGGCCCTCAACGCGGCCACCGGTGCGCCGACCGGCTGCTCGCTCTCGTTCACCCGCAGCAGCGGCACGGCGACCGTGCGCGCGCTCGCGGTCTCGCCCGACAAGTCCACCCTGTACGCGGGCGGTTACTTCAACGCGGTCAACGGCGCGAGCGCCAACGGCCTGGTCGCCATCGACACCGCGACCTGCCGGACCCGCCCCGCCTTCTCGCCCGACTTCAGCGCGACCGTGCGGGCACTCGACGTCGCCCCGAACGGCACGGTGTACGCGGGCGGCGACTTCCAGTCCGTCAACGGCCAGACCCGGCGTTTCTTCGGCGCGGTCACCGCCGCCGGGGCCCTCACCGGATGGAACCCCGACGCGGACGCCCCGGGCCGGGCACTGAAGGCCACCCCGGACGGGCAGAGTGCGCTGATCGGCGGGGACTTCTTCACCGTCGGCGGCGCCGACTCGCACGCGCTCGCGGTGACCAGCGCCTCGACCGGCGCACTGACCCGCGCCTACAGCGGCGGCTTCATCCCGTCGACCGCCGTCATCAAGGACATCGTCACCGACTCGGCGTCCGAGGGCTGGTACGCGGCGGGCGAGGGCCGGGGCGGTGCGTCCTTCGACGGGCGCCTCGCCATGGAGCTCGACTCCTTCGACCAGCGCTGGCGGGACACCTGCCAGGGGGCGACCCAGGCGCTGCGGGTCTACAAGGGCGTGCTGTACGCGGGCAGTCACGTCCATGACTGCTCGACCATGGGCGGCTTCCCCAACCAGGTCCGCAAGCACCTCACCGCCCAGTCCGTCGACGATCCGGCGCTGCTGGGCTGGCTCCCTGACACCAACGACGGAATCGGCGAGCCGGTCGGCCCCCGGGCCCTGACCGTCTCGTCCCGCGACGGCCGCGACTTCCTCTGGGTGGGCGGCGAGTTCACCACCGTCAACGGGGTCGCCCAGCAGGCCCTGACGCGGTTCGCCAACAGTCCCGACACGGGCGCGCCCGGCGCGCCCGCGGTCAGTGTGTCCGCACCGAGGGCCGGCCAGGTCAAGGTCAGCTGGCGTTCCAGCCACGACCTGGACGACAGCCTGCTCACCTACCGGGTCTACCGCAACGGCGGCTCCACGCCCGTCCACACCACGACCGGCTCCTCGCTCTTCTACAGCCGGCCGCAGCTGACGTTCACCGATACGAACGTGGTGGCCGGACAGACGTACAGCTACCGGATCACGGCGAGCGACGGCACCAACACCAGCGGTCTGTCCGCCACCGCCTCCGTCACCGCCGCCTCCTCCGCGTCCCCGTACCAGGAGCGGGCGCTCGCGGACGGTGCCGGGCTGTACTGGCGTTACGACGAGGCGGGTGGGGCGTTCGCGGCGGACGCGTCGTCGGCCGACAACGGCGGGGTGTACGGGAACACACCCACGTACCGCTCCACCCCCTCGGCCGTGGCCGGTTCCGCCGCGCTCTCGCTCAACGGGAGCGACGAGTACGTCTACAGCGACCGGATGCACCGCTACACCTCGCCCACGCCCTACTCCATCGAGACGTGGTTCCGCACCACCTCGACGAGCGGCGGTCAGCTCGTCGGGTACGGCAACCGCGTCGGAACCGCCCAAGGCCACGCCAGCAGCATCTCCGACAAGCTCGTCTATCTGACGAACAACGGACGCCTCGCCTTCGGCGTCCAGATCGGGAGCAGCGCCACCCGGCCCACCATCACCACGGGCGCTTCCTACAGCGACGGCGACTGGCACCACGTCGTCGCCACCCAGGGCCCCGCCGGCATGGTGCTGTACGTGGACGGGGTGGCCGTCGGCACCAACCCGGCGACCGGGAACCGCTCGTACAACGGCTACTGGCGGGTCGGCGGCGACGCCATGAGCAACGCCTGGCCGAACCGGCCCACGAGCACCTACCTCGCCGGTCAGGTCGACGAGACCGCCGTCTACTCGACGGCACTGACCGCCGCCCAGGTGGCCGCCCACCACAATCTGGCGGACAGCACTCCCCCGCCCACCGGCTCCACGGTCACCCTCACGCCGAACGAGGACGCGTACGTCAACGGCGTGGCGGCGAACACCACGTACAACGACACCCAGCTCGCCTCGCGCGGCAGTACGCCGTATCTGGGCTATCTGCGCTACACCCTGCCCGCGGCCCCGCCCGGGCAGGTGCTCAGGAGCGCCCGCATCGACTTCCGCACCTCGTCGGACGCGACGGCGGGCTCCACCGACAGCCACACCCTGGTACCGGTCACCGGCGCCTGGACCGAGTCGGCGGTCACCTACAACACCCGGCCGGCGCTCTCCGCGTCCGTGCTGGGGACCATCACGGACGCGGCCTCGGTCTCCACCGACTACTCGGTGGACCTGAACGCGTCCGCACTGGGCGGAGCGCTGGGCTCCGTCTACTCACTCGCCCTGACCAGCAGCGGGACGGACAGTCTGCGCATCTGGTCGAGCGAGGCATCATCCGCGGCCTACCGGCCGCAGCTCGTTCTCACCTTCGGAGCTGAATGATGAACGGACGTACGGGGCAGAGATCCGGGGGGCCACGTGGCCGGGTGCGAGCCGCATCCGCCACGCTGTGCCTGCTGGCCGGAGCCCTGACCGCCACAGTGGCGGGAGCCGCAACGGCTGCCGCGCTAACACCGCCGGTGTCGATCACCGCGGACGATCTCACGACCTGGCAGACCAACGGAATCGTCTGGTCGATGGCCGCGACCGACGGGGTCGTGTACGCGGGAGGTACCTTCTCCACCGTCCGGCCGCCGGACGCCGCACCCGGCACGGGCGAGCAGCCCGCGGTGAACTTCGCCGCGTTCGACGCGGGAACCGGGGCACCGACGGGGTGCACCCTGTCGTTCACGCTCGCCTCGGGAACGGCCACAGTGCGGGCGCTGGCCCTCTCCCCGGACGGCAACACCCTCTACGCGGGCGGTCAGTTCGGCGCGGTCAACGATGTCGGGGTCAGCAATATCGCGGCGATCGACACGGCGACCTGCACCCCGCGCCAGGACTTCAAGATCAGCGTCTCGGCGACGGTACGGGCCCTGGCCGTCACCTCCGGCACCGTCTATCTGGGCGGTGACTTCAACAGCGTCGGCGGGCAGACCCGGAACAAGTTCGCGGCGGTCACCACGGGCGCCGACCTGCTGCCGTGGACGGCGAACGCGGACGAGGTGGCCCGGGCCGTCGAGGTGACACCCGACGGGCAGCACGTCCTGCTCGGCGGCGACTTCTTCACCGTCAACGGCACCACCTCGCACGCACTGGCCGTGGTCGACGCCACCACGGGGGCGCTCACCAAGAGCTACCCCGGCTTCATCCCGAACACGTCCACCGTGCAGGACCTGACCACGGACGCGACCGGCTTCTACACCGCCAACGAGGGCACCGGAGGCGGTGTCTTCGACGGTCGGATCGCCGTCGATCTGGACGACTTCCAGCAGCGCTGGCGCGACACCTGCCTGGGTGCCACCCAGTCGGTACTGGTCCACTCCGGCGTGCTGTACAGCGGCAGCCACGCCCATGACTGCTCCAGCATGGGCGCGTTCCCCGACCAGCCGCGCAAGCATCTGCTGGCCCAGTCCGTCAACGATCCCAAGCTGCTGCCCTGGTTCCCGGACACCAACGACGGCATCGGCGAGCCGGTCGGGCCCCGGGTGATGTCCCAGACGGACAGCGGAGGCCGCCACTACCTGTGGGTCGGCGGTGAGTTCACCACGGTCAACGGCGTTGCCCAGCAGAGCCTGACCCGGTTCGCCGACGGTCCGGACACCGGCGCCCCCTGGGTGCCCAACGTCAGCCTGTCGACGGTCAAGGCGGGGCAGATCGACGTCAACTGGCAGACCAGCTTCGACACCGACGACGGCGAACTGACCTACCGCGTCTACAAGGACGGGGCGACCACCCCCGTACACACCACGACGGGTTACTCCCTCTTCTGGGACCGGCCGCAGCTGAAGTGGACGGACACCGACGTGGCCCCGGGCGAGACCCACTCGTACCGGATCACCGCGAGCGACGGCATCAACACCAGCGCCAAGTCCCCCGCCCAGTCTGCGACCGTGGCGGCCACGGCCGAGGCGTATCCGGCGCGGGTCCTCAGCGACGGGGCGTCGCTGTACTGGCGCTACGACGAGGGGGCCTCGACCTTCGCCGCGGACATCGGCGCCGGTCTGGACAACGGCTTCCTGCGCAACGGACCCGCCTACCGGCAGACCCCGGCCGCCGTCGCGGGCGATTCGACCGCGATCGGTTTCGACGGGACCGCCGACTACGCCTACAGCAACAGGCTGCGGCCGGCGCCCGCCCGGTTCTCGGTGGAGACCTGGATCAAGACCACCACCACCCGGGGAGGGAAGATCATCGGGTTCGGCAACCGGGTCATGCAGAACAGTTCCTCGTACGACAAGCACGTATACATGCGCAACGACGGGCGGCTGGTGTTCGGCGTCTACAGCGGGGGAACCAGGACGGTCACCTCGCTCGGGGCCTACAACGACGGTGGCTGGCACCATGTCGTCGCCACCCAGGGCACCAGCGGAATGGCGTTGTACGTGGACGGGCAGCTGCGTGCGTCGAACTTCCTGTACACCGGCAACGAGAACTACCCGGGTTACTGGCGGGTCGGCGGGGACAACCTGAGCAGTTGGCCGAACCGTCCCACCAGCAACTTCTTCGCCGGGCAGCTCGACGAGACCGCCGTCTACCCGACCGCGCTGAGCTCTTCCCAGGTCAGCGCGCACTACGCCCTGAGGACGGGCTGATGAAGTATCCGTTCCTGGCCGGCGCCGCCGTCGTCGTACTGGCGGCGGCGCTGGCAGCCTGCGGCTCGTCCGCCGAGGGGAACGGGCCGGAGGCCGCGGGTGCCACAGAATCCGCGGCCTCCGGGCCCCCCGTCGCCGGACCGTCTACCGGAGCCCCGGAAGAACCCGGTCCCGACGCCTCCGCGAGCGCGACGAGCGAACCGCCCAAGGTGCCCGCGGACCGGATCACCCCGGCCACCGGGTCGTTCACGAAGAAACAGAAGGAGTTCCTGGTAGACCGGGTGCCCGAGGGCATGGACCCGGCCGCGGTGCTCCAGACCGGGCAGGAGACCTGCGACAAGCTCCGCTACCTCGTCAAGGTCGACCGGGACACGGCCGTCGGCTCGATCGTGACCGGCGAGATCCCCGACGCGAAGCCCGCCGTCTCCCATCTGTGCACCCAGCACCAGGAGTTGGTGGACGAAGCCGCCCTCGGTTACGCCGACGGCACCCACACGGGCAAGAAGCTCCGGGCGGGCAGCTACCGCTCGGCCGCCCCCACCAAGGACTGCACCTGGAGAATCGAGGACGGGGCGGGCAAGGCCCTGGACTCGGGCTCGTCCGACACCGGGAAGCCGACACGGATCACCATTCCCCGCACGGCGCGCACCTTTACCTCTACAGGCTGCTACGCCTGGCTGCCCGAAGGAGACGACGGATGAGCAAGCTGCCGATCGCGGTCGCGATCCCCACGAAGAACGAGGGTCTCAACATCGCCGAGGCGGTGAAATCGGTACTCGGCCACTTCGAGGCGGTCGTCGTGGTGGACTCCGACAGCACGGACGACACGGCGAAAATCGCCCAGGAGTGCGGGGCCGAGGTGGTCACGTACACCTGGGACGGCGGCCATCCCCGTAAGAAGCAATGGTGCCTGGACCATGTCCGTACCGACCTGGACTGGATTCTGCTGCTCGACGGCGACGAACGGCTCAGTCCCGGGCTGCTCGCCGAACTGCGGGAGATCTTCGCCGACCCGGCCGCCGAGAAGCCGGCGGCGTACGACATACCGCTGGGCTACTGGTTCTCCGGGAAGCGGCTGCGGCACGGCTACACCATCCGCAAGCGGTCCCTGACGGACCGGACCCGCTGCCAGTATCCGGAGGTCGGCGACCTCGACGCCCCCGGGATCGGCGAGGTGGAGGGCCACTACCAGCCGGTCGCGCCCACGAGCGGTTCGCTGGCCAACCCGATCGAGCACCAGGACCTCGATCCCGTCACCGCCTGGTTCGAGCGGCACAACCGCTACTCGGACTGGGAGGCGTGGCTCGAACACCACCCGGACGTCAAGGAGCAGGTGCGGAAGGTGAAGTCCCGCCAGGGGCAGCTCTTCCACAAGGCACCGTTCAAGCCTCTGGTGTCCTTCGCGTACATGTATCTCTACCGGCGGGGCTTCCTCGACGGGCGGGCGGGGCTCGACTTCGCTCTGGCGATGAGCTTCTACCGGTGGCAGATCGCGCTGAAGTCCCGTGAGGGAAAGACGGGTTGAGTCACCGGCGACTCCGGCGGACCACGTCCTCGTAGGTCCGCCGGAGGGTTCCGGTCACGGCCTCGATGGTGAAGTGGTCGTTGACCAGACCCCAAGCGGCCTTGCCCGCTTGCTCGTTGGCCTCGGGCTCCAGCAGTTCGAGGACTGCCTGCGCGACCTTCTCCGCGTTGGCGGCGTCCTCGCCGGGGCGGCTGTCGACGACCCGGCCCGCGCCCGCCTCGGCCACATCGGGCCCGAGCCCGCAGGTGCGGGTGATGACGACGGGGGTGCCGACGGACATCGCTTCGAGGACGGAGACGCCCAACGGCTCTTCGATCGACGGGAGTACGTACACATCGGCCTCCCGTCCGGCGGCGAGCACCTCCTCGTGACCGAGGGGTCCCACATGGTCGAGCGAGTCCGTCACACCCAGCCTGCGGGCGAGTGCGAGGGTGCCGGGCAGCGCACCGGTGTCCGGGCCCGCCAGGACGAAGCGCGCGTCGGGGTGCTTCGCCAGGACCGTCGGCATCGCGGCGACGAAGTCCTCCGGGCGCTTGCGCTCCTGGATACGGGCGAGGAAGAGCACCGTCGGGGGCCTGCCGGGGTCCCGGGCGGGCTTGCGCTCCTGCGGCCGGACTCCGTTGACCAGCCGTACGGTGCGGGTGAGCGGGACGGGGGCCGCGACGGCATTCACATCGAGGCGTTCCATCTCCGTCAGATACAGGACGGCGTCGGCGCCGCGCAGCACCTTGCGGACACCGAGCAGGTCGGTGAGCTGGGCGACGCGCTTCTCCGTCGGGTCCACCATGCCGTGCGTCTGGACGACCAGCGGCGCGCGGGTGGCCAGGGCCAGCAGGGCGGCGGGCAGCGTCACGAGGTCGCGCATCAGATGGACGTGTACGAGGTCGGCGCCCCGCATCATGCGGCGCGCGGCGAGCAGAAGCGCACCGGAGGTGATGCCGCTGACCTCGAACATGGGGAGCACATGGCGGGCCTGGAACAGATGGACCGGAACACCCTCGACGGTGTCCGGGAGTTCACCGTCGAAGCCGTCGCCCAGGGCCATGATCCGGGCGTCGTCGCCGTGGGCGCGCTGCACCTTGGACAGATTGAGCGCGACTCTCGTCGGACCACCGAACGCATGGTCCGGGGTGTGCAGCGTCACGACGTGCAGGATCTTCACCAGGGTTCCCCTCAACCTCGGCCGACTGTTTACAGACTAGTCATGGCATCCCCCCAAGTGCGTTGATTCGTTAGAGTGTTCACAAGTCGGTCCACGGAGCGGGGAGCGCATGACGTCCGTGCAGGTCGAGTCCGTCGCGAAGCCCATGTCGTGGGCGATGCTCTCGCGGGCGCTCGCGGTTCCGATGATTCTCGGCCTGGTCTGCTTCCTTCCGGCGGTGATCGTCGCGCAGCCGGGTACCGGCGTCCGCGACAACGCGTTCTGGATGCAGCTCGTCCTCACCTGCTACGCGGGGGCGCGGCTCGCCACGATGATCCTGTCCACCGGGCGGCGGCTGCTCCAGGGCGTCTTCTGGATGTTCGTCTACATCGCCATGGGTGTGGCACCGCTCGCCCAGGCGGTCATCGGACAGACGCCGACCCCGATGGTCGGCCCGCGTTCCGACCTGGTGTCGGCCATCGCGCTGATCCTGCTGGGCTGTGCCGCCTTCGACCTCGGGGCGCTCCTGGCCTCGCGGCGACCGCTGCGCCGGCGCCCGGGGACGCAGGGCAGGGTCGGCCCGACGGCGCACCAGGGCCGGCTCACGCTGCTGGTCGTGATCGCGTTCGTGGCCGGCGGGTACTACATCCTGAAGCTCGGCGGCCCTGCGATCTTCTTCAGCAGCCGGCAGGAGATCAGTGCCTCGGTGGCGGAGAGCGGAGTCGTGTCCGCCGAATCCAATGTCGGGTCGGCGTTCCTCAAGGGCTTCGGCACCGTACCGGCGCTCATCGCGCTGCTCTTCTACACCCGACGTCTGGCGACCTCGCGCAGGGCCCGGCGCTCGCCGTCCACGGTCCTGGTGTGGGTGGCACTGGCGGCGCTGAACCTGATCGTGAACAACCCGGTCTCCAATGCCCGTTACTGGTTTCTGACCGTGCTGGTCTCGCTGCTGTTCACCGCGTTCCCCAGCAGCGCGGCGATCTACCGCTCGGTCCTCGCCATGGGGGTCGTGGGGGCATTGGTGCTGTTCCCGTACGCGGACCGGTTCCGGTACAACGACGAGGGCTACAAGCCCGTGCAGTCGGCGTCCGTCTTCGAACCACTGGCCACCAAGGACTACGACCAGACGGTGATGTTCGCCAACACCATCTCCTGGGTCGACACCCGCGGGCACACGTACGGCCGTCAACTGGCGGGCTCCGGGCTCTTCTTCGTGCCGCGCGCGGTGTGGAGCGGCAAGCCGGAGGACACGGGTGTCCGGGTCGGTCAGTGGATGGGGATGAAGATGACCAACCTCTCGGCGCCCCTGTGGACCGAGCTCTGGGTCGACTTCGGTGCCGCCGGGATGGCTGGTGGTCTCGCCCTGATCGGCTACGGGGCCGCCCGTACGGACCGCAGATACGCGGTCGCGGTGACCAGGGCCGGGCCTGGCCCCGGCAGTGTGCTGGCGATCGCGGCGCCGCTCATCGCCGGATACACCTTCATCCTGCTGCGCGGTCCGCTGTTGCAGTCCGCCGGGAAGTTCGCCATCGCCGCGCTGTGCCTGCTGCTCGTGACCAGTTTCAGGAACCGGAACGGACAGCGCTCGCGCTGACGCTCTCCCGATCCGCCGTATCCCCGCCGTGCAGCCGCACCACGCGGGTCCAGGTGGCGACCGCCTTGCAGACGGAGCCCAGGCACAGGCCCCAGGCGGCTCCGGTGACACCGCCGAGTGCGTAGCCGCCGGCCAGGAAGGCCACGGCGGCCAGCGAGAACACCACCTGGATGGACAGGGTGGTGCGGGGATCGAGCATCCGCAGGGCGAGCAGACCGCAGGTGCCGACGGCCATCGCCGCGTACTGGCTGCCCGTCGCGGGCAGCAGGGCGGCGGCCGTGGGCCAGGTGTCGCCGAGCAGCTCGCGTCCCGCCGCGTCGGGCAGCAGCGCGAGCACGGTCGCCCACAGGGCGGCGGTCGCCGCCAGGACGGCGGCCAGTCCCGCCGTGGCCCGCACCTGCCGCCGCCGCGAACCGAGGCGGCCGAGCAGCGGGGGGCCGAAGCTGGTGGCCGAGGTGTAGAGCACGTTCAGCGGTCCGAAGAGCGTGGTCGCCCCGCGGAGCGCGCCCACCACCAGGGGGTTGCCGACGGCGCCGAGGCCGAGCACCGAGAGCTGGCTCGTCGCGTTGCCCACGCCGAACTCCACGACGAACCGCCGCCCGAGGTGCCCCTGCCGGAACAGGGCGCGCACCTGCAGGGGCGTCCCCGCGGTCCGCCGGTGCAGCAGCACGGCGGAGAGCAGCAGGGCAGGGAGCGCGGAGAGCCCCCAGACGGTGACGAGGCGCGCCGCCCCGGCCCCGTACGGCTGCACGGCCAGGGACCCCAGCACACAGACCAGTCGCAGTACGTCACAGGTGAGTGCGAGGTGCGGCAGGCGCAGGGTGGAGAAGGCGTAGCGCATGGCGTCCTGGCCGAGGACGGCCGGCAGGACGAGCCCGAGCATCATCAGGGCGCGTGCGGTGTCCCCGGGGACGAGCAGACAGACGGCGGCGAGCAGCGCCCCGAGCGCCGTGGCGGCGAGCAGGGTGAAGGCGACGGCCGACCGGCAGGCGCCTCGCGTGTCGTCGTTCTCGGCACGCCGCAGCACGAGCGGCTGCCCGGTGTAGGCGCCGGATGCTCCCAGCAGGACCGTGAAGACGAGGTAGACGGCGGAGAAGCGCGCGAAGTCGGCGACGGTGGAGAGCCGGGCCGCCGCCACCAGCACCAGGATGTTGGTGAGGGCCGTTACACCCTGGTCCGCGACCGAGCAGACGATCGCGGTATGTGCCTTCACGGGCGGCCCGCGGGGGTGTTGAAGGCGCGCAGGCCGAGCGTCTCGGCGGGGTCGCCGGTGGTCTCCGGGTCGTCGGGGCCTTCCGTCCGGGCGGCCGGGCCGCTGCGCCGCCTCGGGGACTTCTTGCGCTCCTTGGAGCCGATGCGCCCACGGCTCGGGTGGAGGAGGACGCCGAGCACCGAGCCGCCGGACGCGCTGATGATCTCGCGAATCCGCTCCAGGTCGCTGCGGTGCACCTCGCGCGGGTCGCAGACGATCATGACGCCCGCCACCCGGTCGACGAGGGCGACGGCGTCTGCGTAGGCCAGGACGGGCGGGGCCAGCACGATGACCACGGTGCCGGGGCGGTCGCCCTCGGCGACGATGCGGCCGACGGGGGCGGAGGTCAGCGCACGCGGCACGTTGTCGACGCGCCTGCCCGCGACGAGGGTGAAGGCGCCGGAGCCCGGCACGTCCACGTTGGAGCGGCTGCCCGAGGGCCAGGTGCCGTCGTCGTCGGCTGCCCAGCGGGGCGGCCGTGCCTCGTGCGCCGCCGAACCCAGCTCACGGGCCAGCGAGGGCGTACGCAGATCGGCCTCGACCAGGAGGACGTCGCGGCCCATCTCGGCGAAGGCGGCGGCCAGGTTCGCGGCGGCACCGGCCGCGGCGGCGTTGTCCCCGCGCGGCGCCGTGACCAGCAGGCGGCGGCTCTCCGCGAACGAGGGGTCGTAGGCGAGGCGGAAGGCCACGGCCCGGTACTCCTCGGCGAGTCTGCTGCCGCTGCGCCCGATGGCGAGCAGGCTGTCCGAGGCTCCACGCTCCCGGGGCAGTGTGCCGAGCAGCGGGGCACCGAGGGAGCGGACGAGCTCGCGGGTGGACCGGACGGCGGGGTCGAAGACGAGGCGCACCCAGGACAGGAGCAGCCCCAGGGCGAGGCCCACCACGCCGCCTAGGCCCAGCAGCATGGGCAGGCCCGCGCCGGTGGGCTGTTCCGGGGCGACGGGCTTCTGGTTGAGGTAGCCGGGTGTCGCGTCCAGGGCCCGCAACTCGCTTATCTTCCGGCTGAGTTCGGAGATGGAGACGATGAGGTTGGCGCGGGCGCTGCTCACGTCGTCGGCTTCGCTCGCGCCGACCTGCTCCTCCAGCAGGTCGCGCTTCTCCTCCAGCGGCTTCAGCTGGGCACGGTAGCCCTCCGCCATGTTCTCGATGCTGTCCTCGGTGCGCTGTCTGCGGTGTTCGAGGTAGGCGTCGGCGAGGGCTTCGGCGCGCGATCGGGCCTGCTCGGGGGTGTCGCCCGTGTAGGAGAAGCGCAGGGACAGCGTATTGGGCGGGTTGGTGACCTGGAGGCCGGCCAGCAGGTCCCCGGCGTCTACCGGGTCGGCGTCCTTGGCCAGGGCGCGGGCGGCCAGTTCGCCCACGGTGTCGCTGACGGCGGTCTGCCGTTCGGAGCCGATGTTGATGCCCTTGTCCGCCGAGGCGCCGGTGGCGAACGGGTCGGCGGTGGCGGAGCGGACGAGCACCACGCCGGTGGCGGTGTACGTCTCCGCACCGCTGAGCGCGAGATAGCCGCCGCCCACGAGCCCGACGACGACGCCGACGGCGAGGAGCGTGCGGTAGCGCAGGAGCTGGCGGAACTGGTCCCTCAGCAGCGCCGGTTCGTCCTGTTCCTCCAGGGCACGGATCGGATGCGTCATCGCTGTGGTCTCCCTTGAGCGTTCCCGAGGACCTCGGTGAGCAGGGCGTCGAAGCGGGCGAGTCCCGCCGCGCGGCCCAGGTGGTGTGCGACGTACTGCGGGCCCTGGGCGCCCAGTGCTTCCGCCGCGGTGGCGTCCTCGGTGAGCTTGCGTACGGCCGCGAGGAGTGCGGCGGGGTCCTCGGGGGCGACCAGGACTCCCGCGCCCGAGCGGCGTACCTCGTCGGCGGTGCCGCCCTCGTCGGCGACGGAGGCGACGACGGGCCGTCCGGAGACGAAGTAGGAGGTGAGCTTGGAGGGCACGCTCATATCGAGCACGGAGGCCCGCTGGGTCACGGCGAGGACATCGGCGGCAGCGAGGATGTCCGTGAAGTCCTCCGGACCGGCGGACGGCAGGAAGTCGATGTTGGGCAGGGAGCCGGCGAGGGCGCGGAGCGTCTCGCGCTGATTCCCGTCCCCCATCAGGACGACCCGGACGTCCGGAGCGAGCCGGGCCGTGTCGACGAGGACGTCGAGTCCCTGTTTGAGGCCCATGTTCCCGGAGTGCAGCAGTACCGGGGTTCCCTCGGGCCAGCCGAGCCGGGCACGGGTGGCGGACCGGTCGGCGGAAGGGGGCTCCACATGCGTCCAGTTGGGCACGATACGGATGCGGTCCGGGTCGACGCCGAGCGCGGTGACGCCGGGGACGAAGGTCTCGTGGATGACGCCGACGAGAGCCGCGTCGCGCAGGGCGTACCGCTCGGCCGCCGCGGCGAGGGCCGCCGCCCTGCCGCCGCCCCGGATGCCGCTCTGCGCCGCGGCGGCGCCCATCAGGTCCTGGACGACGGGTATGTACGGGACGCCGTGGCGGCGGGCGATACGGGCGCCGATGACGCCGCCCGCGAGGCTCGGCATCTGGGCGATCACGGCATCGGGGCGGCCCGGTGGCGGTGCGAGGAGCCCGTGCGCCAGCACCGTGGCCTCGAACGCGCCTCTGCGCAGGGCCGTTTGCCGGGGCGGCACATAGTGTCTGCGACGGTGGACGACGACTCCGGCGCGGGTCTCGCGGGCCCGCCAGACTCCCCGGTAGCGCGCGTCGAGCCGCCAGGATGGGTAGTGCGGCATGCCGGTGAGCACCTGGACCCCGGCTCCGGACGCGGCCCAGTGCTCGGCGAGCTGGGTGGCGTACGGGCCGATGCCGGTCAGCTCCGGTGCGTAGTTGGTCGAGACCACCAGCAGTCTGCGGTCCTCGAACGTTCGGTGATCTTCGGCAGCGGACATCGGTTCGGTCGCCTTCCCCCCGGAACAGCCACTGCTCCCCCCAAGGAACAGCCCCGGGTCGAGCTTATCCGTTCACGGCTTGCACAAGTGTTCTTCACAGTAAGGTCGTTGGAGATCTACACCGATACCGATATTTCCGGGGGGAGACAGCGGATGGTGCACAGAGTCGGATATGCGCCGGGTGTGTACGACTTGTTCCATGTCGGACACCTGAACATCCTTCGGCACGCGCGCAGTCAGTGCGACTACCTGGTCGCCGGGGTCGTCTCTGACGAGATGGCGGCGCTCGCCAAGGGGCACAAGCCCGTGATACCGCTGCCCGAGCGGCTGGAGATCGTCCGGAGCGTACGTTTCGTGGACGCCGCGTTCGTCGAGACCGTGCCGGACAAGGTCGAGACCTGGCAGCAGGTCCGGTTCGACGTGATCTTCAAGGGCGACGACTGGCGGGGCACGGAGAAGGGGCTCCGGCTGGAGCGCGACTTCGCCGAAGTCGGCGTGGAGGTCGTCTACTTCCCGTACACCGTGCACACCTCCAGCACCCAGTTGCGCCGGGCGCTCGACGTACTGGTCAGTCCGCCCGGAGCGCTCTCAGCTCCCTGAACCACTTGGCGAGGAACGCCATGAGGAACAGGGCGTGCACGGCGGCGAGTGCGGCGTACCCGGCGAGGAAGACCCCGGGCGCACCGGACAGCAGGAACACCAGGCAGAACACCCCGTAGTCCGCGGGGAGGAGCGCCACGGCCCGCACCCGGGAGACCGGGCCCGTGGCCCCGCCCGCCGGGGCCGGGCGGGCCGCGGCCGCCGCCTTGCCGAGCTGCTCGCGGAGCAGCCCCGCGCAGAAGGTGAGCACCGCGACGAACAGGAAGCCGAGCGGCAGCAACAGCCAGCCGTCCGAGGGAAGTTCGGCGTAGCGGTAGAACGAGACCAGCACGGCGGTGTGCACCAGGATCATCTTCGCGCAGTCGACGACATGGTCCAGCCATTCGCCGTCGGGGCCGCCCCTGCCGGTGAGCCGGGCGAGCTGGCCGTCCGCCGAGTCGAAGGCGAAGCCGACCGCCAGCCCTGTGTAGACGGCCGCGCCGAGCGCCCACGAGGGTTCGGCGAGAGCGACGGTAAGGATCGCGGCGAGGGTGAACGCGGCGCTGATCAGGGTGACTTGGTTGGGCGAGAGCCCCACCCGGTAGGCCCCGGCCGCGAGCACCCTTCCTGCCGGCCGGTTCACGTAGCGCGAGTACAGCGACACGCCCTTGGCCGTCTTCTGTGCGCCGCGCAATTCACGCAGCACCGTACCTGTGCTTCCCATACGCCCCCCAGCGTCCAGCGGTGTCCGCATCATGGCACGCGGAGATCCTTCCCGTGGGCCGTGTCCGCCTTTGACCGCCCGCAGCCGCACCGGACGCGCGTGGACGCAGGCCGCCTGTGGGCGGGCGGCGTGATGACGGCGGTCGTG
Organism: Streptomyces sp. NPDC057136; assembly: GCF_042670885.1. Taxonomy (NCBI): domain Bacteria; kingdom Bacillati; phylum Actinomycetota; class Actinomycetes; order Kitasatosporales; family Streptomycetaceae; genus Streptomyces; species Streptomyces sp. NPDC057136. The sequence goes on from NZ_JBHUUV010000001.1 coordinate 465,570, forward strand.
GCGGCGCCGACCGCAGCCGGGCGCAGCGCGGCGCGTGGAGACGGTTACTGACCACGTCCTGCCGCAACCGCCCCCGTCAGCGCTCCTCGGTCAGCTGCTCGTCCAGTTCGTCGAAGATCAGTTGCTCGTGGTCGATCTGGCCGGTGCGGTAGGCGGAACGGGCCACCAGATGGGCGGCGACCGGGCCGGTCATCATCTGGAAGAAGACGACCAGGCCGAGGGTGGCCATATCCATGCCGCTGCGCAGCCGCAGCCCGACCCCGATCAGCACGAGCAGCATGCCGAGGGTCTGCGGCTTCGTCGCGGCATGGCTGCGCGACAGGACGTCGGGCAGCCGCAGCATGCCGATGACGCCGAGCAGAGAGATCGCCGCACCGAGGAGAACGAGCACGGCGCCGACCGTGTCGGCGATCTGGGGCCAGGGGTTCACTCGGCCTCCTCCTTGCTGCCGGTGGGTGCGGAAGGCGGCGGAGTCCCGTGGGACATCGGCCGGTCGCGTACGGCGATGAAGCGGGCGATGCCCACCGAGCCGGTGAAGCCGAGGAACGCCAGCACCATCATGATCGGGAAGTAGTAAGAGTCCCTGGAGAAGGCGGACTTGGCGCCGAGACCTGCAATGATCAGGGCCGCGCACACATCCAGCGCGATGGCCCGGTCGAGCATGGAGGGTCCGCGCCGGATGCAGATCAGAAGCAGCATCCCGGCGACGACGATCATCACCACGGCGGCGGTCAGCAGGACCCGGTCGAAGGTCTCGGGAGCACTCATGCCGTACCCCTCCCCGGGCCGGACCACGGGAGGTCGGGGGGCGGCTGGCCGACGCGGTCGATCTCGTCGCGGGTGCCGAAGGCCCGTACCGTGAGCTCCTCCATGCGCCATACGGAATTCCGTGCCACGTCCAGAGCGGCGGGGCTGTCCGCGTCGAGCACATGCAGGAAGACCGTGGCCGTCGAACGGCGTACCTCGACGATGGATCCGCCAGGCACGTTGGACACGGCGACCGCGGTCGCGGCGAGCATCAGATCGCTGCGGCAGCGCAGGGGGACGCCGATGACGGCGCCCAGGTGGGACCGCCCGTCGAAGATCTGGCGGGTGACCCGCACACCCGAGGTGTACATGTCGTAGAGCAGATACGCGGCGAGGCACAGGATGCCCCAGGGGTGCAGCCGCAGTCCGAGGTCGACCCTCGGCAGCGGGAACGCCAGGCACACGGCCACCGATACGACGAAGCCGGTGATGACGTTGGCCCAGGACAGCGTGGACCACAGCAGCACCCAGATGAGGGTGAGCCAGGCGAGCAGCGGCAGGTCGAGCACGCGCCGCCGCTCACCGAACTCGCAGCTGAGGGGCGGAAGTTCCTTGTTCCGGAAGGAGAAGGTGGCTACCCGCTTCATCGGCCGAGCACCTCCTCGACATAGGGGGACCGTGCGATGAGTTCGGCCGCCGCGCGGTCGGTGTACGAGGTCAGCGGCCCGGCGAGCACGGTGAACGCGAGCCCGAGGGCGACGGCTCCCGTGGTCGCCGCCGTCATCGTGCGCGGCAGCCGGGTCGTGGTGGTGACCGCGTGTCCGTGCAGGGTGGCCGCGACGGCGCGGCCGGCCGGGTGGTAGTCCCGCACCACTTCGTCTCCGGTGCCCGGCATCCGGTCGGGGCCCGCGTCGGCGTCGTCGTCGGATGCGTCGTCGGACTCCAGGACCGTGCCGTCCTCGGCCTGGCCCGGCGGGGCGGCCCGCCAGAACGCCAGGTTCCAGACCTTCGCCATCACGTACAGCGTCAGCAGACTGGTGGCCACCGACCCGGCCACCAGAATCCAGGCCAGGACACTTCCGTCGGCGACACCGGCGCGCATGAGGCCCAGCTTCCCGATGAACCCGGACAGCGGCGGGATACCGGCCAGATTCATCGCGGGTACGAAGAAGAGGACAGCGATCACCGGGGCGACCTTGGCAAGGCCGCCGATCCGGGTGAGTTCGGTGGTTCCGGTACGCCGTTCGATGAGCCCCGCGACAAGGAAGAGCGTCGTCTGCACGGTGATGTGGTGGGCGACGTAGACGATGGCGCCGCCGAAGGCCTCGCGGGTGGCGAGACCGATTCCGAAGACCATGTAGCCGATGTGGCTGATGAGGGTGAAGGAGAGCACCCGCTTCAGGTCGGTCTGGGCGACGGCGCCCAGGATGCCGATGACCATGGAGGCGAGTGCGGCAATCATCAGCAGACCGCCGAGCCGGTTGCCGGGGAAGAGCAGGGTCTCCGTACGCAGCATGCAGTAGACGCCGACCTTGGTGAGGAGTCCGGCGAAGACGGCGGTGACGGGGGCCGGCGCGGTGGGGTAGGAGTCGGGCAGCCAGGCGGCGAGCGGGAACACGGCCGCCTTGACGGCGAAGACGACGAGCAGCGTGGCGTGGATCAATGTCTGTACGCCGAGGGGGAGTTCGCCCAACCGGCCGGCCAGCTGGGCGAAGTTGGCGGTGCCCGTGGCGGCGTACGTCGCGGCGATGGCGATCAGGAACACCATCGAGGAGAACAGCGAGATGATCACGTAGGTGGAGCCTGCGCGGACCCTGGGGCCGGTGCCGCCCAGGGTGAGCAGGACGAAGCTGGCCACGAGCATGATCTCGAAACCGACGTAGAGGTTGACGAGGTCCCCGGCGAGGAAGGTGCAGGAGACCCCGGCGACGAGGATGAGGTAGGCGGGGTGGAAGACGGCGACCGGGGTCTCCCCGTCCCGGTCGGCCATGCCCTGGCCGAGGGAGTAGACCAGCACGCAGAGCGTGACCGCCGAGGAGACGGTGAGCATCAGCCCGGACAGCCGGTCGGCGACCAGGGTGACACCGAGCGGCGGAGCGAAGTCGCCGAGGTGGACGGAGAGCGGGCCGCTTCGGTCCGCGGCGATCATCAGGGCGACCGAGAGAGCGAGTACCGCGCTGAGCACGGTGACGCTGATGAAGCGCTGGAAGCGTTTGAGGCGGGTGCCGAAGGCGAGGCTGACGCCGGTGGCGCAGAGCGGCAGCAGCACCGGCAACGGGACGAGCGTGTTCATCCGGTGGCTCCTCCGTCGGGCTCTTCGGGCGCGTCGCTCTGCTGCTCGGCCGCGTAGTCCTCCGGGTCCGCGCCCAGCACGTCGTGCCAGAGGTCGCCCGAGGCGTCCCGGCCGCGGGCCTGCAGGGCACGGTCGGCGCGCAGCCGCGCGCTCAGACGCCGGTGCTCGTCCCGGTAGCGGGCGCGTTCCCCCCGGGTGGGCTCGGCCCCGGTCCGGAACTCCGCGCGCAGCCGGGCCCGTTGTTCCATCACTTCGATGCGCAGGGCGATGCGCCGGTCCTCCAGGTCGTCGTGGACCTCGTCGGTGCCGGTCAGCTGGTGGCTGCGGTAGGCCATGGCCAGGAGGAACGCGGTGGTGGCGAGGGTGATGACGATGGCGGTGACCGCGATGGCCTGCGGCAGCGGGTCGGTGACCCGGTGCAGGGGTACGCCGTAGAGCAGCGGTTCCCGGCCGGCCGATCCGCCGGCGGTCAGGACGAGCAGATTGATGCCGTTGCCGGCGATCACGGCGCCCAGCAGGATGCGGGTGAGGGGCCGGGTGAGCATCAGGATGCCGCCGACCGCGCAGAGCACCACGGCCGGGGCGAGGAGCGAGAGGCTGACCGTCATCGGCCGGGACCTCCCGCCGGGCTCCCGGCCGCGGCAAGCGCACCCGCGGCCCGTTCGATCTGCCGGTCGATCTTGGCGCCGAGCGCGCGCACGATGTCCAGGACCACTCCCAGGACCAGCAGATAGACACCGAAGTCGAAGAGGACCGTCGAACCGAGGTGGTAGTCGCCGAACACGGGCAGATGCCCCTTGTACGTCCAGGCGAGCAGGACCGTGCCCTTGACGAGACCGAGCAGCGCGACCCCGGTGGAGAGGAACAGTCCGAGGCCGGTGAAGAGTCCGGGCTGGAGCGGCGCCGCCTCGGCCAGTTCGAACCGGCCGCCTGCCAGATAGCGGGTGATGAGGGCGACTCCGGCCACGAGCCCGGCGACGAATCCGCCGCCCGGCATGTTCTCGGCACAGAACAGCAGGTACACCGAGAGGATCAGGATGGGGTGGAAGAGCAGCCGTGCCACCACTTCGAGGACGACGGAGCGGTGTTCCGGCGCGAGCGTCGCACCGGCGGCAAGCCAGCTCCGCTCGGGTGCCGCTTCGTCGCCCTGCGGCAGTCCCGTCAGCCGGGGAGCGGACAGCGACCAGGCGGTGCGGCCCTCCAGATCCCCCTGCGCCATCGATCCCTCGCTGCGGCGGTGCCGGTAGATCAGGCTGGTCACCCCGATCGCCGCGGCGGCGAGCACGGCGGACTCCCCCATCGTGTCCCAGGACCGCAGGTCGACGAGGATGGTGGCCACGACGTCCTTGAGCCCGTGGCGGGCGGTCTCCTCGACCATCGCGGCGCCCGCCGGTTCCGCGGTGCGTGCGGCCGCCGCGACCCACACGACCACGCCGACCGTCGCCGCCGCGGCCAGCGCGAGCGGGATACGGGCGGCGCGCCGCCAGGCACTGGCCGACTCCTCGAAGCGCACCGGCATCCTGCGCAGGACGAGCACGAACACGACCATCGAGACGGTCTCGACGCAGAACTGGGTGAGCGCCAGATCGGGAGCCCCCTGGACGACGAACAGCAACGCGGCCCCGTAGCCGGTCAGTCCCGCCAGGACCACGCCCTTCATCCGGCGGCTGACCGTCAGACAGAACAGCGCTGCCGCGCACGTCAGCACCGCCACGGCGCCCTGGAGCGGGACGTCCCACAGCCGGGGCGCCGCCGCCCCGCGCCAGGGCCGGTCGGTGACGAGCACGGCCAGTTGCCCGGTCAGCGCCACCGCGAGGGTGGTGGCCAGATAGCCGGTGAGCGAGCCGCGCTGGACGAAGCCGGTGACCTGGAGGGCGAGGCGTTCCAGGCCGAGGAGCAGGTGGCCGAAGACGCTGTCGGCGGTGGGCCACGCGATCCGCCGGGAGAGCCGGGTGACGGTGGAGCGCCCGGCGAAGAGCAGAGCGCCGCCCGCCCAGGCGAGCGCCGACAGGAGCAGAGCGGTGCCGAAGCCGTGCCAGAGGGAGAGGTGGTACGGATGCTCAGGCACGGGGAACGTGTCCGCGTACGCGGCGAACAGCCGGTCGGTCCAGCCGACGCCGGGTCCCAGCACGAGTCCGCAGACCGCGAGGAGGGCGGGCGGCGCAAGGAAGGCCGCACCGACCCGGTGCACGGGGGTGTCGGGGACGCCGGGTTTACGGGCGAAGGCGCCCCAGACGAACCGTACGGTGTACGCGGTGGTCAGCGCCGAGCCCACGACCGTGACGGCCAGCGTCCACCGGTCCACGAGGTCGCCCTCCAGCAGCGCCTCGAAGGCCGCCTCCTTGGCTGCGAAGCCCAGGAACGGGGGAAGCGCGGCCATGGAGGCGGCGGCGAGCACGGCGACCGCGCACACCTGGGGCAGCGCCCGGCCGACGCCGGAAAGTCTTCGCAGGTCGCGGGTGCCGGTGGCGTGGTCGACGATGCCGGTCACGAGGAACAGCGGGGCCTTGAACAGGGCGTGGCCCAGGATCATGACGGCGGCGGCGAGTGCCGCGTCGCGGTAGCCCGCCCCGGCGAGGACGGTGAGGAAGCCGAGCTGGCTGACGGTTCCGTAGGCGAGGACGAGCTTCAGGTCGTGGAGGCGCAGTGCGCGCCAGCCGCCGAGCAGCATGGTGGCGGCCCCGAGCACGAGGACGATGGGCCGCCAGACCGGGACGTCGGCGAAGCCGGGTGCGAGCCGCGCCACCAGGTAGACGCCGGCCTTGACCATCGCGGCGGCGTGCAGATAGGCGCTGACCGGAGTGGGCGCGGCCATCGCGTTCGGCAGCCACAGGGAGAACGGCCAGATCGCGGACTTGGACAGTGCGCCGCAGAGCACCAGGACCACGGCGACCGAGACGGCGAGCGTCGGCTCGGGCGGAGCGGCCACGATCGCGGAGATCCGGTAGGTGCCCGCCGCCTGACCGATGATCAGGAAGCCGACGAGCATCGAGAGGCCGCCGAATGTGGTCACGGTCAGGGCCTGGAGCGCGGAGCGGCGGTTGTGCTTGTGCTCGCTGCCGTACCCGATCAGCAGGAAGGAGAAGACCGTGGTCAGTTCCCAGAACACATAGAGCGAGATCAGGTCGTCGGCGAGGACGAGTGCGAGCATGGCACCGGCGAAGGCCAGCAGGTTCCCGGCGAATCCGGCCAGGCCCGGGGCGTCGTCGGCGAAGTACGACGCGCAGTAGAGCAGCACCAGCGTGCCGATGCCGGCCGCGAGCAGCACCATCAGTTCGGCGAGCGCGTCCAGGCGCAGGGCCAGCGAGACGTCGTACGCCGGAATCCACTGCCACGACCAGGTGACCGATTCACCGGATGCGGCGCCCTCCCACCGGACGGCCGCCCAGACCGTGGCGGCGGCCGGGGGCAGAGCGAGCACGAGGAAGGCCCGTCTGCCGAGCCGACGCACCAGGGGCCCCGCGCAGGCCGCCAGCACGAAGTGGCAGACGATGAGCGCGGTCATGAAGCGGGGTCCTGAGCGGCTTCCGGAACAAAGGGCACCAAGTACAGATATATCGCCCAGTACGGTTCACTCGTACGCCGCGCCGCGCCCTGCGCGGTTCGCTTCCGCTTCCGGTTCCGCTTCGGCTCCGGCTCGGGTCAGATGTGCCGGGCGCAGGCCCCGCTGTGGTCGCAGTACGGCGTGTTCCCGCTCTCGCCGCAGCCGCAGAGCATCACGCGAGTCTCCCGGCGGGGGCCTTCCGGGGTCGCCACTTCGAGGTTTCCGCGCAGGTGGAGTACGCCGTCGGAGTGCAGGGAGACCCGGGTCGGCACATCGGGGACCTCGTCCGGGAGGCCGTCGGTGCGGCGGTACTGGAGGGCGCCGCTGGGGCAGCGGTGGATGACCTCGGCGACCTCGTCGGCGGAGGCGTTGCCGGGCATGATCCAGGGCTTCCGCCCCACCTCGAACACGTCGGGCAGGCCCCGTGCGCATTCGGCCGCGTGCAGGCAGCGGTGGACGTCGTAGGTCACGGTGATGCCCTCACCGTCGTACGACCTGGCCGCAGGGGGCGGGGGCGGTTCACTGGTCACCGCGGATCTCCTGGGTCTGCTCGGGGCTCCGTGCTCCGCACTTCCGTACGGGCCCCTCCAGCGTCTCCCCGGAGTCCGCACCCCGCGACTTGAGCAAAGCCGACATTCCGGGAGTTCGGTGCAGAGGATGTGGGCGCCGCCGTGTTGCACATGTGGGCCCACATTCTTTTCTTTTTTGCAGTGTGACTCATGTCCATGTGCCGAAGTTCTCAATGGATTTGACCAGTCGTGAGGCTGGCCTCACGTCAAGGAGCGTGCCCTGCGCACGCGCGTCACGGCGGACCGACTCGACCACATGTCGCTGCGGACAGCCCTGCTCGTCCTGGCCGTTGTTCCCGGTGTCGCGCTGCCAGCCCTCTGGGCAGTGACCAGTGGACAGACACTGCTCGACTTCCAATGCCGGGCAGCCCAGGGACAGTTGGCCGAGAAGGCCGGACAGCCGTCCGCTCGACGCGTGGGAGGCCCGGCGCCGTCCGCGCGCGATGTGGGTGCAGAACATGTCGCGGGCGGTACTCAAGCAGGAGACCGGCCGCGCGACCACGCCGGTTCAGTTCAGTACCGCGATGCCATCGAGCTCGACCAGAGCCTGCTCGTCCCAGAGGCGGACGGCCCCGATGACCGCCATTGCCGGATAGTCACGACCGGCCAGCCGGCGCCAGATCCGGCCGAGCTCGGCCGCCTGCGCCCGGTAGTCGGCGACGTCCGTGGCGTACACGGTGACCCTCGCCAGACCGGCGGGGGTGCCGCCCGCCGCGCGCAGGGCGGTGAGCAGGTTGGTGAGTGCCTTCTCGAACTGTTCGGGCAGCGTGGCCCCGACGACCTTCCCGTCTCCGTCCAGGGCCGTCTGGCCCGCGAGGAAGACCAGGCTGCCGCCGGTAACGGTGACGGCGTGCGAGAAGCCTGCGGGCGGGGAGAGTTCGGCGGGGTTGATCCGGTTGACCGGGTTCATGCGGGCGGCTCCTGGGTCGCGTACAGCTGCTTGGCGATGATCGTGCGCTGCACCTCGCTGGCGCCCTCGTAGATCCGGGGCGCACGGACCTCCCGGTAGAGGTGTTCGAGCAGGTGGCCGCGGCGCAGGGCGCGGGCGCCGTGCAGCTGGACGGCCGTGTCGACGACGTACTGCGCGGTCTCGGTGGCGTACAGCTTGGCCATGGCTGCGCGGCCGGGGACGCCGCTCTCCCCCGCGTCGTACGCCGCGGCCGCCGCGTACACCAGGAGCCGGGCCGCCTCGGTGCGGGTCGCCATCTCGGCGACCTGGTGCGAGACGGCCTGGAGGTCCTTCAGGGGTCCGCCGAAGGCGGTGCGCTCCGCGGTGTGTCCGACGGTGGCGTCGAGGGCGGCGCGGGCCATGCCGACCGCGAAGGCGCCGACGCTCGGCCGGAAGAGGTTGAGGGTGTTCATGGCGACCCGGAACCCCCGGTCGGGCTCGCCCAGGACGTCGTCGGCGGTGACGGGCACGGCGTCGAAGTCCAGCGCCCCGATGGGGTGCGGGGAGAGCATGTCCAGCGCCGTTCCGGTGAGCCCGGGGCGGTCGGCGGGGACCAGGAACGCGGTGATGCCGCGGGATCCGGCGCCCTCCGTCGTACGGGCGAAGACGGTGTAGAAATCAGCCTCGGGCGCGTTGGAGATCCAGCACTTCTCGCCGGTCAGCCGCCAGCCGTCCGGGGTGGGCCGGGCGCCGAGGGCGAGCGCGGCGGCATCGGAGCCCGCGCCCGGCTCGCTCAGCGCGAAGGCGGCCACGGCCCGGCCCGCACGCACCTCGGGCAGCCAGCGTTCGCGCTGGGCGGGGGTACCGGCCTGGACGACCGGGTACGCGCCGAGGCCCTGGAGCGCGAGGGCGGTCTCGGCCTCCGTACAGCCGCGGGCGAGGGATTCGCGCAGCAGGCAGAGGTCGAGCGCACCGGAGCCGAAGAGCCGGTCGAGGAGCCCCAGCTCGCCGAGTGCGGCGAGCAGCGGGCGGTTCACCCTGCCTGGTTCGCCCTTCTCGGCGAGCGGCCGCAACTGGCGCACGGCTACCTCGTACAGCTCCGCGCACCAGGCGGTCCGGGCCGGGTCGAGCGAGAATGCCGTCATAGCGGCGCCTCTCTTGTCACGTCTTATCGCGAACCGTTGACTACCGTCACTCAAACGATACGCTCCAAGGGCGACAAGGGGGCGATCCTTTATGGAGCCGATTTCCTCGCCGGCCGCGGCTGCGGACGGTGCCACCGCACACAGCGATACGTTTTCCCGCGACCATTTGCCACCGGCCACCCAGTGGCCCGAGCTGGTCTTCGACCGGCCCGAGCTGCGCTACCCGGACCGGCTGAACTGCGGATACGAACTCCTCGACCGCACCATCGGCCGTTTCGGGCCGGACCGCCCCGCCTTCCGCAGCGGCGACGGCGGGGTGTGGAGCTACGGGGAGCTGCGGGACCGGGTGGACGGCATCGCCCACGTCCTCACCACCGATCTGGGCGTACGCCCCGGCAACCGGGTGCTGCTGCGCGGCCCCACCACTCCCTGGCTGGCCGCCTGCTGGCTCGCGGTCATGAAGGCGGGCGCGGTCGCCGTCACCGTACTGGCGCAGGCGCGGTCCCAGGAGCTGGCCACCATCTGCTCACTCGCCCGGGTGAGCCATGCGCTGTGCGATGTCCGCTCCGTCGAGGATCTGCTGAAGGCGCAGGTCCCGGAGCTGCGGATCACGGCGTACGGGGGTGAAGCGGCCGACGATCTGACGCGCCTGGCGGAGTCCCGGCCGGGACCGTACGAGCCGGTGGACACCGCGGCCGACGATGTCGCGCTGATCGCCTTCACCTCGGGCACCACCGGCCGCCCCAAGGGCTGTATGCACTTCCACCGCGATGTGCTGGCCGTCGCCGACACCTTCTCGCGCCACGTGCTGCGCCCGGAGCCCGGTGATGTGTTCGCGGGGAGCCCGCCGCTCGGCTTCACCTTCGGACTGGGCGGTCTGGTGATCTTCCCGCTGCGCGCGGGCGCTTCGGCGCTCCTGCTGGAGCAGGCGGGCCCCAAGCAACTGCTGCCGGCGCTCGCCGCCCACCGGGTCTCGGTGGTGTTCACCGCGCCGACCGCGTACCGGGTGATGCTGGACCACCTCGACGGGCACGACCTGTCCGCACTGCGCCGCTGTGTCTCGGCCGGGGAGAATCTGCCCGCCGCCACCTGGCAGTCCTGGTACGAGCGGACCGGTCTGCGCATCATCAACGGCATCGGGGCCACCGAGCTGCTGCACATCTTCATCTCGGCCGCCGACGACGCCATCCGCCCCGGCACCACCGGGAGACCCGTCCCGGGCTGGCAGGCGCGGGTGGTGGACCCGGCGGGCGCGGAGCTGCCCGACGGCGAACCGGGTCTGCTGGCCGTGCGCGGACCGGTCGGCTGCCGCTACCTCGCCGACGAACGGCAGACACAGTACGTGCGGTACGGCTGGAACATCACAGGCGATACGTACGTCCGCGAGCCGGACGGCTACTTCCGCTACGTCGCCCGCGCCGACGACATGATCATCTCCTCCGGCTACAACATCGCGGGCCCCGAGGTGGAGGACGCCCTGCTGCGTCATCCGGAGGTGACCGAGGCCGCTGTGGTGGGCCGGACGGACGAGCTGCGCGGGGAGATCGTCGTGGCGTACGTGGTGCTGCGCGAGGGCTCCGCCCAGACCGCCGACTCCCTGCGCCGCTACATGAAGAGGGAACTGGCCCCGCACAAGTGCCCGCGCGTCATCGAGTTCCTGGCCACGCTTCCCCGGACCGCGACCGGCAAACTCCAGCGCTTCCGGCTGCGCGACGACGCGGACCGGCACGGCATGACGGACGGGCTCTAGAGTGATCACGTGGCCGAGCTGCACACTCCCCGATCCCTGATCGTCAGCCTCTACGGCGCGTACGGTCGCTCCCCCGGCAACGAACCGCTGCCGGTGGCCGAGCTGATCCGTCTGCTGCGCGCCGTAGGTGTCGACGCGCCCTCCGTACGCTCCTCCGTCTCCCGGCTCAAGCGCCGCGAACTGCTCGTCCCGGCCCGTACGGCGGACGGGTCGGCGGGCTACGCGCTGTCGGCCGACGCCCGGCAGCTGCTGGACGACGGCGACCGGCGCATCTACGAGCATCCGGAACCCCGGACCGCCGACGGCTGGGTGCTCGCCGTCTTCTCGGTACCGGAAGCGGAACGGCACAAGCGGCATCTCCTGCGCTCCCGGCTGGCCCGCCTCGGTTTCGGCACGGCCGCACCCGGGGTGTGGATCGCGCCCGCCGGGCTGTACGAGGAGACCCGGCACACCCTGGAACGGCTCGAACTCGCCCCGTATGTGGACCTGTTCCGCGGGGTACACCTCGGTTTCGCGGCGACGAAGGAGTCGGTGGCGCGCTGGTGGGACCTGGACGCCATCGCCCGTCTCCATCTGGACTTCCTGGAGCAGCAGGAGCCGGTACTGAAGGCCTGGGAGGCGCGGCCCCCCGGCATCGCCCCCGACCCGGAGGAGGCCTACCGGGACTACCTGCCGGCCCTGGACTCCTGGCGACGGCTGCCGTACGCGGACCCCGGGCTGCCGGAGGAGCTGCTGCCGAAGGACTGGCCCGGGGGCCGCTCGGCCGAGGTGTTCGGACTGCTGCACGCGATGCTGCGCGACGCCGGGGAGCGCTTCGTACGGCCGTGAACGGAACCCGGAATTCGGGTGACTGCCGGACTACGCAACCGGCAGGATGAGGCATGACCTGGACTTTCGCGGATGATGTCGACGTTTTTCTGGACACGGCGGGTGCGTGGCTGGCCACCCGCCCCGCAGACAACACCCTGGTACTGACCGTCACCGCGGCGCTGCGGCGCGATGGCCGGCACGCGTACGGCGAGGGCGACCCGGTGCTCGGCTGGTGGCGCGGGGCCGACGGCGAGATCGCAGGGACGCTGGTGCACACTCCGCCGTACCCCCCGATGCTGGGCGTGACCGCCCCGGAAGCAATCACTCCACTCGCCCACGCCCTCCCGCTGACCAGCATCAACGCGGACCGCGCCACCGCCGAGGCACTGGCCGCGCACTGGCCGGGCCACCGGGTCGACGAGGAGCAGCGGCTCTACCGGCTCGGGACGCTCGTCCCGCCCTCCCCTGCCCCGGCGGGCCGGCCACGGACGGCGACGGCCGCCGACCGGGAGCTTCTGCTGGACTGGCATTTCACGTTCGCCGGGCAGGTCGGCCAGCCCGGCACGCATGTCGAGCGGCTCGTCGACGACCGGACGACGTACGGCGGGCTGACGCTCTGGGAGGACGCGGGTGTGCCCGTGTCGATGGCGGGCGTCTCACGGAACATCGCGGACACGGTGCGGGTGACGACGGTCTACACGCCGACGGAGTACCGGGGCCGGGGATACGCGGCGGCGGTGACGGCGGAGGTCAGCCGGGCGGCGCGGGAGGCGGGCGCCCAGGAGGTGCTGCTGTTCACGGACCTCGCGAACCCGACGAGCAACGGCGTGTACCGGCGCATCGGCTACGAGGCCCTGTCGGACCGGCTGCTGCTCAGTGCGGTGGGCCGGGCATGAGCGAAGTCGAGGCAGCAACGGAGCCGGAGCCCGATCTTGAGCCGCAGTGGCTGATAGCGGCGAACGTGGTGCGGTGGCGGCGGTACGGGAAGGGCGGCCAGGAGCTGCGGCCGGGGACCAAGGCGTGCCGGGGCGGCTCGAAGGTGTATGTGTACGACAGTTACGACGGGTTCTGCGATCTGGGCGTGATCGGGCGTGGGCGCCACACGGGCGCGTACATCACGCTGGTCATATCCCCGCGCCATCTGCATACCTTCCGGGCGGTGCTCGTCCGTAGCCCGACTGTCCTGCGGCGCTTGGAGGATGCGCCCCGCGTCGGCTTCGGGGATTCCCATCGGGCCGGCGAGCTTGCCGTCGGACTCGAACAGCAGGCCGCCGAGGAGCGCCTCGCCCGATGGCCCGGCGTCCCCCACCCCTCCCCCTGCCGCTGCCACGAGTGCCTGGCGCTCAGTTCAGCGTGAGCCGGGGCTTCGGCGCGTCCGTGCGGCCGGCGGGCGGGGTGCGGCTGCCCGCACGGTACGGCAGGGGCCAGGACGCTCCCGGGCCGCGGTAGTCCTGCTCGGCCGCCGCGTGCAGGGTCCAGTGCGGGTCGTAGAGGTGCGGGCGGGCCAGGGCGCAGAGGTCGGCGCGGCCCGCGAGCAGCAGCGAATTGACGTCGTCCCATGAGGAGATGGCGCCGACCGCGATGACGGGGACGCCGAGGGTGTTACGGATGCGGTCGGCGTACGGGGTCTGGTAGGAGCGGCCGTACTCGGGGCGTTCGTCCGGCACGACCTGCCCGGTGGACACGTCGATGGCGTCGGCGCCGTGGTCGGCGAAGGCCCGGGAGATGGCGAGGGCGTCCTCTGCAGTCGTACCGCCGTCGGCCCAGTCGGTGGCGGAGATACGGACGGTCATGGGCCGGTCGGCGGGCCACTGCGCCCGGACCGCGTCGAAGACGTCGAGAGGGAAGCGGAGCCGGTTCTCCAGCGGGCCGCCGTATGCGTCGGTGCGGTGGTTGGTGAGCGGGGAGAGGAAACCGGAGAGCAAGTAGCCGTGCGCGCAGTGGAGTTCGAGTAGGTCGAATCCGCAGTGCGCGGCGCGGCGGGCCGCTGCTGTGAACTCCTCGCGGATCGCGTCGAGTCCAGCCCGGTCCAGGGCCTCGGGCACCTGGTTGACACCGGGTGCGTACGGGATCGGGGAGGCGGCGGACAGTGGCCAGTTGCCCTCGTCCAGCGGCTGGTCGATGCCCTCCCACATGCGTTTGGTGGAGCCCTTGCGGCCGGAGTGGCCGAGCTGGATGCCGATCGCGGCGCCGGGGGCGCTGTGGTGCACGAAGTCCGCTATCCGGGTCCAGGCGGCGGCCTGTTCGTCGGTGTAGAGGCCGGCGCAGCCCGGGGTGATGCGGCCTTCGGGGCTCACGCAGACCATCTCGGTCATGGTGAGTCCGGCGCCGCCCAGTGCGCGTGCGCCCAGGTGGACGAGGTGGAAGTCGCCGGGAACGCCGTCGGTGGCGGAGTACATGTCCATGGGTGAGACGACGACCCGGTTGCGCAGTTCCAGGCCGCGCAGCCGCAGCGGGGTGAACATCGGCGGGGTGCCGGGCGGGCAGCCGAACTCCTCCTCGACGGCGCCGGTGAAGGCGGGGTCACGCAGCCGGAGGTTGTCGTGGGTGACGCGGCGGCTGCGGGTGAGGAGGTTGAAGGCGAACCTGCGGGGCGGCTGGTCCACGTACGTGTCCAGCTCCTCGAACCAGCGCAGGCTGGCCGCCGCCGCGCGCTGGGTCGATGCGACGACCGGGCGGCGTTCCGTCTCGTACGCGTCGAGTGCCGTACGCAGGTCGGGCTGTTCCTCGATGCAGGCGGCCAGTGCGAGGGCGTCCTCGACGGCGAGTTTGGTGCCGGAGCCGATGGAGAAGTGTGCCGTGTGGGCGGCGTCGCCGATGAGGACCGTGTTGCCGTGCGACCACTGCTCGTTGACGACGGTGGCGAAGGTGAGCCACGAGGACTTGTTGGAGCGCAGGGGCCGGCCGTCGAGGGCTTCGGCGAAGGTCTTGGCGCAGCGTTCGGTGGACTCGGCCGCGTCGCACCGGTCGAGTCCGGCGGCCCGCCAGACCTCCTCGCGCATCTCCACGATGACGGTGGAGGCGTGGGCCGAGAAGGGGTAGGCATGCAGTTGCATCACGCCGAACTCGGTCTCGGCGATCTCGAAGCGGAAGGCGTCGAGCGCGAAGTCGGCGGCGAGCCAGATGTAGCGGTTGCGGTGGGTGGTGAGGTGCGGGCGGAAGACGTCGGCGTGGGCCTCGCGGGTGGCGCTGTGCACGCCGTCGGCGGCGATCACCAGGTCGTACGCTTCGGCGAGTTCGGCGGCGGGCGGGGCCCCGGTGCTGAAGTGGAGGCGGACGCCGAGGGAGGTGCAGCGTTCGTGCAGGATCTCCAGGAGCCTTCGGCGGCCGAGCGCCGCGAAGCCGTGGCCGCCGGAGGTCTCGGTGCGGCCCCGGTGGACGATGTCGATGGTGTCCCAGCGGACGAATTCGTCCCTCAGTGCCGCGTACACGACGGAGTCGGCGTGCTCGATCCCGCCGAGGGTCTCGTCGGAGAGGACGACGCCGAAGCCGAAGGTGTCGTCCGGGGCGTTGCGCTCCCAGACGGTGATGTCGCGCCCGGGTCCGAGCCGCTTGAGCAGCGCCGCCGCGTACAGACCGCCGGGGCCGCCGCCGATGACCGCGATCCGCATCGAGTCGCCGGACATCGCCCTACCTGCCTTGCCACTTCGGCGGGCGCTTCTCGGTGAAGGCCGCGTGGAATTCGGCGTAGTCCTCGCCGTTCATCAGGAGCGCCTGGGTGGCGGCGTCCATTTCGACGGAGGCCGCGAGGGGCATGTCGAGCTCGGCGGTGAGCAGCGCCTTGGTCTGTGCGAGTGCGAGCGCCGGTCCGTCGGCGAGTCTGCGGGCGAGCGCCGCCGCGCGGGCACCGGCCTGCCCTTCGGCGGTGAGCTCGCTGATCAGGCCGATCCGTTCCGCTTCGGGGGCGTGGACGGGTTCGCCGAGCATGAGCAGCCGGGTGGCGTGGCCGAGTCCGACGACGCGGGGCAGCAGGTAGGCGGCGCCCATGTCGCCGCCGGAGAGACCGACCCGGGTGAAGAGGAAGGCGAAGCGGGCGGTCGGGTCGGCGACGCGGAAGTCGGCCGCCAGCGCGAGAACGGCCCCGGCTCCCGCCGCCACGCCGTGTACGGCGGCGATAACCGGGAAGGGGCATTCACGAAGGGCGCGTACGACCTGTCCCGTCATCCGGTTGAAGTCGAGGAGCTGGGCGGTGTCCATCGCCAGTGTGGCGCCGATGATGTCGTCCACATCGCCACCGGAACAGAAGCCGCGCCCCTCACCGGACAGTACGAGAGCGCGCACGGAGCGTTCGCGGGACAGTTCGGCGAGAAGGTCGCGCAGGTCGGCATAGGCGCCGAAGGTGAGCGCGTTGAGCTTCTCGGGCCTGGCGAGGGTGACGGTCGCGACCCCGTCGTCCCGGGTCAGCCGCAGATGGTGCCAGTCCTCCGTACGCGGGGCGGAACTGGGAAAAGGGCTCATGGGAGGTGGTCCCCTTCAGCCGACGTGCCGCTGAGTCCGCCCGCTCCGGGCGACTCGATCCACCTCGAAGCTATCACTCAAATGTGACTGCCGTCAGGAGTACGCAATACCCCAAACATGCGAGCGTTGTGGCGAAGGTCCCTTTCGTGCCGGTCGACCGCCTCTATGACTGCGCGACCCCGCTTCGTATGGTTGAACGCAGGATTTGTCGATACCAGGAAGTCTCGCCCCGGAACGGAAACCAGCTGTGCCCCCCGATGTCCCCATTCCCGCGTCATGGCGCATTGCCCTGCCCCACTCCACGGCAGCCGTGCCGATCGCCCGCGCGCTCATCCGGACCGCGCTCACGGACATCCACGCCCCCGCGGACAGCTACACCGCCGAGCTCCTCACCGCCGAGCTGGTCGCCAACGCCGTCGAGCACACGGACGGGGACGAGCCCATCGAACTGGTCGTGGAACTCATGGCGACCGGCTGTCAGGTCGAGGTCCACGACCGCGACCCCTCCCCGCCCGGCGACCTCTCCCGCCCCGCACCCGGCAGTGCGCCGGACCCCTGGCAGGAGCACGGCCGCGGCCTCCTCCTGATCCGCACCCTCAGCTCCGCCTGCGGTCACCGCACGACGGAGCAGGGCAAGGCGGTGTGGTTCACCCTGCCCGCGATGCCCTCCCAGCCGTCCCCTCCCGCACGGCACGCCCGCGCGGCTGAGTAATCAGGCGGCGTGATCAGGCGGTGTGATCAGGCGGTGTGATCAGGCGGCGGGCCCGGCCAGCGTGGCCACGAGCACGGCCTTGATGGTGTGCATTCGGTTCTCCGCCTCGTCGAAGACGACCGAGAACGCGGACTCGAAGACCTCGTCGGTCACTTCCAGCTCGGTCAGGCCGTGCTCCGCGTGGATCTCCCGGCCGACCTTCGTGCCGAGGTCGTGGAAGGCCGGCAGGCAGTGCAGGAACTTCACGTCGTCGTTGCCGGTGGCCCGCAGGACGTCCATGGTCACGGCGTACGGCGCGAGCGCGGTGATGCGCTCGGCCCACACCTCCTTGGGCTCCCCCATCGAGACCCAGACGTCCGTGGCGACGAAATCGGCACCGCTGACGCCTTCGGCGATGTCCTCGGTGAGCGTGACCGTCGCCCCGCTGGCCTGGGCGAGCTTCTGCGCCTGCGCGACGATGTCCGCGGCCGGCCAGTAGGCCTCGGGGGCGACGATCCGGATGTCCATGCCCAGGAGGGCGCCGGTGATCAGGTAGGAGTTGCCCATGTTGAAGCGGGCGTCGCCGAGGTAGGCGAACACCATCCGATCCAGCGGCTTCGCGCTGTGCTCGGTCATCGTGAGCACGTCGGCGAGCATCTGGGTGGGGTGCCACTCGTCGGTCAGCCCGTTGAAGACGGGGACTCCGCCGTACGCGGCCAGCTCCTCGACGGCCTGCTGACTGTCGCCGCGGTACTCGATGCCGTCGAACATCCGGCCGAGGACACGGGCCGTGTCCTTCACCGACTCCTTGTGGCCCATCTGGGAGCCGGAGGGGTCGAGGTACGTCGTGGAGGCGCCCTGGTCCGCGGCGGCGACCTCGAACGCGCAGCGCGTACGCGTCGACGTCTTCTCGAAGATCAGCGCGATGTTCTTGCCGCGCAGCCGCTGGACCTCGGCCCCCGCCTTCTTGGCTGCCTTGAGCTCGGCGGCCAGGGAGATCAGGCCGCGGAACTCCTCGGCCGTGAAGTCCAGCTCCTTGAGGAAGTGGCGGCCTGCGAGGTCTGTGGCCATGTGACTGCTCCTGGTCGGGCAGGGGTCGCTTGAAGCGCTGATCCTGGAAGTCTATACGAAACCCTGCATCGCTATACAGCCCTTTGGTCAGGGCCTCCCACGAGGCCTCTCGCTATACGGGATCGCGGACCACCGGGCAGCTCATGCACCGGGGACCGCCTCGCCCGCGCCCCAGCTCGCTTCCGCGGATCTCGATGACCTCGATGCCCTGCTTGCGCAGATACGTGTTGGTGGTGGCGTTCCGCTCGTACGCGACGACGACACCGGGCTCCACGGCCAGCACATTGCAGCCGTCGTCCCACTGCTCGCGCTGCGCCGCGTGCACGTCCTGGACGGCGGTGAGCACCCGGATCGACTCCAGGCCCAGCGCGGCGGCTATGGCCCGGTGCATGTGCTCGGGCGGATGGTCGGTGACCTTCAGTTCCCGGGGACCGCTGCCGGGCTCGATGGTGTACGAACGGAGCATCCCGAGCCCCGCGTACTGGGTGAACGTGTCGCCGTCGATCATCGTCATCACCGTGTCGAGGTGCATGAACGCCCGGTTCTTCGGCATGTCGAGCGCCACGATCGTCCGGGCCGACCCGGCGTCGAAGAGGCCCTGGGCCAGCATCTCGACGGCCTGCGGCGTGGTGCGCTCGCTCATCCCGATCAGCACGGCGCCCTGCCCGATGACCAGCACATCGCCGCCCTCGATGGTCGACGGGTAGTCGTCCTGCCCCTCCGACCAGTGGTGGAACACGCCCGCCTCAGGGCCCGTGAAGAGGGGGTGGTGGCGGTAGATCGCCTCGAAGTGGACGGTCTCGCGCTGTCGGGCCGGCCAGCGCATCGCATTGATGGACACCCCGTCGTATATCCAGGCGGAGGTGTCACGGGTGAAGAGGTGGTTCGGCAGCGGCGCGAGCAGGAAGTCGTCCAGATCCATCACATGGAATCGGACCGAGTTCGGCTCGCTGTGCCGCTCCAGGAACTCCCGCTTCGTCATCCCGCCGACCAGCGCCTCGGTCAGCTCGGCGGTGGACAGCTCCTCGAAGGCGGCCCGCAGATGCTCGGTGGCGAGCGGACCGTACTCCTTCTCCTCGAACACCCGGTCCAGGACGAGCCGTTTGGCGACCGGGATGTCCAGCGACTCCCGGAGCAGATCACCGAAGAGATGCACCTCCACACCCCGGTCGCGCAGCACATCGGCGAACCCGTCGTGCTCCTGCCGGGCGCGGCGCACCCACAGCACGTCGTCGAAGAGCAACGCGTCCTTGTTGCCGGGGGTGAGCCGCTTGAGCTCCAGATCGGGGCGGTGCAGGATGACGCGGCGCAACCGCCCGGCCTCGGAGTCGACATGGAATCCCATGCCTCCATCCTCACCGCACGGAGCGCCGTTCACCCGGCGAATCGCTCCCCTAGTTCCTACAGCCTCGGGTCGACCGGCTCCGACTCCAGGGCCAGCACCGCGAAGACCGCCTCGTGGACCCGCCACAGCGGCTCCCCGTCGGCCAGCCGGTCAAGGGCCTCCAGACCCAGCGCGTACTCCCGCAGGGCCAGCGACCGCTTGTGGCCGAGGAACCGGGAGCGCAGCCGCTCCAGATTCTCCGGGCGGGTGTACTCGGGGCCGTAGATGATCCGCAGGTACTCCCGGCCGCGCACCTTGATGCCCGGCTGGACCAGCCTGCCCTTCTCGTCCCGTACGAGCGCCCCGAGCGGCTTGACGACCATGCCCTCGCCGCCCCGGCCCGTCATCTCCAGCCACCAGTCGATGCCGGAGCGCACCGATTCCTCGTCGCCGGTGTCGACGACGAGACGCCGGGTGACCTGGAGCAGCCCGGTCGGGTCGTGCTCGACGAGCCGGTCCAGCCACGCCAGCTGCTCGTCGTGCGGTACGGAGGCCAGGGAGCGGCCCTGCACGGCGAGGATCTGGAAGGGCGCGAGCCGCACCCCTTCGAGCCCTTCGGTGCTCCAGCAGTAACGGCGGTACGCCCGGGTGAACGCGGCGGCGTCCTGTGCGCGTCCGCGCTGCCGGTCCGCCAGCGCGCCGACGTCGACAGAGCGGGCCGCCGCCGCTTCGAGGGCGGCGACAGCCGCGGGGAAGACCGCGGCGGACGCTGCGCCGACCGCCGCGTACTGCGAGCGCAGCAGCCCGGCCGCCTTCAGCGACCACGGCATCAGTTCGGCATCCAGGAGGACCCAGTCGGTGTCCCACTCCTCCCACAGCCCGGCGGCGGTGACGGCCGTGCGCAGCCGGTCGAGGACCGCTTCGGTGAGCGCGGGGTCGTCGAGGAACGGCCGGCCGGTACGGGTGTGCAGGGCGCCGGTCGGGCCTTCGGTACCGAAGCGCTCGCGCGCCGCTTCCGCGTCGCGGCAGACCAGCGCCACGGCCCGCGAGCCCATGTGCTTCTCCTCGCACACGACCTTGCTGACACCGTCCGTCCGGTACTGGGCGAACGCCTCCGCCGGGTGCTCCAGATAGCCGTCCTCGTGCGAGGTCGCGGTCGGTGCCATCGTCGGCGGGAGGTAGGCCAGCAGCCTCGGGTCGACGGCGAACCTGCTCATGACTTCGAGCGCCGCCGCGGCGTTCTCCTCGCGCACCGAGAGGCGGCCCATGTGCCGGGTCTCCACGATGCGCCGGCCCTGGACGTCGGCGAGGTCCAGCGGACGGCCCTCGCGGCCGCCGGGCGCCTCGGACACGAGCGGTCTGGTCGGCTCGTACCAGACCTTCTCCGCGGGTACGTCGACGAGTTCGCGCTCCGGCCAGCGCAGCGCGGTCATCTTCCCGCCGAAGACGGCGCCGGTGTCCAGGCAGATGGTGTTGTTGATCCAGGAGGTGCTGGGGACGGGCGTGTGGCCGTAGACCACGGTGGCGCGGCCCCGGTACTCCTCGGCCCACGGATAGCGCACGGGCAGGCCGAACTCGTCGGTCTCACCGGTCGTGTCCCCGTACAGCGCGTGCGAACGCACCCGGCCCGAGGTGCGGCCGTGGTACTTCTCGGGCAGCCCGGCGTGGCAGACGACGAGCTTCCCCTCGTCCAGTACGTAGTGGCTGACGAGGCCCTCGATGAACTCCGCGACGCGTCCACGGAACGCGGGGTCGACGGCGTCCTCGCGGTCCAGCTGCTCGATGGTCTCGGCGAGCCCGTGGGTGGGCTGGACGCTGCGGCCCTTGAGGTAACGGCCGAGCTTGTTCTCGTGGTTGCCCGGTACGCACAGGGCGTTGCCCGCGGACACCATGGACATGACGCGGCGCAGCACGCCGGGACTGTCCGGGCCGCGGTCGACGAGGTCGCCGACGAAGACGGCGGTGCGTCCGTCGGGGTGCGCGCCGTCGACGTATCCGAGGGTGCCGAGCAGGGTCTCCAGCTCGGAGCTGCAGCCGTGGATGTCACCGATGATGTCGAAGGGGCCGGTGAGGTGGCGCAGGTCGTTGTAGCGGCGCTCCAGCACGATGCCCGCGTGCTCGGCCTCCTCCTCGGTGCGCAGGATGTGCACCTTGCGGAAGCCCTCGCGCTCCAGGCCGCGCAGTGAGCGGCGCAGTTCGCGGCGGTGGCGCTGGATGACGTGGCGCGGCATGTCGGCCCGGTCGGGGCGGTTCGCGTTGCGCGCGAGGCAGACCTCTTCGGGCAGGTCGAGGACGATCGCGATCGGCAGCACGTCGTGCTCGCGGGCCAGCCGCACGAGCTGCTTGCGGCTCTCGGCCTGGACGTTGGTGGCGTCGACGACGGTGAGGCGCCCGGCGGCGAGGCGCTTGCCCGCGATGTAGTGCAGGACGTCGAAGGCGTCGCTGCTGACGCTCTGGTCGTTCTCGTCGTCGGCGACGAGACCGCGGCAGAAGTCCGAGGAGATGATCTCGGTGGGCTTGAAGTGCTTGCGGGCGAAGGTGGACTTGCCCGATCCGCTGGCACCGATGAGCACGACGAGGGAGAGGTCGGTCACCGGCAGCGTGCGCGAGGTACTGGGGGTGTCGGTGGTGCTGCTGCTGTTCATGCGGCCTTCGCCTCCTTCTCGGTCCTGTCCGTCGCGTTCGTGGTCTCGTCCGCCGCGTTCCTCGTGAACACGGCCATCTGTGTCGGCGGCCCCACCTCGGGGTCGTCCGGTCCCACGGGCACGAAGGCGACCTCGTAGCCGTGGCGCTCTGCCACCTCCCGCGCCCACTGGCCGAATTCGGCCCTGTTCCACTCGAAGCGGTGGTCGCTGTGGCGCACGTGACCGGCGGGGAGCATGTCCCAGCGGACGTTGTACTCGACGTTGGGCGTGGTCACGAGCACGGTGCGTGGCCGTGCCGAGCCGAACACCGCGTACTCCAGGGCTGGCAGCCTCGGCAGGTCGAGGTGCTCGATGACCTCGCTGAGTACCGCCGCGTCGTACCCCTTGAGCCGCTTGTCCGTATAGGTGAGCGAACCCTGCTGGAGCGTGACCCGGCCGGCCTGCCGCTCGCCCATCCGGTCCAGCTTCAGCCGGCGCGAGGCGATGGTCAGGGCGCGCATCGAGACGTCGACGCCGACGATCTCGGTGAACGCCACGTCCTTGAGCAGTGCCTGCACCAACTGGCCCTGACCGCAGCCCAGGTCGAGCACCCGGCTCGCCCCGGCGGCGCGCAGCGCCTCCAGGATCGCCGCACGCCGCTGCTCGGCGAGCGGCACCGGCTTCTCCTCGGTGTCCTTCGTCTCGTCCACGGCGTTGTCCACGGAGGCCACGTCGAGGTCGTCCGACTCCGCGAGCCGCACCAGTTCGAGCCGCTCCATCGCCTGCCGGGTCAGTCCCCAGCGGCGCGAGAGATACCGGCTGGTGATCAGCTTCTGCTCGGGGTGCTCGGCCAGCCACCCCTCACCGGCGCGCAGCAGCTTGTCCACCTCGTCCGGGGCCACCCAGTAGTGCTTGGCGTCGTCGAGCACCGGCAGCAGGACATACAGCTGGCGCAGCGCGTCCGCGAGCCTCATGTCCCCCTCCAGCACCAGCTGTACGTAGCGCGAGTCGCCCCACTGCGGGAACTCCTCGTCCAGCGGTACGGCCGCGGCCTCCACGCTCGTCCAGCCGAGCGGGCCGAAGAGCTTCTGCACCAGCTCGACGCCACCGCGCGCGGGCAGCGCGGGGACCTCGATCCTCAGCGGGAGCGGCTGCCGCGCCCGCTCGGGCATGGCCCGGCACGTCCCGCTCAGGGCGGACTTGAACACCGTGCTCATGGCGACGGAGAGCAGCGAGGAGGCCGCGTAGGGGCGGTCGTTGACGTACTGCGCGAGCGCCGCGTCCGGGGCGCCGCCCCTGCCCTTGCCCTTGCCGCGCCGCACCAGCGCCACACTGTCCACCTCCAGCAGCAGGGCTGCCGTGCAGCGCTCCGCGGATGCCTCGGGGTAGAAGACATGCGCGGTGCCGTGCGAGGTGGAGAACGTCTGCGCCTTCTCGGGATGCTTGTGCAGCAGAAAGCCGAGATCGGTGGCGGGACGCTCCGGGGTGCCGGTTGTACTGATAGTCAGGAACACCCGTCCGAGTATGGCCCCGTCACCCCGCTCCCACCAGGCAATTTCATGCTGTCAGTAGCTCTGCCAACTCCCCGATCCGCGCGGGTCCGATGCGGCAGCACCCCCCGACCAGCCGCGCCCCTGCCTCCTGCCACGCCCGCACCCGCCCGGCGTCGAAGGTGCTGTCCCCCGCCCACGCCCGGCGCTCGGCATCCCATCTCTCGCCGCTGTTCGGATAGACGACGACCGGCTTGCCCGTGACGGCTGCCGCCGTCCCCACCACACGGTCCGCGTCGGCCGGATCGCAGCAGTTGACCCCGACGGCCACCACCTGCCCGTTCCCCGCGGCCACCCCGAACGCCTCCGCCAGGGGCTGCCCGGCCCTGGTCCGCTCCCCCGCCACGCTGTACGAGAGCCACACGGGCAGCCCGAACTCCCCTGCCACCCGCAGCAGGGCCTCCGCCTCGTCCATGTCCGGCACCGTCTCCAGCGCCAGCACATCGGGCCGCGCCGCGGCCAGCGCCGCCACCCGGGGCCGGTGGAAGCGCTCCAACTCCCTTACCGAGAGCCCGTAGCGGCCCCGGTACTCGCTGCCGTCCGCGAGCATCGCCCCGTACGGACCGACCGAGGCGGCGACCCAGATCTGCCGCCCGGCTCCCGCTCCGGCCCGCCGGGCCAGCTCCACACTGTCGGCCAGCAGCTCCGCGGCGCGGACCCGTCCGATCCCGTGCCGCTCGAATCCTTCGAACGTCGCCTGGTAGCTGGCGGTGATGAGCACCTGTGCGCCCGCCCGGACATAGGCGGTGTGCGCGGCCTCGATCTGGTGGGGCGCGTCGGCCAGCAGGCGGGCCGACCAGAGCGCGTCCGACAGATCGCAGCCCTGGGCCTCCAGCTGGTTGGAGAGCCCGCCGTCGAGCAGGACGGTCCCTTCGGCGAGTGCGGCGCCGAGCGTGCGAACCGGTGGGCCCTGTGCGGGACCTGCTGAGACGTGCGGGGGCCGGTCGGGCTCCATGCGTGCTCTCCTCCTCATCCTGGGGAGTCCTGGGGAGGGCGGGCCCCTCGCGGGGGCCGGTCCTCCCGTTCCGTCAGGCCAGCTGTGACTGGACCTGGGACGAGATCAGTTCCAGATGGTCGAGGTCGTCCAGGTCCAGGACCTGGAGGTAGACCCGGGACGATCCGATCGCGCCGTACCGGCCGATCTTGTCGACCACCTCCGCGGGCGAGCCCGCAAGACCGTTCGCCTTGAGCTCCTCGACCTCCCGGCCGATGGCGGCGGCCCGTCGCGCGACCTCCGCGTCGTCCTTGCCCACGCAGACCACCAGGGCGTTGGAGTACACCAGCTCGTCCGATCCCCGGCCGACCGCCTTCGCCGCCTCCCTGACCCGGCCGAACTGCTTCTCGCTGTCCTCCAGCGAGGCGAATGGGATGTTGAACTCGTCCGCGTACTGCGCGGCGAGCCTCGGGGTGCGGGTCGCCCCGTGTCCGCCGATCAGGACCGGCACCTTGGCCTGGGCCGGCTTGGGCAGCGCGGGCGAGTCGGTCAGCTGGTAATACGTGCCGTCGTAGCTGAACGTCTTCCCCGGCTCGGTCGCCCAGAGGCCGCTGACGATCGCCAGCTGCTCCTCCAGCCGACCGAACTTCTCCTTGGGGAACGGAATTCCGTACGCCTTGTGCTCCGCCTCGAACCAGCCCGCACCCAGACCCAGTTCGACGCGTCCGCCGGACATCTGGTCGACCTGCGCGACCTGGATGGCCAGCACGCCCGGCAGCCGGAACGTGCCCGCCGTCATCAACGTCCCGAGCCGGATGCGCTTGGTCTCGCGCGCCAGCCCGGCCAGGGTGATCCAGGCATCGGTCGGGCCGGGAAGTCCGTCGCCCGATCCCATGTGGAGGTAGTGGTCGGAGCGGTAGAAGGCGTCGAAGCCGAGGTCCTCAGCGGCCTTGGCCACGGTGAGCAGAGTGCCGTAGCTCGCCCCTTGCTGGGGCTCGGTGAAGATTCGAAGATCCATGCATCCATCCTGCACCTTCGAACACCGGCCGTCCCAGCTCCTCCGCCCCGGCCCGGCCGCGCACATTCCCGCCTCATGGCGGGTCATGGCGGGCCCGTCGCCGAGCCCGCCGGACCATGGAGCACCCCGAACGGACCGTCGTGCTCGCGCTCCCACTCCGCCTCCCGCTCCGCGAGCCGTCTCAGCATGCCGTGCACCCTGTCGACCGACTCGTCAGCGGCGTCTATCGCCTCGATGCACTGCCAGTAGAGCCCCTCCTCGTCGGTGTCGCAGGCGACCCCGACCAGCGCGATCCCCACCTCGCCGAGCAGGGCCACCAGCGCCGTCAACGACCGCTGCACATCGGTGACTTCGGAGAGCTGCGAGGCCCGCGTCCCACCCGCGAGCACCATCGGGTGATCGAGCGCCGAGCCGCCCCGCCCCCCGGCCTCGCTGAGACCGCGCGCCTCGCCGCGTAACTCCACGGGCCCGCTCAGGACCAGCCGGCTGCCGACCGTCCTGGCGAGCGCCTGGGCCTGCCACGCCTCCGCCATCACGTTCAACGCGCCCCGGCTCTCGGCCAGAGCTCGGCGGCCGGCCTCGATCAGTCGCTCCGCTTCCATGTCATTCCCCCGTCTGTACGAAAACCCGGTCACCTCTTTCATTACCCACAGTGAGGTGGCGAGCACCGAAAGAACAGAGGAATTCGGAAATCTGTGGACACAGAATCGACTGTGGACAACTCGATCACTCCGAAGAGTGACCATTCTCGGATTCCGGGCGCTCCGGGACCGGGAAGCGCACCTCATTCCGGTCGATCTTGGCCGCCAGGGCGGTCAGCGGATCGATGCCCAGCACCTCGCAGAACTGCAGCAGATACGCGAGCACGTCCGCGACCTCGTCGGCGACGCGATGCGCCGTTTCCGGTTTCTCCATCACGCGCGCCGACTGCTCCGGCGTCAGCCACTGGAAGATCTCGACCAGTTCGGACGCCTCGACACTGAGCGCCGCCACCAGGTTCTTCGGGGTGTGGTACTGCTCCCAGTCGCGTGCCGCGGCGAACGCGGCCAGCCGCCGCTGAAGTCCTGCTACATCGAATTCCGTCACGGCCCCAGGTCTACCACCGCGGCTCCGGGCGCCTCACGGGCCTGCGGCACTGCCGCACGACCGTCCCCACATCGTGGGGCGCCCGACGCTCTGCCTACGCGTGGGGAACGCCCGCCGCCGCGACTCCTTCGACCTCCATGCCGACCGGTGCCAGCAGGAACACATTGCGGTCGACCCGGTGCATCGCACTGCCGAGCCCGAAGACCACGCCACTGCTGAAATCGAGGATGCGCTTGGCCACGTCGGTCTCGGCCGCGGTCAGATCCAGCAGCACCGGAATCTGCGCGACCAGATACTCCGCTACTTCGCGGGCATCCGCGAATACCTGCACCCGCAGCACGACGAGCCGCCGCTGCTCGGCCACCGGCTCGTCCGGGACCGTGCGGTGGTCGACCCGCGAAGGCCACTCGTTGCGGCCGCGCAGCGGCACGACCTGGGCGAGCCCTTCCCACTGTTCGTCGGTGGCGTCGTACCTGTCGTACCTGCTCACAGGGCCACCCCGTCCGTACGCCGGTTGACTGTGTGCCGGCTGCACTCACTGTTCATCAGGCAAGTCTCCCGCCTCTCACCCGTTCGGCGTACCAGCGACACGGGCACAGTGACGACTCAGACCGCGATGACAGTGACTCCCGCCTCGGTGAAGCGGGCCGTCGCCTCTGGCGTGATGTCGGAGTCGGTCACCAGCACGTCGACCTGTCCGAGGTCACAGACGCGGGCGAAGGCCCGCTTGCCGATCTTCGAGGAGTCCGCCGCGACGACCACGCGCTGCGCCCGCTCGGCGAGCAGCCTGTTGATGCTGGCCTCGCCCTCGTGATGGACGTACGCCCCACGCTCGATGTCGATCGCGTTCACGCCCAGTACGGCGATGTCCAGGGTGATCTCGCTCATCACGCCGCTGGCCAGCGGGCCCGTCAGCTCGTACGACTGCGGCCTGGCCACCCCACCGGTCACCACCAGTTTGATCTGGGGCCGGATCACCAGTTCATTGGCGATGTTCAGTGCGTTGGTCACGACGGTCAGCGTCGGCTGGCCGCCCGCCGACGCCCCCGTCTCGCCCACGATGTCCGGGCGCAGGGCCAGCGCCCTGGCCACCTCGGTCAGCGTGGTGCCGCCGGTCAGACCCACCACTTCGCCCACGGCCACCAGTTCGGAGGCGGCGCGGCCGATGGCCTGCTTCTCCGGCGCGTGCCGTCCGGCCTTGTAGCGCAGCGCCAGTTCGTAGGAGACGCCGTGGGCGACGGCGCCGCCGCGGGTCCGGGTGAGCAGGTGCTGCTCGGCGAGCTGATCCAGATCGCGGCGAATGGTCGCCGCCGACACGTCCAGGGCCGCTGCGGCGTCCTCGACCTCCACCCGGCCGTTCTTTCCGACCAGTTCCAGCAATGCGTCCCACCGGGCGTCCCTGGCCACGAGTGTGCTCCTCACCTGTCCTGCCTGCGGCACCACGTTTCCCGGGAACGCGGTCGCCGGGCGCCGGACAGCGCAAGCGTCGCACAGGCCGTCCGCGACCCGTTCCCCCCACCACCGCATGCTTGTTTTTGCTCGATGCGAGCCTGTAACGTGCAAATTCAAGCATGATGATCCTCGTTCACCCACCACCAGATGGAGCAGACGTGTCCTTTGCAGCGAGCGAGACAGCCAGCCAGCCCGCATGCTGGCGCCGCGCCGCAGAACTGGCGGGTGACCGGGCGGGCGCCCTGCCCGCCACCGGCGAACGCATCGCGGTCGTCGGCTGCGGCACCTCCTTCTACATGGCACAGGCCTACGCCTCGCTCCGCGAGGACGCCGGTCAGGGCGAGTCCCATGCCTTCGCCGCCTCGGAGTTCCCCTTCGGGCGCAGCTACGACCGGGTCGTCGCGCTCACCCGCTCGGGGACGACGACCGAGGTGCTGGAACTGCTCACCCGGCTCAGTGGCACCACCCGCACCGTCGCCATCACGGCGGACCCGGCCACTCCGGTCATGACGGCCGCCGACGACGTCGTCGTACTCGACTTCGCCGACGAACAGTCCGTCGTGCAGACCCGGTTCGCGACCACCGTACTCACCCTGCTCCGCGCCCACCTCGGGCTGCACACGGAGCAGGCGCTACGGGACGCGGAGACGGCGCTCGCCGAGCCGCTGCCCGAAGGGCTCCTGGACTGCACGCAGTTCACGTTCCTGGGCCGGGGCTGGACCGTGGGTCTCGCCAACGAGGCGGCGCTGAAGATGAAGGAGGCGTCCCTGTCCTGGACGGAGTCGTACCCGGCGATGGAGTACCGCCACGGCCCCATCAGCATCTCCACCACCGGGACCGCCACCTGGATGTTCGGTTCCGCTCCCGAGGGCCTGGCGCAGCAGGTGCTCGACACCGGCGCGCGCTGGATCGACAGCGACCTCGACCCGCTGGCCGACCTCGTGCGCGTACAGCGCCTGGCGATCGCCCGGGCGCTCGCGGGCGGGCTGGACCCGGACCTCCCCCGGCACCTGACGCGCTCGGTGGTCCTCAGCCAGGGCTGAGCCTGCCGGACGCCGGGCCGGGGCGGTCCGGACATCAAAAAGAATGCGGGGTGGGAGGGCAGACCAACTGCCCTCCCACCCCGCACACGGTCGGCCCCCGCGGGTCAGGATTCCTCGAAGTAGGCGTCCAGCGCCGCGTCGAGCTGCGCGGGCCACTCCTTGAGGGCGCTCCGAGTGGCGGCCTCGACCTCGGCGTTGAACCAACGGCGGCTCGACACGTGGACGGTGACGGTGAACCGGCGCCCGAAGCGGGCGGTCTTCACCTCGACCGCGCCGATCTCGTCCCAGGTGAACTCGGCCTCCTGGTCGTCCAGGCGGAACCGTACGCCCGCACGGTCGGCCCTGATGGAACCGCGACGGTCACTGACCTCGAAGACGGGACCGTCGTCCTCGTCCGGGCGCTCCGCCGCGTCCGGCTCGGCGGCATCGTCGGCTTCCGCTTCCGGTTCGGCTTCCGCATCCGGTTCCGCATCGGCTTCCGGTTCCGCCTCCGCTTCGGCCGCCTTGTCCGCCGGCCCGGCAACGTCGGCATCCTCGGCAGGGGAGTCGGCCGGCTCCACGTCTTCCTCCGTCCGCGCCGCGACAGGGGCCGTGAGGCCGGGGATGTACGCCGGGTCGGTGCCTGCGGCGAACTCGGGTTTTGTCTTCGAATCTATGCGCTGCTCCACGGCGGGCAGTATGGACGACGAACCTGTACGAGGCCAGTGGCGACCACCGGCTGGCGATGCGGAAGCCAGTGAGGTGACCGGAAAGGTCCAGGCACTAGAGCACGCCCCTCCTCCATTCGCGGGTCAGCAGGTAGCCGAGGTACGCGCCGCCGATGGCCATCGTGTAGATGCCGACGGGGAGGTTGTCGAAGAGGGGCAGTTGCTGGGCGGCGAGATCGGCCAGTACGAGCAGCAGCGAGCCGGTCACCGCGGACAGCAGGAGATGGGGCCCGGACACCCTGGTGATGCGTTTGGCGATCTGAGCGGCGGTCAGCGAGATGAAGGCGATGGGGCCTGCCACGCTGACGGCACCCGCGCAGAGGACGATCGCGAGGACCACGGCGAGGGTCTTGGTCTTCTGCGGCTCGGAGCCGAGACCCGCGGCGATGTCGTCGCCCATCTCGCCGATGTCGAGCCGTCGGGCGATCAGCGCGCACAGCGGGGCCGCGACGAGCAGCACCAGCCAGATCGTGCCCGCGTCGTCCCAGGATCTCGCGGAGAGGCTGCCGTTGACGTAGGCCGCGAGGACGGCCGCCCGGTCCCGCTCCATCGCGTAGACGACGTACTGCGTGACCGCTGTGCAGATCGCCGCCACGCCGATTCCCGCGACGACGAGCCGGGCGGGGTTGCGGAAGCCGGTGCCGGTGGACACATGGACCAGCACCATGGCGAGCACCCCGCCGAGGAGGGCCCCCAGGGACACGGGCACGGTGTCCGGCAGCATGAGGGCCACGATGGCGGCGCCCGCGCCCGCCCCGGACCCGAGCCCGATCACGTCGGGGCTGCCGAGCGGGTTACGGGTCACGGACTGGAACAGCGCCCCGGACAGGCCCAGCGCCGCTCCCGTACCGAGGGCGACGACGAGCCGGGGGCCGCGCAGCCGTTCCAGTACGAACGCGTCCTTGCCCTCCGCTCCGCCCGTGAGCGCCCCGGCCAGGTCGGCGAGCGGGATGCCGAGCCGGCCGAGCGACAGCGTGGCGATCGCGGCGCCTGCCGTGAGGAGCAGGAGGACGAGCGCGGTGATGACCGACACCCGCCGGACGGGCACTGCGACGGTGCGTCCGAGGGTGAGGAAGCCCCGTGGTGAGGCGGTCCGGAATCCCGCCTGGTCCGCCGTCATGTGCTTCCCCTCATTCTGCGTACGGCAAGGAGCAGCGCTGGCGCTCCGATGAACGCGGTCACGACGCCGACCATCAGTTCCTGCGGGCGCAGGACGATACGGCCCACCACATCCGCTGCGAGCAGCAGCGCGGGCCCGGCGATGGCCGAGAACGCGATCTGGACGCGGAAGTCCACGCCGACCAGGGCGCGTACGACGTGCGGAACGGCCAGGCCGACGAAGGCGATGGGGCCGACGGCCGCCGTCGCCGCAGCGCTCAGCAGCGTGGCCGCGAAGAGCCCGCCGGCCCGCACCCGTGCGGGATGCGCGCCGAGCGAGGCCGCGGTGGCGTCGCCGAGGGCCAGCGTGTTGAGGCTGGGTCCGAGCACGAGGGCGATGACGAATCCGACCGCCGCGAACGGCAGGACCGCCATGAAGACGTCGAAGTCCCGCCCGCCGAGCGCGCCGACGACCCAGTAGCGGTAGCTGTCGAACACCTTGGGCCTGCCCAGGGTGACGGCCTGGATGTACGCCATGAGCACGGCGGAGAGGACGGCGCCCGCCAGGACCAGGCGCACCAGTCCTGTGCTCGCTCCGGAGGAGCCGATGACGTGCACGAGCACTCCGGCGATCAGCGCTCCGGGCAGGGCCCACCACATCGTGGCGGTGCTGCCGGTGGCCCCGAAGAAGGCCGTCGCGGTGACGATGCTCGCCGAGGCGCCCGCGTTGATGCCGAGAAGTCCGGGATCGGCGAGCGGGTTACGGCTGACGCCCTGCATCAGGGTGCCCGCGACAGCGAGACAGAGCCCGGCCAGCACACCGAGGGCGGTCCGCGGATAGCGGCTCTCGATGATGGTGGTGATGTTGGGGTCGGCGGTGCCGGAGAGGACGTCGATGACGTCGCCGAACGAGGTCGACCTGCTGCCGAACATGACACTCGCGCACACGGCGAGCGCCAGGACGGCCATTCCGACGATCAGGGTCAACGCACGCCGAGCGGCGCCGGTACGCGAGGTACCTGCGCCGCTCGGCGGTGCGTGTGCGGTGGTAGTCATACGGGATGCCTGTGGTGAGTTACTTGCCCGCGGCGGCGACGGCCTTGTCGATCAGCGGGAGGTAACGGTCGATCACCCACGGAACGGTGAGCGGGTTGATGATCGAGGAGGCGGTGACGAAGGGGTTGTCGTTACTGGCGACGACCGCCCCCTTCTTGACCGCCGGGATCGCGGCGTACAGCGGCTGCGCCTCGATCTCCTTGCGGCTCTTGTCGTCCATGTAGAACGTGAAGACGAGGTCGCTGTCCTTCAGCTTCTCGGCGTTCTCCAGGCCGATGAGCGCCGAGTCGGTGCCCTCGGTCTCCTTGAAGGTGTTCACCACCGGGTCGACGGTCAGTCCGAGGGACGAGACCATCGAGACGCGCTGTTCCCCGGGCTTGAACACGCCGAGGGTGCCGGGGCCGGTGTTGTAGATGTACGAGAACGTGACGTCCTTGTAGTTCGGCCGGGTGGCCGCGGCGTCGGCGAACTGCTTCTCGATCTTCGTCTTGAGACCCTTGGCGTCGTCGGTCTGGCCGAGGGCCTTGCCGATGATGTCGATCTGCTGGTCCCAGTCGGTGCTCCACGCCTGGTCGGGGTAGGCCACGGTCGGGGCGATGTCCTTGAGGATGTCGTACTGCTCCTGCGTGACACCCGACCACGGGGCGAGGATGACGTCCGGCTCGAGCTCGGTGATGGCCTCGATATCGATGTCCTCGCCGCCCGTGAACTGCTTGGGCAGCTTGTCGCCCGACTTCTTCACGGCCTCGTTGATCCACGGGAGGTAGCCGCTCTTGTCGCTGCCCCACTCGTAGCTCTCTGTGCCCACGGGAGTGTGGCCGAGCGCGATCGCCGTCTCGGCGGAACCCTGGCCGAGGGTGACGATCCGTTCGGGCTTCGCGTCGATCGTCGCGGTACCGAGGGCACTCTTGATCGAGACGGGGAAGCTTCCCCCGCCCTTCGCCGAGGACTCCGTCTTCTTCTCGTCGTCACTGCCGGACGAGCAGCCGCCCAGGACGAGCGCGAGAGCGGCGGCGGTGGCCGAGGCTGCGATGGTGTGACGACGCAGGCGGGTGGACCCGAGCATTGGTGTTCCTCATGATTGGCGAGCGGTGAGAGTTAGGCAAGCCTAAGCTAATCACGTTTCGCCATTCCGCCGGGGTCCCGTTACCGAAAATCCACCGAGCGCAGCCAGGAGGCTGCCGCACACCGCCGGTGCCGCTCCTGCCGAGGGGCCTACTTCTTACCGCCCTCGGAACCGCCTCCGATGCCGCCCTTGCCGCCCGGCACGATGTGCTCGCCCGGAGTCGCCAGTTCCTCGACGGCCTCGGCCCCCACCACCGCTCCGGTCGACTTCTTGCCGCGCCGCAGCCTGCCCTCCAGCCGGCTCGCGAAGGTGGTGAGGGCGAAGTTGATCACGACGAAGATCACCGCGACGACCGTGAAGCTCGCGATGGTGTTGGCCCCGTAGTTGGCGCTCATCGGGCGCACCGAGGCCAGCAGTTCCGAGAAGCCGAGCATCGCGCCGCCGAGCGCCGTGTCCTTGACGATGACCACCAGTTGGCTGACGAGCGCCGGCAGCATCGCGGTGACGGACTGCGGCAGCAGCACGTGCAGCATCGTCTGCCCCTTGCGCATCCCGATCGCCTGGGCGGCATCGGTCTGGCCCCGCGGCAGGGACAGGATTCCGGCGCGCACCACCTCGGCGAGCACCGAGGCGTTGTAGAGCACGAGCCCGGTGACCACCGCGTACAACGGGCGGGTTTCGGGGCTGATGTCGGTGAACTCGGAGAACGCGGAGTTGGCGAAGAGCATCAGGATCAGTACGGGAATGGCGCGGAAGAACTCCACGATCGTGCCGGCCGTGCCCCGCACCCACCGGTGGTCGGAGAGCCGGGAGATGCCGAGGAGCGCGCCGAGGGGCAGGGCGATGACCATGGAGAGGGAGGCCGCGAGGACGGTGTTCTGCAGGCCCGGCAGGATGTACGTGCTCCAGGCGCGGGAGTCGGTGAAGAACGGCCTCCACTTGGCCCATTCCAGCTGGTTCTTGTCGTCGAGACTCCTGTACACCCACCAGACGAGCAGGGCGATGGCCACCAGGAACACCAGCGTGTACAGGAGGTTGCGCCGCTTGGCGCGTGGCCCCGGGGCGTCGTACAGGGGAGGGGTCATCGCCGCACCGAGACCTTCTTGCTCACCCAGCCGAGGAAGAGCCCGGTGGGCAGGGTGAGGCAGACGAAACCGGCCGCGAAGACAGCCGAGATGAGGATGAGCTGGGCCTCGTTCTCGATCATCTCCCGCATCAGCGCCGCGGCTTCGGCGACCCCGATCGCGGCGGATACCGTGGTGTTCTTGGTCAGCGCGATCAGGACGTTCGCCAGGGGCCCGACCACGGAACGGAACGCCTGCGGGAGGACGACCAGGCGCAGCGTCTGGGTAAAGCTCAGCCCGATGGCACGCGCCGCCTCGATCTGACCCACGGGCACGGTGTTGATGCCGGACCGCAGCGCCTCGCAGACGAACGCGGCGGTGTACGCGGTCAGACCGAGCACGGCGAGCCGGAAGTTGATGGCCGTGAAGTCCTCCGCGCCGAGGCTGACACCGAGCGTCTGGAAGAGCCCGAGCGAGGTGAAGATGATGATCACCGTGAGCGGGATGTTCCGCACGATGTTGACGTAGGCGGTGCCGAAGCCGCGCATCAGGGGCACGGGGCTGACCCGCATCGCCGCCAGGACCGTGCCCCAGACGAGGGAGCCTGCGGCGGAGTAGAGGGTGAGCTGAACCGTCACCCAGAAGGCCCCCAACAGGTCATAGCCTTCAAGGAAGTCGAACACGATGTCCCGCGCTTTCGCGTGTGGGGAGGGCCCGGTGCGCCGCCGACGCGGCGGCGCACCTCATCGCCCAACTGCCGGAATCGCCCAACTGCCGGACCTCGAACGGTGCTACTGGACGACGTTGCCGATCTTCGGCGCGGGCTCGTTCTTGTAATCGGCCGGGCCGAAGTTCTTCTCGACGTACGCGTCCCAGGAGCCGTCGGAGACCATCTTCTCCAGGGCCGTGTTGATCTCGGCCTTGAGTTCGCTGCCCTGCTGGACACCGATGCCGTAGTTCTCGTTGCTCAGCTTGAAGCCGCCCAGCTTGAACTTGCCCTTGAACTCGTCCTGCGCGGCGTACCCGGCG
Source organism: Streptomyces sp. NPDC057136 (assembly GCF_042670885.1). NCBI lineage: Bacteria > Bacillati > Actinomycetota > Actinomycetes > Kitasatosporales > Streptomycetaceae > Streptomyces > Streptomyces sp. NPDC057136. Next base: position 500,588 of record NZ_JBHUUV010000001.1, read on the forward strand.
AGGATCGAGTCATCGGTGGTCAGCGCGTCGATGACCCCGTTCTCCAGGCCGGTCAGGCACTCCGAGTAGCCGCCGTACTCCTGGAGTTGCGCCTTGGGCGCGATCTCGTCCTTGACGTTCTGCGCCGAGGTCGAGCCGGTGACCGAGCAGAGCTTCTTGTTGTTCAGGTCCTCGGGCTCCTTGATGGAGTCGTCGTCGGCCCGGACCAGGACGTCCTGGTGCGCGAGCAGATACGGACCGGCGAAGTCGACCTTCTTCTCGCGCTCGTCGTTGATCGAGTACGAAGCCGCGATGAAGTCGACGTCGCCGCGCTGGAGCAGCGTCTCGCGGTCGGCGCTCTTGGCTTCCTTCCACTTGATGTCGCCCGGCGCGAAGCCGAGCTCCTTGGCCACATAGGTCGCCACATCGACGTCGAAGCCCGTGTACGTGCCATCCGGGGTCTTCAGACCGATGCCGGGCTGGTCGAATTTGATGCCGATGGTGATCGTGTCGGCGCTGCTCCCGGAACCACTGCCCGCGCCGAAGGCCTGGGCCCCTCCGGAGCCGACGGTCACGGTCGTCAGGGAGAGCGCGAGCGCGGCGGCGGCCGCTGCGGTTGTCCTGCGAACGTTCATGGTGATCATCCCTGGGGATCTCGGTGGGGCCTCGACGAGCGGCCGGTTCCCGGGCCCGCTCAGTGCTTGAGGATCTTCGACAGGAAGTCTCTGGCCCGGTCACTGCGCGGGTCGCTGAAGAACTGCGCGGGCGTCGCCTCCTCCACGATCCGCCCGTCGGCCATGAAGACCACACGGTTGGCCGCCGACCGGGCGAAGCCCATCTCGTGGGTGACGACGGCCATGGTCATGCCGTCCCTGGCGAGCTGCTGCATGACCTCCAGCACCTCGTTGATCATCTCCGGGTCGAGTGCGGAGGTCGGCTCGTCGAAGAGCATGACCTTCGGGTCCATCGCCAGGGCTCTGGCGATGGCCACGCGCTGCTGCTGACCGCCCGAGAGCTGCGCGGGGTATTTGTCCGCCTGCGAGGCCACGCCGACGCGTTCCAGGAGCGAGCGCGCTCGCTCCTCGGCTGCGCGCTTGCCCTTCTTACGGACCTTGAGCTGGCCCAGAGTGATGTTCTGGAGCACAGTTTTATGGGCGAAGAGGTTGAACGACTGAAAGACCATGCCCACATCGGCCCGCAGTGCGGCCAGCTCACGGCCCTCGGCGGGAAGTGCCTTGCCGTCGATGAAGATCTCGCCCGAGTCGATGGTCTCCAGGCGGTTGATCGCCCGGCACAGCGTGGACTTCCCGCCTCCGGAGGGGCCGATGACGACGACCACTTCGCCCCGGCCGATGGTGAGGTCGATGTCCTGGAGCACGTGCAGCGCGCCGAAGTGCTTGTTGACGTTGCTCAGTACGACCAGGGCATCGGTACTGCCCGGCCCTTCACGTCTCGTACCCGCTGAACGGCTCATCTGCTTCATCGTCCGCCGTCCGCGGGCACGCCGCACTCCGGGGGGAAGGCCGGCGAAGCGAGTGTGACGGTCTTCAGGCGCTCGCGGCCGGTGCGGGGCGTCCGACGCGGAACGTCTGACGGTAGACCGAGGGCGGCACACCGATGCCGGCGACGAGGTGCTGCCGCAGGGAGGCAGCGGTCCCGAAGCCCGCCTCTTCGGCGACCCGGTCGACCGGCAGATCGGTCGTCTCCAGCAGCCGTCGCGCCCGCTCGACGCGCTGCTGGGCCAGCCACTGCCCGGGCGTCATCCCCACCTCGTCGCGGAAGCGGCGCGAGAACGTCCGTACGCTCATGCGCGCGTGGCCCGCCAGCTCGGAAAGCTGGAGAGGGCGGTGGAGCTCGCCCAGCGCCCACGCGCGGGTCGCCGAGGTGGTGGCCGCCGCGAGCTCGGGGACCGGCCGTTCGATGAACTGCGCCTGCCCGCCGTCGCGCCACGGGGGTACGACGCAGAGCCGCGCCACCCGGTTGGCGACCTCGCTGCCGTGGTCCCGGCGCACCAGGTGCATGCACAGGTCCACCCCGGCGGCGACCCCTGCCGCGGTGAGCACGTCGCCGTCGTCGACGAACAGCACGTCCGGGTCGACCCGGACCAGGGGGAACATCCGCTGGAACTGCTCCGCCTCGTTCCAGTGGGTGGTCGCGGGGCGGCCGTCGAGCAGTCCCGCGGATGCCAGGACGTACGAGGCGGTACAGATCGACACGATCCGCGCACCCGGACGGAGTCGACGAAGCGCCTCGGCCAGCGGGGCGGGCAGCCAGTCGCGCTCGCCGTCGGGCCCGCAGGCGAACGGCGGGATCACCAGGGTGTCCGCCGTCGCGATCGCCTCGGCCCCGCGCTCGACACCGACGGTGAAGTCTGCGCTCGACCGGACCGGGCCGCCGTCCAGACCGCAGGTGACCACCTCGTACAACGGTTGCCCGTCGCCGCCGACAGCGGTCCCGAAGATCCGTACCGGGATGCTCAGCTCGAACGGATAGACACCCTCAAGGGCCAGTACGACGACGCGATGCATGGCCAGATCCTTCCACATGATGGCCATCCGGACACTCGAAGCTGCCGGGCCGCTGCCGCAGGGTTGGTCCGACAGCCACCACTCACCCCGTACACACTCACCTCGCACAAGGGAGCAGCACATGCGCGCCATCGGTCAGGATTCACTCGGCGGACCCGAGGTGCTGAAGCTCATCGAGGTGGACCGTCCCGAACCCGGCCCCTCGGAAGTCCTCGTCCGCGTCCACGCTGCCGGCGTCAATCCGACCGACTGGTGGCACCGCTCCACGGGCGGCCTGCTCGGCGTGCCCGTCCGGCTGGGCTGGGACGTCTCGGGCACCGTCGAGGCGGTCGGCCTCGGAGTGACCATGTACCAGCCCGGCGACGAGGTGTACGGGATGCCGCGCCTCCCCCAGCCCGCGGGGACGTACGCGGAGTACGTCACCTCTCCCGCCCGGCATCTGGCCCGCAAGCCGCGCACCCTCTCCCATGTGGAGGCCGCGGCGCTCCCCGTGGCCGCGCTCACCAGCCTGCAGTCCCTCATGGACACCGCCGCCGTGCGCCCCGGCCAGCGGGTCCTCGTCCACGCTGCGGCGGGCGGCGTGGGCCACCTCGCCGTCCAGATCGCGAAGTCCCTGGGCGCCCATGTCATCGGCACGGCCAGCGCCGCCAAGCACGATTTCGTACGGTCCCTGGGCGCCGACGAGGTCATCGACTACACGACGACCGACTTCGCCACGGCGGCCCGGGACATCGACGTGGTGATCGACACCATCGGCGGGGACTACGGCCCCCGCTCCCTGCGCACCCTGCGGCCCGGCGGCATGGTCGTCTCCCTCGCCTCCCCGGCGGAGGCCCGACTCGCCGATGTGGCGGCCGAGTCGGGCCTGCGGGCGGGCTTCACCATCGTGGAGCCGGACCATGCCGGACTGAAGGCGCTCGCGGAACTCGCCGACGCGGGCGGGCTGCGGCCTCACATCGCGGCGGTACTGCCCCTGGCGGACGCGGCCAAGGCCCATGAGCTCGGGGAGTCGGGCCGTACGACCGGCAAGCTCGTCCTCAGCGTCGTGGAGTGACCCACGCGCGCGGCGGGCGCCGGGTCAGTGGTCGTCCCAGTGCCCGTCGTGCACAGCGTGCCGGTGACCGTCGTGCACATAGTCGGTGTGGCCGTCGTGCGGGACGGCGACATGGCCGCAACCCTCACCGTGCTGGTGCGCGTGGTTCTCGTGGGCGGCGTGCGCACCGGTCACGCATTCGTCCACGTGGCCTTCGTGGACGCGGTGTACGTGGCCGTCGTGCGCGTAGTCCACATGGTCACCGTGCGAGAAGGCGACATGGCCGCAGCCCTCGCCGTGCTGATGCGCGTGGTCGGTATGAGGAGCGTGTGCAGTAGTCATGACTCTCTCCGCCTTCAGGGCCCCTTGGTCATTCCGGGGCCGCTTCCGAGGTCAGCCGCACGCTGTGCATTTGCGCCACTGACTCATTTTCCTCCCCAACGAGCCGATACGCGATGGCGTCACGAGTCAGGCCACTTGGTAATGGAATCCATTTCCATGTAGCGTTCGGAGCCGTTCATTCACCGAGGAACACGAGGAGCGAGTCATGGCTGTCCCGAAGCGGAAGATGTCCCGCAGCAACACCCGTCACCGCCGGGCGCAGTGGAAGGCCACCCCACCGCAGCTGGTGCCGATCACCGTCGACGGAGCGGTGTACCGCGTACCGCAGCGGCTGGCCAAGGCGTACGAGCGCGGTCTGCTTCGCCCGGAGGGCTGAAGGCCGTGACGGACGACCGACTGCCGGTCACCGTGCTGTCCGGCTTCCTCGGCGCGGGCAGGAACGACGGGTCCTGTAGGTCCGGCGCGCTCCCCCGCGCCGGGCCTACAGGCATGTTCGCGCCGGACCTACAGGGATGTTCCGGCCCGCCCCGGGACCACGGCCTCCGCGAAAGCGCCTCCCTGGGAGACGAGTTGCTCCCAGGTTCCTTCCTGGACGATGCGTCCCGCGTCGAGGACGGCGATGCGGTCGGCCCGTCGGATCGTCGCCGGGCGGTGGGCGATCCAGATGGTCGTACGGGTGCAGGACGCCGCCGCCAGCGCCGTGGCGAGTTCGGCGTCTCCGGCCGTGTCGAGGTGAGCGGTGGTCTCGTCGAGGACCAGGACGCGGGGGTCGGCGAGCAGGGCGCGTGCCAGGGAGATCCGGGCGCGCTGGCCGCCGGAGAGTGTCGTGCCGCGTTCCGCGACATGCAGGTCCACGCTCTCCACGAAGCGGTCGATGCCGCAGCGGCGGACCACCTCGGCCACCTCGCTGTCGCTCGCGTCCGGCGCGCCGAGGCGGAGGTTGTCCGCGAGGGTGCCGTGGAAGAGGGGCGTCTCCTGGCCGACCACGGCGACCGCTCCGCGCAGCTCGGCTTCCGCCAGGTCCCGCAGGTCGACCGGTACGGAGCCGTCGGCGGGCAGCAGTTCGACCGTGCCCGCGGAAGGGTCCCAGAAGCGGGCGAGCAGATGGGCGCAGGTGGACTTGCCGGCCCCGGAGACGCCCACGAGGGCCACGGTCTCCCCGGCCCGTACGGTCAGGTCGATGCCGTCGAGGACACTCCGCCCGCCGTAGTCGAAGCGGACGCCGCGCAGTCGCACACCCAGTGGGCCGCCGGGAACGGGCCTCGGCGCGAGAGGTTCCACGGCGCCCGCCGGAGCCGTGATGGCCGCCCCGACCCGGGCGGCGGCCGGCCGCAGCCCACCGGCCTGGCCCAGCGCCGCCGCCGCGTCGGCGGCGGGCGCGAGGGTGCCGAGTGCCAGGGCCATGGCGGCCGGGGCCCAGGCCCCGTCGAGCCGCCCGGTGGCGACCGCCTGCGCTGCGATCGCCACGACCCCCGTCACCGCCGCGACCACCAGCGCGTCGCGGACGGCCGCGGCTGCCGCCTCCCATGACTGCTCGGCCCGCTGTGCGTCGGCCAGCCCCCGGCCCGCCTCGGCCAGTCGCGCACGCCTGGCGCGCAGGGCGCCGAAGCCGAGCAGTTCACGCAGTCCGTCCACGGTCTGTACGGCCTCCGCCGAGAGTTCGGCGGCCGCTGTACGGGTCCGGGCTCCCCGGCGCGTCCTCCCCCGTCCCTCCAGCAACGGGGCGAGGACGAGGAGTACCGCGACCGGGAGCACCGCGATCAGCATCCGTGGCTCCACGACCGCCAGCGCGGCGGCGCCCGCACCGAACACCGTTGCCGAAGCCGCGAGTTGGGCGATCGCGTGAGCGTAGAAGAACTCCAGGGCCTCGACGTCCCCCATCGCCGTCGCCGCCAGGTCGCCGCTGCGCCTGCCGCCGATCCGGGCCGGTGCGCTGCGGGCGAGCCCGTCGAAGATCCGTACCCGCAGCACGGCCAGGACCCGGTAGGCGAGATCGTGGCTCAGGTCCATCTCCCGCCAGGTGGCGAGCGCCTTGACGAGGACGAGCACGATCAGCGCCGCCACGGTGACACCGGACGGAGCGTGCCCCTCGATGACGGCGGCGCCGACCGTGTGGGCGGCCAGCGTCACCAGGGCGACGAGTGCTGCCTGGTCGGTGAGTGCGGCGGCGCAGGTGCGCGCCACCATGAGCCGGTGCGCGCCGAGCGCGGGCAGCAGGCCCCGGAGGGCGCCGCGCGCGTCGCGCTCCTCGGCGTGAAGGGTCGTCATGCCGCTCGTCCCGCTTCCTTCGTTCGTCCGGCCTCGACCAGTGCCGCGTAGAGCCCGTTCTCGGCCATGAGGGTGGTGTGGTCGCCGATGGCCCGTACCCGTCCGCCGTCGAGGACGACGATGCGGTCCGCGTGGCGTACGGCGTCCAGGCGGTGGGCGATGACGAGGCAGGTACGTCCGCGCGCGGCCTGTGCCAGGGCCTCGCCGATCCGGGCCTCTCCGCGTTCGTCCACCGCGCTGGTCGCCTCGTCGAGGACGAGGACGCGTGCGTCGGCGAGCAGGGCGCGGGCGAGGGCCAGGCGCTGGCGCTGACCGCCGGACAGGGTGGCGCCCCGCTCGCCCAGCACGGTCAGATAGCCGTCCGGCATGGCGGCGATCTCGTCGTCGATGCCCGCGGCGCGCGTGGCACCGCGCAGCTCGCCCTCGGTTGCGTCGGGGCGGGCCAGCCGGAGGTTGTCCGCGACGGTGGCGTGGAAGAAGTACGTCTCCTGCGAGACGACGGCGATGCCCCGACGCAGGGAATCCAGGGCGTACCGCGCCGCCGGGACACCGTCGACGAGCACCTGGCCGTCTCCGGGGTCGTGGTGGCGGGCCAGCAGGGACAGGAGGGTCGACTTTCCCGCCCCGGAGGGCCCGACCACGGCGGTCGTACGTCCGGCCGCCGCCGTGAACGTCACCCCGGCCAGTGCGGGCCGCGCGGCCCCCGCGTACTGGAACGTCACGTCGTCGAACGCGATCTCCGGCCCGGTGGACCAGTCAGCCCGGTGGCGGCCTTCGTCCGGTACACCGCCCCGGGCGGTGCGCAGGGTGGCGATCCCGTCCGCTGCAGAGACCCCGAGGTATCCCGCGTGCCACTCCCTGGAAAGGTCGCGTACCGGGCGGAAGCACTCCGAGGCCAGCATCAACAGCAGATAGGTGCCTGTCGCCGTCGTGTGCCCGGACGCGGCGGAGGCGCAGGCCACCAGGGCGGCTGCGACCGTCCCGCCCTGGATCGCCAGATCGGTGAGACCTGTGTCGACGAGGGAGACGCGCAGTTTGGCGACAGTGGCGCGGTGGAGGGCGTCCGAGCGGTGTTCCAGCCGCGCCCGGGTCCGTCCGACCGCTCCGGCCGCGCGCAGGGCGGGCATGCCCTGGAGGGCTTCGAGGTAGTCGGCGGCCAGGGTCTCGTACGACTCCCAGTGCTCGCGCCCTCGGCGTTCCAGCAGCCGGTCCCACCAGCGGGGGGCCAGCAGTGCCAGAAGCAACGCGGGTACGAGGGCCAGGAGTGCGTACGGGGCGAGGGCGGCCACGGCGATCAGCAGCAGCGGCGGGACGGCGCAGGTGATGAGGAGTTGGGGCAGATAGCGGGAGACGTACGCGTCCACTCCTTCGACGCCGTCGACGAGTGTGGCGCGTACGGCGCCGACGCGCGCGCCCTGGACATGGGAGGGGCCCAGCCGGCCCAGGTGTTCCATCAGCACGTCGCGCAGACCGACGCGTACGCGAGATCCGGCGTTCACGGCGGTGCGCCGCTGCCACCAGCTCAGGCCCGCGCGGGCCACGACGGCCAACAGCACCCCGGCCAGCAGCGCGGGCAAGTGCCGGGTGTCGCCGCGGGCGATGGCGGAGAGCGCGACGGCGAGAAGCACCGCCTGCGCGAGGTGCGTCAGGGCCACCGCGCCGAGCAGTGCGGTGGCGCCGAGCAGCGCGCCGCGCGCCGCGCGGGCGGCGCGTGTCAGCTCCGGGTGAAGCATCACGGCTGATCCCCTCTTCCCAGGGCGAGTCCATGGACGATCCAGTCGCGGCCGGGTGGGCCACCAAGTGCGGCACCGAGGTCGGCCCGCTGCCAGGAACCGAGCGGACGTGACGTCAGATTCAGTTCGATGGCCGCGAGTTGGGCGAGGCCGACGGCGTATCCGGTGGCCAGGTGATCGCGGCGAATCCGTTGCGCGTCCGCATCCTCGGGACACCCGTACGCGAGGAGCACGGCCCCCGCCTCCGCGATCCAGCCCTGGCCCGCGGCCCAGGCCGCGAGCGTCGGGCGGGCCTCGCCGGACGCCAGTGGGTGAAGAGTCGGACGGTGCGGTCGGTTGCCGTCGGGTGCGAGGTGCAGCAGACCGGGGTGCGCACCGCCGGTGGCGACGCACCACCGGGGTCCTGTGGGCAGTGCCCCGACCGCGCGGGCCAGGACATGGGCGAGGTCCTCGGGTGACGGTGCGCCGCTCAGCGGCGGTGGAGCGCTGCGCCGGGACATCAGGGTCCTGTCGGGTACGCGTACCTTCGGCGTCGTCCACTCCCCCGGCCGTGCCGCCGAAGCGGTGGCTTCCAGAGCGCGCCAGGTCCGCTCCAGCGCGGGGGACGTCGCCTCGGTTCCGGGGTCCGGCTGCGGGGCCGCCCCGGGCGGACACGTCGCCCAGCGTGCGAGGGCGGCCCCGGAGTCCCCGTTCTCCGGGCCGATGAGGACTGCGGCGAGGGGGTGTTGGGGTGTGGTCCCGGGCCAGGTCCGCTGCCACAGCCTGGGGTCGGGCAGGCCCGCAGCTGCCGACAGGAGGGCGCCGTCCGTGTCCAGGCTCATGCCGGCCGCGCCGGCCGACACCAGTGCGGCGACGGCGTGACCGGCGTCCAGGAGCAGCAGCGGCAGCGCGCGGTGCCCGTAGTGCGAGACGGTGCGCCGGGCGGTCACCGTGAGGACGACGAGGGTGCCGGCCGGCGGGTCGGCCGGGGCGGGGCCGCGCCGGTGCACCCGGTGACGTACCGCGTCGTAGGCGTAGCGTCCGGGCGGCAGCGCACCCGAAGCGCCCACCAGGAGATGGGCGTCCACGGGGCACAGCCCGCCCGCCGAAGGCGCGGGCCGCAGCCGCCCGTTGCCCGCCTCGGTCGGGGTGACGGCGAGCGAATGGCGCAGGACACGGTCGAGGTCCGGTGCGGTGCGGGCGGTGAGCGGCGTCGCCCGCCCGGTCCAGCGGGGGAAGGACCCGGCCGGGATGTCCGGGCCGGGCGGCGCGCCGGACCGGGCGAGCGCGAGAGCCGCGCGAGCCGTGTCGTCCGTGGTGGGTGGTGCGAGCACGTCGTTCCCCTACATGTGTGGCGGCGGTACGAGGGTGAAGTCCTGGGGCCCGGACGGCTCCGTCGACCGCCACCCCCTGGACAGGGCCGCATCGGCGAAGCGCGGACTGCCGAAGTAGGCGAACGCGGCAGGGGCGTTGGGGATGAGACCGGCGACGAGCACGCGCGCCACCCTGAGCGGCGTCGCCCTGACGTCCTCGGTGGTCAGGTCGAAGGTGACCACCCGGTGCCCGCCGGCCGCGAGCCGCCCGTCGAGGGCACGGCGGCTGCCCTGCGCGACGTCCGCGATGTCCACGACTCCGTGCGCCGGTTCGGTGAACCGGGTGGCCAGCGGAGTGACCCGGTCGTCGAGCCACACCTGGACGTGTGCGCCGAGGTCGCGCACCGCGGCGAAGTCGGTGCCGCAGTCGTCGAGGTAGCGCCGGTCGGCGCGGTGTTCCAGATAGAGACCGGGGGCGAACATGCCGGCGTCGACCGCCTTGAAGACCCACCCGTCGCGTTCGACCGCTCCTTGCGTGAACACCCAGGTGTGTACGGCTTCGAGCACGGCCTTACGGGCCGCCTCGGCCGGGTCGTAGCGGCAGGCGAAACCCGCGGCGTGGATACCCCGGCGCGGGTCGTGGACGAGCGCCGCCATGCAGGGGGCGAACTCCGAGGGCATCTCGACGATCCGGACGTCGAGGTCGCAGCCGTCCAGGTCGGCGGTCAGTCCGGGCACACTGGCCGGGTCGATGCCCCGGGTGGGCCCGTCGAGGTGCCACCACAGTTCCAGGGCGTCGCGCTCGACGATCTCCAGCAGGCCGCGCTCGACGGCGTCGTCGAGTCCCTGGCCGGTGGCTATGCCCGCGTAGTTGAGATGGTGTGTCCGGGGCAGCGAACGCAGCTCCCCCTGGCGCCAGTTGAGATGGGTCAGGGCGACCGGCGCCCAGCATTTCTCGCCGCCTTCGTTGCCCACCGCCCACAGGGCGGGGGTGTCCGCGAGGAACGGCCGGTAGGGGAAGTTCTGGCGTGCGTACTGCCAGGGCGCGTACCGGGGCAGGTCGTCAGGACCGTACAGCCGCTTTCCCTCGTCGACGAGCTGCTGGGCCGTCGCGCGCCGTGGCGCCCCGAAGTGTCCGGGCGGCGGCAGCCGGTTGCCGCAGTAGCGTTCGACCGCTTCCGCGACGGCTGCGATCCGGGCGCCCACGGGATCGCCGAACGTCGTCCCGAGTGCCACCCGGTCGGCGGGCCAGGCCCCGAATCTCCGGGCGTCGGCGACCTCGGCGGTCATGGCGGTGTAGCGGGGTGGCGCCCCCGCGGGGTGTTCGACGGGCTCCACCGCGCGGATCAGTCCGCAGACGGGGTCCACGAGATCATCGAGAGAGAGTGGGGCGGCCGGAACGCTCGTGCTGGTCAACGGCAGATCTCCTGGGCGGGATTGACGCGCGCGGCGCGGTGCCGGGCGGCGACGACGGGCAGGGCGAGCGCGCTGTCTTCGAGCTGCACGGACCGATTCGAGGACCGCAGCAGGGTCGCGGTGACCGGGTCCTCCCCGGTGTGCGGATTGCGGGCGTGCGCGGGAAAGTGGTGCCCGCCGACTTCGACACGCAGGCGGGTTCCGGCGGGCAGGCGCCGGGACAGGTGACCGAGCGGCACCGAGAGCCGTGCGGTCTCGTGCGCGGGGTCGGTGCGCCGTACGACGCCTGTCGCCAGGTGGTCGGCGACACCCCGGGGGTCGAGGGCGACGAGGCGTACGACCCAGTCGGCGGTGGGCGTGTCCGCGACCACGACCAGCCGGGCATCGGCCGGGCCGAGGAGGTCCAGCGGCCTGGGGAGAGGCGGCGTGACCAGCAGGCAGCGGTCGGGGCGACCGGCCGTCGGTACGTCCAAGTAGTCGGAGCAGAAGGGCTGTTCGGGGTCAGCCTCGAAGCCGGGACCGCCGAGGAGGCGCAGTGCGGTAGAGAAGGGGTACGAGGTGGGCGCCGGCCCGTCCGCCATGGAGGCCCACCAGCCGCTGCCGCCCAGCGCGGTGACACCGCGCCGCCCGGGCGCGAGGCCGCCGGGAAGAGCCGCCTCGGCCCAACGGACGTACAGCCGACCGAGGTTGAGCCGGTGCTGCGGCCTGGCTTCGGGGCCGGGGGCCGCGGTCAGCGCATGCCCCCAGGGGCCCATCAGTAGCCGGGAAGGGCCACCCCAGTGCCGCCACAGCTCCACCGTGTCGCCGCGGAAGGGATCACGTGTGCCGCCCACGGCGAGCAGCGGGATGTCGGCAGCCGCCGCGCGGGCGAGCAGGTCACCGTCGCGTTCCGCCGCCCACAACTGCGGCCAGGAGGGCAGAGCCCGCCGCCGCCTCAACGGCAGCCCGGTCACCGGGAGATGTTCGAGCAGGCGGGAGTCCTGCGCGAGGGCGTCCTCCAGGGCGGTGCCGTCGGACGTACGGCGGTCGCCGTGCGCGGCCCACCAGCCGGCGCGGGCCAACAACCGTTCGGGGCCACCCGGTTCGCGCGCCGTCTCGGCGGCTCCGAGCGCGGGCACGGCCGCGATGACGGCATCCGGGCGGCCGTCCGCCGACGTCCCGAGCACGGTCGCCAGCGCGCAGTGCGCGCCGTACGAACTCCCGTGGGCCACGACCTGCCCGTTGCTCCAGGGCTGTTCGCGCAGCCACCGCACGGTCGCGGCGCCGTCCGCCTCCTCGCTCCGGTAGGGGTGCCACTGCCCCTCGGACGCGTACCTCCCCCGTACGTCCTGCGCCAGGGCGGCGAAGCCCGAGGCCGCCCAGGCACGCAGCTCGGCGCGGTGGCGGCGGCGGTCGTACGGTGTGCGGATCAGGACCGCCGGGAACGGCCCGTCTCCTGCGGGGAGGCAGAGGTCCCCGGCGAGCCGTGCGCCGTCGGCCATTCCGACCAGCACCGTGGCGGCCGCGCCGGACGCGCTCATCGGGGTGTGCCCCGCCCGGGGACCGGGGCCACGGCGGGTACGGCCAGGACAGGGTGCTCACTGACCGTCAGGTCACGCAGATCCACGCGGCGCAGACGGCGGCGTACGGGCAGGCGGCCCGTCGTGTGCTGCCCGCCGGCCCAGGCGATCAGGTCGGCCGTGAGCAGTTCCACGATCAGCGCCGCCGATGCTTCGGTGCCGCACCCCTGGGTCTCTGCCGTCCGGCGACCGGCCCAGTACGCGGCGAGTTCGCGGTGTGCCGGGGAGGCGGCGAGCCGCCTCAGGCGCACATCCGCCGCAGTGACATCACCGGCTTCGGCGGCGAGGGGTTCGATCCACGCCTGGAAGCCTTCGCGATGGCAGCGCAGCCAGCCGATCTCCAGCGCGGGGAGCCGGTCGGCCGCATCCCACAGGCCTTCGGGGACGGGCGAGTCGAGGCACCAGACGACCGCAGCCGGCACCCCGTGCGGGAGTCCGGCGCCTTCTTCGGCCAGCGCGGCGACCTCGTCGTGGCCGGGGCGCATGACAGCGGCGCCTTCCGCGGCGGCCCGGCGCGCCAGGCCGTCGGCCAGTGGCTTGTCGCCCAGGACGAGAACGGCCCGGCCCGCCAGCGGTAGCGCGGCGCACTCCCCCGCGTATCCGGCGCCCTCGAACGCCGCCACGAGCTTCTCCAGCTCCGGGCTTCCTTCCCGGCCGCCTTCGAACCGCGCCACCAGTTCCGCCGACGGCACCTGCCCGGTGTCGACGCGCAGGAACTCCCCGTCCTGCGTGCGCACCGCGAGGCCCTGTCCGGGCACGGTGACGAGCTCGACGCCTGGTGCGAGTCTGCTGACGGTCACGAGTGGGCTCCTAGGTGGGGGACGAACTGCGAAGACGAAGCGGGCCCGCCCAACGACTGGGCGGGCCCGCTCACTTGGCTCTACTTGTCGTCGTCGCCGGCGAACTCGGCGTCGTCGAAGGGGTTCTCGACGAGGGCGTTGGAGTGGGTGGCCGACAGGTGGGCCAGCTGACCCTGCTCGGCGATCGGGCTGAACACCTTGTTCTGCTCCATGAGAAGTCTCCATTCGCTTGGGGGACCGCGGCGCCCGGTCGGCGCCACAGCCCGACACTAATGAATACGATTATCATTCCGCAATAGCTCTTCGGGAGGCAGAGGGTGATCTGGGTAACACACCGGCCAGCCACCGACCGGGTCCGTGCCCACCCGCCCGGCAACACCCAGCACTTCGGCGAGCAGACCGGGGGTGACGATGCGTGCGGGCGGGCCGTCGGCAGCCACCCGGCCGCCCCGCAGGGCGACGATGCGGTCCGCGAAGCGCGCCGCGTGGCCCAGGTCGTGCAGCACCATCACCACGGTCAGGGAGCGCTCGTCCCGCAGCCTCGCCACCGTTTGCAGCACCTCCAGCTGGTGGCGCAGATCGAGATAGGTGGTGGGCTCGTCCAGGAGCAGTACGTTCGTGTCCTGCGCCAGGGACATGGCCAGCCGGACCCGCTGGCGTTCACCGCCCGAGAGGGAATCGACCATCCTGTCCGACGAGTCGGAGACCCCGACATCGGCCAGCGCCCGCGCGCAGACGTCGTCGTCGCCCTCCCTGAGCATGCCGAGGGGGCCGCGGGCCGCATACCGTCCCTGTTTCACCAATTGACGTACCGTCATGCCCGGTACCGCGGGCGAGGACTGGTGGAGCAGTGCGACCCGTCGCGCGGTGGCTCTCCGGGAGAGCCGTGCCACGTCCTCGCCGGCCAGCAGCACGCGCCCGGCCGAGGGCCGCAGCAGCCCGGCGACGAGCCGGAGCAGGGTGCTCTTCCCGCAGCCGTTGAGGCCCACCAGGGCCACCGACTCCCCTGTGGCGACCCGCAGATGGATGTCCGCGAGGACCGTACGTCCGGGATAGGCGAAGCTCACTCCGTCCACGGAAATGGCGTCCTGCGCGGGAGCGGCGGAGGTGCCCGTAGGGCCTGCCGCGCCCGTCTCCCGTACTCCCGCGTCCGAGGTCTGTGGGATGGTCATCCGTCCTCCTGAATGCACTGGGGTGTCATCTGCCGCACGTTCACACCTGTCCCGCCCCATGGCGTCGCGCCACGACGAGCAGGAGCACGGCGCCCACACACGTCGTCAGCGCCCCTGCAGGCACGGTCATCCGCTCGGCGCCCAGCCCCTCCACCAGCACGCGGGAAAGCACCTGCGCCGCCGCGTCCGCGCCGCACACCACGACCGCGCCGATCAGCGCGGCACCCGGCAGGGTGGTCCGCAGGTCGGCGCCGAACGCCGCGAGCGCCAGATGCGGCACAAGCAGTCCTACGAAACCGAGCGCCCCCACGGCGGAGACCGCACCTGCGGTCAGCGCGACGGCGCCCACGAGCGCCGCTCCGCGCGCCCTCCCGACGGCCAGTCCCGCCGCCGTCGCCTGCTCGTCGCCGCACCGCAGCAGCGTCAGCGGCGCGGCCAAGGCGCAGGAGGCGACGCCCCACACCAGGGCCCAGGGCCACAGGAGCGTCCAGTGCTCCCGGACCCGGCCCTCGGTCGAGCCGATCAGCCACTGCACGACGCTCCCGAGCTCGCCTGGCGCGACCAGCAGCACCATCGAGGTGAGCCCGGCGAGTACGGCGGACACCAGTACCCCGTAGACCGCCGTCTCCTCGGGGTCGCTCTTGCGGCGCCCGGCGAGCAGCCACAGCAGTCCCGCTCCGGTGAAGCCGCCCAGGCACGCGGCGACGACCACTGCCGTCGGGGATTCCCAGCCCGCCAGCCCCAGTCCGGTCGCCGCCACGGCTCCGAGCACGGCGCCAGGGGTGACGCCCGTGACCTCCGGTCCGGCCAGCGGGTTGCGCAACGCCGACTGGAGCAGGCAGCCTGCCAGTCCGAGGCTCGCCCCGGCGCCGAGGGCGACGAGCGCGCGCGGCACCCGCAGCCGAAGCACGATGTGCCGGGCGGTGGGGTCCCCCTGGCCGGTCAGGATCTCCCACACCTGTCCGGCGGACGGGTTCCGCCCGGCGAACAGACAGGCGCAGAACGCGACGGCCACGAGTATCACGAGCAGGCAGAGTCTCGGTCCCGCTCCGAACGTGAACGGCCAGCGCGGGGTCTCGGGTGCCCGCGTCCGTACAGCAGTCGGTGCGCTCACCGGTCTCCTCCCACCAAGACTCCGCGGCCCCTGGAGGCCTGTTCCGGGGGGCTGCTCCGCCGGATTCTCATCAGTGCCACGCCCGCCGGAACGCCGAGCAGCGCGGTCCACGCGCCGACCGGTGTCTCGATCGGCGCCAGTGCGAGCCGGGCCGGCTGGTCGGCGCACAGCACGACCAGCGCGCCGCACAGGGCGGACCACGGCAGCAGGCTCAGCGCTTCCGCACCCGGGCGGAGCCTTCGCGCCAACTGCGGGGCCAGGAAGCCGACCCAGGCGGCAGGCCCGCAGACCGCCACGACGGGGGCGATCAGCACGATGGCCAGCGAGAGGGCACCGAGCCGGGCCCACCGGACCCGTACACCCAGGGCCCGGGCGTCGTCGTCCCCAAGGCGCAGCACACCGAGGACCGGAGCGCACAGCACGAGTGCGGGCACCGCGACGAGCAGCCAGGGCCCCAGCCCCATGACGTCGTCCCAGGTGCGGGCGGACAGACTGCCCAGCAGATAGCGGTAGATCAGCTGGAGGTCCAGTTGGTCGGCCAGCACCATCAGCACCAGAAGCCCGGCCTGCAGAGCCGCCGACACGGCCGCTCCGGTCAGGAGTACGGCAGAGGGGCTGCGCCCGAATCCCGCGGCCACGAGAGTGAGGACACCGCCGAACACCGCACCGCCGAGCGCGAGCAGGGGCTCCACAGCGGCCGGGACCGAGAGCGCCAGCACCAGCGGTGCGGCGACGCCGAGAGCCGCGCCGGAGGAGACACCGATCAGCTCCGGCACCGCGAGCGGGTTGCGCAGCGCTTCCTGAAGCACCAGGCCCGCGGCGCCCAGACAGGCTCCGGCGGCGAGCGCGAGCACCAGCCGCGGGAGCCGGAGTTCGGTGAGGACGACCGACTCCAGGCCGTCACCGCTCAGGGCCGCGGGCAGCCGGTGCGGCGCCACGTACGGCGTGCCCATGCAGAGCGCGACGCCGGCGGCGGCCACCAGGAGGGCGAGGGCGCCCGCCAGTTGACGTATCACCGCAGGGCGGCCGTTGCCTCGTCGAGGACGATGCCGAGCGAACGGGTCCCCCGCCCCTTGGCCCAGACCTCGGAGTTCACCTCGACGACCTTGTCGTTTTTGACGGCCGGGATGCGGGACCAGAGCGGGTTCTCGGCCAGCTTGGCGGAGAGCTTTCCGTCCGACGCACCGAAGGACAGCGTCTCGACGAAGAGCACGTCGACATCGCGGGCGAGAATCTCCTCCAGGCTGTAGCTGCCCTCGACCCCTCGCCCTTCCCACGGATACGAGGAGATCTTCGGGAAGAGCCCGGCGGCGACGTCGTTCTTCGGTGTCGCGACGCCGAAGTTCTCGTCACTGCCGAAGATGATCAGAGCCGTCTTGTCGCTCTTGTTCTCCTCCGCCCGCGCGAGCTTGGTACGCAGTCGCTTCTCGGCCGCCTCGGCCTGCTCCGT
This sequence comes from Streptomyces sp. NPDC057136, assembly GCF_042670885.1. Taxonomy (NCBI): domain Bacteria; kingdom Bacillati; phylum Actinomycetota; class Actinomycetes; order Kitasatosporales; family Streptomycetaceae; genus Streptomyces; species Streptomyces sp. NPDC057136. The sequence goes on from NZ_JBHUUV010000001.1 coordinate 517,274, forward strand.
ACGCCCGGTCAGTGCCGCCAGGTTCCGCAGATAGCCGACGCTGTCCTCCCAGGTGGAGGGCTGGACCGGCCAGAAGGTGGTTGCACCCTTCAGCGCGGGGGCGAGCTTGCCGTGCGTGTCCTCGAGGCCGATGACCAGATCCGGCTTGTGGGAAAGGACCGCTTCGGCCTCCGGACTGAGGAATCCGCCGGGGATCACCGGAATCCGGCCCGCCCGCTCCGGCCCGAGGAACGCAGGGTGGGCGAGCAGCGCGGAGTTGGTGGCCGTCGGGGTCATACCGAGCTCGGCGAGCATGTCGTCGCACAACGCGACGAGGCACACCACGCGCTCAGGCGGCTCCTTGGCGGTGATGGTGACGCCCTGGGCGTCGGTGATCGTGCTCGACGCCTTGACGGGCCGGACGTCCACTGCCGTCCTCGGGCCGGCGTCGTCCGTTCCGGCCTTCCCCGACGCGGGCTCCTCGGTGGGGCCGCACCCCACCAGGAACGACCCCATCACGATGGCCGCCGCCCACCGGCGGATTCCTCTCACTGCGCGCGACATGACGTGCCCTCTGTTCCTGTTGATGGCCGGGGATGGCGAATCGGTGTCGAGGGGGCCGTCCCGGACCCGGCCTCTCCCCACCGCGATTTAGACATGATAATCATTATCAAAGCAAGCCTGCCCATCCGCCCCAGCCCCGGAGACCGCCCCATGCCCCTCGGACCGCGCCTGATCGTCTCCGACCAAGTAGCCGGACAGATCAGGGTCGTTGACCTGCGCGACGGACGTACGACAGCTCAGCTCGACGGACGCCATCTCGCCGAGCACGCGGGCTTCCTCGCCCTTCCACACCACCGCACCGCATGCGTCGACGACCGGGCGGGCGAGCTGCTGATCCTCGATCCGTACGGGCCGGACGCGGGCCGCCCGCTCATCGAGCGCCGCATACCGGTCGCGGTGCCCGCCGAACATCTCGCCACCGATGCCACCGGACGCCGGATCGCCGTCACCACCGGCCTCGGCCGCAACTGGTCGCCCTGGTCGGACCAGTTGACGACCGTCGACCTGGCGGACGGGAGGGGCGCGGGCGCGGTGCGCGTACGGACCCGTGCAGGCGAACACCGTGGTCGGCTCGCCCGACGATCCGCTGGTCGTGCTGCGCCACCGGGAGCCCGGTGAGCTGACGGCATACAGGCACTCCGCACTCATGGGGTCCGCGCCCTCGTGCCCGCCCGCCGAACCCGTATCGACCCTCTCCCTCCCCGACGACGACGGGCACGGCGACGCCTACGACCCGCTGACCGGACGGCTGTTCGCGGCCGCCGGTTCAGGGGTCCACACGGCCCGCCCCGACGGCGACGCGCTCGTGGCCGGAGAGACCATCCCGTGGGCGGCCGGCGGCCGCGGCGGGGGCCGCGGCTACTACCTGCGGCTCGATGCCGCACACCGGACGCTCTGGTCCTGCGTACGGAGCGGGCCCGAGGCCCCCGAGAGCTGGCCGGACTGGGCCAACGACGCCTGGTGGCACCACCTGGACTCGGCCGAGGCGGGCCGCCTGCACCTCGGCCCCGGCCTGGTCTTCCGCCTGGCGGTGGCCAGGGACCACGTCGCCTTCAGCCGCGTACATCCCGACGGCGACGAACTCGTCCTCGTCTCCACCGGGGGCAGCACACCGGCCGTGACCGCACGGCTGCCGCTGCCGCCCATGGCGGGCGCACCGCGCCGGGGCGGCACACCGTGGGACGGCGTCCAGCGCCGGGCCGTCGCGGCGTCGCCCGGCGGGTCAATGATCGCCGTGTCGCGCGGGGGCCACGGGGAGGTCCACGTGTTCGACGCCGGCACGGCCCGGCAGACGGCGCTCGTCACCGTACCGACCCCGCTCGACGAGGGCGGGCTGCTGGCGCTGATGGAGCCCGACGACGAGGCCCATCTCGATCCGGTCGGCCGCTGACACAGTGGCCCGCTCCCCCCCTGCGGGGATCGCGGGCCACCGCCTTCGACAGGGCTTCGGTGCTGCTACCAGGACGACTTGGTGACTCCGGGCAGGAACCCGGCGTGCGCCTGCTCGCGCATCCGCACCCGGGACAGCCCGAACTTCCGCAGATGCCCACGTGGCCTGCCGTCCACACTGTCCCGGTTGCGCACCCTGGTGGCACTGGCGTTACGGGGCTGGGTACGCAACTCCGCGACCGCCGCCGCCCGTTCGGCTTCCATGGAGGCGGGCCGCCGGATGATCTCCTTCAGCTCGGCCCGCCGTGCCGCGTACCGCGCGACGACAACCTTTCGCTTCTCGTTCTGCGCGATCTTGCTCTTCTTGGCCATCAGACCTTCACTCCCCGCGCGCGAATACGAGCCACCGCGGCCTCGACGCCGATGGCGTCGATGGCCTTGATGGCCCTGGCGCTGAGAGTCAGGCGTACATAGCGGCCCTCGCTCGGAAGCCAGTAGCGCTTGCGCTGGATGTTCGGGTCGAAGCGGCGAGAGGTGCGCCGATGCGAGTGGGAAATGCTGTTGCCGAAGCCCGGCTCGGCGCCGGTCAGCTGGCAGTGGGCGGACATGGGGGTTACCTGCTCTCTACGGACGAAGGCTTAACGGTAATGGAAACCATTCCCATATAGTAACCCGCAGAGCGCCGGGGGATCTCGGGGGTCTTCGTCACCGGGTACTGACCGCGCTGCGCCGCATCAGGGGGATGACCACCGCGGCCACCGCCAGGTGCGCCAGGGGGAGCACGACCTTGGTACCGGTGGACGCGTCGGAAAACAGGACCGGCATGAGGGAGAGGAGCGCCACCGCGCTCGTGAGCACGGTCCAGACGATGAGGGACCTGGCGGGCGCGAACTTCTCCAGCAGGGCGAGGACGCCCCAGCCGAGCAGTGCGGAGAAGAGCGCGGAGACGGCGACGGCGGCGAAGCCGACCTCCATCGCGGGGTCGCCCTCGGCCTGGACGACGTTGAGTTCGGCGCCCGCCGCCTTCCCGATGCCCCAGACCACGAGGGCGGCCACGGTCGCGGCACCGACCGCGACGGCTCGGAGGCGTACGGGCGAGAGGGCGGCGGAGGAGGGCTGGGGCGCGCGGGCTCCACTGGACATGCTGGACATGAGGGACTCCTTGAGGAGGAAGAGGCAACAAAAAGCGGACGGTCGAAGAGCTGGAGAGCTAGGAGAGCTAGGAGAGAACGCTGTTGGGATGCGCTTCTTCGGGATTCGCCTGTTCGGGCGCGGGCGGACCCTGCGGCGGCGGGCTCGCAGGTTGTGGGCGCAGGACCAGGAAGGCGATGGCGGCAGCGCCGACGACCAGCGCGGCGGAGATGCCGAACGCGAGGCGGAAGCCGCCGTTCAGCGCGTACGTGGCGCTCTCACCCTCGGACAGCAGAGTGTTCGTCCGTGCGGCGGCGATGGATGCCAGCGCGGCGATGCCGAGCGAGTCACCGATCGTTCCGGCCGTGCCCGCCAGACCCGAGGCGAGACCGGCGTCGCGCGGCGAGTCCACCTGCATGGACAGCATCAGGACCGCCGGCATCGCCAGGCCGCTGCCCGCGCCGATCAGCAGGGCGGTCGGCAGAATGTCGACGACATAGCGGGGGTCGGCCGGGACCCGGACGACCAGGATCAGACCGACCGCGACCACGGCGAGACCGGCCAGCAGCACAGTGCGCAGACCGAAGCGCATGTTCCATCGTGCCGACAGGCTGATCGAGACCACCCCGGCGATGACCGCGAGCGGCAGGAACGCAAAGCCCGTGACCGCCGGGGAGTAACCCGCGACCTCCTGCATATGGAGGGCGATCAGGATGTTGAAGGAGATCGTGCCCGCCACCAGGAGGAGGTGGATGAGGTTGGCGCCCGCGAGGTTGCGCGAGCGGAAGATACCGAGCGGCATGAGCGGAACGGCGGCAGATCTCTGGCGCCGGACGAACGACGCCAGAAGAAGGATCGAGGCGAGCCCGAAGCCGAGGGTGTGCGCCGAACTCCAGCCGTGGTCGCCGACCGTGGCGATGGTGTAGACGCTGAGCATCATGCCGACGGTCACCAGAAGCGCCCCCGCCACATCCGCACCGGCACGCAGGCCGAGACCGCGGTCGCCCGGGATCAGCCGTGTGGCGAGCACGCCGGCCACGATGCCGATCGGCACGTTGATATAGAACACCCAGTGCCAGGTGATCCCCTGGGTGATGAGACCGCCCGCGAGGATGCCGCCCGAGGCGCCGGCGGCCTGCGCGAAACCGGAGATACCCAGCGCCCTCCCGATCTCCCGGGGATCGGTGAAGATCGCGAAGATGATGCCCGTGATCACCGCGTAGGCCATCGCCGCGCCCGCGCCCTGAAAAAGGCGCATCGCGATCAGCATCTCCTGCGACTGGGCGGCGCCGCATGCCGCCGATGCCACGGTGAACAGGCCCAGTCCGCCGACGAACATGCGCTTGCGTCCGAGCAGATCGCCCAGTCGCCCCGAGAGCAGCAGCAGTCCACCGAAACCGGCCGTGTACGCGTTGGTGATCCAGGCGAGCTGCGCCTGGCCGAAGCCGAGGTCGTTCCGAATGGAGCGGAGGGACACCGTCACGATGCTGATGTCGATGACCACCATTAACTGCATGGCGCAGAGCACGGCGAATGCGAGCCACCGCGCCCTCGAACTCGGTTGTACGGACAGGGACATGGGGACGCCTCCAGGTTCGGCTACAAGGCGGGACCGTAACATATAGTTCCGTTCGGCATCATCTATTTCGGCATAACAAGCCCTCGCGCGCATGCCCCGCAACCGCTCCACAACGAAACCGTCTACTGCGAACACGTTCGTTACGCTTGCCATATGAAGCCGACCGATCCCGCCGCGTCTCCCGACGTCGACCTCACCTTTCTGCTGTCCTGGACCGCCCACGCGCTGCAGACCGAGATGACCGCGGGCCTGACCGGGCTCGACATCACGCCGCGCGCCCATTGCGTCCTGCACAAGGCGCTGTCGGCGAACATGACGCAGACTCAGATCGCGGAGTCGCTCGGCCTGGACAAGACGACGATGGTGGTGATCACGGACAAGCTCGAGAAGGAGGGGCTCGCCGAACGCCGGCCGTCCGCCACCGACCGCCGGGCCCGGATCATCGCGGCCACAGAGAAGGGCCGGGCGCTGGTCGCGCAGTCGAACGAGGTCGTCTCCGCCGTTCAGGCCGATGTACTCGGAACGCTCCCCGGCCACCTCCGGGACCCGTTCATCGAGGCCCTCAAGCACCTCGTCGAGGGCCGCCTCTCGAGCTTCGCCGAGTGCGAACAGCCGCCCCGCCGACGCTCGAAGCGGATCTGAGAGTCGGGGGCCGGGACCTCGGGGAGCACGCGAATCGGACCGAAATTGTTTCGGTCCTGACGCGCCATTGTTTCGGTGGCATGTATCACTCAGGATCTCTTTGGCAGCCACCTTTCCGTGCAACAGACGGGCGGGGGTGGGCTCGTCGCCCCTGAAAGCTTTCGCGGATGTCCCGGGAACTGCCGGGGTGCAGGTGAGAGCGAGCAACGCTCCGGAGGCGGACCGGCCCGCCCTCACCCGTATCCACTCCTCAGGAGACCCCCATGTCCAGACGCACCGTTCACGCCCTGACCGCGGCCACCGCCGCCGCGCTCGTGCTGGGAGCCGCCGCCCAGACGGCGTCCGCCCACCCCGGCACGCACGACAGGACGCTGCGCGCCCTCGCCGAGCGCCCCGATCTCCGGATCGGTACGGCCGTCGACACCTCTGCCCTCGCCTCCGACGCTCCGTACCGGGCCCTCACCGCAGGCGAGTTCGACTCCGTGACCGCCGAGAACGTCATGAAGTGGGAGGTCGTGGAGCCCACCCGCGGTACCTTCGACTGGTCGCAGGCCGACCGCCTGATGGCCTTCGCCAAGAAGCACAAGCAGGAGGTACGCGGTCACACCCTGCTCTGGCACAGCCAGCTCCCGGCCTGGCTCACTTCGGGGGTCGCCGACGGTTCGATCGAGGCGGACGAACTGCGCCGGATCCTGCGTGCCCACATCACGGCCGAGGTCACACACTTCAAGGGCCGGATCTACCAGTGGGACGTCGTCAACGAGATCTTCAACGAGGACGGCACCTACCGTGACTCGCTCTGGCTGCGGGAGCTGGGTCCCTCGTACGTCGCCGACGCGTTCCGCTGGGCGCACGCCGCCGACCCCCGGGCCACGCTCTTCTTCAACGACTACAACGTCGAGGGGATCAACGCCAAGTCGACCGCGTACTACGACCTGGCCAGGGAACTGCTCGCCGAAGGTGTCCCCGTCCAGGGCCTCGGCATCCAGGGGCACTTGGACATCCAGTACGGCTTCCCCGGGGACGTAGAGGCGAATCTGGAGCGCTTCGCCGCGCTGGGCCTGGAGACCGCGTTCACCGAGGTCGACATCCGTATGACCCTGCCGGCCGACGGCCCGTCCCTGGCCCGGCAGGCCGACGACTACCGCAGGCTCCTCGCCGCCTGCCTCACGGTCCGCTCCTGCACCTCGTTCACCGTATGGGGCTTCACCGACAAGTACTCCTGGGTGCCCGGCGTCTTCGACGGACAGGGCGCCGCCAACATCCTGGACGCGAACTTCGCCGCGAAGCCCGCGTACACCGCGCTCGTCGCCGAGCTGCGGACCGCCGCGCGCGCCAAGCGGTAACCCCCTCATCCACCCCGCACCGTCCGCCAACAGAAGGAAGAGGTTGTCATGATCAGCACAATTCCGAGTCCTCCAGGGGACATCCACACGCCCCTGCGGGCCTTCGCGCGCAGGGCGCTGGCCCTCTCCGTCACGGGGCTGCTCACCGCCACCGGCATCGTCGCCCTGTCCGGCACCGCGCACGCCGCGAGCACCCTCGGCGAGTCGGCAGCCGCCAAGGGCCGCTACTTCGGCACGGCGGTCGCCGCCAACAATCTGGGCGAGGCGCCCTACGCCGCCACGCTGAACACCGAGTTCAACTCGGTGACCCCGGAGAACGAGATGAAGTGGGACGCCCTGGAGGCGTCCCGGGGATCGTTCACCTACGGGGCCGCCGACCAGATCGTCAGCCACGCACAGGGCCGCGGGATGAAGGTACGCGGGCACACCCTGGTCTGGCACTCCCAACTGCCGGGCTGGGTAGGCACGTTGGGCGCGAGCGACCTCCGTACGGCGATGAACAACCACATCACCCAGGTCATGCGGCACTACCAGGGCAAGATCCACTCCTGGGACGTCGTCAATGAGGCGTTCCAGGACGGCGGCAGCGGTGCGCGGCGCAGCTCCCCCTTCCAGGACAAGCTCGGCAACGGCTTCATAGAGGAGGCGTTCCGCACCGCGCGGGCCACCGACCCGGCAGCGAAGCTCTGCTACAACGACTACAACACCGACGGGGTGAACGCGAAGTCCAACGCCGTGTACGCCATGGTCAAGGACTTCAAGCAGCGCGGTGTGCCCATCGACTGCGTGGGCTTCCAGAGCCACTTCAACAGCCAGTCCCCCGTCCCCTCCGACTACCAGCAGAACCTGCAGCGCTTCGCCGACCTCGGCGTCGACGTGCAGATCACCGAACTGGACATCGAGGGATCGGGGGCCTCGCAGGCCACCAGTTTCGCCAACGCGGTGAACGCGTGTCTCGCGGTGACGCGCTGCACGGGCATCACCGTCTGGGGCGTCACCGACAAGTACTCCTGGCGCAGCAGCGGAACCCCGCTTCTCTTCGACGGCAACTACAACAAGAAGCCGGCCTATGACGCCGTACTGGCCGCACTGGGCGGTACGAGCGGGGGCGGGGGCGGGACGACGCGTACATGCACCGTCTCGTACGCGAAGCAGGAGACGTGGGGAGACCGCTACAACGGCAAGGTGACCGTGACGGCGGGGAGTTCGGCGATCAGCAGTTGGAACGTACGGGTGACCATCGCCTCCGCACAGGAGATCTCGGCCACCTGGAACGGCACGCCCAGCTGGGACAGCACCGGGAAGGTGATGACCATGACGCCGAGTGGCAACGGCAGCCTCGCGGCCGGCGGGACGACGAGCTTCGGCTTCACCGTCATGACGCACGGTGACACCGCACCGCCCGCTGTCAGCGCCTGCACCGCTTCCTGACCCGGGCGCACGGCTGAAAGGAAGGGGCCTTCGCGGGTGGCTTGTCACCGCCCGCGAAGGCCCCTTTCCGTTCCGCATGTGCCGGACTAGCGCGTGTCCGTCAGGATCTCCGTCGCGACGTCCATGTGCAGCCGTCGGGTGTGGTCGACCGTGCGCACCGGCCCGGTGAGCGTGACCCGGGCCGTGAGACGCGCGTCGGTGCTCGACGCGCTCAGCCGCAGTTCGAGATCGCCCGGTTCGACGATCCGGTGGCCTTCGCGGCCCGTGAACGACGCGAGGTCCGCGGGGACCGTCGCCCGTACCCTCGCCGCCTGCCCCGGACCGAGGTCGAGGCGTACGTAGCCGATGAGGCGCTGCACCGGCTGGACGACGGAGGCGACCGGGTCGTTCAGATACACCTGGACCACCTCCGTTCCCTCGCGCGCACCGGTGTTGCGGACAGTCCACGCGAGCGCGAACTCACCGTCCGTGGCCGCCCGTACGTGCTCCACGACGAGGTCGCTCCACTCGAAGGTGGTGTACGTCAGACCGTGGCCGAACCCGAACGCCGGGGTCGGGTCGATGCTGGAGACATCGCTGGAGTGGCCGAGCCGCGCCGCCAGATAGGTGGAGGGCTGGGAGCCCGGGTGGCGCGGCACACTGACGGGCAGCCGGCCCGACGGTGCGATCCGGCCGCTGAGCACCGAGGCGATGGCCGTCGTGCCTTCCTCGCCGGGGAAGAACGACTGCACGACGGCGGCAGCCCGGTCCGCCGCCCGCCCGAGGGCGTAGGGACGTCCGGCGAGCAGGGTGACGACGACGGGGGTGTCCGTATCGAGGAGGGTGTCGAGCAACTGCTGCTGCACACCGGGCAGTGCCAGGTTCTCCGCGTCGCAGCCCTCCCCGCTCGTGCCGCGGCCGAAGAGGCCGGCCCGGTCGCCGAGTGCGACGATCACGAGGTCGGCGCCCCGGGCCAGTTCGGTGGCTTCGGCGAAGCCCTCGGTTCCGGTGCCGTCGACGTCCGATCCCCGGGCCGTGACGATCTCGCTGTCCGGGAACTCTGCCGTCAACGCCTCGCGCAGTGTGGGCAGTTCGATGCCGAGCGGCGTCTCGGGGTGCTGACCGCCGACGTGGACCGGGAAGGCGTAGCAGCCGAGGACCGCTGTGGGGGTGTCGGCATTGGGGCCGATCAGCGCGATACGGGCGGGGGCCCCGGCGGCCGGACCGGCGGCCAGGGGCAGGGTGCCGTCGTTGCGGAGAAGCACGACGGCCTGTTCGGCGACACGGCGGGCGAGCGCGCGGTTCTCGTCGGTGTCGAGCCGGACGGTTCCGCGCAGTGCCCCCGACCCCTCGACGGCGGGGCCCTCCGTGCCCGTTACGGAACCGGCCAGCGCCGGGGGCACCGGGCTCCAGTCCGGGTCCAGCAGCCCCAACTGGGCTTTCTGGACGAGCACTCGGCGTACCGCACGGTCCACCAGGGCCTCGGGTACGAGACCCTCCGCGATCGCGTCGCTCAGGGGGCGGCCGAACGCCTTGACGGTGGGCAGCTCCACGTCCACGCCCGCGCCGAGTGCGGCGCCGGCCGCCTCCCCGAAGGTCCCCGCCACGCCGTGCAGCGTCTTGAGGAACGCGATGCCGAAGTAGTCCGCGACGACGGTCCCGTCGAAGCCCCAGGTGTCGCGGAGCAGACCGGTCAGCAGAAGCCCGTCGGCCGCGGAGGGAATCCCGTCGGTGTCGGTGTAGGCGTGCATGACGGACCGCACGCCGCTCTCGCGTACGGCCATCTCGAACGGCGCCAGGATGATGTCGGCCCGCTCGCGTGCGCCCATGCCGACGGGGGCGAGGTTGCGGCCCGCCCGTGAGGCGGAGTACCCCGCGAAGTGCTTGAGCGTGGCGACGACACCGGCCGACTCAAGGCCCCGCACATAGGCGGTGGCGACCGTTCCGACGAGATAGGGATCCTCGCCGATCGTCTCCTCGACGCGGCCCCAGCGTGCGTCGCGTACGACGTCGAGGACCGGGGCGAGGCCCTGGTGCACGCCGACGGAACGCATGTCGCGGCCGATCGCGTCGGCCATCTCGCGGATCAGCGCCGGATGGAAGGTGGCACCCCAGGACAGCGGCACCGGGTAGGCGGTCGCGCCCCAGGTGGCGAAGCCCGCGAGGCATTCCTCATGGGCGAGCGCCGGGATGCCGAATCGATTCGCCCCAGCGATCCGCTCCTGGGTGCGGGACAGCGAGAGCGCACCGACGGCCGGGTCGACCGGCGCCGTACCGAACGGGCGGGTCAGCTGGCCGAGGCCGTGCGGAAGGAGCTCGTCGAGGGCGACGGCCTCCTCCATGTCGTGCTGGTACGGGGCGACTTCGGCGCCCTCGTCGGAGGCGCCCACCCAGACGCCGAAGAGCTGGGAGATCTTCTCCTGGAGCGTCATCGCGGCGATCAGGGCGTCGGCCCTGGCTTCGGGAGCGAGGGTGGGGTCGCGCCACGGCGCAGTGCGGGAATCCGTGGCGCCGGAGACCGGCGCGTGGGAGTCCGTGGCCTCGGCGGGTGTCTGCACGCCGGCGTTGTCGATGTTGGCGGTCACTTTCCTCCGACCCCCATCAGCCCCTGGACCAGGGCACGACGGGCGAACAGGTAGACGAGCAGGATGGGGAGCATGGACAGGACGACTGCGGCGAGCAGGCCGGGGGCGTCGACTCCGTGTTCCGTCTGGAAGTCGTAGAGACCCATGGTGATCACCTTGGTCTCCGCGGACTGCGTCAGGACGAGGGGGAAGAGGAAGCCGTTCCACGCCTGGAGCGCGGAGAAGACGATGATCGTCGAGACACCGCTCTTCGACAGCGGCAGCACCAGCTGGAAGAAGACCCGCCGGGACGAGGCACCGTCCATCGTCATCGCCTCGTACAGATCAGGTGTGATGTCACGCATCACACCCGTGAGGATCAGGGCGCACACCGGCATCGCGAAGGCCGCGGTCGGCAGGATGACGCCGATGAGGTTGTCGTAGAGACCGGCCTCGCTGATGACGAAGAACATCGGGACGATGACCGCCTGCGAGGGGATCGCCAGACCCAGGAGGAACAGCCGGAACACGGTGGTGGCGGCCCGGCCGCGGCTCCTGACGATGGTGTACGCCAGGGGCGGTACCAGGAGCACGACGATGCCCACCACACACACGGTGACGATCACCGTGTTGAGGAAGTACTGCGCGAAGCCGCTGTCGAGGTCGTTGATGTAGTTGTCGAACGTGAAGTGCTCGGGGAAGGCCAGCGGGCCGTTCGCCGCGTAGTCGGGGCGCGACTGGAACGTGGCGATGAGCATCACGTACAGCGGCAGTCCGACCACGAGAAGCCAGACCAGCGAGCCGAATCCGGCGAAGTAGTTGGGACGGCTCTTCCTCACAGTCCCTCCATGGTGCTGCGCATCTTGTCGTAGCCCGAGAGCCGCACCACGATCAGCGAGATGACCGTGGAGACGAGGACCAGGAGGAGGGCGATGGCGGACGCCGCTCCGTAGTCGAAGCTCTTGAACGCCTTCTGGTACATGTAATAGGCGCTGATGGTGGTGTCGGTGCCCGGTCCGCCCTGGGTGAGGATGAGGACGGTGTCGAAGGTCGTGAGTCCGCCGACCACCATCAGGATCATCGAGGTGATGATCGAGTTGCGCAGCTGCGGCAGCGTGATGTGGAAGAACTGCCGCACCGTGCCCGCGCCGTCGATCTGCGCCGCCTGGTAGAGGACCGGCGGCACCGCGCGAGCCGCACCCTGGTAGATCAGCGTGTGCAGCGGGGTGAACTGCCAGGTGCTGACGAAGACGAGAACGCCGATCGCGCTGGACTGCATCCCGAACAGGTTGCCGTCGCCGAACAGCCACTTGGCCTGGGCGGGGACCCCGAAGTTGGGGTCGAGAACGGCGCGCCACAGCACGGACACGGCCGCGATGGACAGCAGCATCGGAACGAAGTAGATGGCGGACAGGACGGCCCGGTTGCGCTGGTGCCCCGCCGCCCAGACCCCGAGCAGGATGCTCAGCGGGGTCTGGACGACGACCCCGAGCACGGTGAGCAGGACGCTCAGCCAGAGGCTCTTGATCATGACGGGGTCGTCGAGGAGCTTCTTCCAGTTGTCGAGGCCGGCGAATTCGGGGTCGCTCAACCCGTCCCAGCTGGCGAAGGAGAGTACGGCGACCAGGATGAGCGGGACGATGGCGAAGAGACCGAAGAAGACAGCGGCGGGGGCCGCCCAGAGGAATCCCGGGCGGCCCGCTCCGATGCCGGACGGGCCGGCGGGCCGGCCGGTCCCCTTGGCCTTCTCGCTGTCCACGGTGGCTGTGGCGGTTGGGCTCATGTCACGTGTTCCGCGTCCGGATTTCAGGGAACTCACGAGGTCGGCAGTGCCTGCATGGCCTCGATGAAGGCGTCCTCGTCCATCGAGCCGTTGAAGAACTGCTGGAGGGACTGGTGCATCGTGGTGGCCGCCGACTGGGGGTACGCCTGGTCCCAGGACAGCTGGAACGCCGGGGCCGCCTTGACCAGGTCGTACTGGAACTTCGCGAACTCGGGGCTGGCGGCGGTGTCCAGGAAGCCTTCGGTGTTCGTCGTGGTCGGCAGGTTGCCGATGCCGAGATGCGCCTTGACGAACTGGTCCGAGTACATGAGCTTCAGGAACTCGGCGACGGCCTGCGGGTGCTTCGTCTTCTTCAGCACGGAGTAGAAGTTGTTGGTGTTGCCGACGATGTTCGCCTGATCGCCCTTGCCGCCCTCGATGGACGGGAACGCGCTGTAGCCGAGGTCGTTCTTCGCGAACTCGGGGAACGCGTCCTGCAGGGTCGAGTACTCCCACGACCCCATCAGCTCGAAGGCGGCCTTGCCGGTCGCCAGGAGCGTGGGTGACCCCTGGTCGGTGAATTTCACCGAGTCGTAGTTGGTGCCGAACGCCCCCGCGTCCACCAGCTCCTTGATCTTGCCCAGCGCCTTCCTGCTGTCCGGGCTCGCCCAGGCATCCTGGTCGCCGTCCAGGGCCTTCTGGAAGAGCTCCGGGCCTGCGATGCGGTCGTAGAGGTACTCGAACCACATCAGCGTCGGCCACCGGTCGCCGCCGCCCAGGGCGATCGGGGTGACGCCGTCGGCCTTCAGCGCCTTGACGGCCGTGAGCAGGTCGTCCCAGGTCTTCGGCGCCTCGACGCCCGCCTCCTTGAGGACCTTTCCGTTGTTGAACAGCAGCACGGGCTGCGTACCGCGCATGGGTACGCCGTACGACGTGCCGTCGAGCACCGCGCTGTTGAACACGGACGGCAGGAACTTCGCCTTGAGGCCGGGGTCCTTGGCGATGAAGCCGTCCAGCGGGAGCAGCAGGCCCGCGTCGACGAACGGCTTGATGCTGCCGCCGCCCCAGTTGAAGAAGACGTCCGGCGCCTGCTTGCTACTGATGATCGTCTGCAGTTTGGCCTGGTAGTCGGCGCCCGGGATCGTATCCAGGACGGCCTTCACCTTCGAGGTCTTGTTGAAGGTGGCGACGAGCTCCTTCTCCACCTTGTTCGTCGCGTCCCCGTAGACCAGGACGTGGATGGTGTCGTCCCCGCCGGCCGCATCGGACCCTCCGCCGCATGCGGACAGGGACAGCACCAGGGCCAGCGCGGCACCACCGACGACAGCGGTCCGCAGGAACCGTGCGCGTTGCTTCATCGACTCGCCTCTCGAAACATTTTCGGTACGATTACCGAAACTTCCTGAGTCGGGACGCTAGGACTCCCCACCTGGGGGGTCAACCCTCGGTCGCCGGGTTATCAAAGCGTTACGCCCCGGCGGCAGTTGTTCCGTGCTTTATGCTCCTCGCCATGCGCGATGACGAGGAAATGGGCCGTATCACCCTCGCCCAGGTGGCCCAGCAGGCCGGCGTCTCCATTTCGACAGTTTCGAAGGTCCTCAACGGGCGGCAGGATGTGGCGCCCCCGACGAGGGTCAAGGTGGAGCGTCTGCTGGAGGCCCATGCCTACCGGCGCACCACACGGTCGGCCCGCGAGGCGCCGCTCATCGAGATCGTGTTCCACGAGCTGGAGAGCATCTGGGCGATGGAGCTGATCCGGGGGGTGGAGAACGTCGCCAAGGCCCACAACGCCGGAGTCGTCCTCACCGAGAGCGGAACCCGGCACTCGCCCGGCCCGGACTGGATGGAGGCGATGCTCCAGCGCCGGCCGCTCGGCGTCGTCCTGGTCTTCTCCGCCCTGCCCAGCGAGGTCAAGCAGCAGCTCAGGGCGCGTTCGATCCCGTTCGTCATCATCGACCCGGCGGGCGACCCCGACCCCGACGTACCGTCGGTCGGCTCGGCCAACTGGAACGGCGGACTCGCCGCCACCCGTCATCTGATCGAGTGCGGGCACCGGCGCATCGGCATCATCACCGGACCCGAGGACATGCTGTGCTCCCGGGCCCGGCTCGACGGCTACCGGTCGGCGATGAGCATGGCGGGTCTTGAAGTCGACCCCGAGCTCATCCTGTTCGGCGACTTCCATGTGGAGGGCGGCTACGACCGCGCCGAGGAGATGCTGTCCCGGCCGCAGCGGCCCACCGCGATTTTCGCGGGCAGCGACCTCCAGGCGCTCGGCGTCCTGGAAGCCGCCCGGGTGAACGGCCTGCGCGTGCCGCACGACCTGTCGGTGGTCGGCTACGACGACGTGTCCATCGCCCGCTGGGCCAGCCCGGCACTGACCACGGTCCATCAGCCGCTGCGTCAGATGGCGGAGGAGGCCGCGCAGATGCTGATGCGACTGCGGGCCCAGGAACCGGTGTCGACGCGACTGGAGCTGGCCACCAGCCTGGTCGTACGCAAGAGCACGGCGCCGCCGCCCGAGGACTGAGAACCGGCGGAGCGCGGGCTTTTGTGTCGATTCACCAGGAATGTACGTCAGCGTGCCGCAGACCTCAACGCTGCTGTACAGTCCGCGCGCTGCCGTGACACAAGGAAGAGGTCCATGCGAACCCGCTCTCGCTCCAGACGCACTGCCGCCCTTGTTCTCCCGCTCGCGCTCTCGCTGACCGCCTGCGGCGCGGACAGCGAAGGGCCGGCCGAGTCCGCCGGGCCGCCCACGAGCCCCGAGGTGACGCAGCCCTCCGAGCCGCCCGCGCCGGAGCCCGAGTCCCCGGCGGACTTCCTCGACCTCGCCGAGAAGGCGATGGCCGCGGAGAGCGCCTGGACCTTCTCCGTGAAGGGGCAGGAGGGGCTGACGCTCCAGGGGCAGAAGAGCGCCGCCACCTACCGGGCCACCGTGCGGCGCGGCATGGCGCCGCAGGCACTCCAGTCGCGGGGCGTCAGCACCAGCAGCAAAGGAACGACGAAGAACGAGCAGGTCTACGTCGTCGACGGCACCGCCCACGTCAAGGAGGGCGGCGCGAACTGGCGGACCGCGCCCGCCACCGACCCCGAGATGCAGAACAAGATCGAGGACCCCGTCTCGGTCATCGAGGAGTTCCGGGCGTACGCACAGGCCGCCGGAGACGACGTGAAGCTGGCCGAGGCGAACGGCACGGTCGAACTCCGCGTCGGCAGCGACAAGCAGCAGCTGACCGCCGTCCGCGACCGGGCCTGGGTACAGAAGGCCCAACGGGAGTTCGACCCCACCGCCGACCAGCTTCGCGGGGCCGGCATCCCCGTGAACGACGCCCAGTTGACCTTGTCCGGCCTGGAAGAGGTCCTGGTCCTGGACGCGAAGACCTACCGGGTCAGGAGCCACCGGTTCGCCTTCGGTTTCCTCGTCCCGTACGGCGGCCAGGACATCACGTACGAGCAGGACGTACGGCAGGACAACCGGGGCACGTTCGACGGAAAGGTCGAGCTTCCCGCCGACGCGCGATGACCGATTAGCCCTGGAGCGCATTTAGGTCTTTCGACATAGGTATCTCGTCATACTTAGCATGCCCGCATGTCAGCCCCCAGCGCGTCCGAACAGGACATCCGGCACATCGCGTCAGCGATGACCGCTGTCCTGCCCGCGCTGAGCCGGGCGCTCGACCGGCGCCTCGCCCATGACATGCCGTACCCCAAGCTCCCCGAGGGCCAGCTGGCGCTGCTGCGGCTCGTCGGTGACCGCGAAGCCATTACCGTCCGCGCGGCAGCCGACGAACTGCTGATGAAGCCGAACAACGTGAGCACACTGGTCACCCAGCTGGCGGCCCAGGGACTGCTGGAGCGCAGGCAGGACCCGGCCGACAAGCGGATCGCCCATCTGCACCTCACGGCCGAGGCCCGTCGGCGTATCACTGGCGTCCGGGCGCTCATGGACGGGTATGTGGCCGAGGCCCTGTCGGCACTGACCGACGGCGATCTCGATGCGATCGGCTCCGCCCTCGGTGCGCTCCAGGGACTGGCGCGGCACATTCACGCCGCCTCGCACTGACGACGCCCGCGCGGCCGTCCGTCCCCCTCCCGTCGTTCCACCCCCATTTACTTTCCTTATTTTCAGGAAGCAAGGCATCCGTATGCCCTCCACTGCCGTGGACCACTCCCCCGTGCCCACTCGCGCCCGGCCCGCTGCCCCGGCCGGGCGTCGGGGCAACCCCTGGCTGACGCTCATAGCCGTCGCTTTCGGCCTGTTCATGGTCGGCCTCGACGGTTCCGTCGTCGCGATCGCCAACCCGGAGATCGGCCGGGACCTGAACGCGTCCACCGCCGACCTGCAATGGGTCACCAACTCCTATCTGCTCGCGCTGGCCGCCGCGTTGATCCTCGGCGGAAAGCTCGGAGACCGCTTCGGCCGGCGTACGTACTATCTGGCCGGCGTCGCCGGCTTCACCGTGGCCTCGGTCGCCATCGGTCTCGTGGGCTCCATCGAAGGCGTCATCGCCTTCCGTGCCCTGCAGGGCTTCTTCGGCGCGCTGCTGATGCCCAACACGCTCGGTCTGCTGCGTGCGGTGTTCCCGCCGAAGAAGTTCGGTATGGCCGTGGGTATCTGGGCGATGGTGTCCTCCGTGTCCACCGCACTCGGCCCGATCGTCGGCGGACTGCTGGTCGAGCACGTCAGCTGGGAATAGGTCTTCTTCATCAACCTCCCGATCGGCATCGTCGCGCTCGCGTTCAGCGCCTTCGTCCTGCCGCAGAGCAAGAGCCCGGCCGGCGAGCAGCGCTTCGACGTCCCCGGCGTGATCCTCCTGGCACTCGGCCTGCTCGTCCTCGTCTTCGGTGTCGTCAAGGGCGAGACATGGGGCTGGAGTTCGGGTTCAACACTGGCCACCCTCGGTGCGGGCGTGGTCCTGCTCGCGGTGTACGCCGCGATGTGGCCGCCCTTCATCGCGCTGGGCCTCGGCGTCGGCATGGTGATGGCCGCCTCGTCCGACGCGATCGTCGGCAACGCCCCCGTGAAGGACGGCGGCGTGGCGGGAGGTCTGCAGGCCACCGCGCTCCAGGTCTGCGGGGCGCTCGGCACCTCCGTACTGATCTCCCTGATCAGCAGCCGGGTGGGCTCGACGCTGACCGGCGAACTCTCCTCCGCCGGGGTCCCCGGACCGTTGGCCGAGGGTCTGCACAAGGCCAAGGACGCGGTGGCGATGGGGGTTTCGCCGGTCTCCGGTGACATGCCCGCGCAGTTGAGGGCCGCGGTGATCGAAGGCAGCGGGCAGGCGTTCATGAACGGTATGCACACCGCGGCGCTCGTCACCGGTGCGCTGTGCGTCGCCGGCGCGGTCCTCGCCGCGGTCGGCGTCCGGCGTAACCCGGAGGCTCCCGCCCACCACTGAGGGCACCGGCCGCGCCCACCAGGAGTCGACCATGACCGCGCCCGCCACCCCTGCCAGAACCGCCGTTCCCACGCCTTCCATGCGGGAACCGTTGATCAGTGGTCTGATCGGCGGCGCGATCGGTGCGGTGATGAGCGCGGGTATCAACTACCTGCTGGTGCGCCTACCGGACAGCGAGGGCGTCAACGCCGTCAACCACGCGATCTCGGGCCTGATGACGGGCTTCCCGGCCGGTTTCGCCGGCCCCCTGGCATACCAGCGCAAGGCGGTCCGGAAGAGGTTCGCACCGTCGGCCGCGTGGCGAAACACACGGCGATGCGCACCAGCAGGACATTCATGGCCGCCCCAGCCCACACGCGAGAGAAGGCTGCCGGCTCCGGTGTCGCCCGCGCCCCGCCGACATCGCCGAACACCGCGGTGAGCGAGATCCTAGGTCCGGGGCCCGAACCTCTTCACCGGCTACCTTGGACGGCACGAGGCAACGAAGGACGCCTTCGACCAGGACTGGTTCCGCACCGGCGACATGGCCACGCTCGACGCCGACGGCTCGGTGCGCATCGTCGGCCGCCGGTCCACCGGCCTGATCAAGAGCGGGGGATACAAAATCGGGGCCGGCGAGATCGAGAACGTCCTCCTGGAGCATCCGGGCGTGGCGGACGCCTCGGTCACAGGCGGGCCGGACGCCGACCTCGGCGAGATCGTCGTCGCCCGGATCGTCATGGCCGATCCGGCCGCGCCGCCGGGCGTCGAAGAGCTCGCCGACCACGTCGCCCACCATCTCGCACCCCACAAGCGCCCCCGGGCCGTTCGGTTCCGCGACGCCCTGCCCCGCAACCACATGGGCAAGATCATGAAGCGAGCACTGCATGAGTGACCCGATGACGGCACGCGAGGCACTCGCCCTCGTTGCCGACGACTTCACCGAACTACCCTTCCCCGAAAGCACCTTGACCGGCGACGGACCGATCGACTGGCCCGGCTACTCGGCCGCGCACGCCCGCGCCGCCGCCCGTACCGGCGAGTCCGAGTCCGTGATCTGCGGCACGGGCACGGTCCAGGGAGTGCCGACGGTGCTGATCTCCTTCGAGTTCCGGTTCCTCGGCGGCTCCATCGGCGAGCTGACCGGGGCCCGCGCCGGCGCCGCCCACGAGCTCGCCCGCGCGCGGCGGCTGCCCGTGGTCGTCCTGCTCGCCACGGGTGGGAGCCGCATGCACGAGGGCATGCGGGCCCTCCTCCAACTCCAGTACCTGGCACGGCAGTCAGCGCTCACCCGGGCCGCGGGACTGCCGCAGATCGCCGTCCTGCGCGACCCGACGACCGGCGGCGGCTGGGCCACCCTCGGCGCGGGTTCCGACATCGTCCTGGCGCTGCCCGGCGCCCAGGTCGGCTTCGCCGGTTCCCGCGTCCGACCACCGGACGCGGACCCCGCCGCGTACACCGCCGAGGCCCAGCTCGCCGCCGGCCACATCGACGGCATCGTGCCGCCCTACGGGCTGCGCGCCGCGCTCGGGAGCTGGCTCACGCTGCTCACCACCCCGGCGGACGGCCCGGTCCCACCGCCCCGCGCCCTGGGCCACCCTGACACCGAGCCCGCGGTGACCGGCCGCCAGGCCGTGGCACGCGCCAGGCACCCCGACCGGCCCCGCGCGCACCACTACCTCGACGCCCATTTCCACCTGCGCGAGGCGATCTCCGGCGACCGCTGCGGCGGCGTCGACCCTGGCATGCTGTGCGGCTTCGGCCGACGGCCGGACGGCCGCACCGTCGCCTACGCCGCCCAGTGCGGCACCGCGACCCGCCCGGGCGGGTTCCGTACGGCCGCACGGCTCGTCCGCCTCGCCGACCGGCTCGGAATCCCGGTCCTCACGCTCATCGACACGCCGGGAGCGGCCAACGACCCGGCGGCGGAACACGCCGGGGCGGGCGCCGCGATCGCCGACCTCTTCGGCGCCGTCGCCTCCGCCCGCGTCCCGCTGACCGCCCTGCTCATCGGCGAGGGCGGATCGGGCGGCGCGCTCGCGCTCGCCGCCCCGGGGAACACCTGGGCCACACCCGACAGTTACTTCTCGGTGATCGCCCCCGAGGCGGCCGCGTCCATCCTCAAACGCACCCCCGAGGACACCGGAACCATCGCCGATCAACTCCGCCTGAGACCCCAGGACCTCCTCGACCTGGGCGTCGTCCGCGGAATCGTCGCCCCCCGGCCGACTGGAAAATGCCCGTGACGCAACGGAGCCCCACCTTTGGATGGTGGGGCTCCGTTGCGTCACGGGAAAATCTTCACGCGGTGGTACCCCCTGTCACCAGGACAGGAGATACCACCGCGTTCATTTTCAGGGCAGGAATTCGAAGAACGGACGGTCAGGCGCGAGGTTGCGAGAACACACCGTCACGTCCTCACCCCTGAGATAAGCCAGCAACCATTCGCTGAACGTCATCTCGTGGAGAGTGTGGGCCGGACTGTCCAACTCCTGAACCAGGACGCGCCAGGGCGACGATGGTTCATCAGGAACGCGAAGGAAAACCCATTCCCCCGTCGTGGCCGATGCCACCGGCATCAACTCACCGGGGTTCGCCCCCACCGGACTGGGCAGGAACTCGGCCATGTCCTCCTCGCGCCAGAACTCGAGGTCCTCCCTGATGTTCTTTCCCAGGCTGTGCAAAAGGTGGCCGGCGGGATGCTTCAGATACAACTGCCCGTTGATCGAGATCGAACCGTAGGCGTCCACGATCTCGCGGAAGTCCGCGGGGAATTCGATATCGAGTTCCCGCTGAAGTTCGATCCATGGTGCCGGATCCGACCAGTTGAACCGGGGTTCGCCCAACAGGGCTTGGATCTCTGAAAGCGTTGCCACCACTAGGCCCCTTCTAGCATGTCGAGCCGATGCCGGTCGAGGAGTTGATCGCAGTACACGAGTAGGTGTCCGTGATATTCCCCTGCGGTCCGTATACGGTCATTCCCACCTGAACGGTTGTTGGAACGGCCGAATGAGGGTCTCCGTATATGGGCACGACCGACATGAACAGTTTGTTGTCGGCGTTCAAGGCTTTCCACCCGAAGGATTCGACCTTGCTGGCCATCCTTGCATTCGCCCTGCCATGCAAAGCAACCAGGTTTCGGACGTCCTGGCCGGTGCCCTTGCCCCAATAACCTATCAGGTGGCCGGCCTGCGGGTTCCCGCCTCCTGCCGCAATTTCACCCATTCCGTCCGGCTGGACGGACGGTTCGCATTCGGAGCACTTCGGCATGCCGCCCGCCCCGGTGCGCGACCTGCGGTCGGCCTTGGTGAGGAACGCATAGGCGCCGGTCGCCCTGCAGCCCTTGTTCCCCTGGTGATCCGTGTACTCCTCAAGACCGCCGTAGACCCGTCCTCCGTCGATCAGAGGCATCGGGTCGCACGTGGGGTTGTTGGTGTCGGTGGTCCGCGGCGCAGGCCTGGGCGCGGGGCCCGGCGACGGCTGGGGGGTGGGACCCGGACGCGGCTCGTTGGACGAGTCGCTGGAACCGGCATCGTCCGCGGACGGCATCAGCATGCTGCCCAGGGCCGTCCCCGCGTCCGCCAGTTGCTGCTGACCCTGCGGTGTCGACGCGTACAGGGCCGTGGCCAGTGCCGCCCCCACCCAGTAGATGGCCGGGATCGCGAACCAGACGAGATGACCGTCCAGTTCGACGCCGCTCACCGGGTTGCCGCCGGTGAAGGCGTAGCGGTTGCTGGTGTACGGGTCCGCGCCCAGGCTCATGTCGGCGAGGGCGCCGTTGTACATGTCCCGGGTGGTGAAGCGGTTGAGGCCCGGGTTGTAGTCGCGGAAGCCCATGTCGTACGTACCGGACTGGGCGTCCCAGCGCTTGGCGTTGAAGCGGTAGGGGTTGTACTCCTCCTTGTCCGGCTGGCCGGCCTCGGGCTTGTCGATGCCGGTGAACTCCGTGGCGTCGTTGTTGCCGTAGGCGGTGTAGCCGTAGGTGGCCTTGGTGTCGCCGTTCTTGTCGGTCAGGGTTTCGACGTCGGTGTGGCTGTTGTAGCCGTAGTAGCCGTCCTCGGTCGTGCCGTCGGTGTTGTGCTTGCTCTGCGACAGGCGCTCGCCCCACGGGCTGTACTGGAACGACTTGGTAAGCGCACCGGCGACCTTCTCGTCGAGGACCTCGCCGGACAGGCCCAGGTACTCGAAGTCGGTGGTCTTGCCGTCCGCCGTCTTCGACGCGGTGCGGTCCAGCGGGTCGAAGGCGTACGTCGTCGACTTCATCGCGCCGCCGGCGTCCATCTTCTGGGACTCCGCGACGTGGTCGAAGCCGTCGTAGACGCTCCGCTCGATGACCTTGCCGCCGGAGATGACCGACTGCTGGCGCCCGAAGGGGTCGTAGGTGTAGTTGGCGCTGACGCCCGACGTCGTCGCGGTCAGCAGCCTGTTCCGGTCGTACTGGAACGTGGTGCCGGCACCCTTGACGGTCTGGCTGATGACGTTGGCGTTGTCGTCGTGGACGTACGTCTCCGTACCGGCGCCGTTGCCCGTCTTGACCGACTTGGTGAGCCGGTCGGCCGGGTCGTAGGTGAAGTCGGTCGTGGAGTCGAGGTACGCCGAGCGGTTGTCGGCGTTCATCTTCTTCGCAACGTCCTGCGCCTTGTTGCCGTTGGTGTCGTAGGCGTAGGTGTGGGAGGCGACCAGCGTGGTGCCGTCCGCCTTCTTCTCCGTCGTCGACTTCAGCGCACCGTCGAGGAAGTAGGCGTAGTCGATGGCGTTGTCGTTGGCCTTGGTCTCCTTCAGCTTCTGACCGCGGTCCGTGTACGTGTACGAGGTGACCTTGGGGGTGCTGTCCGTCGCGGACTTACCGACGGACACCGTCTTGACCTTTTCCCGCAGGTCGTAGGTGTACTTGGAGAACTGGCTGGGGTGGGTGACCGTCTCCGACTGCCCGTTGGCGTCGTACGTGTACGACGTCGCCTTCTTCTCCACGCCGGACAGCGACTCGGCCACCTTCTGGACCTGGTTGAGGCCGGTGTAGGCGATGGCGTAGGCGTCGACCTTCGCCCCGGACGACGTGTCGTCGATCGACGTCAGGTTCCCGTTGACGTCGTAGACGTAGTTGAAGGTCCGCTTCTCGTTGTCGGTCTCCGCGGAGTTGTCACGGACCAGCTTGACCCCGTCCGCGACCACGACGCCGGCGCTGTTCTGGGCCAGCTTCAGCTTGGTGTCCTCGCCCTGCTTGAGGGCGTAGTTGCCGAGGCCGACCCAGGTGCCGGTAGCGGCGTTCTGGTCCTTGGTGACCGCCGGTTCGGTGGTCGTGCCGTGCGAGAGCGTGTACTTCGCGGTCGTGGCGGCCCCGGTCACCTTCGGGTACTTCACGTACGCGGTGTACGAGCCGTCCTTGGGGATGTCGAGCGTCCACGTGAAGGCGTCCGTGCCCGTACCGGCCGCGTGGGTGCGGTGGTCGTAGCCCTGCTGCCCGGTGATGTCCCCGGTGGCCCAGGTACCCGTGGAGGAGGTGTGCTGGGTGTCGGAGTTGTCCGCGAGGACCACCGACTTGCCCACCGGAACACCGTCGTCGGAACGGGACTTGACCTTTCCGTCGGGGTAGAACGACCACGTCATCGTGCGGTTGGAGGAGCCGCCCGCCGACGTCAGCGTCCTGGTCGTCTGCTGGCCCAGGGCGTTGTAGTCGTAGGTGGCGCCGATGTCCCACGGGTCCGTGGAGCTCTTCGTCCAGCCGTTGTCGAAGTAGTCGTGCTTCGTGATGTTGCGGACCGTCTGCCCCTCCGAGGGCGGCATCGAGGTCTTCGCGACCCGGCCCACGGCGTCGTACTCGGTCTCGGTGTAGACGTTGGGATCGTTGTGACGGGTGTCCGCCGGGTCGTACGGCTGGTACTGGCGCTTGGGCCGGTTCAGCGCGTCGTACTCGGTGCGGGCGGTGAAGGCCGTGGTCGTCCCCGCCTCGACGGCTCGCGGGGTGATCACCTTGGTGGTGTTGCCGACCTGGTCGTACTCGGACCGGCTCGTACGGTAGGTGATCGGCGAGGTGCCGCTGCGCGGGACCTTGACCTCGGTCTGCTTGCCGCGCTCGTCGTAGCTGACGAGCGTGGTGTTGTTCTCGGCGTCCGTCGTGGAGACGACCAGGTTGTCCTTGTCGTAGGCCTTCCTGGTGGTCTTGCCGGCGGCGTCCGTGACCGTGGTGGCCCGGTGGTTCAGGTCGTAGGCGGACAGGGTGGTGTAGTCGGCCGTGTCGGCCGTGGCGTTCTTCTTCGGGTCGACGACCTTGGTGGTGTTGCCGACGTTGTCGTACTCGTAGCTGACCTTGTCTCCCGCCGCGTTGACGACGGAGGTGAGCTGGTAGATCTCGTTGTAGTGGTTGGTCGTGACGAAGTCCGCCGCGTCCGCCGTGGTCAGCGTGCCCTTCGGCTCGGTCGTCGTCTTGAGGTTGCCGACCTTGTCGTAGGTGTAGAGCGTCTTCCGCTCGTCCGACGTCGTGGTGTACTTCGGCGCGGTCGCCGAGGTCATCTGGTCGGTCGCGTCGTACACCGCGGTGGACACCGCGCCGTTGGGCGACGTCGACGTGGTGACGTTGTCGTTGGCGTCGTACACGGGTGCCGGAGCGGTGATCAGGTCGCCGGCGGCCTGGTCCTTGGGCTCGGTCTTGACCAGCGGGCGGCCGTAGGCGTCGTACGTCTGCGTGGTCTTCTTGCCCAGCGCGTCGGTGACCTCGGTGACCTGGCCACGCTCGTCGTAGACGAACGTCGACGACTTGTTCAGCGCGTCCGTCATCGTCGTCGGGAAGCCCGTGGGCCCGAAGCCGCTGTTCGTGTCCGCGTTGCCGTTGGCGTCGATCGCCTTGGTCAGCTGGCCGTAGGAGTCGTACTCGTACGACGTGGTGTAGTCACCCGTCGTCGTGGTGGCGACGCCCTTGGGGTCGGTGACCGTCTTCAGGTTGCCGAAGGTGTCGTAGCCGAACTGCCACTTCCGGCCCTCGGGAGAGGTCTTGGTGAAGATATCGGCCGAGTAGCCGTCGGCACGGGTCTGGTACACGTACTTGGCGGAGTTCGCCGGGTAGGTGCCCGGCGCACAGTCACTCTGGGCCGGCACGCCCGCCTTGTTGTTCTCCGCGTCGCGCTTCCAGAGCGGGTAGCCCGTCTTCTGGTCGTAGCAGTACGCGGTCTTGGCGCCGTTGTTCTCCTCCGTGTACGTGACGTTGTTGTCCGCGTCCCACGACAGCTTCATCGTCTGCGACTTGGCGTTCGTCGACTGGACGGCGCGG
This sequence comes from Streptomyces sp. NPDC057136, assembly GCF_042670885.1. NCBI lineage: Bacteria > Bacillati > Actinomycetota > Actinomycetes > Kitasatosporales > Streptomycetaceae > Streptomyces > Streptomyces sp. NPDC057136. Next base: position 542,285 of record NZ_JBHUUV010000001.1, read on the forward strand.
CCGAAGTCGTCGGTCACGTAGGTGGAGGCACTCGACTCGGCGTCGGTGACCTTGGTGTCGGTGAACTTGGCGTTGCCGGTGTTCACCGCGTACGTGAAGCCCGTGGCGCCCTGGAGACGGTCGGTGATCGTCTTCGTCCACCAGTGGTACTTCGGGTCGTCCCCGGTCTGAGGGAAGTTGTACGTCAGCGACGTGGCGTTGCCGCGCGGGTCGGTTGCCTTGACGAGCTTGACGTTCTTGTTGCCCTGGGTGGCGTCGTACTCGAAGGCGAAGACCTTCGGCTGGGTGGAGCCGGCACCGTCGGTGAGCTTGGTGAGCAGGCCCTTGTCGGAGTACTCGAAGGTGACCTTGCGGAGCGAGATGTCGGTCATCGACTTGATGTGGTCGATGATCTTCGGGTTGTTGCTGTCGGCCTTGGAGTAGTACTCGACGGTCAGCGACTGGCGGCCGGCCGGGTCGGTGACGTACTTGAGGAACTTGGTCGGCTTGTTGTTGGACTTGCGTTCCTCGTAGGTGTACGTCTGCGTGTTGCCGTTCTTCTCGACCAGCGACGTCATGTAGCCGTCGCAGCCGAACAGGAACCGGGTGCCGTCGGGACGAGTCATCGTCCAGGCGTCGGGGATCGGGTCCTTCAGCGGCGTGCAGTCCAGACCGGGCTTCGCCGACAGCTTGTAGTGGACGCCCGCCGGGGCCTTCCAGGAGCCGTCGGGCTGCTTGCGGAAGACGTGGGTGGTGCCGTCGCCGTCCGGGAGCCTGATCTCGGTCGGGTTCGGCTTCGGGTGGAACTCCAGCGGCGCGCCGAGCCGGATCGGGCCGGCGGCCTGGAAGGACCAGCCGGGGCCGGAGACCGTGTCGGAGGTGTCGAGGCTGTTGTACGCGAACCGGGCGAACGTGGTGACACCGCGGCCGGGGTTGGTGAAGGCGTTGTACTGCCAGACGGTGTTGCCGGACGCCAGGTCGCTCATGACGGTCGAGCCGGCGCCGGTGTTCTTGCCCGTGTAGACGTAGAACTTCTCCATGCCGAGCTGGTTGGAGGTCGGGTCCTCCACCGCCACGTTCTGCTTCAGGCCGGGGATGCCCGCGGTTCCCGAGGCCCAGGTGCCGGCCGTCTTGTTGTAGACGTCCCAGGTCAGGACGTAGTCGGTGCGCTTGTTGCCGTTGTCCGAGTTGATCGGCGTCTTCACCAGCGCCTGCAGCGAGACGCTGTCACCGGGCGCGACGTTCGACAGCAGCGCGGTCTGGACCTGATTGCCGCCGTTGGTGACGTCCGTACCGTCGGGCAGGGCCCACTTGTAGGTGAGGACGTGATCGGCCGCGTTCCAGGTGGAGGCGGTGGTGTTGGTGAGGGTGAAGTCGACCGTGTAGTCGGTGTTCGGGGTCATCCGCGCCGGGGTCTGCGGCGCGTAGTACGTCGACTCCGTGGTGGAGTCGATGTACGTGACCACAACCCTGGGCTGGAGCCTCGACTCGGTGCCCTCGGAGGACAGGAAGAGGGTCCGCTCCTGCGAGGCCGCCTCGTCCGCCATCTTGACGACAACGCCCCGCTGGGAGGCCGGGGTGGTCACCCAGGACTGCGCGAGCGAGGTCACGTTCCAGTCGTGGCGGGCCGGGTCATTGGTCTTCGCCCCGGTGTCGGCCGTCACCGCGCCGAAGTCACCGCCCGCGGTGGACCAGTTCGTGGTCGAGTCGGCCTTCACCCAGGTCGCGGCGGCCTCGTCGAAGTCACGCGTCAGCGGACGCATTTCGTAGACCGCGCCCGCCGTGTCCTGGGCGGTCTGCGTGCTCCACAGTCGTACGTTCGCGTCCAGCACCCGGGCCGTGGCCGGGATGCCGAGGGCCGGGAACTTCACCAGGGCGCGGGTGTCGCCGTAGGTCGCGGAGTTGTTGCCGACGCTCAGCCAGTTCCTCGGGCCGCCGTCGTCGATCGTGTCGTGCGTGAGCGTCGTGCGGGCCGAGGACAGGGTGGTGTCCTGCGTCGCGGGCAGCACCTTCGTGGTGCGTCCCGCCTTCGGCAGCCGTACGAGCTGCGTCGGGGCGGCGACGACCTGCCCGTCCTTCGTCTTGACCGCGACCATGTAGTAGTAGGCGCGGCCGTACGGGTCGGGGTCGTCCGCCTTCGTCGGCGTCGCCGCCGTGTCCGTGAACGACGTCGTGGCCGGCGCGACCGGGGAGACCAGCGTCGCGGCCGAAGGCGTGAAGGTCTGGTTGATCGAACGGTGGACCTGGTACTCGACGATGTCGTCGGCGGTCCCGATCGGGTCCCGGTCCTGGTACGCCGTCCAGGACAGCTCCGCGCCCGTGTCGTGGATCGTGGTCGGGGCGGCGAGGTCGACGCCCTGGCGGCCGAAGGTCATGACGAGGCGCGGGTAGTTGGCGCTCTCGCCGCCGTACCCGAACTCGCTGCCCTCGTAGCGCGGACCGCCCTTGGGGCCGTTCGCGGACTCGTCACCGGCCTTGATCACGAAGCCGTTGTTGACCTGCGCGCCGTCGATCCAGGACTGAACGGTCTTGGTCACCGGGAAGGTGTGCCAGGTGTTCAGCTCGCCCGGCTGCTTGGTGACCACGCCGCCCTTGGTGAAGCGGACCGCGTCCGCGATCACCGACGTGCTGGTCGACGCCGGACCGTCACCGAGGACGATCTTGCCCAGGGTGCCGGCCTTGAACGGGTGCGAGCCGAGCGTCTTCCACACGCCGGCCGTGCCGGCCTGCTGGTTGACCGTGTACGCCTTCGTCCCGCCGTCGTACGTGACGGTGTACGGGGCGTTGGTGGCGCGGTCCGAGGCCGGGACGTTGTGCGCCTCGACCTGATAGGTGCCGTCCTCGGGGAGGCTCGGCTGCCAGGTGTACGTGTCACCCGCGACCGAGTCCTTGTTGTACAGGTAGTCCTGGTTGACCGCGTACTGCGTGTACGCCGTGTTCCCCGACGCGGGCCAGGCGCCGACCGCGGCCGTCCGCCCGGCGTCGCCGTCGTCCACCACGACCGACGTGCCCGACAGCTCACCGGTGATCGCGTTGGCGCTGTTCCACGTCGCCTGGTCCTCGGTCCACGCCTGCGTGGCGCGGTGCGCCTCCAGCTGGACCTCGGTGTCGCCCGTGGTGTGGGTCTGGTCGTAGTACAGCTTCAGATCGGCCGAGTCGAGCTTCGTGCCGGCCGGTACGCCGGTCAGCGGGAACCGCATCAGCGCACGCGAGGAACCGGTGCTGGTGTTGCCGACCGACAGCCGCCAGTTGTCGTCGTAGTTCGTCCCCGGACCGTCCGAGGAGATCATCACGTCCTGCGCCGTCGTCGGCGTCGGCGCGATCGAGATCGTCGGATCGACCGTCACCGGGTACTGCCGCTCCGGCGCGGCCAGCCACTTCGCATCGGGCGTGACGTGAAGCTTCCAGCCCTTGCCGGCCCTGGTGAGCTTCTGGGTGACCGTCTTGCTGTATGCGAACCCGTACGGCGACCGGGCGTCCTTCTTGGCATCCGTCATGAACGCCGCGGGGATCACCAGTACCGGATTCGCGGCCTCGCCGTAGAAGGAGACCGAACCGTCCTTGCCCGGCTTCGGCGTCAGCCCGCCGGCGTCCAGCGTGAAGGTGAAGGAGACCGGGCCCGTGGGCTTCCGGTCCAGGACCATGTTCTCCTTCACCCGGCCCGGACCGACCTGGTACGACAGGTCCGCACCGGCCACGGCGTCCTTGTACGTGACGGTGTCGCCCTTGGCGACGGGGGCGAGCTTTCCCGCGCCCTCGAGACCCAGGGTCACCGCATGCCCGTCACCGGCCTCGAACCGCAGCAGCTTGCGAGCGTCCGACCCGAACCAACTACGGGCAGCATTCGTCGTGTTGACGAAGTCGAAGCCTTCGGCGCCGGTCGCGGTGACCGTCGGGTCGATGTCCTTCCAGGACCTCCCCGCCCGATACCCGGTCGGCACCGCTGACACCTCGGCCTGCACCCGGCCGTCGGAGAGTTTCCAGTACCGGGCGTTCGCCGTGCGACTGCCCGTCAGTTCGGCAACTCGCTGCGCTTTCTTGGCCGCTTTGCCCTTCGGCAACTTCTCACGGCTCGGCAGCACCGGAGTCCCACCGGTCGACGGCTCGTCCGGCTTGTCGGACTCGCCCTCGTCCTCCGAGAACCAGCCCGTGAAGGCATCGACGATACCCTCGCCGTTATCACTCGAAACCGGTGCCGCATAAGCGACTTGTGGCAGCATGGTCCCGGCGACCGCCGAAACCACGAGGCAGGCTATCGCCCGCCCGTATCTTGCTTTCACGCCATTCCCTTCATGGGCACCCATCCCGCGCGAGGCGAAACAGGCGCACCGACGCGCGCCGGCGCGGGCACTCCGTCGCCGGTCACGCTGGACCTGACCTCGACCGGAACTCCTCAAGGCATGCCAAACCAGACCACCCTCCGCGTACGGAAAAGTGGCCTCGTTAGAGGTGAGCCGATCATGGCGGGGGGATTCTTCAACACGGAGATGATGGTTCGTCAACCGAACGCGTATATAGGGCATTTCGCTGGCCAGGTCGATGGCGATTGGGGGCATCTTGCCCCGACTTTTCCGCTGCCTGGCATCCGTCGATTCTGATGGTGTATAACCCAAGCGAATTTGCGTCGACCGAAAGCGCGGCCATGTCCACGACAGAAAAGCCGGTAAGCCCAGAAGAGTCAGAAATCCCGGACACCACGAAGGCTTCCCAGTCCCGGGACGACCGCGGCATCGACCGCCGAGGCATCGCCGTCGCGGCGGCGTTGCTGCTCGCGTGCGGCGCGTTCGTGGCGTACGGAGTCCTCAACTCCGATGACGCGCCGGCGCCCCAGCAGGCCGCGCCCGCCGCCGGCGTGACGTACGAGGTGCTAGGCGAGGGCACCGCCGACATCTCCTACCGCGGTCCGGGTGGCGACAAGGCGACCGTGGTCACGAACGCCCGTCTCCCGTGGAAGAAGACCGTGAGCGTCCCGCTCGGCGCTTCCCCGATCGTCAACGTCACCCTCGGCGAAAAGGGCGGCACGGCCAGCTGCACCCTCGCCGTCCGCAGCCGGCACGTCCAACGCGCCACCGCCACCGGCGCCTTCGGTCGAACCACGTGCAGCAGTGAACTTCCCGCACCCGAAGCATCCGCAGCCTCTGAAGGAGCCCAGTGACCGAGCAGTTCCCCTTCCGTCGTACGGCAAGGGTCGCGGCGGCCACCGCCGTCGCCCTCGCGTCCCTCGGTCTCACCTTCCCGGCCCAGGCCGCAGCGGAGATCTCGACCGCCGACGGCGTGCGGAGCATCGCGTTGCACGGGCCCGATCCCGCGCGGCGGGCGTTGTCCGCGCGTCCCACCGAACCGTTCAGCATGCTGGGCGTCACCTGGGACGACCCGCGTGCCCAGCTCGGCGGTACGGCTGAGGTCCGCACCCGCTCCAGCGTCAGCGGCGCCTGGTCGGGCTGGCGTGAGCTCGACCTCGATGTGCGTACGCCCGAGGTGGGATCCGACAGCGACACGGCAGGCGTGCGCGCCGGTACCCAGCCGCTGTGGACGGGGCCGTCCGACGGTGTGCAGGTGCGGGTGACCGGGCAGCACGGCACGCTGTCGAAGCTGCCGGGTGGGCTCCGCGTGGAGCTGGTGGACTCGGCCGACGCCGAAGCCCTCGCCCTGTCGGCCCCGTCCGCCGCGGTGAACACCGCTCCGCAGCCCGCTGTCATCCCGCGTTCCGGCTGGAACGCCGACGAGTCGCTGGTGAAGGACCCGGCGACGTACACGACCGACACCAAGGTGGTGTTCGCCCACCACACCGCCGGCACCAACGACTACACCTGCGACCAGTCCCCGGACATCATCCGCGCGATCTTCCTGTACCACGTGCAGAGCCAGGGTTGGAACGACATCGGCTACCACTTCCTCGTCGACAAGTGCGGCACCGCATTCGAGGGCCGCGCGGGCGGCATCGACAAGCCCGTCCTGGGCGCGCAGACCTACGGCTTCAACACCGACACCTCCGGCATCGCGGTCCTCGGCAACTACAACGACGCCCTCTCCACACCTTCCGTACAGGAGGCGGTCGCCGCCGTCGCCGCCTGGAAGCTCGGGCTGTACGGATACGACGCCGCCGGCACCGTCGCACTCACCGCCGCCGCCGACAACGGCAAGTACACCAAGGGTCAGAAGGTCACTCTGAACCGGATCTCCGGCCACCGCGACGGCTACCCGACCGAGTGCCCCGGGAACAACCTGTACGCCGACCTGCCCGCGATCCGCACGCTCGCTTCGGCCGAGCAAGCCGCGCAGCGTTGACCACAGAACCGAGGAGGAACATGAAGCCCTTCCTCGGCTGCTGAAGCCCCTACGGGCCCTGACCCGGCGCTCGCGTGACATCCCAACCCGTGTCACAGAACGCCAATCGCCGGGAAGCGGCTCGGCGGGGTGAGCCAACGGGGCGGCGGCCAGCCCTCCGCCCCTTCAGGAAGCCCCTCCTCCCCTCGAGAATCGCCACGCACTCCACGTGCGAAGTCGGGTGACTGCGAGGCCCAGGCGTTCCGCAAAGCGCCGGTGCCGGGCCGTTCGACGCGCGGTTGGCCGACTGCGCATCCGTTCAGGGGCTCTGTGGTGCAATGACATCTGCCCGGCAGGGCTTGGCCCCGACCCCTCGCGTACCCGGGAGGGAGCCTGAGCACCAGCGAGCAGTGAGGAGTCACCGTGACCGTATGCGGGCCTGACGGGGAGGGTGTGCCGACCACTCGTACTCCCGGGAACGGGGGTGGCCGAGGCAGGGGGATGACGTTGGCGGGGACGCTGGCGGCGGCGGAGACCGCGGCGCCCGTGGAGTCGCTCGACGTGGTCGCGCGCATGCTCATGGAGCACCTCGGGGCCGCGTCGGTGTCGTTCCTGATCACCGACTTCACCGGCGGCTCGGTCGTAAGGCTGGGGGCGGCGGGCAGCATCGATACCGAAGAACCCGCCCGGCGCATCACGCTGCGGGGCACCCTGTACGACGACGTGATCCGCACCCAGCGGCCGAGCGTGGAGGACAAGGGCGAGGGCGCGCTGGTGCGGATCGTCGCCCCGGTGACCAACCGCGGGGACGCCATCGGGCTCCTCGAACTGTTCCTGCCCGCGGCGCCGGACGCGGAGGTGATGCGGGAGATCGGCGAGACCGCGCACGCCCTGGCCTACATCGTCATCGCGAACCGGTCCTTCACCGACGTGTACCAGTGGGGCCGCCGGACCATCCCGCTGAGCCTGGCCGCGGAGATCCAGCACCGGTTGCTCCCGGCTTCGCTGGCGTGCGAGGCGGCGCAGTTCGCGGTGGCCGGGGCGCTGGAGCCGGCCGACCACGTCGGGGGTGACACCTTCGACTATGTGATCGACCGCGACACCGTCCAGCTCTCCGTCACCGATGCCATGGGGCACGATGTCGGCGCCGCGCTGCTGGCCACCCTCCTGGTGGGCGCCCTGCGCCGGGCCCGGCGGGCCGGTGCCGACCTCGCCGAACAGGCCCGCCAGGCCGACCAGGCCGTGCGCGAGCACGGCCGCCAGGGTTACGTCACCGGCCAGCTCCTGCGCATCAGCCTGATCGACGGCAAGACCGAGTTCATCAACGCCGGGCACCCCTGGCCGCTGCGGATGCGGAACGGACTGGTGCGGGAGCTCACTCCGGAGGTCGATATGCCGTTCGGCGTCCATGCCCCTCACACCTACCGGGTCCAGTCGCTGGACCTGCGGCCGGGCGACCGGCTGGTGATGCTGACCGACGGCATGCTGGAGCGCAACGCCAACAGCCTCGATCTGTCCGACCTGATCGTGCACACCCACGCGCTGCATCCGCGCGAGGCCGCCCGCGCCCTCGTCGCGGCGATCGTCGACGCCAACGACGGCCACCTGCAGGACGATGCGACCGTCATATGCCTGGACTGGCACGGCATCGGCCACTCCCAGCGGGACGCCGACACCGGCGCCGACCTCGCCGACGCCTCCGCACCGTCACGGACCGGGCGGACCACCCCTGGGCACTGACTCGAGGGCTGCTCCGGTAGCCGGCTTCGGCCGATCCCTGGCCGGGCCACCCGGGAACTCTGCCCCGGGTGACCAGTCACCGGGACAGGCCCCAGCGGCTCAGGATACGAACCTTGATGATCCGCCGTTCGGTCCGTGTCGGTGTTGGGCGCGGGCTGTGCCCACGTCCTGGCAGATCTGCTCGTAGGGCTGGTCGGCCGTCCGCGCTCGGACCGGTTGGTGCTCGGGGCGCCAGACCGCCCCGTTCCACTCCACACGGCGGCCGGCCCAGGGACACCGCGGTGTCCTCACCTTCGCCAAGCCGGAAGTCTGTCGTCATCGTGGTCATGGTCGGGTGATATGCCGCCATGAACTGACGGATGCCCGGGCCGGGTGGTCAATCTTCTCGGTAGCCATCGCTCGATCTCCCGGCAATCGCACCTGCCAACAGAATCGTGCCTCTGACCGGTGCCCGGGTGACAGTCGCCGCACTCTGAAGCCGCAGGTCAGCGACTTGGGATGGTGAGGCTGTTCGCTCGACCCGCTTTACGGCGGGAAACAGGTCGAGCGATCCACCTGCGCCGCGCAACCGCAGGTCACGCACCCTTGTTGGCAGGCTCCAGAATCGCCACGCACTCCACGTGCGACGTCATCGGGAACAGGTCGAACGCCCGCAGCGTCCGCACCTTGTAGCCGCCCTCCCGGAAGTACGCCAGGTCGCGGGCCAGGGCCGCCGGGTCGCAGGCCACGTACGCGATGCGGCGGGCGCCCAGCGCGGTCAGCTGCTTCACCGTCTGCTTGCCCGCGCCCGCGCGGGGCGGGTCCAGGACGATCAGGTCGGCTTCCGTGATGCCCGTGCGCGGCAGGACCTGGTCGACCTTGCCGTGCTCGATCCGGACGCGCTCCAGGTCCTTCAGGTTGTGGCGGGCGTCCTCGACGGCGCGCTTGCCGGACTCGATGCCGAGCACCGCGCCCTTCTCGCCGATGCGCTGTCCGATGGCGCCGGCGAACAGGCCGACACCGCAGTAGAGGTCGAGAGCCGTGTCGTTCTTGCGGGGCAGCAGGCCCTGCATGACCGCGCGGACGAGGGTGTCGGCCGCCTGGGGGTGGACCTGCCAGAAGCCGCCGGAGCCGACGCGGTACGTGCGGTCGTCGGCGCGCTCGCGGACGAAGGCGCGGCCGTGGACGCGGTGGACGCCGCCGTCGTGCTCCTCGACGCGGAGCACGGATACCGGCTTGTCCAGTTCGACGAGGGGCAGTCGGCCGCCCGGCTTCGGGGTGAGGATGACCTGACGGTCGTGGGAACCGGTGGCGGAGATGGCCTCCACCGCGGCCAGCTGCGGCCACTCGCGCTTCTCGATGCCCAGCTCGGTGACCCCCGGGGCGGCGATCATGCAGTGGTCGATCGGCTGGACCTCGTGCGAGCGGTGCTTGCGCAGTCCGGCCCGGCCCTCGTCGTCGATCGCGTACTGGACGCGGGTGCGCCACGCGGGCACCTGCCCCTGCGGGAGCTTGTCGCCCTCGGCCGGCATGACCGTGCCGTCCCAGCCGGCCTCCTCCGGGGTGAGGCCCGCGAGGCGCTTCAGCTGCTCGGCGATGACCTCGCCCTTGAGCCGGCGCTGGGCGCCGGGCTTGGCGTGCTGCCAGTCGCAGCCGCCGCACATGCCGGGGCCTGCGTACTTGCAGGGGGCCTCGACGCGGTCCTTGGAGGCTTCGATGATCCTGACGGCGTCGGCGCGCAGGAAGCGTGAGCCGGTCTCGCCGTCGGTGACCCGGGCGACGATCTTCTCGCCGGGGAGCGTGTGCCGTACGAAGAGGACCTGGCCTTCCGCGGTACGGGCGATGCAGTGGCCGCCGTGCGCGACGGGGCCGACCTCGACCTCGTACTCCTCCCCGATCAGCGAGTCCCCGGCCTGCGGCGGAGTGGATTCGTTCTGCATGAGGGGATGGCTCCAGAGATCAAGGGAAAAGCGGCCGGACAACGACCCACCAGTCTACGTGGGTGCCGCCCGACCGCTTACCACAAACCGGCTCCGCCAGTCAGCCCTTCTGGGTGGGCTCTTTCTGTTTCCGTTCCACGGGGCCTCGGCGCACCGATCCCGGAGCGTTCCATTCCGCCCGCTTCCTGGCTCGCATCTTCGCGGCCTCGGACGACTCCAGCTGGTACGGCACGGACGTCACCATGACGCCCGGGGTGAACAGCAGCCGGCCCTTCAGCCGCAGGGCGCTCTGGTTGTGCAGCAGGTGCTCGTACCAGTGCCCGACGACGTACTCCGGGATGTAGACGCTGACCACGTCGCGCGGGCTCTCCCGGCGCAGGCCCTTCACGTAGTCGATGACCGGGCGGGTCACCTCGCGGTAGGGCGAGTCGAGGATCTTCAGCGGCACGTTGATGCCGCGCCGCTCCCACTCGTCCTTGAGCAGCTTCGTCTCGTCCGGGTCGACGCTGATGGAGAGCGCCTCCAGCCGGTCGGAGCGGATGAGCTTCGCGTACGCCAGGGCGCGCAGTGTGGGCCGGTGGAGTTTGGAGACCAGGACGATCGAGTGGACGCGCGACGGCCGGACGGTCTCGTCCGACGGGGTCTCGTCGGCGGCGATCTCCTCGGCCACACGGTCGTAGTGCTTACGGATCGCCGTCATCGTCCCGTAGAAGATCACCATGCCGAGCAGGGCCACCCAGGCCCCGTGGGTGAACTTGGTGGCGAGGACGACCACCAGCACGAGGCCGGTGAAGAAGGCGCCGAAGGTGTTGATCGCGCGAGAGCGGATCATGTGGCGGCGCGCGGCCGGGTCCTTCTCGCTCCGCAGATGGCGGTTCCAGTGCCGCACCATGCCGGTCTGGCTGAGCGTGAAGGAGACGAAGACGCCGACGATGTAGAGCTGGATCAGCTTGGTCGAGTCTGCGCCGTAGATCCAGACCAGCAGGACCGCCGCCCCCGCCAGCAGCACGATGCCGTTGGAGAAGGCGAGCCGGTCGCCGCGGGTGTGCAGCTGACGCGGCAGGTAGCGGTCCTGGGCGAGGATCGAGCCGAGCAGCGGGAAGCCGTTGTACGCGGTGTTGGCGGCCAGGAAGAGGACGAGCGCGGTGGCCGTGGCGAGGACCACGAAGAGGAAGGTCCCGTCGCCGAAGACCGCGGCCGCGACCTGGGAGATCACGGGGTCCTGGACGAAACTCTCGCCGACCGCGGCGCCGTCGCGGATCAGGTCCTGTGCCGGGTTCTCGGCCATCTTCACATCGGTGGCCATGGCCAGCCCGATGATGCCGCAGAACATGGTGACGGCCAGCAGGCCCATCATCGCGAGGGTGGTCGCGGCGTTCTTGCTCTTCGGCTTGCGGAAGGCGGGAACCCCGTTGCTGATCGCCTCGACGCCGGTGAGCGCCGCGCAGCCGGAGGAGAAGGCCCGCAGGAGCAGGAAGACCAGCGCGAAGCCGGCCAGCCCCTCGTGTTCGGCCTTGATCTCCAGGTCCGAGGTCGGGGCGTGCATGGCGTCGCCGAGGATCAGTCCCCGGAACGCGCCCCAGAGGATCATCAGGAAGACGCCGACCACGAAGAGGTACGTCGGAATGGCGAAGAGCTTGCCGGATTCCTTGACGCCCCGCAGGTTCATCAGCGTCAGCAGCACGATCGCGCCGACGGCGACGGGAACCTTGTGCTCCACGACGAACGGGATCGCCGAGCCGAGGTTCTCCACGCCGGATGAGATCGACACGGCGACGGTCAGGACGTAGTCGACCAGCAGGGCGCTGGCGACCGTGAGTCCGGCCCTGGGGCCGAGGTTCGTATTGGCGACCTCGTAGTCGCCGCCGCCGCTCGGGTACGCACGCACGTTCTGCCGGTAGGAGGCGACGACCGTGAACATGAGCACCACGACGGCGAGCGCGATCCACGGGCTGAAGTGATAGGCCGACACACCCGCGATGGACAGCACGAGGAGGACTTCTCCAGGTGCGTACGCCACCGAGGACAGCGGGTCGGATGCGAAGACGGGGAGCGCGATGCGCTTCGGGAGGAGCGTTTCTCCCAGATTGTCGCTGCGCAGCGCCCGGCCGATCAGGATCCGTTTGGGCACGTCGGTCAGTTTGGACACGCAGAGGATCGTATGCGTTCCGTATGGATGCCGATGAGCCACCACCCCACCAAAGTCGGACAATTATTCCTATTTCCCGGCTTCGGGCAGAGAACTTCGCTCAATCTTTAACGTCTTCCTTGCGCTCATGCTTCCGCGAAGAGCGCGCTGTACCCGTTGAGCGCGGGCTGACCGCCGAGATGGGCGTAGAGGACGGTGGCGTCGCGGGCGATCTCGCCGCGCCCCACGAGGTCGGCCATGCCCGCCATCGACTTCCCCTCGTACACCGGATCGGTGACCATTCCCTCTGTCCGCGCGGCCAGCCGCATCGCGTCGAGCGTCGCCTCGTCGGGGATGCCGTACGTACCCCCGTGGTAGCGCTCGTCGAGCTCGATGTCCGCCACGGTGAGCTTGCGCCGCACCCCGATCAGCGCGGCGGTGGCACGGGCGATCCGGGCAATCTGCTCACGGGTCCTGGCCGGTTCGGCCGATGCGTCGATGCCGAGTACGCGCCGGGGCCGGCCGCCCGCCTCCTCGATGGCGGCGAAGCCCGCGACCATGCCGGCCTGGGTGGAGCCGGTGACCGAGCAGACGACGACGGTGTCGAAGAAGACGCCGAGGGCGGCCTCCTGCTCGACGACCTCGTACGCCCAGTTGGCGAAGCCGAGGCCGCCGAGCGGATGGTCGGATGCGCCGGCCGGAATGGCGTACGGGCGTCCGCCCCGGTCCTCGACCTCTCGCAGCGCCTGCTCCCAGCTCTCCTTGACGCCGATCCCGAAGCCGGCGCGCACGAGACGGATGTCGGCTCCGGCGAGCCGGCTGATGAGGATGTTGCCGACCTTGTCGTAGACGGCATCGGGCCACTCCACCCAGCTCTCCTGGATGAGGACGCACTTCAGACCGGCACGGGCCGCCACCGCCGCCACCTGGCGGGTGTGGTTGGACTGGACGCCACCGATCGACACCAGGGTGTCGCAGCCCTTGGCCAGCGCGTCGGCGACGAGGTATTCGAGCTTGCGGGTCTTGTTGCCGCCGTACGCGATGCCGGAGTTGCAGTCCTCACGCTTGGCCCAGAGCGCGGCGCCGCCCAGGTGCTCGGTGAGCCGGTCCAGCCGGTGCACGGGCGAGGGCCCGAAGAGGAGGGGGTAGCGCTCGTACGAGGCGATGTCGGCCGGAAGGGTCGTCACGGGAGCTCCTTGGATCTCGGGGTGGGATACGGCAGGGAACGGTCGGGGGGCCGGTGGAATGGTCAGGGGGCCGGCGGCTCGTCCGCGAGCTCTTCCAGGGCGCGCCAGATCTCCGCCGTGATCCGGGAGGCCTCCTCCGCGTCTCCCCCGGCGCAGGCGTCGATGAGCCGGTCGTGCAGTGCGGCCGAGCCGTGCGCCGCACTCGCCGTGCCGAACTGCCGCCACTCCAGGCGGCGGATCAGGGGGGTGTAGCGCGCGACCGTGGCGGCGACCGCGCGGTTGCCGCAGGCGGCGACGAGCACATCGTGCAGCTCGTCGTCGGCGCGCAGTGCGGCGGCGGTGTCGCCGTCGGCCGCGGCCGCCCGGAACCGTTCGTTCGCCACCCGCATCGCCGCGATGTCCGTATCCGTGAGGTGCGGGACCGCGCTGCGGGCAGCCAGTTCCTGCATCGCGCGTACGACGGCGGCGGCATCCCTGACGTCGCGCGGGACGAGCCGGGTAACGCGGGTGTAGCTCTGCGGCTTGCTCTCCACGAGCCCTTCGCCCGCGAGCCGGGACAGGGCGTCGCGGACGGGCGCCCGGGAGAGCCCGAGCCGTTCGGCGAGTTCGCCGTCACGGACGGACGCACCGGGTGGAATGTCGCCGCGGACGATGGCGTCGCGAATCGCTTCGTACGCGGTGTCGCGCAGCAGGGTCCGTCGGACGGGCCGGAGGGTCTCCATGAACTGACATGTTAGATGTCTGTGCTCCCGTACTCAAGAGTGCGGGCAGGGGGTGAGAACGCGGGGCACACTCGGATGAGGCGGCCGATACGAGGCGGCATAAGCTCAATCCCGGGCAACGCCGAACGTCGTTGACCCGTTGTTTGCCCGGCAAGCTGAGAAAGAAGTGTGACCAGGGTGTTTTCGCAGGTCAGCGGGATGACCAGGACGGCGAGGTAGGCGCAAGGTGCACATCGTCATCATGGGCTGCGGGCGAGTCGGAGCCGCTCTCGCGCAGACCCTGGAGAAGCAGGGACATACGGTCGCCGTGATCGACCGGGACCCCACCGCGTTCCGTCGCCTGGGTTCCGGGTTCGGCGGCCGCCGGGTCACCGGGGTCGGTTTCGACCAGGACACCCTCCGCGAGGCCGGGATCGAAGAAGCCGGCGCGTTCGCCGCGGTGAGCAGCGGCGACAACTCGAACATCATCGCGGCCCGCGTGGCCCGCGAGATGTTCGCCATCGAGAACGTCGCCGCCCGGATCTACGACCCGCGGCGCGCCGAGGTCTACCAGCGCCTCGGCATCCCCACGGTGGCCACCGTCCGCTGGACCGCGGACCAGATGCTGCGGCGGCTGCTGCCGTCCGGCGCCGAGCCGCTGTGGCGCGACCCGAGCGGCGGGGTGCAGCTCGCCGAGGTGCACACCACGCCCTCGTGGATCGGCCACAAGATCAGCACGCTCCAGGAGCAGACGGGCGTCCGCGTGGCTTTCCTCACCCGTTTGGGTGAAGCGATCCTGCCGACGTCGCAGACGGTCCTGCAGGAGAGCGACCTGGTCCACGTGATGATGCGTACGGACGAGGTCGCGAAGGTCGAGGCGGCCTTCGCCGAGGGCCCGGAAGAAGGCGGTCACTGATGCGCGTGTCGATTGCCGGGGCAGGCGCGGTGGGCCGCTCCATCGCGGCCGAGCTGCTGGAGAACGGGCACGAGGTGCTGCTGATCGACAAGGCGCCGACCGCCATCTCGGTGGAGCGGGTCCCGATGGCCGAGTGGCTGCTCGCGGACGCCTGCGAGATCACCTCGCTGGACGAGGCCGCCCTTCAGCGGTGCAACGTCGTGATCGCCGCGACCGGCGACGACAAGGTCAACCTGGTCGTCTCGCTGCTCGCGAAGACCGAGTACGGCGTGCCGCGGGTCGTCGCCCGGGTGAACAACCCGAAGAACGAGTGGCTGTTCAACGAGTCCTGGGGCGTCGATGTCGCGGTCTCCACGCCGCGGCTGATGTCGGCCCTCGTCGAGGAGGCGGTGAGCGTCGGCGACCTGGTCCGGCTGCTGCGCTTCAGCCACGGCGACGCCAACCTCGTCGAGCTGACGCTGCCCCCTGAGTCGGCGCTCGCCGGCACCCGGGTCGGCGATGTGGCGTGGCCGGAGGACACCTCGCTGGTCACGATCATCCGCGGTACGCGCGTCCTCACGCCGAACGTCGAGGAGTCTCTGGAAGCCGGTGACGAGCTGCTCTTCGTGGCGGCCCAGGCGCGCGAGGAACAGCTGGAGGATCTGCTGTCGGTGCGCCGCGAGCTCACCGAGGACTGACCCGGCCCGCACGGGTACGAAAACGAGAGGGGCCCCGAACCGTGTCATACGGTTCGGGGCC